>NZ_JBFUKM010000009.1:22500-288953 GCF_056400825.1 Allobosea sp. P4_H5 | reverse complement strand
GTCGACGACAGCGGGATCGGCCAGGGTGGAGGTGTCGCCGAGCGCGCCATACTCGTCCTCGGCGATCTTGCGCAGGATGCGGCGCATGATCTTGCCCGAGCGGGTCTTGGGCAGGCCGGGCGCGAACTGGATCAGGTCCGGCGAGGCGATCGGGCCGATCTCGTTGCGGACGTAGGAAACCAGTTCCTTCTTCAGGTCCGCCGAGGGCTTCTCGCCCGCCATCAGCGTGACATAGGCGTAGATGCCCTGCCCCTTGATGTCGTGCGGATAGCCGACCACCGCAGCCTCCGAGACCTGSGGATGCGCCACCAGCGCCGATTCGACCTCGGCCGTGCCCATCCGATGGCCGGAGACGTTGATCACGTCGTCGACGCGGCCGGTGATCCAGTAATAGCCGTCGGCGTCGCGCCGGCAGCCGTCGCCGGTGAAGTACTTGTTCGGATAGGTCGCGAAATAGGTCTCCTCGAAGCGCTTRTGGTCGCCATAGACCGTGCGCATCTGGCCGGGCCAGCTCTCGGCGATGACGAGATTGCCCTCGGCGGCGCCCTCCAGCACCTTGCCCTCGGCATCGACCAGYTCSGGCTTGACCCCGAAGAAGGGCCGCGTCGCCGAGCCGGGCTTSAGCTTGGTCGCGCCCGGCAGCGGSGAGATCAGGATGCCGCCGGTCTCGGTCTGCCACCAGGTGTCGACGATCGGGCAGCGGCGCTCGCCGACGACRCGGTGATACCACTCCCAGGCTTCCGGATTGATCGGCTCGCCGACCGAGCCGAGCAGGCGCAGCGACTTGCGCTTGGTCTTCTTCACCGGYTCCTCGCCGGCGCCCATCAGCGAGCGGATCGCGGTCGGGGCGGTGTAGAAGATGTTGACCTTGTGCTTGTCGATCACCTCCCAGAAACGGGAGATCGTCGGATAGGTCGGGATGCCCTCGAACATCAGCGTCGTCGCGCCGTTGGCGAGCGGGCCGTAGAGGATGTAGCTGTGGCCGGTGACCCAGCCGACGTCGGCGGTGCACCAGTAGATGTCGCCGTCATGGTAGTCGAAGACGTATTGATGCGTCATCGACGCGTAGACGAGATAGCCGGCGGTCGTATGCACCACGCCTTTCGGCTTGCCGGTCGAGCCCGAGGTATAGAGCAGGAACAGCAGGTCTTCCGCGCCCATCTCCTCCGGCTCGCAACTGTCCGGCACGGTGGCGGCGAGATCGTCGTAGCGGTGATCCCGTCCCGCCTGCATCGGAACCGCCGCGCCCGTCCGCCGGGCGACGATCACGCTTCTCACCGCCTCTTCGGGCAGGAGCGCCAGGGCGGCGTCGACATTGGTCTTGAGCGGCACCTTGCGCCCGCCGCGCAGGCCTTCATCGACCGTCACCACCACCTGCGAGTCGGAATCGGTGATGCGGTTGGCGAGCGCCTCAGGCGAGAAGCCGCCAAACACTACCGAATGCACCGCGCCGATCCGGGCACAGGCCAGCATCGCATAGGCCGCTTCCGGGATCATCGGCAGATAGATCGTGACCCGGTCGCCCTTCTTGACGCCTTGCGATTTCAGGACGTTCGCCCATTTCATCACCCGGGCATGCAGCTCGCGATAGGTGATCCGCGCATCCTCGGCGGGATCATCACCCTCCCAGATGATCGCGACCTGATCGCCGCGCGTCTCGAGATGCCGGTCGATGCAGTTGTAGGCGACGTTGGTCGTGCCATCCTCGAACCAGCGGATTGAAACCGCGCCGGGCGCGAAGGAGGTGTTCTTGACCTTGGTGTAGGGCTTGAACCAGTCGATGCGCTGGCCGTGATGGAGCCAGAATGCCTCCGGCGCCGTCACCGAGGTCTCGTACATGATCTCGTAGGCGCCCGCATCGACATGGGCACGCGCGGCCCAATCGGCAGAGACAGGATAGAGCCCCGTCGTCTCCTGATCAGCGTTCCCTCTCATAATCTGTCTCCCGGAGCTCTAAGGCTGGGTTTCGTGGTCTCGATGCCGCGCCTAATCGGGCCCGGTCGCTCGCTTGTCGGTCAGAAAATCGGTCACGATCTTGATCTGGTGCGGATCGAAGAGCGGCGGGACGTGGCCGCACTCCTCGAAGCGATGCAGCGTGGCGTTGGCATTGCGCTCGAGCATCTCGTCGCAGAGCTCGTGCGTCAGCAGATCGGATTTGGCGCCATGGAGGACGAGCGTCGGCGCGCTGATCCGTTCCCAGTATTTCCAGAGGTTCAGGCTGACGAGCCAGGGGTTCCGGAAGGCGCGCGCGATCTCGCGGTCGCATAGCATGGTGAAGACGGCCCGCGTCTCGTCCCAGCGGATGCTGTGCGCGGTGATGTGCCGCCACTGCTCGTCGCTGAGCTCGCCATAAGGGGCGAGGATATCGCGGAAATACCGCTCCGCCCGCGCGAAGGTCACGAAGGAGCGCGGCATGTCGCCGAGATAGGCGCCGATGCGCAGCAGGCCGACCGACGAGACATAGGGGCCGATATCGTTGACGACCAGCCGGCGGATGCAGGAGCCCGGCAGGCCCGCCAGCACGATGCCGATCAGGCCGCCGAGCGATGTCCCGACCCAGTCGACCTCGCTGACGCCGAGCCGCGCGATCAACGCGTTCATGTCGGCACAGTATTGCGGCAGCGCATAGTCGCCCGGATCAGACAGGGACTGGCTGCGGCCGCGGCCCGGCAGGTCCGGACAGACGACCCCGCGCCCGCGCTTGGCGAGATCGGCGGCCAGATGGTCGAAGTCGCGGCCCTGGCGCGTGAGGCCATGGACGCACAGCACCGGCACGTCGTCTTTCTCCGGCCCCCACTCGACATAGGCGATCTCGTGGAAGTCGGTAGTCGACAGGCCGAGCACCGAGCCGCTGCGAGCCGGCTCGGGCGCCTTGCGCGCGGAGGCTTGCCTCCGCGCCGATCCTGGCCTGTTCAAGGTCGCCTCGGACATTTAGCCGTCTTTGCGCTCGATATGCTTGCGGAACTGCTCGACCCCTTCCGTGACGCGCTGCCGGGCGACGGAGAATGCCTCCTCGCTCGCCTTGGCGGTGATGTCGTAGACCTCGCGCGAGCCGGCGAGCGCGGCGTCGAAGGCCTTCTTGGCCAGCTCCGCCCGCTCGTCGGGCTTCAGCTTGGCTTCGCTGAACATCGAGAGGAGTTGCGTCGAGGCGGCATGGAAGAGCTCGAGCTGTCGCTTGGCGACATTGTGAGTGCCGTCGGCTGCGATCCTCATCGTCTCGACGGCCGCATTGATGTTGTTGCGCTGCTGCTCGACCAGGGCTTGCGCATCGACGCCCGGCAGCTTGAATTTCTCGACCATCTCCTTGATCTGGTCGGTCACGGCGTTGATGTTCAGTTCAGGTGATTTGGCCATATCGCGTTCTCCCGGTTGGCGATGGGTGGGGTGGAAAGGCTGGATCAGGGGACTGGCAGGGACCGGCTGGAAACCGCCGCGGCCTCGTCGAAGCGCCCGAGCACATGGTCGGTGGCCTCGCGCCGGCTTTCGAAGACGTGCGGGGCGACATCCCGGTCCGCCAGGGCGGTGCCGAGCTTGAGACGCAGGAAGGCGCTGGTGGTGTAGCGCGAGACATGGTCGTAGCAGGCGCGCTCGACCTCGCTCGCCATGGCGAACCAGGCGTCGTTCATATAGGGCGCGATATCGATCGCATCGTAGTTGATCACGGCCGAGAAGCGCCGGCCGATGCGGCTGGCAAGCGCGTGCAGCGCATCCCTGACCGCCTCGACATCGGCGCTGGTATGGACCCGGTAGCCGCCGAGGTTCAGGTAGAGGGTGTTGCGCTCCTCGTTGAACTCCATGCGCTGCGCCAGCGGCCGGTTGAGGAAGAGCTCGTCCAGCTTCATCGGCTGCGGGTCGAAGATCGCAGCCGCCATCAGGCGCGGCGAACGGACGATCGGCCGGAAGCCCATCTTCGAGAGGATGTCGCGCTCGACGTCGACGCCGGGCGCCACCTCGGTGAGCTCAAGCCCCTCGGGCGTCAGCGCGAAGACGCAGCGCTCGGTGACGAAGAGCACGCTCTGGTGCATCGAGCGCGCCAGTTCGCCGGAGAAGGTGATCTGCTCGACCTCGTCGATGAACTTCGACTGCCTGCCGTCCTGCAGGATGTGGAGCTCTCCGTCCCGGATCTCGGTCTTGAGGCCGCCCGCGGCGAAGGTGCCGCAGAAGACCAGCCGCCTTGCATTCTGCGAGATGTTGATGAAGCCGCCGGCGCCGGCGAGCCGGCCGCCGAACAGGCTGACATTGACGTTGCCCTGCGCGTCCGCCTGGGCCAGGCCGAGGCAAGCAAGGTCGAGCCCGCCGCCATCGTAGAAATCGAACATCTGGTGCTGGTCGATGATCGCCTCGGCGTTCACCGCCGCACCGAAATCGAGGCCGCTCTGCGGAATGCCGCCGATGATCCCCGGCTCCGCCGTCAGCGTGACCAGGTTGATGATGCCTTCCTCAGCAGCGACCGCGGCGACGCCCTCCGGCATGCCGATGCCGAGATTGACGACGCCGCCCATCGGCAGCTCGTAGGCGCAGCGGCGCGCGATGACCTTGCGCTCGTCGAGCGGCATGGGGCGGTTGCGCTCCATGGGCGCGCGGAACTCGCCGGAGAAGGCGCCGTTGTAGTGCGTCGCATAGGTCTGGGCGTGGTGCTCGGGCTCGGCCACCACGACGCAGTCGACCAGCGCGCCCGGTATCCTGACGGCGCGCGGATTGAGCGAGTTCGCCGCGGCGACGCGCTCGACCTGAACGATGACGAAGCCCTTGCAGTTCTTGGCGGCCATCGCCAGCGAGAGGTTGTCGAGGGTCAGCGCCTCCTTCTCCATGGTCACGTTGCCATAGGGGTCGGCAGTGGTGCCGCGCAGGATCGCGACATGGATCGGGAAGGCCTTGTAGAACAGCCAGGGTTCGCCCCCGAGCTCCATCAGCTCGACCAGGTCCTCCGTCGTGTTGGCGTTGAGCTTGCCGCCGCCATTGCGCGGATCGACGAAGGTCTGCAGGCCAACCTTGGAGAGCAGCCCCGCCTTGCGCCCGGCGATTTCCCGGAACAGGTGCGAGACGCAGCCGAGCGGCAGGTTGTAGGCCTCGTATTCGCCGCTGACTGCCTTGCGCGCCAGCTTCGGCACCAGGCCGAAATGGCCGCCGACCAGGCGCTTGACCAGGCCGTCATGGGCGAGCCGGTTCAGCCCCTTCTCGGCGCCGTCGCCCGGCGCCGCGGCGAAGACGAGGCTGAGGTCGCGCGGCTCACCTGAGTCGAGGAAGCGCTTCTCCAGCGCCTTGATCACCTCGTCCGGCGTACCGACGCCGACGAAGCCGGAGGACGCGACCGTGTCGCCGGAGCGGATGATGGCGACGGCCTCGGCCGCTGAGACGATCTTGTTGCGCATCGCCGCTCCCTCAGCCGTCTCGGGCCTGCAGCCACTCCGCGATGCTCTTGGTCAGAGCGCCTTGCGACTTGCTGGAGACGAACAGGCCGACATGGCCGCCGGGCAGCGGGATCTCGGTGTAGTCGGAGCTGCCGACCTTCTCCGCCAGCGCCTTCGAGCAGGTCGGCGGGATGATGTGGTCGTCGAGCGCGAAGATGTTGAGCACCGGCACGTCGATCTCCCCGAGATCGACCTCGCGGCCCGAGAGCAAGAACTTGCCTTCGAAAAGCCGGTTCTCCTGGTAGAGCTCGCGCAGCCATTGCCGCCCCGCCGCGCCGGGATGGTCCGGCCTGTCGGCCAGCCATTTCTCCATGCGCAGGAAGTTCATCATCTTGTCCTTGTCGTCGACGATGTCGATGAGATCGACGTTGTACTTGGTCAGCGAGCGCATCGGCGTCATCAGCGAGAAGATCGAGCTCATGAACTCGCCGGGGATGACGCCGAGCGCATCGACCATGTTGTCGATGTCCTCGGGCGCGAGGCTGCGCGTCCAGACGTTGAGGAAGCCGTGATGGGCGGCCGGATCGTCGACGTCGGCATGGAAGTCGACCGGCGTGATCGTCAGCACGAGGTTGCGGACGCGCTCCTTGTGCAAGGCGGCGTAGCAGGTCGTGAACACCCCGCCCTCGCAGATGCCGAGCAGCGTGATCTTGTCATGACCGGTCTCGCGGCAGATGCGCTCGACCGCCTCGTCGATATAGTCGTCGACATAGTCGTCGATGGTCAGCCAGCGCTCGTTGCGGCCGGGCTGGCCCCAGTCGATCAGCCAGAGGTCCAGCCCCTTGGCGAGCAGGCTGCGCACCAGCGAGCGGTCCGGCTGGAGGTCGGCCATGGTGTAGCGGCCGATCAGCCCGTAGACGATCAGGACTGGCGTATCGATTGTCTGCTCGACCTGCGGCTCGTAGCGGAACAGCTCGACCTTGTCGCGCCGCATGACGAGCTGCTTCGGCGTCGAGCCGACATCGACATCGGCATCGCGGATGCCGGCGATCACGTCGGCACCCTTCTGCATCCGGCCGAGATTCTGGGCGAAATCCTTGAAGAAGGCGTTCAGGGCGGCGTTGCTGTCGGTCATGCCTTCCCCCTGCTCGTGCGCTTCACCGTGGCCGGGCGAGGCTTTCCGCCCGCGTCCGGAGCCGGTCCATCGGCCTTGCCCGCACGGCGCTGGGCTCGCAGATGCGCGCGCAGCTCGCGGCGCATCTCGGTGAGCTGCCGGGTCACCTCGTCGAAATCCTGCTGCGTCGGCAGGCCGAAGAGCTTGGCGACGGAATCGGAGATCTTCTGCTGCTGGGTGCGCACCGCCAGCGCCGAGCGCAGCAGCTCGCGCTGGGCGCCAAGGAACTCGTCGGAACGCTGGTTCCTGATCAGCTCTTCATTGGCGATGCCGCTCCAGACGCCGAAGGCCTTGCGCCAGTCGGTCTCCTGCTCGCCGCCTTGGTCCTGCTTCTCCTTCAGCGCGACGCTGTAGCGCTCGAAGGCCCGGTTCCATGGCACGGAGACGATGGCACGATAGACGGCCATGCGTTGCTGGATG
Organism: Allobosea sp. P4_H5; assembly: GCF_056400825.1. Classification (NCBI taxonomy): domain Bacteria; kingdom Pseudomonadati; phylum Pseudomonadota; class Alphaproteobacteria; order Hyphomicrobiales; family Alloboseaceae; genus Allobosea; species Allobosea sp. P4_H5. Next base: position 282,008 of record NZ_JBFUKM010000009.1, on the reverse strand, counting down.
TCCATCCAGGCCGCCATGAGCGTGTAGACCTCGCGGTCGAGATTCCAGATATCCGCAAGCTTGGGACCTTCGGCCATGCGCTTGATGGCCTCGGTGATCTCACCGCCCTGCGCCGCGCCGAACAGGCTGCTGTCCGTCGCCCGCTGCGTCAGGAACGGCATCATCGAGTCCGACCAGAGCTTGCCGGCGGCACCGGCCTTCTCGGCCGAGTCCCGCCAGACCTCGCTCATGCGCAGGAACATCTTGGAGAGTTCCGGCTGATCGTCCTGCTCGCCCGCCATCGCGTGCCCCTCCCCGTCCGGTCAGGCCGCCGCGCCGCGCCCGAGGAGCGCGCTGCGGTAGATCTCGAAGGTCTGCTGGTAGTCGAGCTCGCGCGGATTGTTCACCAGCAGCCGCGTCTGCTTCATCGCGTCCTCGGCGAGCTTGGGCAGGTCCTTCTCGGCGATGCCGACGGCCGCGAGCGTGTCCGGCACCTGGCAGTCCCGGCAGAGCGTGACGATCTCGTCGATGAAGACACCGGCCGCCTCAGTGGCGGAGCGCGCCTGATGGCCCGGCTTCACGACATCGGCGAGCTCGGCATAGAGCGCCTCCGCCGCCGGACGGTTGAAGGCGAGCACATGCGGCATGACCAGCGCGTTCGACAGCCCGTGCGGCACATGGAAGATCGCGCCGATCGGATAGGCCAGCGCATGGACCGCGGCGACCGGGGCGTTGGCGAAGGCCATGCCGGCCAGCATCGAGCCCAGCAGCATCTGCGAACGGGCTTCGAGATCCCTGCCGTTGGTGCAGACGGTCCTGATGTTGCGCGAGAGCAGATCCAGCGCCTTCAGCGCGAGCTGGTCCGACATCGGGTTCTTCTTGATCTTGCTGGTATAGGCCTCGATCGCATGCACCATGGCGTCGATGCCGGTGGCGGCGGTGACATGGGCCGGCAGGCCGAGCGTCAGCTCCGGATCGAGGATGGCCCAGTCCGGGATCAGGCGCGGCGAGACCACGCCCTTCTTCTCCGTCGTCGGCGTCGTCACGATCGAGATCGGCGTGACCTCTGAGCCCGTGCCGGCCGTAGTCGGGACCAGCAGCAGGGGCAGGCGCTCGCCCTTGGCGAGGCCGACGCCATAGATGTCGTCGAGCCGGTCCGGCGTCCTGGCAAGATAGGCGACGAGCTTGGCGGTATCGAGTGCGCTGCCGCCGCCGATCGACAGGACGACGTCAGCCTTCTGCTTGCGGCAGAGCTCGGCCGCCGTCTCGATGACATGCGAGGGCGGATCGGCGACCACGTCCTCGAAGACGGTGAGCGCGATGCCGGCAGCCGCCAGCGCCGCCTCGGCGTCGCCCGTCAGCCCGGCGCTTCTCACCCCCTTGTCGGTGACGAGCATCACATGGCGGGCGCCATAGACCTGCACGCGCTCCGCGATCTTACGGGACGCGCCGGCCTCGAAGAGGATGTTGGCGGGTGCCTGGAAGGTGAAAGGTATCATGCCTGGTCCTCATCTCTTGGGCGTCGCGCCGCAACGATCGTCGCCCCCCGCGCCGGTCATTCCGCCGACGCGCCTCCCTGCCCGGCCGGGCGGTCGACCGCCCGGACCGGTTGGTATTGCTCAGCGCCGGCCGTTCAGGCGGACTTCGCCTGCGCGTGGCCCCGCAACTCGTCGATGAGCACGCGGATATTCTCCGAGTAGTCGATCGGCACCACGACGAGGTGGACGCCGCCGCCCTTGAAGGCGGCCTCGAGCGCCGGCGCCAGATCCTTGATGGCCTGGACGCACGTGCCCTTGGCGCCATAGGCCTCCGCATAGGCGACGAAGTCCGGATTGCCGAAGGTCAGGCCGAAATCCGGGAAGGCGTCGACCGCCTGCTTCCAGCGGATCATGCCGTAGGAGCCATCGTCGAGCACCAGCACGACGAGGTTGAGCTTGAGGCGGACCGCGGTCTCCAGCTCCTGGCTGTTCATCATGAAGCCGCCGTCGCCGCAGACCGCCATGACGCGGCGCTCCGGATGCAGCATCGCCGCCATCATCGCCGAGGGGAGCCCCGCGCCCATCGTCGCCAGCGCATTGTCGAGCAGCACGGTGTTGGCGACATAAGTCCGGTAATTGCGAGCAAACCAGATCTTGTACATGCCGTTGTCGAGCGCCAGGATGCCGTTCTCCGGCATGACCTTGCGGATGTCGTGGACCAGGCGCTGCGGCGTCACCGGCCAGCGGTCCTCCTCGGCGCGGTCGGCGATCTTGCCGAGGATCCCCTCGCGCAGCGGCAGCAGCGCGCCGGCGTTCGACAGCTTGCCCTCGATCCGGTCAGCCAGCGCCTCCAGGCTCGGCCCGACATCGCCGACCACCTCGGCATGCGGGAAGAAGACCTGCTCGACCGTGGCCGACTGATAGCCGACATGGATCACCTGCGGGCCGTTCGGCCCCATGATGAAGGGCGGCTTCTCGATCGTGTCGTGACCGATCGAGATGATCAGGTCGGCCTTGTCGACCGCGTCATGGACATAGTCGCGCTCGGACAGCGCGGCGGTGCCCATATAGAGGTTGGAGCCGCCGGGCACCGTGCCCTTGCCCATCTGCGTGTTGAAGAACGGGATGCCGGTGCGCCGCACGAAGCTGGCGATCCCGTGGGTGCCGCGCGGCCGGCTCGAGGCCGCGCCGAACATGATCAGCGGCCGCTTCGCCTTCAGGATCATCTCGGCGGCGCGGTCGAGCGCCGTGCGATGCGCGACCGGAATCTCGATCGGATGCACCGGGATCACCGGAACTTCGGGCACCGCCTCGCCGGCGATGTCCTCGGGCAGTTCCAGAAGCACCGGCCCGGGCCGCTCCTCCATCGCCGTGCGGAAGGCATCGCGCACGATCGTCGGGATGCTCGCGGCGCTGACGATCTGGCGCGCCGCCTTGGTCAGCGGCTTCATCGAGGCGATCACGTCGACGATCTGGAAGCGCGCCTGGCGGCTGCTCATGATCGCCTTCTGGCCGGTGATCATCACCATCGGCATGGCGCCGAGATGGGCATAGGCCGCGCCCGTCGAGAAGTTGAGCGCGCCAGGGCCCAACGTCGCGATGCAGACGCCCGGCCTGCCCGTCAGCCGGCCGTGGGTGGCCGCCATGAAGGCGGCCGCCTGCTCGTGACGGGTCAGGATCAGCTGGATCTTCGAGTTCCGCAGCGACTCGACGACGTCGAGGTTCTCCTCGCCCGGCACGCCGAAGATGCGATCGACACCCTCGTTCTCCAGAGCCGCGACCAGAAGGTCCGATCCCTTCACCATCCGCGGCCCGTCCTGCCCCGAAGAGCTCGTGTGCGCTTGTGTCTTGCTCATGCCAGTCGCTTTATGATTGCTGCCGTAAAGTCCTTGGTCGACGCTTTGCCACCGAGGTCGCCCGTCTTGATGTTTTCGGTATTGAGCACCGCATCAACAGCGGCGCGGATGGCATTCGCCTTTCCCCCCTCGCCGACATGGTCGAGCATCAGGCAGGCGGCCAGCAGCAGCGCGGTCGGATTGGCGATGCCCTTGCCGGCGATGTCGGGCGCCGAGCCGTGCACCGCCTCGAAGATCGCCGCATCGGGACCGATATTGGCGCCGGGCGCCATGCCGAGCCCGCCGACCAGACCGGCGATCTGGTCGGAGAGGATGTCGCCGAACAAGTTGGTGGTGACGATGACGTCGAACTGCTCCGGCTTCATCACGAGTTGCATCGCGCAGGCATCGACGATGCGCTCGTCCATCGCGATGCGGCCTTCATACTCCTTGGCGATCTCCTTGCCGGCGTTCAGGAAGATACCGGTCAGCGCCTTCAGCACATTCGCCTTGTGCACGACGGTGACTTTCTTGCGCCCGTTCGCGAGAGCGTATTCGAAGGCGTATCGAATGATCCGGCGGCACTCCGCCTTTGTGTTGATGCCTTGCGAGATCGCGACCGCCTCCGGGTCGTCTCCGACCGCGATGAAGTGCTCGAAGGCGACGTAGAGCCCTTCGAGATTCTCGCGGATGAGGACGATGTCGATGCCCTCGTAGCGCCCGCCGGGGGTCAGCGTCTTGGCCGGACGCACATTGGCATAGAGGCCGAAGGTCTCGCGCAGGCGGACATTGACGGAGCGGAAGCCGCCGCCGACCGGGGTGGTCAGCGGGCCCTTCAGCGCCAGCTTGGTGCGGCGGATGCTGTCCAGCGTAGCCTGCGGCATCGGCTCGCCGCCATTGTCGATGCCGGCCAGGCCGCCGAACTGGCGATCCCAGGCGAAGGGCGCCTTGGCGGCCTCCAGGATCTGCACGACGGCTTCGGTGATCTCGGGGCCAATGCCATCGCCCGGAATGAGCGTGGCGGGAATGGTTGTCGTCACGCTTTCCCTCCCAATCGAAAGTGAAATTTTCAATATTGCGACGTCTTCAGGCCGCGATATCGCGCAGGACGTACTGCAGGATGCCGCCGTTCTTGAAGTAATCGAGCTCGTCCAGCGTATCGATCCGGCAGAGCAGCGGGACGTTCTTCACCGTGCCGTCGGCATAGGTGACCTTGGCCGTCATCATCTGGCGCGGCTTGATCGTCTCCAGGCCGTCGATCTCGACGGTCTCGTCGCCCTTCAATCCCAGGCTCGCCCAGGAGGTCCCGGGCTCGAAAGTGAAAGGCACCACGCCCATGCCGACGAGGTTGGAGCGGTGGATGCGCTCGAAGCTCTGGGCGATCACGGCCTTGACGCCGAGCAGATTGGTGCCCTTGGCCGCCCAGTCGCGTGAGGAGCCGTTGCCGTATTCGACGCCGGCAAAGATCACCAGCGGCACCTTCTCCTGCTGATACTTCATCGCCGCGTCGTAGATCGGCAGTTCTTCCTTCGAGGGATAGTGGATGGTGTAGCCGCCCTCGCGCCCGTTCGGGCCGAGCATGTGGTTGCGGATGCGGATATTGGCGAAGGTGCCGCGCATCATCACCTCATGGTTGCCGCGACGCGTGCCGTACTGGTTGAAGTCGGCGACATCGACGCCGTGCTCGGTCAGGTACTGGCCCGCCGGCGAGGTGGTCTTGATCGAGCCGGCCGGGGAGATGTGGTCGGTGGTGATCTTGTCGCCGAACAGGCCGAGGATGCGCGCGCCTTTGATGTCGCCCGTCTTGGCGAAGGTCCTCTGCATGCCGCGGAAATAGGGCGGGTTCTGGACATAGGTCGACGTGTCGTCCCAGGCATAGGTCTGGCCGCTCGGCGCCTTGACCGCCTGCCAGTTGGCATCGCCCTTAAAGACATCCGCATATTTGCGCGCGAACACCTCGCGCGTAACGTTCTTCTCGATGAACTCCTGGATCTCGGCTGAGGTCGGCCAGATGTCCTTGAGATAGACCGGCTTGCCCTCACGATCCTCGCCGAGCGGCTCCTTGGTCAGGTCCTTGGTGACCGTGCCGGCGAGTGCATGCGCCACCACCAGCGGCGGCGAGGCCAGGTAGTTCGCCTGCACGTCCGGCGAGACGCGGCCCTCGAAGTTGCGGTTGCCCGAGAGCACGGCGGCGGCGATCAGGCCCTTGTCGTTGATCGCCTTCGAGATTGGCGCCGGCAACGGGCCGGAATTGCCGATGCAGGTGGTGCAGCCGAAGCCGACCAGATTGAAGCCGATCTGGTCGAGTTCCTGCTGCAGGCCCGACCTGGCGAGATACTCGGCCACGACCTGCGAGCCCGGCGCCAGCGAGGTCTTGACCCAGGGCTTCTGCTTCAGCCCGCGCCGATTGGCGTTGCGGGCGAGCAGGCCGGCGCCGATCAGCACCGAGGGGTTCGAGGTGTTGGTGCAGGAGGTGATCGCCGCGATCACCACGTCGCCATGGCCGAGGTCATGGCCGGTGCCTTCGACCGCGTAGCGCTTGTGCATCTCGGCGGCCTTCTTGTAGTCGGCCTCCATCGCGGCGGTGAAGCCGGCGGGGATGTCCTGCAGGGCGACGCGGCCCTCGGGGCGCTTCGGCCCAGCCATGGACGGGACGACATCGCCCATATCGAGCTCGAGCGTGTCGGTGAAGACCGGGTCGGCCGAGCCGTCATGGCGCCACATGCCCTGCGCCTTGCTGTAGGCCTCGACCAGCGCGATGCGCTCTTCCGCGCGGTTGGACATATTGAGGTAGCGCAGCGTCTCACCGTCGACCGGGAAGAAACCGCAGGTCGCGCCGTATTCCGGGCCCATATTGGCGATGGTCGCCCGGTCGGCCAGCGTCATGTTGGACAGGCCGGGGCCGAAGAACTCGACGAACTTGCCGACAACGCCTTTCTTGCGCAGCATCTGCGTGACCATCAGCACCAGGTCGGTCGCGGTGATGCCTTCCTTGAGCTTGCCGGTGAGCTTGAAGCCGATCACCTCGGGCAGCAGCATGGAAACCGGCTGGCCCAGCATCGCGGCCTCGGCCTCGATGCCACCGACGCCCCAGCCGAGCACACCCAGGCCGTTGATCATCGTCGTATGCGAGTCGGTGCCGACGCAGGTATCGGGATAGGCGATCGTCTCGCCGCCGTCCTCGCTGGTCCAGACGACCTGACCGAGATATTCGAGGTTGACCTGATGGCAGATGCCCGTGCCGGGCGGTACCACCCGGAAATTGCGGAAGGCCTGCTGGCCCCATTTGAGGAACTTGTAGCGCTCCTCGTTGCGCGCATATTCGAGATCGACGTTGTGCCGCAGGGCCTTGGGCGAGCCGAATTCGTCGACGATGACCGAGTGGTCGATGACGAGATCGACCGGAACCAGCGGGTTGATCTTCTGCGGGTCGCCGCCGAGCGCGACGACGCCGTCACGCATTGCAGCAAGGTCGACCACCGCCGGCACGCCGGTGAAGTCCTGCATCAGCACGCGCGCCGGACGGTAGGCGATCTCGACGCCAGCCTTGCCCTTGTCGTTCAGCCAGCCGACGAAAGCCTCGATGTCGCCCTTGGTGACGGAGCGGCCGTCCTCGTTGCGCAGCAGGTTCTCGAGCAGCACCTTCATCGAGAAGGGCAGCTTCGAAATGCCGGCGAGCCCGTTCTTTTCCGCTTCGGTCAGATCGAAATAAGCATATTCCACATCCCCGACCATCAGGGTGCGCTTGCAGCTAAAGCTGTCGAGGGCTGCCGACATGTTCCAGGTCCCCATCTCTACAACGCCGCATCGGGTCACGCGCCGGCGAGCTCCGCCGGCACCTGTTTGGACTTGGGGTAGGATGGCTTGATCGGCTCCTGCCCTGCCGAAGCAAAGGCAACCGCACCAACATCGAAACGCCGCACCACCTGCACGAAAGATCTTACGGATCTATCGTGCGGAAGCTTCAAAGCAATGCACTCATGTATAATAGAGTCATCGCTCATATAAAAGCGCGTAGAAACGACGCCGCATCAGGCGTGCGGCCAAGCCGACTTCCTCCCAATTTCTTTATTCGACCTTGGCTCGGGTCGCCTTCGGTCGTATGTTAGAACGATAATGAGATGCGAAGCTGTCAAGAACCTGTCACCCCCTCAGCCGCTGAACGATTTGGCTGAGCCTAGGCAGAACGGTTCTCCAGACTGCCGGCGATGGGGGGATGTAGGGCAGGATGCGGATTCTATTCGTCGAAGACAGTGCGGATCAGGCCACCGCCGTGGTCGCGCGCCTGCGCCGCTCGGGATACGCGGTCGACTGGGCCAAAGACGGGGAAGAGGCCGATCAGTTCGTCCAGCAAGCCGCCTATGATCTCGTCCTGCTCGACCTGATGCTGCCCAAGGTCGATGGCGAGACCTTTCTGGGGCGGCTGAGGGCGCGAAACTCGACCGTGCCGGTCCTCGTCATGACGGCCCGCGGCGGCCTCGACGAGAAGATCCGGGTGCTCGACATCGGCGCCGACGACTATGTCGTCAAACCCTTCGACCTCAGCGAGATCGAAGCGCGCATCCGCGCCCTGCTGCGGCGGCCCCAGGGGCTCTCCAGCAGCGCCATAACGATCGGCAACCTCGTCTTCGACCTGTCGCGGCGAAGGGTCGAGATCAGCGGCCGCCATGTCCAGATCGGCCAGCGGGAATTCCGCCTGCTCGAGCTGTTCCTGGGAAACCTCAACCGCGTCCTCGCCAAGGATACCATCCTCGACCGCCTCTTTTCCTTCGACGAGCCGGCTGCACCCAATGCGGTCGAGCTCTATGTTTCGAGGCTGAGGAAGAAGCTGGCAGGCACCTCGGTCGAAATCAAGACGATATGGGGGGAAGGCTACATCGCCGAAGTCCATGACCGGACGTGAGACCTACTCCATCCGCGCACGGCTGTTCGGCCGGCTGATGCCGGCTTTCCTCGTGCTCGGGCTGGGGCTGTTCTATTACCTCCATTTCCACGCACAGCGAGCCTCGGAGCGATCCTTCGACCATCTGCTCGCAGCATCGGCGCTGTCGATCGCGGACAGCATTCAATACGACGACGGCGTCCCCACCGTCGACCTGACCCATTCGTCGCTCGCCATCATCGCCAGCCGGACCGCCAACCGGATCTTCTATCGCGTCACCGCACCGGACGGCTCACTGATCACCGGCTATCCGGAGCTTTCGGCAAAGGCGCCGCCCGCGGCCTCGCCCACCGCGGAATTCGCGGACGGCATGTTTCTCGGCGTTCCCGTGCGGATCTGCACGCTCGGGCGCTTCATCTCGGGCGGGCGGCAATCGGGCTGGGTCACGGTCGTCGTCGCCGAGACCAACGAGGAGCAGGAGCAGTTCCGCGCAGAGCTGCTGCGGTTCTCCTTCGGCCCGGCCGCCGGCATCATGCTGCTTGCCATGGCCCTGATCTGGCTGGCGGTGCGCAGCGCGCTGCGGCCACTCGATGCCATCGAACGCGCCATCGCGGCCAATGAAGCCGTCAATCTCCAACGACTCGACGTGCCGGTGCCGCACGAGATTCACCACCTTGTCACCGCCCTCAACAGCCTGATCGACCGGCTGATGGCGCTGCTGGCACGGATGCAGAATTTCATAGCCGAGTCGGCACACCAGATTCGCACCCCGCTTTCCAACTTGCGGGCACAGGTCGAAATGGCGGTCGACGAAACGGATCGCGGCTCCATCCGCGACCAGTTGCGCTCGATCCACCGCAATGCCGTCGTCGTCAGCCGCCTCGCAGACCAGCTCCTTGCCGACACCATGGTCGCCCATCGCGTCGAGGTCTCGCCGCTCGCGCCGACCGATCTGCTGGAACTCGTCGAACTGGCGATCGACGAGTTCAGCGACCGCACGAGCATGAAGGTCAATCTGCGCATCGAGACGCTGGAGGCACCGCCCTACATCCTGAGCGACGGGCAGATGCTCACCGAGGCGTTCCGCAACCTGCTCGACAATGCGCTGAAATATGCCGGCCGGGCAGAGCCGATCACGGTCCGGCTGGTGTCCGAAACCGGCCAGGCGGTGCTCTCGGTCGAGGATCGCGGCCCCGGCATCGCCGCCGACGAGCGCCCGAGCATCACCGAGCGCTTCGTGCGCGGCTCCAGCTCCGGCGACACGCCGGGAAGTGGGCTCGGGCTTTCGATCGTTGCTAACGTCATCCGCCACCATCATGCGACACTGACCTTCGAGGATCGGAAGGGAGGCGGCCTGGTCGTGAAGATGACGTTCCCTCTGAACCCGCTTGCCGAGGAGCATGCGCGATGAGATGGCAGCGGTTCCTGTGGATGGGCCTCGTCGTGATCATGGCAGGCGCCGCATCGGCTGCGGAGAAGGTCACCCGCTTCGGCCCGCCAAACGCTGCCGCGGAGCTGGTGATCTGGGGAGCGACCGACCTCGACGAACTGCGTCCGGCGATCGAGAGCTTCCTCGCCCAGAAGCCGAATGTCGCGATCCTCTATCACGACCTGCAATCGACCGTCCTCTACGAACAGATTCGAGCCGGCGTGCCCCCCGCGCCCGATCTGGCGATCAGCTCCGCCGCCGATCTGCAGATCAAGCTGGTCAATGACGGCTTCGCGCGCGATCACAAGCTGACGAAGGACATCACGCTGCCGCCCGGAGCATCCTGGCGGAACCAGGCCTTCGGCATCTCGGTCGAACCGGCGGTGATCGTCCTGCACCAGAGCCTGGCACAGCTCGGCCCGCTGCCGAGATCGCGGCCGGATCTCATCCAGTTGCTGGTGAAGCGCCCTGCCGCGCTCGACGGGCGCGTCGCGACCTATGATCTCGATCTCAGCGGCCTCGGCTACCTCTTCGCCAGTCACGACGCCGCCTACTCGACGAACTACACGCCATTGATGCAGTTGCTCGGCCGCGCGCATGTCCGGCTCTATTGCTGCACTGGCGAGATATTGGATGAGATCGAGAAGCAGACGGTCCTGGTGGGCTACAACCTGCTCGGCTCCTATGCCCTCGCCCGCAAGCTGCGCGGCGCGCCGATCGAAATCGTCCTGCCCGAAGACTACACGCTCGTGCTCTCACGCGTCGCCCTGATCCCGAGCGCTGCCAAACTTCCCGATCTAAGCGGGGCTTTCCTGAACTACCTGCTGTCGCCGGAGGTCCAAAAGCGCGTCTCCAATCTCGAGCGCTTCGGCGCGGCTTCGGTCTCGGCCGCGCATCCGATCGTGCTGAATCCGTCGCTGCTGGTCTATCTCGACCCGGTCAAGCGTAAGAAATTCATCACGACCTGGCGCGATCTCATCGGAAGTGGAGCGCGATGAAGCCCCGCACGCTTGCTTGGCAGGAAAGCACAACAGCAGCCAAAGATTTACGAGCCGGCTACGTTTCGACGATTTCGCCGACAAGCTATGAGAGCAGACGGCCTTACTGAAGGGCAGGCGAGCCAAGACCACTGTGGGCAGGACGAAACTCACCCACCCTGGCCGGATCATTCCGCTCGCCTTCCTGGCCGTGATCGGGCTCGGAACGGCAGTGTTGATGCTACCGGTTTCCCGTTCGGATCCCGGCCATGCTCCGTTCGTCATTGCGCGGTTCACAGCGACCTCCGCCGTTTGCGTGACGGGCCTGGCCGCGACCGATACCGCAACCTATTGCAGCCCGTTCGGCCAGGCCATCATTCTGGTGCTCGCACAGATCGGCGGACTAGGGATCATGACCGGCGCAACACTGCTCGGTCTGCTAGTGAGCCGTCGTCTTGGTCTATCGACACGGCTGATCGCACAAGCGGAAACACGCAGCTTGCGCCTCGGCGACGTCAGGACAGTGCTGCGCCGATGCCGTTGAAGAAGTCGGCGTTGCCGTGGGTATGAAGTCCTGATTCAGTCGTCGTCGAGCAGAGGACGGCGCGATGATGGGCGAACGGCAGGTGGCGCAGGAGGCGCTGTTCTACGAGTTCAGCCTTGAGCGCCACGTCCCGGCCGATCATTGGGTGCGAGCCATCGACCGCTTCGTCGATCTCTCTGGGATCCGCGCGCGTCTGCGGTCCTTCTACAACGAGATTGGCCGGCCCTCCGTCGATCCCGAGCTGATGATCCGGATGCTGCTCATCGGCTACTGCTTCGGCATCCGCTCCGAGCGTCGCCTGTGCGAGGAGGTCCATCTGAACCTGGCGTACGGCACCTTCAGCCGCTCCGACTTCCCCTATGACCACGGCCGCGATCTCTACACCTGCCCAGGCGGCAAGGAGCCTCACCAATATCGCAGGCGTCTCGGCGTTGGCCGCGACGGCGTCGACCCCGAAGGCTTCATGCGCTACCGCGCCAGCAAGTTCGACTGCGAGGCCTGCTCGCTGAAGTCGCAGTGCTCGCCCAACACGCCGGCGCGCAAGATCCTGCGCTCGATCCACGAGGGCGCCCGCGATATGGCCAGGGACATCGCGCAGACCGACGCCTATGTCACCTCGCGGTGCGAACGGAAGAAGGTCGAGATGCTCTCCGCCCATCTCAAGCGCATCCTGCGGCTCGACCGGTTGCGACTACGCGGACCGAACCGCGCCAGAGACGAGTTCCACCTCGCCGCGGCAGCTCAGAACCTCAGGAAACTCGCAAACGGACCGCAGTTCAGGACCGCGTGAGAGGGCGCTCAATCGACCAAATCTGGAACAAGCCGGCATCACGCTCCAAGCCGACTTTTTCAACCGTATCGACGCATTTGCACCCGGCCGCGACGGCTCTTCGACAATCTATTTTTGCTGAGGTCGTTGCTTGTTGCGTTGTGGTTGGAACAGCGAAGCGCCCTTCACGACAAGGAGCAGCGCGAAGGTCAGGACGATGATGACAAACGCGGCGGCCGCGATGGCGGGGCTGATGTTCTCGCGCAGCGAGGCGAACATCTGGCGCGCCATGGTCGTCTGGTTGGGACCGGCGACGAAAAGCGTGATCACGACCTCGTCGAGCGAGGTCGCAAAGGCGAAGACCGCGCCGGTGAGGATACCTGGCATGGCGAGCGGCAGGGTCACATTGCGAAAGACCGCGGTTGGCGGCGCACCCAGGCTCGAGGCCGCCTTCTCCAGCGCCGGATCGATGCTCGCAAGCGAGCCTGAAACGTTGACCAGCACGAAGGGCACGCAGAGCACCGCGTGGGCGACGATCACGCCAAGATAGCTGCTCGCCAGACCCATGCGGGCATAGAGGATCTGCATGCCGACGCCGAGCACGACGGCGGGCACCACCATCGGCAGCAGGAAGATCGAACGCAGCACGCCGGAGAACGGCACGAGCTCGCGCCGCAGGCCGAGCGCCGCGAGCGTTCCAATGACCGTGGCCAGCACAGTGGCGCCGGAACCGATGATCAGCGAGTTGACGATCGAGCGCTTCCAGGCATCGCTGGTTGCCAGCGTATCGAACCAGCGCAGTGAGGGACCGCTGATCGGATAGGTCAGGAAGACGCTGTCGGTGAAGGCGAGCGGCAGGATCGCGACCAGAGGCAGCAGCAGGAAGGCCACCACCAGCGCCGCAAAGGCCAGCCGCACCGCACCGAAGGCGAGCGCGCCGGGCGTGGTGGCGAGGTTCGGTGAGGCGGCGCTCATGCCTGCACCAGAGGCGTGCGCGAGAGCCGGCCATAAACGATGTAGAGCACGGTCGTCGGCACCAGCAGGAACAGGCCGAGCGCGCCGGCCATGCCCCAATTGGCCGTGCCGGTCGCATAGAAGGCGATGACGGAGGAGATCATCTGGTCGCCGGCGCCGCCGGTCAGCGCCGGCGTGATGTAGTAGCCGAGCGCTACCATGAAGACGAGCAGCGAGCCGGAGAGCAGGCCCGGCATCGCCAGCGGCAGCAGGACATGGCGGAAGGCCTGCAAGGGGCGCGCCCCGAGCGCGGCGGCCGCCGGCATCAGGTTGCGCGGAATTGCGATCAGGCTGGCATAGATCGGCAGCACCATGAACGGCAGCAGCACATGCGTCATGGCGATCAGCACGCCGGTGCGGTTGTAGATCAGGGGCAGCGAGGCATCGATCAGGCCGAGCGCCTTCAGGATCTGGTTGATCAGCCCCTGGTCCTGCAGGAGGATCATCCAGGCGGCGGTGCGGACCAGCAACGAGGTCCAGAGCGGCAGCAGCACCGCCAGCAGCAATAGGTTTCGCTTCCAGCCGGTGAGACTCGCCGCCAGCATGGCGAAGGGCAGCCCGATCGCGGCGCAGGCCAGCGTCACCTGCGCTGCAATGATGAAGGTCCGCAGCATGATCGCGCGGTTGACCGCCATATCCGGCGCGACATGCGCGATCGTGCCGTCATCGCCGCGCTTGAGATCGACGGCCGCGAGCAGATTGGCATCGGTATAGGGCGGCATGCCCCGCTTCAGCGCGAGCCAGAAGGGCGGCTGGCTCCAGCGCGGATCGATGCTCTCCAGCTTCGGGGCGGCGTCGACACCGGCATTGCGCAATGCCGTAACGGTGCGCGGCAGCAAGGTGCGGAAGCCCGCCTGCTGGCTGTTCAGGCTGCGCACCGCGTCGCCGAAGACCTCCTGCACGACCTCGGCGCGCAAATCCTGGATCAGCGCCGCCTGAACTTCCGGAGAGGGAAGGCCGTCGCCGTTCCACTGCGCGATCGCCACGGCCGTTGCCGGGAAGGCCAGGCGCACCGTGCCGCCCTGCACAGACGTCGCGATCATCATCCAGAGCGGCCAGACGAAGAACAGGCCGAGGAAGACGATTAGCGGCAGGACAAGGAGCGACGCCTTCAGGCGCGCAATGGTCATGGCGCCACCAGCGTGCAATCGTCGCGGTTGAAGCTGGCGAAAGCCTGCGAGCCGACGGGCAGCACGACATCGCGGCGCCCAGCCTTGGCGACGAGGCGCTGGCCCTGGCAGGAGAGATGCACGCGGACATGGTCGCCGTGGTAGACGTCATCCTCGACCGTGACCGGCAGCGCGTTCAGGGCTGCCGGGTCGTTGCCGAGATGCAACATTTCCGGCCTGATCGAGACGAGGGCCGGGCTGCCGGGAGTGAACCCATCGGGCGCAGCGCAGGAGACCGAGCCGCCATTGGCGAGGGCGACCGTAGCAACGTTGTCCGTCCGGGCTGAGACGGTGCCTGCGAGCAGGTTGGTCTCCCCGATGAATTCGGCGACGAAGCGCGTGCGTGGGCGATCATAAAGGCCGGACGGCGTATCGAGCTGCTCGATCTTGCCGCGGTTCAGCACCGCGACGCGATCGGACATGGTGAGCGCCTCGCCCTGGTCATGGGTCACGAAGATAACGGTCAGGCCGAGCTTGCGGTGCAGCTCGCGGATTTCGAGCTGCATATGTTCGCGCAACTGCTTGTCGAGCGCGCTGAGCGGCTCGTCCATCAGCACGACTTTCGGTTCATAGACGATCGAGCGCGAGAGAGCGATGCGCTGCTGCTGGCCGCCTGAGAGCTGCGCGGGCTTGCGATCCTGGAGATGGCCGAGCTGGACGAGATCGAGCGCGCGTGTCACCCGCGCCTCGCGCTCCGCCTTGCCGACACCGCGCATCTTCAGCGGGAAAGCGATGTTCTCCGCCACAGTCATATGCGGGAAGAGCGCGTAATTCTGGAACACCACGCCCATGTCGCGCTTGTAGGGCGGCAGCCGTTCGACGCGCTTGCCATCGACATGGATCGCGCCGCCCGTTGGCGCCTCGAACCCGGCCAGCATCATCAGCAGCGTGGTCTTGCCCGAGCCGGACGGGCCGAGCAGGCTGACGAACTCGCCTTGCCTGACATGAAGGTCGAGCGCATCGACGACTTTGGCCGTTCCAAACGCCTTGCTGACGTTTTCGAACTGGATGAACGCTGCCGAACCGGGCAAATGGAAGTCCTTCACCTGAATGGCTGGCGCGGTGCGCCAGCCATTGTGACCATACGTCTCGGTTGCGCCAAGCCTTGAGGCCTGGACTACTTGCCGAGCCAGGCGTTGAAGCGCTTGGTCAGGTCCTCGATGTTGTCGTTCCAGAAATCGATATCGATCGAGATCGCGCCCGAGAGGTTGGCAGGCGAGGTCGGCAGATCGGCCGCAAGATCGGCCGGCACGGCCGCAGCTGCGGCCTTGTTGGGCAGGCCATAGGCGATGTCCTGCGGCAGCTTCGACTGGTTTTCGGGCAGGCTCGCGAAGGCGATGAAATCCATCGCCGCATCCTTGTTCGGGCTACCCTTCAGGATGACCCAGCTGTCGACGGCGTAGATGCTGCCGGGCCAGACGGTCTTGAACTTGGTGCCCTCGGTCTTGTTGATGCCGCTGATGCGGCCGTTATAGGCCGAGGTCATCACGACCTGGCCGGACTTCAGGAGCTGAAGCGGCTGGGCGCCGGATTCCCACCAGATCATGTCGCTCTTGATCTCGTCGAGCTTCTTGAAGGCGCGATCGACACCGCCGGCGGCCCGCAGGGTCGCGTAGACGTCCTTGGCAGCGACGCCATCGGCCATCAGAGCGAATTCGAGGGCGTATTTGGGGCCGCGCCGCAGCGCGCGCTTGCCCGGGAATTTCTTGGTGTCCCAGAAATCGGCCCAGGAGGTCGGCGCGGTCTTCAGCTTGTCGGAATCATAGGACAGCATCGTCGACCAGACGATGGCGCCGACGCCGCAATCACTGACCGCGCTGTCGAGGAACTTGTCCTTGCCGCCGAGCTTGGCCCAGTCGATCTTCTCGTAGATGCCGTCGGCGCAGCCGATGGCGAGCTCGTCGGCCTCGACCTGCACGGCATCCCAGTTCGGCACGCCAGCCTTGACCTTGGCCTGCACGACGCCGACGCCGCCATCCCAGGATTCGTCGAGCACCGGTTTGCCGGTCTTGTCGGCGAAGGGCTTGAAATAGATTTTCCGCTGGGCGTCCTGGTAGTTGCCGCCCCAGGACACGACGGTGAGGTCACGCGCGGAGGCGGCCCCGAAAGCAGACAGCACCAACCCCGCCGCAAGACCGGCGGAGCCTATCACCTGTTTGAAACTGGCCATGTTGGTCTCCCTTGTGTTGCCGCCTCGAAATTCGCCCCTCGCGAACGCCGAACCAGTCCTTGCCGATCATTGGACCCCCGATCGCATTTTCGCGCCAGAGCTTCCGCAGACCTGTCCGTCGAATTCAGGCACCGATCTCCTGCAGCAATTGCGCGGGAGCCAGCCGCAGAGCGGCGGCGCGACGATGGCCCTCCAGCCCCTCGCTGGCGCTCTGGCGCATGGCAGGCGGCGCGACCGCCGCGACGCCGCGCTCGTCCAGCCATTGATGAGTGCAGGTCTTGAGATAAGAGCCGACCCAGAGACCTCCGGTATAGCGTCCGGCCGCCATCGTCGGCAGCGTATGGTTGGTGCCGCAGCATTTGTCGGAATAGACCACGCTGGCGGCGACGCCGATGAAGATCGAGCCATAATTGCGCAGTTTCCTGGCAGTGGCCTGGGCGTCGCTTGTGTGGACCTCGAGATGCTCGGCAGCGATGTGGTCGGAATAGGTCAGCATCGCGGCCTCGTCTTCGCAGATGACGATTTCGCCATAGTCGCGCCAGGCCTCGGCTGCCACGCCCGCGGTCGAGAGATTGCCGAGTTGGCGCTCGACCTCGGCCAGCGTCGCCTCGGCGAGCGCGCGGTCGGTGGTGATCAGGCCAACGCGGGTGCGCACGTCATGCTCGGCCTGGGCGAGGAGGTCGACCGCGATGGTGACGGCGTCGCCGGTTTCGTCGGCGACGACGAAGATTTCGCTGGGGCCGGCGAGCTGGTCGATGCCGACGAGCCCGAACACCTGGCGCTTGGCCTCGTTCACATAGGCGTTGCCGGGCCCGACGATCTTGTCGACGGCCGGAATGCTCTCGGTGCCGTAGGCCATGGCGGCGATCGCCTGAGCGCCACCGACGCGGAAGATGCGGTCGGCGCCGGAAAGATGGCAGCCTGCGATCATCGCCTGGTGCGCGCCCGGCGGCAGGCAGGCGATGACCTCGTCGCAGCCGGCGACTTTCGCCGGAACGATCGTCATGATCGGAGCCGAAAGCAGCGGGTAGCGTCCGCCCGGCACATAGGCGCCGACACGGGCGATCGGGATGATGCGATGCCCGAGATGCAGGCCGGGCAGCGGCTCGACATCGAGCGGCAGGATCGTGTCGCGCTGCGCCTGGGCGAAGGATCTGACGCGTTCGATCGCAAATTCGGTGTCGGCCCGGGTCTGTGGATCGAGCGCTGCGACGGCCTCTTCGCACTCCTTGGCGCTGACCTCGAACGTCTCGATATCGACCTTGTCGAACTGGCGGGAATAGTCGCGCAGCGCCGCGTCGCCTGATTGCCGTACCGCGTCGAGGATCTGCTTCACCGTCGCCTCGACCGGGGCATTGTCGCTCCATGCGCTGCGGCCGGGCTGCTTGATGTATGTCAGCCGGCTTGCAAGCTGTGGGTCGAGTTTCGTCATGAAGGGTCCGCCTGGGTCTTGGGGAAGCGCTGACATTGACGGCGCTTCCGGCGCAGCATGCAAGGCGGTGCGGTGCTCATGTTGAGGATATTCACCACTCGCGCTAGATGTGTGGGCTGGCAAAGGGGCACTCAGAGGCGAAGGGCGACCATGAAAATCGGCGACAGGCTTCGCGAATTGCGCTCGCGTCGCAAATTGAGCGTGCGCGCGGTCGCACTTCGGTCCGGGATCTCGCATTCCTCGATTTCGCTGATCGAGCGCGATCTGATCAGCCCGTCACTCGATACGCTGCATGCCGTCCTCGATGCGCTCGGTACGACCCTGTCGGGCTTTTTTCTGGATTTTCAGACTGTCTCGCCGCCGAATCCGTTCTGCCGCGCAGCAGACATGACGGAGATCGGCCGGGTTGACGCCATATCCTATCGCGTCATCGGATCGGGCTTTCCCAACCGATCAATGCTGATGCTGCACGAAACCTATGCTCCGGGGGCTGATACAGGCGAGGCCTTCTCCCATTCGGCCCAGGAAGGTGGACTCGTCATCCGCGGCGCTGTCGAGGTGACCGTTGCCGGCCGGACATCGATCCTGGAGCCCGGAGATGGTTATTATTTCGACAGCCGGGAGCCGCATCGGTTCCGCAACGCCTCGAAGGAGCCGAGCGAAATCGTGAGCGCGATCACGCCCCCCACTTATTAGGAAAGCGGGCTCACATGTCAGCTCGCTTCTTGCGAACACCTGCTAACGGGGCGGTCGTCGTCGGATAGCCCGAGAGCGAAGCCGGGCCGCGGGCCTCTTTCCTGGATGTCCGCTTCGGGGCGGAAGGCCAGAGTCCGCTTCTGGCGCAACGGAGTCCCGGTCAAGTTCGATGCGGCGACCCAGGTAACGAACAAGTCGGTTAGCTGGGCTTCCGATCTCCTACGAGTATCTCGACGAAGCGCGCCGCCAGTCGGGTCAAAGGCCGGCTCCGCACCGTCATCAGGCAAATGGTGATCGGCAATTCCGGCGTCACATCCAGCCTGACCAATCCCTCGAAGCGCTGGGCCTGGGTCAGCAGGCTGTCGATCAGGATGACATCGCCCTGGCGCGCCAGCAGATGGGCGGCGGAAATGCTGTAGGGCACGGTCATGAAGGGCGCATAGTCGAGGCCAGCCTGTTCATGGGCGCGCGCGATCAGCCACCCCAGCGGTGATTTCTCGCGATCAAAGCAGATCAGCCGCCGGCCGTGGAGCTCAGGTAAGCTGACCCGGCCGTGACGGGCCAGCGGATCGTCCTCCCGCACAAGGGCGATGATCGAGGCCTGCGCAAAGGGCGTCAGGGCAATATCGTCGGTGACGCGAGGCGAGAACATCACACCGAGATCGGCAGCGCCCTTCGACAGCTCCGTCGGGGCATCACCCATGATCAGCTCGATGCGGGCCTGGGGATAGTCCGTCACCAGCCGCCGGATCGCCTGCGCGATGAGGCCCTGGCCGATGCTGGGCGTCGATGCGATCCGCAGCGGCAAGGCGCGTCCGGACCGTACGTCGCCGACGGCTCCACGCAAGGCGTGCCATTCGTCCTCGACTTGTCCCAGCGCCGACATCAGGCCCTGGGCTTCGGGACGCAGGACGAGGCGTCCATCGCTGCGATCGAAGACCGGAACGCCGAGGGCCGCCTCGCTGCGGGCGATGATCTTGCTGACGGCCGATTGCGTCAGATGAAGCTGCCGGGCCGCCTCGACAGTGGTGCCGCATCGGTCGACGGCGCGCAGGACCGTCGCGTGAGATGGCGTCAATGCCTTCATGCACCCGCTCCTACGAGATGCTCCAGCAGGATGCGCGCAGCATGGTCGAGCGGCGCGCCGTCGCGGTGATGCGCGAAGGCTGTGACGAGGGGGCTCTCGTCGAGCGGACGGACTGCCAGCCCCTGCGTCAGGCCACTGCTGATGACGAAGCCGTCGACGACGGCGATGCCGACGCCCTCGCGCGCCAGATGGCAGGCGCTGTCCGTATGGCGGACGGTGATCGCGATTTGCTCCGACAGGCCGATCCGGCCCAGTGCGTCCTGAAAGCTGTCGGCCAGGCTGATGCCGTCGGGCCCGTAGCTGATCAGGCGCTGGCCTTCGAGGACCTCGCGCGACAGCTTGTCGTGGGCGGCGAGCGGATGCGTCTCGTCGAGCACGCAGACGAGCGGACTGCTGCGCAGCACGATATCCCGCAATCCCTCGGTCGCCATCGGGCCGTAGGAGATCGCGAGATCGACTTCGTTGGCGCTGAGGTGATCGCGGACATGGTCGAACATCACTTCGACGGCGGCCCGATCGCTCAGGTCGCGGCGCGCGCCGGCGATGGCGGGCGGCAGGATGCTGTGCGCCAGGCCCGGCACGGTCGCGATCCGCAGGCGATCGGCCATGCCGACGCGGATCATGTCGGCTTCATGATGCGCCCGGCGCAAGGCGCCGAAGGCTGGCCGCGCCAGCCGGTTCAATTCCAGCGCCTCGGGTGTCGGGGTCAGCCGCCCCTGGACGATCGCGACGAGGCTGAGATCGAGCTCCTTTTCCGCCAGGCGCAACGACTTGATCACGGCCGACTGGCTGACACCCAGCCCCTGTGCCGCTTCGCCCGTGCCGCCAAGCCGGACGAAGGCATCGACCACCTGCAGCGCGCCCAGCCTCATCCGCTCTATTCCATTTGGTTGATATGCTTGCCGAATGTTTCATTTGCGAGACTAGGCATGCCCATGGAAGGTTGCAAGCTGCCGCCGCCGAGGCAGAGCGGCCAAGATCAGGGGATATCCATGACCACATTCCGCTCCATGGTGTCGGCTGCCACGCTTGCGCTCTCCATTCTCGGTCCGGCGCTGACTGTCGCGCCCTCCAGCGCTTTTGCGCAGGGCGTTCTCAAGCTGGCGCAGACGCAGGACCTCGTCTCGCTCGACCCGATCGCGACCAGCGACAACCCGTCGATCCACGCGCAGCTGCTGATCTACGACACCCTGCTGCGCCCGAGCACGGATGCCACCAAGCTGGAGCCCGGCCTCGCCGAGAGCTGGACGGTGAGCGATGACGGCCTGACCTATAGCTTCAAGCTCAGGGCCGCGAGGTTCTCGGACGGCACGCCCGTCACCGCCGCCGACGTCGCCTTCTCGCTGAAGCGCGCCGGCAGCGACGCGTCGAGCTGGAAGCGCTTCTTCGCCGGGATCAATGCGATCGAGACGCCCGACGAGCGCACCGTCGTGCTCAAGCTCAAGACCGTGTTCACGCCGCTGCTCAACAACCTCGCTTTGTTCTCCTCGGCGATCCTGCCCCAGAAGGCGTTCGAGGTGGCGCCCGACAAGTTCTTCGAGAAGCCGATCGGCTCCGGCCCCTTCATCGTGGCGGCCTGGAACAAGGGTCAGGGCCTCTCGCTGAAGAAGAACGCGCATTACTGGCAGGCTGGCAAGCCGAGCCTCGATGGCGCCGAGATTCTCGTCCTGCCCGAAGGCAACAGCCGCGTGCTGAAGCTGCAGGCCGGCGAGATCGATGCCGCCCTCGAGATCCCGCTCAACCAGATGCAGAGCCTCGGCCGCGCCGGCACCATCAAGACCGCCGTCGCCAATGTGCTGCGCACCGATTTCGTGCTGCTGAACACCAAGAAGAAGCCGTTCGACGATGTCCGCGTTCGCCAGGCGCTGAACTACGCCATCGACAAGGAAGGCTTGGTCAAGGCTCTGCTCTATGGCGCCGGCAAGGTGGCGAATTCGCCGATGCCGCTGATGGCCTATGCCGATCCCGAGCTGAAGCCCTATGCCCATGACATCGCCAAGGCCAAGGCCCTGCTCAAGGAAGCGGGCTATGGCGACGGCTTCAAGACCACTCTACTGGTGCATTCCGGCCGGCCGCTGCACCGCCAGGTCGGCCAGGCGTTGCAGAGCGCGCTCGCGCAGATTGGCGTCACCGCCGAGATCCGCCTCGTCGAGGGCGGCACGCACTGGTCGACGACCAAGGCAGGAGACTACGAGATGGCCGTCTCCTACGCCTCCAGCGACACGATCGACCCGGACCAGATGGCCGGCTTCCTGATCGTCAACCCGGAGCGCGCCAACGCCTACCACACCGAGTGGAAGAACGAGCGCGTCAACGAACTCTACGAGAAGGAGCGCGCGACCAAGGACGGCCCGGAGCGCGGCGCGATGTTCAGGGAGATGGTCAAGCTCGCCCATGAGGGCGCGCCGTCGATCTTCCTGTTCTACCCCGGCACGCCTTACGCACATCGCAGCACTGTCAGCGGCTTCGAGGTGCTGCCGACCGGCAACTTCCGCCTCGAAGACGTCAAGCTGAAGTGAGGAGAGGGCAGCCGATGGCTGCCCTGCGCTCCGGCCCATCCCCATGCTGACTTACATTCTCAAGCGGTTCGTCCAGCTCGTCCCGGTGCTGTTCGGCATCACGCTGGCTTGCTTCTTCCTGCTGCGGGCGTTGCCGGGAGATCCGGCGACGCTGCTTCTCGGCGCACGCGGCGGCGCGGACGAGATCGCGGCGATGAAGCAGCGGCTCGGGCTCGACCTGCCGCTGTGGCGGCAATATCTACTCTTCCTGAGCGATATCCTCTCCGGCAGCCTCGGGCGCTCGGTCGTCTACGGCCAGTCGGTCATGGCGCTGGTACTGGAACGCCTGCCTGCGACGCTCTGGCTCGTCGCCTATTCGACCGTGATCGCGGTGGTGCTGACCATCCCGCTGGCGCTGTGGTCGGCGATCCGGCGCGACCGGGCACCCGATATCCTGATCAAGCTCCTCTTCACCGTGCTGCTCGCGATTCCCTCCTTCTGGCTCGGGCTCGTGCTCGTCGTCGTCCTCGCCATCTGGGTGCCGCTGTTTCCGACCTCGGGCTACGGCACCGGCATCCTCTCGCGCCTGCATCACCTGACGCTGCCGGCCTTCGTCATTGCGCTGGCGACGGCCTCGCTGACGATCCGCAGCCTGCGCAGCGGCATCCTCAACGTGCTCGGTTCGGATTACGTCACGACGGCCCGTGCCAAGGGCAATGCGATCGGCCGCACCATGCGCGTCCATGTGCTGCCGAATGCGCTGATCAGCTCGATCTCGGTGCTCGGCGCCCATACGAGCTGGGTGATCGGCGGAACGGTGGTGATCGAGACGGTCTTTGCGCTGCCTGGACTCGGCTCGCTCTTCGTCGAGTCGATCTTCGCCCGCGACTACCCGATGATCCAGGGGCTGACGATCGTCTTCGCCGTGCTGGTCGTCCTGATCAATCTCGCGACGGACATCGCCTATGCGCTGGCCGATCCGCGCATCCGGCTGGATTGACGCGATGAGCAAGCGCCGCCTCGATCCGACGCTCCTCGTCGGCCTCGCCATGCTCCTGCTGCTGTGCCTGTTCGTCGGGCTCGGGCAGGTCTGGACGCCGCACGATCCCTTCCTGGTCGACTATGGCAACACGCTGCAGCCGCCCTCGGCGAAACACTGGCTCGGCACGGACGATCTCGGCCGCGACGTTGTCTCGCGCGTCATGGCCGGGGGGCTGGTCGATCTGCGGGTCGCGCTGGTCTGCGTCGCCGCACCCGCCATCCTCGGCATCGCGATCGGCGCGCTTTCGGGCTTCGTCGGCGGGCGGGTCGATACGGTGATCATGCGCATCACCGATATCTTCTGGGCTTTCCCTTTCCATGTGCTGGTGATCGCCATCGTCGGCGTGCTCGGGCCCGGCGAGGCCAATCTCTATCTCGCCTTCCTGCTGGTGAACTGGATCTCCTTCGCACGCATCACCCGCGGCGAGGTGCTGGTGCTGCGCGAGCTCGAATATGTGCAGGCGGCGCGCAGTTTCGGCTCGACCGATCGCCGTATCGTCACCGCGCATATCCTGCCCAATGCCGTGACGCCCGCGATCGTCTTCGCCATGGCCGACGTCGTGCTGACGATCCTGGCCGTGACCTCGCTGTCCTTCCTTGGTCTCGGCATCCAGCCGCCGACGCCGGAATGGGGGCTGATGATCGCCGACGGGCGCCAGTTCCTGTTCGATGCCTGGTGGATCGCGACCGCTCCCGGACTCGCCATCGTCTACACCGGCGTGACCTTTGCCCTGATCGGCGAGGGCCTCGACACCGCGCTGCGCCCCAAGGGCTGACGCGCCTTCCTTTCCGCCCTGTTTCGCGAGACGGCCATGAGCTTCTTCATCGAGAATGCCGAACTGCAGCGGATCGGCGCGCTGATCGAAGCCCATGCCGCGCCGATCTATGCTGCGCGCGGCATCCCTTTCGAGCAGTTCGCCTATGTGCTGACCCAGCCCGGCAAGGCGGGCGGCAGGGCGCAAGGCGCGGCATTGCGGGCCGACTGGCGCGCCTATCCCTGCTCGCTGGTGAAGGTGTTCCACCTCGTCGCCACTCAGCTGCGGCTTGAGGACGGGCGGCTCTCCGCCCATGGCGAGCTCGACCGGGCCATGCGCGACATGATCCTGTGGTCGTCCAATTCCGCAACAAACTACATCATCGACCTGCTCACGAGCACGACCGGCGACACCTTGCTGGACGATCAGGAGATGAGCGCCTGGTGCGAGCGCCGCGAGGAGATCAACCGGATCTTCGCCGGATTGGGCTGGCCGGAATTTGCCGGCATCAACCTCAACCAGAAGCTGATGGACGATTTGCGCTACGGCCGGGAGAAGGTGGCGCTCGACCGTTCGCCCGCCGGACACAACTGCCTGACGCCGATCGCGATGGCGCGGCTGATGCACGAGATCTTCAGCGAATCCGCGCTGTTGCCGCCGGCGCGCCTTGCCGTCATCCGCGACCATCTCGCACGCCACGCCAATGCCCCGGACCGCGGCCGCGGCGCCTATCAACTGCTCGGCTATCTCGGCGACACATTGCCCGAAGGCACGCAGATCTGGTCCAAAGCCGGACGCACGCGCTGGCTCGGCGACGACCGCGCCTCCTTCCGCCGGCACGACACGCTGCGCGCGATCCTGCCTGGCGGGCAGGAGTTCGTGCTCACGGTCTTCACCCAGGGCGAGGCCGTCGCCGAGGATGACGGCTTCCTGCCGGCGATCGGCGCCTTGGTCGCGGCCGCGGTGTCGACCCTCGCGCGGGAAGGGCACTGATGCCGTCCGCCGCTCCATTGAAAGGACGGGCTCGTCACTGGCTCGGACTTCTCGGTTGGCGGCAGACCCAGGCTTCAGGAGATCCACCGCAGCGCGCTTGAGAACTGTCGGCAAGTCACGTCATCTGCCGGGGCGTCCTTCGCTATCGGTCCGCTTGGCCGTGGCGCCCCTCTCCTGATTGGAGCGGAGGTAGAACAGGCCTCTCTATGATCTGGCGGAGCGCAAAGCTTGATTGGATCCGCGCAACGTGCGGCAATCGGGACAACTGCGTCTTGTGAACATGTTCGAAGTCCTCGACGTCTCGGGCGACGACAGTGAGCAGATAATCGTCCTCCCCCGACATCAGGAAGCACCTCAGAACCGAGGGGCATTTGGCGACGGCCTTTTCGAATGCGGAAAGGGCGTCTTCACTCTGGCTGTTCAGAGCCAATCTGATGATGACGGTTACCCCTAGACCAAGCACCTTCTGGCTCAATCGTGCGTGATAGCCGACGATCACGCCTTCCTCCTCCAGGGCGCGTTGTCGTCGGGCGACTGCTGTAGCGGACAAGCCGATGCGCTCGGCGAGCTTGATATGGCTTGCACGGCCATCTTCCACGAGTTCGGACAAAAGGATGCGTGACAGATTATCCAGAGCCATGTTGTGTTCCTGCGGTCACGGCCAAGCTTGCGCACGATACCAGCGTCATATCCATGATTTCCGCTTGAATTCGACGAAATTGGCGATGACCCCACCGTAATTCGTCTAAATCCGCTCGAGCTCCTGCGCTACCATCGCCTCTCCAAACTCGGGAGGATCAAATGCGTGTTGGCGTTCCCAAGGAAATCAAGGTTCATGAATACCGGGTGGGCCTGACGCCAGAAGCCGCGCGAGAGTATGTGTCTGCCGGGCACGAGGTGCTTGTCGAGACGAATGCCGGTGCTGGCATCTCCGCCTCAGATCAGGCTTACGAAACTGCCGGCGCACGCATCGCGGCAACCGCGGCCGAGATTTTCGCCAAGGCCGAGATGATCGTAAAGGTCAAAGAGCCTCAGCCGTCGGAATGGACCCAGCTTCGCGAAGGACAAATTCTCTTCACATACCTGCACTTGGCTCCGGATCCGGAGCAGACGGCAGGTCTGCTGAATTCCGGCGTGACCGCGATCGCCTATGAAACGGTGACGGATCGCTTTGGTGGCCTCCCTCTGCTCGCTCCCATGAGCGAAGTTGCCGGTCGACTTTCGATCGAAGCAGCGGGATCGTGCCTGCAGCGGCACTCGGGTGGCCGAGGCATGCTGATCGGAGGCGTGCCGGGCGTAGCGCCTGCGCGCATTGCCATCATTGGCGGTGGGGTGGTTGGGACACACGCCGCCCGGATGGCCGCTGGGCTTGGAGCTGACCTTGTCATTCTCGATCGGTCTCTCCCCCGCCTCAGGCAATTGGATGAGCATTTCGGTGGTCGCGTAAAAACGCGCTTTTCCACCCAACAGGCCATCGAGGAAGAGGTGCTCGCGGCCGACGTGGTGATCGGGGCCGTCCTCATTCCGGGGGCAGCAGCCCCCCGTCTCGTTTCCCGTGAACAGCTTTCGAGGATGAAACGCGGAGCGGTGCTCGTCGATGTTGCGATCGACCAGGGCGGCTGTTTCGAAACATCCCGACCGACGACGCACGCTTCGCCGACCTTCGAGATCGAAGGGGTCATTCATTATTGCGTCGCCAACATGCCCGGAGCTGTGCCCCTCACATCGAGTTATGCCTTGAACAACGCCACGCTGCCGTTCGGCCTGGCATTGGCGCAACGTGGCCTGAAGGCAATCGAAGAAGACCCGCACCTCGCCGCCGGCCTGAATGTGCATCGAGGCCGAATCACAAATCTCCAGGTTGCCGAGAGCCTCAACAAGCCATACGAGCCGGTTCAAAAGGCGATTGCCGCCTGATGATCGAGCTCTAGCTTCAAAGGACGACAGGGGCGGGGGCGCACTGTGATCCTGCCCCCTTGCCGTGCCCTCACAAGTTTTGAAACGCTCGTTCCGGACCGCACCGGAGGCCGGCGAACATAAGCCGAATGTCCGCGCTGGCCCTTTTCTGGGAGAAAAATATGTTCACTCACGTCATGTTAGGCAGCAACGACTTGGAGCGGGCTAGAGTTTTTTACGACGCCACATTCGCTGCGTTGGGAGGCGAGCCGGGCGAGATGGATGCCAGGGGCAGGTTGATCTATGCCCACAACGACGGTCGGCTGATGATCACGAAGCCGATCGATGGCAATCCAGCGACCGCGGCCAACGGTGGGACTATCGGTATCGCCGCTGCGAGCCGTGACCATGTTCTCGCGTGGCATAAGGCGGGCACAACGCATGGTGGGACGGCGATCGAGAGCCCACCCAGCGAGCGCCCGAATGGAGCGTTCGTCGCCTACCTTCGCGATCCCGACGGAAACAAGCTCACCGCGCGCTCTCGGCCGACGAAGTAACACAATCGGCAACCGCCGCGCCGAAGATCATCCTGCATCCGCCGGCAAGCGGCCGGCCCCGGTCTCGGCCTCTCCTTTCGAATCAATCGGCCTGCCGCGGACCGGGCCTCCGCGCAGTCCCAGAAGGGTCGCTTCCGGTCGTTCCGTCGCTGCGCCTTGGAATCTGCTTTTGGGCAGAGAGCTAAAGTCCGCTTGTGGTGCAACCCTACCCCAGTCACTGGCGGCTACTTGCGGCGATCCGGAAACGAGTGCGGTCTGCAAGCTTATCCTCGCCGAGGAGCAGGCCGTGCTGACTGATTCGGCTCTTCACCGATTGGTCGCTTCCGGTGACCCGGATTGCCGCCCAGGCGAGCGGATAGCCCAGGTTCTCCACTGCGATCACCTGGCTGGCGTCCAGGATCGCAGTCGCGGCAGAAACAAGCCCATCTGGCTCCCGCGCGTCACCAGCACCTCGTCGGGCGATACCGCGAGGCCCCGGTCCTGAGCCAGATAATCGGCCAGCACGGTTCGCAGCGAAGCGGCGCCGCGTCGATCGCCATGAACCACAGCACGTCCACACCGAGCGAACGGACGATCTCGGCTTGGGTGGTGGCGATCATCGCGTTCGCTCCGCTGTTGGAGCCCGTCACGAAGCCACCCATCGAGCGCCAACGAAGGGGGCCGCCGCCAGATAGGCGGTGCCCGTCCCGGCCAATGTCCGCGCCAGATGCGCGGCCATCCGCGTCCATCGTCGTCAACAATGGCGAGCACCCTGGAGCGAGGCTGTCGGTGATATCGCGTCCGAGAGGGAACGAGGCTCCGGCGCCGCTGGTCCGTTCGAGCACCGACATAGGCCTGCGGGTTCCGGCGCTAGCCGTTCGCAGCTCTCAGGCCTGGGCCGGCGCTCGAATGACGATGGTGCTGGTTTCCACGTCTTCCGGCTCCCGCGTGGCTAACGCTCGATATCGATCCAGTATCCCGGCCGATAGGCTATCGGCAGGAAACGCGCGTGCAGCCGGCGAAGCGTGTCGTCAGGATCGAGATCGGCGAACAGCCCGGGATGCAGCCAACGTGCAATTCGCTGCAGCGCCACGAACTGGTAGGGGCTCGTATAGAACTGGTGCCAGATCGCGTGGACGCGGCCGGCCCTGACCGCCTTCGTCGCTCGGAAGGCCGGCCGCGCCGCCAGCGCGGCGAGCTTCTCCCGCGCCTTGCCAAGATCGGCGCCGGGGCCGAGGCCAACCCAGGCGCCGTTCGGCGCCAGCGCCTCCCAGTTGCCGCCGGTGACAATGACCACATCCGGATCGCGCACGATGATCGTCTCGGGATTGATCGTCCCGAACGTGCCGGGGAGCAGCTCGCTGCCAAGATTGACGCCGCCGGCAGTGGCGACCATCGCGCCAAAGTTCTCGTTGCCGAAGCTCAGGCAACACTCGTCCGAATAACCGGGAATCCGATCGAGCATGACCAGCGGCTTGGTTAGCCGGCTGGCCGCGGCGAGCCGCTCCGTCACGCGAGCGATCTCCGCAGCCCGGAAGGCGATCAGAGCTTCGGCGACCTCGCTTTTGCCGAAGAGCTGTCCGAGCAGGCGCAGCGACGGCTCGGTGTTCCGCGAGGGCGCATGCCGGAAATCGACATAGACGACCGGGATGCCCAGCGCCGCCAATCGCTCGACCAGGCGGATCTCCTCGGCCGGGCGCTGCATCTCGGCGCCGAGCACAACGAGATCGGGCTGCAGCGAGATCGCCTTCTCGATATCGAAGGCGCCGCGACCGGGTGAGCCAAAGCGCGGCAGCGCCGCCGCCTGCGGAAAACGCGCGACATAGGCAGCATATGTGTCGGGATCGGATTTCTCGAAGTCCTCGCCCCAGCCGACGATGCGGCCGAACGGGTCATCGCGGTCCAGCGCCGCGGTGACATGGATCTGCCGGCCCTCGCCGAGGATGACACGACGGACGGGAACCGTGACGGAGACCTGTCGTCCCGCCACGTCGGTCACTGTGACGATCTCCGCCACCGCGCGCGCCGGCATGAGCGCGAGCCAGGTCAGCAGCGAGAGCGCAAACCAGCGCAGGGCGATCACAGCGCTGAGCCCGGCCCAGCGCATGCTCAAAGATCCATCGACATCGACAGCCGGAAGGTGCGCGGCGCGCCGACATAGAAGGTGCCGAAGGAGGCGACGCTCGACCAGTACTTGGTATCGGCGACGTTCTGGACCGCAGCGCGGAACACGGTCTTGCGCCCGGCGATCTCGGTGGCGTAGCGCGCGCCGAGGTCGAATCGCGTCCAGTCCGGCAGCGACTGGGTATTGGCCGCGTCGACATACTGCTTGCCGGTGTAGACGAGCGTCCCCGTGAGCGTCAGGCCTCTGAGCCAGGGCACATCCCATTCGGCGCCGAGATTGAGCTGGACTGGCGCGACGCCGATCGGCCGGTTGCCGAGATTGGCGGCGACCGCGGTCTTGGTCAGCTTTCCGTCGAGGAGCGAGGCGCCACCCAGCAGGCGCAGCTGCGGCGTGACCTCGCCGTAGACGCTGAGCTCCAGCCCGCGCACGCGTTGCTCGCCGGTGACGGAAAACAGACCGCCATTCAGTTCGCCGCTCGGCTTGCTGATCTGGAAGCCGGCGAGCGAGGCACCGAAGCTGCCATATTGCAGCTTGACGCCCGCCTCGTACTGCCTAGTGCGGTAGGGTGCGAAGGTCTCGCCGGCATTGCTCGCCGTGGTCGGGGCGACGTCGCCGCGGCTCAGGCCCTCGACATAGTTCGCGTAGACCGAGAGGTAGTCCAGCGGCCGCAGCACGAGGCCCACCATCGGCGTGGTGGCGCTCTCGTCATAGGCCGAGGTCAGGATGCCGGTCCCCGCCGCATAATTGTTGGTCGCGACCGACTGGCGCCGGACACCGAGCGTCAGCATGACCCGGTCGTCGAAGGCCGACATCGTGTCGGCCAGCGCGAAGCTGGTCAGATCGCTGTCGGAGAGGCGCGTGCGCGGAGCGCGACTGGCGAACTGCGTGGCGCTCCAGCTAGGCGCGTAAATGTTCGAGAGGACGGCCGTGCCGTTCGTCAGGGCCCGCTCCAGCGTCTCGCGATAATAGGAGGCCTGCAGCGTCAGCGAATGCTTGACGAAGCCGGTCTCGAAGCGGGCACGGATGCCGGCTTCGTAGCTCTGGCGGCCGATGCCGAGATCGAAATATTGCGGTGTGTGGCTGGTGTCGCCGCGAGCGTTGAGGATGGTCGGCAGGCCGAAGAAGCGCTCGACCCGGGTCTGCGAGCCGCCGGCATTGCCGAAGATGGTGATGTTGTCGGTGAGGTCGAATTCGTTCTTCCACAGCACCGAGCGATCATCGATGCGCGACCATTCCCAGGGCTGGATGACGTTCTCGCGCCCGCTCGGGGCCGAGGGGACGCGCAGGCCCCGCGTCATCAGGAACGGACGGTTGGGCGCGTCGAGTTCATCCCGCTGCGCCAGGGCATAGAGCCAGCTGCGGAAGCGCGCACCCTGATAATCAAGCGCCAGCGAGCCGATGCCGGTCGTCTCGGATTGCCGGTTCACGGCCGTATCGCCACCGCGCAGCGAACCGTTGACGCGCACGCCGAACTCGCGGCCAGCACCGAAACGGCGAGCGACGTCGAAGGTCGCGCCGCCATAGGCCCGCGACGAGAATTCGGCGCCGACGCGAGTGAGATCGCCCTCGGCGCGCTTGGGCACGACGTTGATCACGCCGCCGACGCCGCCATTGGGCGCGATGCCGGTCAGCGCCGCCGCCGGCCCCTTCAGGACCTCGATGCGCTCGGCATAGTCGGTGAAGACGCGATAGTTCGGCGCGACGCCATAGACGCCGTCGAAGGCGATCTCGCCGCTATTGCCCTCACCGATCGGGAAGCCGCGAATGTTGAAGGAATCGACGATGCCCCCCGACGGATGCGAACTGCGCACCGAAGGATCGAGGATCAGCGCGTCGGCGACCGTCGAGGCCTGGAGATTGCGGGCGAGCTCGCCGGTATAGCTCGTCGTGCTTAACGGGGATTTCAGCGTCTCGGCATTGCCGAGCAGGCCGAGCCGGCTGCCCTGGGCGACCTGCTCGCCGGCAAACGGAGCGGGCACGCCGGAGGCGCGGGCCGGGCCGTCGACCACGATCTCGTCGAGCCGTACCTGACCGTCATTGCGCTCCTGGGCACTCGCTGCCGAAGCGGCGACCACGGCAAGAGCCGTGCCCGCCAGCAAGGACAATGGAAGCCTTGCGCGCCCGGCAGCACCGCAGGGAACCGACCGAGGCAGCAACATTGCGAGACGAATTTTCGACATGACGAGACCCCGGAACCACCGCCGGAGTTGATTCCAGCTGGCGGGGACCCTGTTCGTCACGGGCCGAAAAGAAAAGCACGCAGACGTTGTAATACAAAACGATCAATAGATCGCAGATCAACGTGCCAATTTTGCAACGAATACTTTATAATTACTTCAATCAACGTATTTTCGCGAACACACCGACAGCGCCGCACGAACGCTCGCGCGACGTCATCTCATGATCGACCGATGCGGTAGCGCGGTGCGCCCTAAACCGTCGACCGCGTTTATTCGTGGGGGGCTTCTGAAAATTAGAGGCAGCCCGCCTTCAGGCGGCGTAGCGCCCGACCAGCTCGCGTGCGGCAGAGATCTCGTCGCAGATCCACTCGTCGACCAGCTTGACCTCGCGGCGCCGGCGCATGCCCGGCGGCCGAACGAGATAATAGGAGATGCCGGTCGGAACGGCCTTGCGCAGCGGCACTATGAGCCTGCCGTCCTGGATCGCCTCATGGGCGAGGACCACATCGGTCATGGCGACGCCGAGCCCGGCCTCGGCGGCGCTCAGCGCCATGTCGAGCGCGTCGAAATCGAGCCCATGCCGGGTCTCGATCTGCATCCCCGATTTCTCGGACCAGGTCCGCCAGTCGCGGCGGTCGGGCAGCGGATGGAGCAGCGTCGCCTCGGGCAGGTCCGCACCAGAGAAGCGGTCCCCGCCATAGGAGGGCGCGCAGACAGGCAGGATCCATTCCGGATAGAGCTCGGTGACGCAGTCGAGCGGCCAGTTGCCCATGCCGTAGCGGATGCCGAGATCGGCGTCGGCATCGTTGAGCGTCATGTCGTTCAGCCGGGTCTGGACGCTGACCTTCACCAGCGGGTGCCGTTCCTGGAAGGCCTTCAGACGCGGCAGCAGCCAGCGCAGCGCGAAGGTCGGCAGGCATTTGATGGTGACCGTCTCCTGCTCGGCGCGGAACGGCGTGATCGCCTCGGCGATGTGGTCGAACGCCTCCTTGACGCTGAGCGCGAGGCGCTGGCCAGCATCGGTGATCTCGAGCCCGTTGTGGGTGCGCTGGAACAGCGGCGTGCCGAGCTGGTCCTCGAGGATCTTGACCTGCCGGCTGACCGCGCTCTCGCTGACATTGAGCGCCGCTGCGGCCTTCTTGATGCTGAGCTGCGCCGCGACGATCTCGAAGCAGCGCAGGGCATTGAGCGAGGGCAGCCGGCGGGTCATGGCTGCGGGCTCGGGCGCCGTGCTGTCGCGGCCGCCCGTCTCATCGGATGTCCATGCGCGGGTCGAGCGCATCCCTCAGCCCGTCTCCTGTGAAGTTGAAGCTCGTCACCGCCAGTGTAATGGCGATCCCGGGCAGGATCGCAAGCCATGGCGCGCTCGTCAGGTAGATCTGGGCGTTATTCAGCATGTTTCCCCAGCTCGCGGCCGGCGGCTGGATGCCGTAGCCGAGGAAGCTGACATAAGATTCGAGCAGGATGGCGCGGGCGACGTTCAGCGTCGCCGCGACGACGATCGGCGCCATGGCGTTGGGCAGGAGCTCGCGGAGCATCACCCGCAAATGCGAGGCGCCGAAGGAGCGCGCCGCCGCGGCATAGTCCTGATCGCGCAGGGCCTTGATCTGCGCCTCGACGATGCGCGCGACATTCATCCAGGAGGTCGCGGCGATCAGGAGGACCATCGAAGTCAGGCCCGGCTTGATCAGCGCCGCCAGCGCCAGCAGCAGGAAGATCGTCGGAAAGCACAGGATGGCGTCGACGACGCGCATCAGCACCGAGCCGATGGCGCCGCCATGGTAGCCTGCGATCATGCCGACGCCCGTGCCGATGGCGATCGCGATCGCCATCACGGTGAAGCCGATGCCGAGCGAGATGCGCCCGCCCATCATCAGGCGAGCCAGCATGTCGCGGCCGAGTTCGTCGGTGCCGAGCAGATGCGCGCTCGCCAGCGGCGGCGCGAACCGGTTCATCACGTCGATATGGGTCTCGTCGAACGGCAGCAGGAACGGGCCGAGGAAACAGGTGAGCGCCAGGATGAGGATGACCGCTGCGCCGGCGATGGCGAGCCTGTGCCGCCGGAAGCGGGTCCAGGCGCTTTTCCGGGCGAGGCTTTCGGAATCGATCGGCAACTGGAATACGTCTGCGCTCATGGTCAGCCCAGCCTGATGCGTGGATCGGCGACCGCGTAGAGCATGTCGGCGATCAGCGAGCCGATCAGCACCATCAGCGCCGACAGCATCAGGATGCCCATCACCACCGGATAGTCGCGATACTCGATCGAATCGAGGAAGAGCCGGCCCATGCCCGGCCAGGTGAACACGGTCTCGGTGACGAGTGCCCCGCCGAGCAGGGTCGGGAACTGCAGGCCGGCGAGCGTGATCAGCGGCAGCAAAGCATTGCGCAGGGCATGACGGCGCAGGACCGCCTGCTCCGGCAAGCCCTTGGCGCGAGCGGTGCGGATATAATCCTGGCCGACCACGTCGAGCACGGCCGAGCGCGTGAAACGGGCCCAGACCGCCGTCTCGACCAGGGCGAGCACCATGACCGGCGCGATCATGTGGTGCAGTACGTCGGCGAGCGAGCCGTCGCCGATGGTCTGGCGGTTGCCGGCCGGCAGCCAGCCGAGCTCGACCGAGAAGAGATAGATCGCGATCAGGCCGAACCAGAAGGTCGGGATCGACAGGGCGATCATGGCGCCGACCGTCGCGGCCATATCGAAGATCGAATAGCGCCGGATCGCGCCGAGGATGCCGATGGCGCAGCCGAGCAGCATGGCGATCAGCGTCGAAGCCGCCATCAGCTCGAAGGTCGCGCGCAGATGCGAGGCGATAACGCTCCAGACCGACGCGTTGTCGCGATAGGAATGGCCCCAGTCCCCGGTCAGCATGCGCCGCAGCCAGTCGAGATACTGTACTGCCAATGGCCGATCGAGGCCGAGCTCACGGCTGATCCGGTCGAGATCCTCCTGCGTCATCTGGGCCGACTGGGCGAATTGCGACATAGGCCCGCCGGGCGCCAGATGCAGGATGGCGAAGCCGATCGCCGAGACGATCGCGAGGAGGAGCAGCGACTGCCAGAGCCGCCTTGCGAGGAACGGGCCCATCTCAGCCGGTCACGCCGCCCAGTACCAGCGCCGCATGTTCCAGCAGCTCGACGAGCAGTTGATGTTGGGTTGAAAGCCCTGCAGCCCGTCCTTGATGCCTTCGGCCATCACCGACTGGTAGATCGGCAGCAGGACGAGGTCGTCGCGGATGATGCGCTGGATGCGGCTGTAGATTGTCTTGCGTTCCTGCGGGTCGAACTGGCTGGCGCCGTCGGCAAGCAGCCGGTCCATCTCGGGATTTCCGTACTGGTACGTGTTGAGGCCCGTGCCGGCCTTGGCCGGGATCGCAGTCGAGGCAAAACGCGGCGTCACGTCGGGATCGTTGCCGATCATGAAGTTCGAGCCGACCATCACCGACTCGAATTTCGACTTCTGCCAGAACTCGCCCCAGATCACCGCGCCCGGCATGTTGTTGATGCGCAAGTTCGCGCCGATCGCGCGCCAATCCTGCATCAGCAATTGCTGCGACTGCTCGCGGCCGGGATTACCGACCGTGGTCGAGTTGGAGAATTCGAGGCGCACCCCGTTCTTCTGGCGGATGCCGTCGGCGCCGCGCACCCAGCCGGCCGCGTCGAGGATGGCATTGGCCCTGGCCGGATCGTGGCGATGTGCCGGCAGGCCGTCGTCATAGGCCCAGGATTCGCGTGGCAGGAAGGATTCCGTCGGCACCGGCAGGCCATAATAGAGCGCGTCGATCCGCGCCGCCTTGTTCATGGCGAGATAGAGCGCCTCGCGCACCGCCTTGTCGGCGAAGGGGCCGAATTCGAGATTGAGCGCGATATGTTCGATGAACGGCGTCGGCGAGCGCGATATCCGCCGTCCGCGCAGTCCCTGCGCCTCCTTGACGAAATGCGCCGCGATGCCGCCGATGCCGAGATAGTCGACCTGTCCGGTGCGGAACTGCGTGTAGAGCACCGTCAGGTCCGGAATGTATTTGAAGACGACGCGCTCCAGATGCGGTCCGTCGCCATGATAGGCGGTGCTGGCCCGCAGCAGCAGGTGGTCGCCCGCGGCGCGCTCGCCCCAGCGGAATGGGCCGGTGCCAACCGGCGCCCCGTTGAACGGCGCCGTATTCGGGTCGGGCGCCTTCTCCAGAATGTGCCTGGGCACGATGAAGGTCAGCGCCAGGATCGAAAGATAGGGCGAATAGGCGCTCTCCATGCGCCAGTGGATCTCGTCGGGCGCCACAACCTTGATGTCGCGCACGAGGCTGTGCCCGACCCGGTTGCGCACGCGGAACCCGGACGTGTTGATCAGGTCGAGCGTGTATTTGACGTCCTCGGCGGTGAACGGCGTGCCATCATGCCATTTCGCGTCGCGCCGCAGCTTGATCTTCCAGCTCAGTCCGTCGGCCGAGAGGCCGCCATTGCCGATGCTCGGCACTTCGGCGGCAAGGTCGGGGACAAGCTTGCCATCGGGATCGACGAACCAGAGCGGGCTGAAAAGCTGCCACCAGACACCCTGGTCGACCTCGCTGCCCGGCATCAGCGGATTGAAGACCGTCGGCTCCTGCGACAGGCCCGCGACGACCTGGCCCTTCGGCTGTTGCGGCGGACGCGGCTGCGCCTGCGCATCTCCCGCCGCCAGCGCTGCAGCGCCAAGGCCGAGCGCCAGCACCTCGCGCCGGCTCCGATATGTCCTGCGGCTGTCAGGGTCCGTCATGTCGATCTCCCCTCAT
This sequence comes from Allobosea sp. P4_H5, assembly GCF_056400825.1. Classification (NCBI taxonomy): domain Bacteria; kingdom Pseudomonadati; phylum Pseudomonadota; class Alphaproteobacteria; order Hyphomicrobiales; family Alloboseaceae; genus Allobosea; species Allobosea sp. P4_H5. Next base: position 245,757 of record NZ_JBFUKM010000009.1, on the reverse strand, counting down.
TGTGCCCGGGCTGTGTTCAGCCTCGGCCATGTCTTCTCGGCTGGTGGTTCAGCCGGACCGTTCCAGGCTGCTTCGGGCCGGCGACAGGTCTGCGGCCGTGACGCCGAGCTCGGTCATGGCGGCCGGCAGTGCGCGCCCGGCGAGCAGGGCCACCGTCGCCTCGCCCATCGCCGGCGAAGTCAGGATGCCGCAGCCGCCCTGCCCGACCAGCCAGAAGAAGCCGGACTCCTCCGGCCGCATGCCGGCGACCGGCTCCGCATCGGCGACGAAGCTGCGCAGGCCGGCCCATTGGCTGAGCGGCCGGCCAATCCGGAAGCGGGTGTCCTGTTCGATATTGTCGATCGCCTGCGCGACATCGAGATCGTCGGCATAGGCATCGCCCGGCGTGGTTGGCGTCGCATCGGCGAGGCTGCCCATCAGGCAACCGGACTCGGGCTTCACATACCAGCGGTAATCGACGGTGCTGATATGCGGCCAGGCGCGGGCGTCGTAGTCGGGCTGGTGCGCGAAGGTAAAAGCGGTACGGCGCTTCGGCACGATGCCGAGCGGGGCGACGCCGGCCATGCCGGCGATCTCGTCGGCCCAGGCGCCGGCGGCGTTGACCAGCAGCAGCCCCTGAACCTCTCCGCCCGGCCAGGCCACCGTCCAGCCAGCCGCGTCGCGGCGGATGGTTTCGACGCCCGCCTTCAGCACGATCGTCGCGCCATTCGCCCTGGCGCCGCGCAGATAGCCTTGCAGCAGCATGTCGACATCGATGTCCATGGCATCGGGCTCGTTGATGCCGGCATGGACCTTCTCCGGCCGAAGCGCCGGAAAGAGCGCTAGCGCCGAGGGACCGTCCAATCGTTCAGCCCTGGCGCCGACCGAGAGGATGCGCTCCTCAAGCCGCGCCAGCCTGTCTTCCTGGCCGGCGGCGGCGACCGTCAGGCAGCCGCGCCGCGTCGTGATCGGATGGGGTGCGAAGCCGGCCGGCGGCGCATCGAGGAAGGCGCGGCTCGCCTGCGCCATGCGCCGCATCGTCGGAGCGGTGATGCCGACGGTGAACTGCGCAGCCGAGCGCCCCGAGCTGTGATAGCCGGCCTGCTCCTCGCGCTCGATCAGCGCGACCGATCCATGCCGGGACAGGAAATAGGCCGCGGATGCTCCCGCGATCCCGCCGCCTACAATGATCACATCGACCCGCATCGTCCCTGCACCAGCTTTCCGGTCATCGGCCACCGGCAGCCACCCACCGGCAGGATCAACGACAGCACCGCGCCGCGCCGCAGTCGATTTCAATAATTGGGGGCCGGCACCTCAAAAGCTGGGTCGCTGGGCAGCACGCGGACGGGCCGAATTCCCTGAGCCCCGCCCCCAATTATTGAAATCGACATCGCCGCCGCGTCCGGGCTTGCCTTGGCCCGAACAGATCAGCGGAGCAACACCCATGAGCGGGACCGGTTTGCAAGCGCCGCGCCGGCGCAACATCTCCTCCGGCAGCGCCTTCGAGGCGCAGTACAGCTATAGCCGCGCAGTCGTCGTCGGCACGCATGTCATGCTGTCGGGCACGACCGGCTACGATTATGCGACGAGCACGCTGGCCGAAGGCGCGGCGAAACAGACCCGCCAGCTCTTCCGCAACGCCGCGGCCACCTTTGCCCAGGCCGGAGCAAGGCTCACCGATGTCGTCCGCGTCCGCATGTTCATCGCCCGTGCCAGCGATTACGAGGCGGTGATGGCCGTATTCGCCGAGACCTTCAGGGAGGTGAGGCCGGCCTGCACCACGGTCGAGGCTGGCCTCTTCGATCCCGACATCCTGGTCGAGATGGACATGGACGCCATCGTCGATGTCGATGCTTAGCCTGCGCTCGCACGTTCCCGACGACGTCATCGCGGCTGCCGATTGCCTCCCTGGGCAGGCCGATGTCGTCGTCATCGGCGGCGGCATCATCGGTGCCGCCGCCGCTTTCCATCTCGCCGGCGCCGGGCTGAGCACGGTGCTGCTCGAGGCCGACAAGGTCTCCTCGCAGCAATCCGGCCGGAACTGGGGCTTCGTCCGGACGCAATACCGCGACCCGCTGGAACTGCCGCTCGCCGTTGAGGCGCTCGCCTTATGGCCGAACCTGGAGCGCGAGCTCGAGACCACCGTCGGCTGGCGCCAGACCGGCTGCGTCTTCGTCGCCGCGACGCAAAAGGAAATGACCGCCTTCGCCGGCTGGCACGAGACAACGCGCGATACCGCTCGCGATGCCCGGCTGCTCTCCGCCGGCGAGGTCACCGCTTTGCTGCCGTCGCTGCACGGCAGGACGGAAGGCGCGCTCTACACCGCAACCGACGGACAGGCCGAGCCGGTGCTGGCGACCCTGGCCTTCGCCCGGGCCGCGGCAAGGCGCGGCGTCCGCATCGTCGAGGATTGCGGTGCGCTCGCCATCGAAACCTCAGGCGGGGTTGTCAGAGGTGTTCAAACCGAGCACGGCCTGATCCACTGTGGCGCCGTGGTCTGCGCTGCCGGCGCCCAGAGCCACCGGCTCCTCGCCCCGCTCGGACTGTCGCTGCCGCAGCAGAGCGTGCGCAGCACCGTCTCCCTCACCGCACCGCTGCCGCCGCTGAGCGAGGCCTGCTTTTGCGGCTTCGGTATCGGCCTGCGCCAACGGTCCGATGGCTCCTGCATCATTGCCGCCGATTCGACCTCCGATATCGACCTGTCGCTCGATTCCTTCCGGGCCGCCCGCTTCTTCCTGCCGGGGCTGCTGCGCCATGGCGGTGGCTTCTCGCTGCGACTGGGGCGTCCTTTCGTCGATGATCTGCATCAGCGCTTCTCTGTGCCGGGTCACGAGCGTGCCGTCGCACGGCGCCCCCGCATCCCTGCGAACCGCAGGCTGGCAGCGCAGACCGGCGCTGCCCTGCGTGATCTGTTCGCCGGCGCCGCCGGTATCGAGATCGTCAAATCCTGGGCCGGCCGCATCGACGTCCTGCCGGACGCGCTGCCGGTGCTCGATGCGCCGGCGGAGATTGGTGGGCTCATCGTCGCCACCGGCTTCTCCGGTCACGGCTTCGGGCTTGCTCCCGCGGTTGGCCGACATGTCGCCCGGCTGGCCAAAGGCGGGCTCCCGGCCGCGACCCTCGCGCCGCTCAGGCTGGACCGTTTCGCCCGCGGCACCTATTCGGCACCGCATGCCCCGCTCTGATGACGACGATGGCAGAGCGGAACGGGTTTCGAGAGGATCGATGATGACCTGGGGAACGGGCATGGATGCCGCCGCGCGCGAGCACATCCGCCGCTACTACGACGGCACGCTGCGGCCGGACGAGATGGTCGCGACGATGTCGCAGGAGGCCGGCTGGTTTCCGTCGCGTGTGGTGCATCGGGGAGCGACCGTCTCGCCGCTCCCCGATGCCGACCGTAGGTTGCCGCCGCTGGAGATCCGCGATCACGGCCGGATCTTCGATCTCTACGACTATCTGTCGGTCAACCGCGTCGCCGGGCTGATGGTGCTGCAGGACGGCGCCGTGCTCGACGAGAGTTATTCGCTCGGCATTGGGCCGCTGACGCAGTGGAAGTCCTGCTCGCTGGCGAAATCCGTCACCGCGACGCTCTATGGCATCGCCTTGCGTGAAGGCGCGATCGCAAGCCTCGACGATCCGGTGACGCGCTACGTGCCGCTCGGCGGGCTCTATGCCGGTGTCTCGGTGCGCCAGCTCTTGCGCATGGCGACCGGGGTGCGCTGGAACGAGGATTATACCGACCCGGCCTCCGACCGGCGCCTGCTGATGGACACCCAGATGAACTGGGGGGCAGGCGGCATCGTCAGGCACATGGAGAGCCTGCCCGCCGAGACCCCGCCGGGAGGTTCATGGAAATACAACACCGGCGATTCCTATCTCGCCGGGCTGGTGCTGGAGCACGCGACCGGAACCAATCTCGCCGATTACCTCTCGACGAAGCTCTGGTCGCGGATCGGCATGGAGGCCGACGCCTCCTGGTGGTGCGAGAGCCCGGATGGCATGGGCATCGCAGGCAGCGGCCTGCATGCGACGCTGCGCGACTATGCCCGCTTCGGCCAGTTCGTCCTCGACAATGGGCGCATCGGCTCGGCAGGATTGTTGCCGGAGGGCTGGCGGGATGAAGCGGGCGCGCCCTACCGGATCGGCGAGACGCTCATCCCCTATGGTTACATGTGGTGGATCCCCGTGCTCGACGATCCCGCCTTGAAGGGCACCTTCCAGGCCGAAGGCATCTATGGGCAGTTCATCCACATCAACCCGCATAAGCGCCTCGTGGTCGTGGTGCTGAGCGCCCGCTCGAAACCGGGCTATCGTCGCCGCCTCGAAATCAACGACGACGCCTTTTTCGCGGCCCTGGCGAACAGTCTTTAGATCAGCTGGGCCGCTGACCCCGGCTTGCCCAGGCGACGAGGCGCGCGCTGCTCCATGTCGGCGGGCACAGCTCCCGGCTCAAACCCGTTGGAGAGTTCCCTTCAGTGTCCGCTCCAGGCGCGCAGCTCACTCGCCGGCGAGTTTTTCCGTTCGGCTGGACGCTCGAACCGAGGCGATGATCGTCCAGCCGATGATGCCGATGGTGATCGCAGCGAGGACGGCGGCGATCGGCCGGTCGACCAGGCCGATCAGCCGGCCGTCGGATTTGATCATCGAGTTGATGAAGTACTCCTCCAGCAGCGGGCCGAGCACGACGCCGAGGATCACCGGCGCCACCGGGAAGTCGTTCTCCTCGAGTATGAAAGCCAGCACGCCGAAGGCGAGCATGACGCCGACATCGAACAGCGAATTGTTGATCGCGTAGGAACCGACGATGGCGAAGAGCAGGATGATCGGCATCAGCACGCGCCGTGGCACGGAGAGCACTCGCGTCGCGACCTTGATGATCGCCCAGCCGAGCGGCAGCATCAAAAGGTTGGCGATGACGAAGACCAGGAAGAGCGCATAGACGTTCTCCGGATTGTTGACGAAGATCGTCGGCCCCGGCGCCATGTTCTTCATCATCAGCACGCCGATGGCGATGGCGGTGATCGAGTCGCCGGGGATGCCGAAGACCAGCGCCGGGATCCAGGCGCCCGCGAGCGAGGAGTTGTTGGAGGCGCCGGCCTCGATCAGCCCCTCGGGATGGCCGGTGCCGAACTTCTCCGGCTCCTTCGAGAAGCGCTTGCTCATCGCATAGGACATCCAGGCCGCCATGTCGGCGCCGCTGCCCGGCTGGATACCGATGATGGTGCCGAGGGCGCTGCCGCGGATGAGCTGCCAGGGGTATTGCTTGGTCAGGCGCCACATATTGGCGAAGATCGGGCCGATCTTCTGGACCACGGCATGCGGGGCGCTGCCGTCGGAGACCATGTGCCGCATCACCTCCGAGCAGGCGAACATGCCGACCATCATCGGGATCAGCGAGACGCCGCCGAGCATCTCGGTGGATTCGAAGGTGAAGCGCGGCTGGCCGGCCGGGTTGTTCATGCCGATCATCGCGATCAGCAGGCCGATCAGCAGCGAGATGCAGGCCTTGAGCGGCGTCGAGGAGCCGATGAAGACGGCGCCGCCCAAACCGAGCATGACGATCCAGAAGAACTCGACCGAGCCGAAGCCGAGCGCGAAATCGGCGATGGCCGGAGAAGCCACCATCATCACCGCCGTACCGAACAGGCCGCCGAGCACCGAGAACCAGAGGCCGATGCCGAGCGCGAGTTCCGGCTTGCCCTTCAGCGTCATCTGGTAGGAATCGTCGACATAGGCCGCCGAGGCCGGCGTGCCGGGGATGCGCAGGAGGCAGCCCGGAATGTCGCCGGAGAAGATCGCCATGGTCGAGGTGGTGACGATCGCCGCAATCGCCGGCACCGGCGGCATGAAGAAGGTCAGCGGCACCAGCAGCGCCGTCGCCATGGTGGCGGAGAGGCCGGGGATGCAGCCGACGACGAGGCCGTAGATCGCCGAGGCGGTGATGACGAAGAGCACATAGGGATCGAGCACCATCCCCAGCGCGGTGACATAGGCGTCGAGCATGGTGGCTTACCAGCGCAGAGGTTCGAGCGGTCCCCAGGGCAATTGCACGCCAAGGGCCAGATAGAAGATCGAGTGGATGACAAGCGCGGCGGCGAACGAAAGCCCGACGGCGTGAAGCGGCCTGGTGCCGCCGGCCAGGAAGAGGACGATGAGGATCGGCGGCGCGCAGATCAGGAAGCCGAGCGTCTCGGCGAAGAGCATGTAGAAGATCACCGCCGCCGGCACCAGCAACAGGCGCGCGAGCGCGCTGCCGCTGCGGGCCCAGTCGGCAAGGCCGACCAATGGGCCGGCCTGCGTCGCCCGGACGCCGTTGATCGCGAGGATCGCGGCGCAGAGCGCCAGCAGTCCCGACAGAATCAGCGGGAAGGCCGATGGCCCCAGCGGTTGCTCGGATGGGTTCGGCAGGTTCCAGGACGCGGCTGCCACCAGGCCCGACAGGGCAAGGAAGACGAGGCCTCCGAAGAGATCGTTGAACTTCATGGCGTGCTCGGTGTGCGCGATGGAAACGGGACGCGGCGAAGCCGCCGCGTCCTGAAACAGTCCGAAAAGCGATCGACTACTGGCGCAGACGCAGGCCGAGCGCGCCCATGATCTCGCCATTGTTCTTGTGCTGGGTCGCGAGGAAGCTGCCGAAGGCCGGGCCCTTGGCGAAGGCGTAGCCGAAGCCGCGCTCGGCGAGGAACGACTTGTAGACCTCGGAGTTTGCGACCTTCTCCGTCGCCTCGACGAGGCGGGCCGTCACATCGGCTGGCAGGCCGGCCGGGGCGGCAAGGCCGCGCCAGGTACCGCCCTCATACTCCTTGCCGATCGCGTCCTTGACGGTCGGCACGCTCGGGAAGGCGCCGATCTTCTCCTTCGACATCACCGCCAGCGACTTGACGCGGCCGGCATCGAACATCGGCTTGCCCTCGGGCAGGGAAGACGGGACGATCTGGACGCCGCCCGACGCCAGTTCCTGGAAGCCGGGAGCGGCACCCTGGCTCGGCACGACGGTGACACTCTTGGGATTGATGCCCTCGAGCTGGAGCAGGCCGGCGAAGGCGAGGTGATAGGCGGCGCCGGCCGCCATGCCGGAGAGCTTGTAGTGACCGACAGGCTGCTTCTTGATGTCGTCGAGCGCGGCGCGCAGGTCCGCCCAGGGCGAATTCGTGGCGACGTTGAAGGCGGCCGAGTCGAAGTTCACCAGCGCGACCGGGGTGAGCTTCTCATAGGTGAAGGGAGCGGTGTTCGACCAGTAATAGGTCGTGACCTCGGCCGTCGCGAGGCCGATCGTGTAGCCGTCGGGCTTGGCGTTGACCATTTCGGTATGGCCGACCACGCCGCCGCCGCCGGTGCGGTTGACGACGTTGACCGGCTTGCCGAGCTCCTTCTCCAGCCCGGCCGCGAGGATGCGGGCGACCGCATCGGTGCCGCCGCCGGCGGCCCAGGGCACGACCAGGGTGATCGGGCGCTCGGGCCAGGCGGCGAAGGCGGGCAGCGACACCGCCGCGACGGCAGCGGCGAGCAGCAGCTTTGCGAGTTTCATGGCGTTTCTCCTGGTTCAGTTTTTTTGTTTGGGCTGGTTCCACCCGCCAAAGCAGGGTTGGAGAGCATGTGGCGACGCGTGTAGCCGAGGACCCGCCGCATCGCCTGGTTCGCTCGCTCGGCATCGCCATCGGCGATCGCGTCGACCACTGCGGCATGGTTGGCGAGGTTGCCGGCGAAGACGTCGACGGTGAAATCGAACATCGTGCTCAGGATCGTGTCGATCGCGCCGCGAAAGCTGCGCAGGATCGGGTTGTTGGTGGCGTCGAGGATCGCAAGGTGGAAGCGCTTGTCGGCAGCGATGGCTGCCTGCGGATCGTCCTGGTCAGCCTGCATGGCGGCCAGCGCCGCGCGGATGCTGGCGAGGTCCGCTGGCGTGGCGCGGATCGCTGCCAGGGCCGCAGCCTCCGGCTCGATGATCTCGCGCGTCTCTTCCAGAGCGAGCAGCAGCGTACGGTCGAGCCCGTCCTCGCTGCGCATCCAGCCGAGCACTTCGCGGTCGAGCAGGGTCCAGTCATGCTGCGGGCGAACCTGCGTGCCATGGCGCGGGCGCACGGTCAGCAGGCCCTTGGCGACGAGGATCTTCACGGCCTCGCGGACAACGCTGCGGCCGGCGCCATAGCGCTCGGCGAGCTCCGGTTCGGCTGGCAGCACGGTACCCGAGGCGATCTCGCCGCGCACGATCGCGGCGCCGAGCGCTGCGACCATCATACCGATCTTTCCTGGCTTGCTGCCCCGCGTCATGGCCGTTTTCTCTCCCGTGGCCGGAAACTGTCATGTCCGGGGCTTGCGTGCAAGAATTCATCTGATGTTTAACATCTGATCATTGAAGCGAGGCCCGGCCATGACCACTCAGACCGCGTTCACCGGTATCCATGCGATCCTCTATGCGCTGTTCGATGCGCAGGAGCGGCTCGATCGGCAGGCAATGCGACGGCAGGTCGAGATCTGCCTGGAGCATGGCGCCCATGGCATCGCCGCGCTCGGCCTCGCGACGGAAGTCTCCAAACTGACCGTGCCGGAGCGGCGCACGGCGATGGAATGGACCTCGGAGGATGTCGGGGGCTTGAAACCGCTCGGCTTCACCATCTACGGCAGCTCGGTCGCCGAGCAGATCGAGCTGGTCAGGGCAGCCGAGGCGGCCAAGGCCGACTGGGTCATCCTGCAGCCGCCGATGGTCGGCAGCTTCGCTGCAGCTGAGTACATCCGCTTCTTCGGCCGCGTCGCGGATGCCACGAACCTCCCGGTCGCGATCCAGAACGCTCCCGCCTATATGGGCCGCGGCCTGTCGGCGGAGGATATCCGCAGCCTCGTCGCGCAGCATCCGAACGTCAGGCTGGTCAAGGGCGAGGGACCGGCCACCGAGATCCGGCAGCTGATCGAGACGACCGAAGGCAGGCTGCCGGTGATGAATGGGCGCGGCGGACTCGAGCTGATCGAGAACCTGCGCGCCGGCTGCGTCGGCATGATCCTCGCGCCCGAACTGATCGACCTCACGGTGGCGATCTATGAGAGCTTCGTCTCGGGTGACGAGGTCACGGCCGAAGCCAGCTATCGCGAGGTGCTGCCGACGATCGTCTTCATCATGCAGTCACTGGAAAGCCTGATCTGCTACGGCAAGCGCATCTTCGGGGCGCGTGCAGGCATCGAGATCCATGATCGCGCGCCTGCCATGCGACCGACAGCATTCGGACTGGAACTCGTTCGCGACCATGCCCGGCGGGCTGGATTGTTCGAAGCTAGCAGTCATTAGAAAAAACCCTCATCGGCAATGCCGGCAGCGGTGACGAGGAGATCAATGGCGATGGCGCTGCCGTCCGTGAAGTGCGGCACCTGCCCTTATCCGCCAATGCTCGACAGTAAAAGAGGGAGACGGATTCCTAGTCCGCCTCCCTCAAGTCTACTCTTTTGGAGGTTGAGAACCAATTCGGCTACCAACCAAGCAGGATACTAACGAATTGAACACCAAAATCTGTGAATAAAATCACAGCAGGAGTTCTTATTGAGCATCGCTGCCCCCCAGAGCCTTGCTGATCTCCGCACGCAGATACGCTTCATCCGCGATCGTGATGAGCCTATCGGAGCTATCGATGACTCCCATCTTCACCAACTGGCTCATCTGCTTCGTGACCGTCTCGCGTTGCGACGCGATCCTGCGAGCCAGTTCAGCGTGCGTCGGCATCGGCGAAATACGCAGCCGCCCCCGCTCGTCCCGGACACCGTAACGGAGCAGTTCCGAATAGAGCCGCATCTTCATCGGCAGCAATCTATTCTCGATGTAGAGCCGCCGCATCGTCCGCAAGCGACGGGACAATGTCTTCGTCACGAGCTCGGCGAATTCCGGCAGGCTCCGCAACACTTCGTGGAATTGCCCCTGGCTCATCACAAGGACCGTGGTGTCCTCGACGGCCTGGAAATAGGTTGCTGGTTCGTCGCTGCCGAATGCCGATAGATCGCCGACGAAATCCCCTGCTTCCAGCTCCGGGAATGGCACGTCATGTCCCTGGGGGCCCAGGAAGAAGGTGGCCACCTTTCCTGTCTCGATCAGGTAGACGGTATTCGTCTTGTCCTCTGGCTGCTTGATGAAGGAGCCCTTGGCGAACTGTCGCTTGGGAAAGCGCGCCCCCAACGACGAGCCTGGCAGCGGAACCAGTGCCGCTGTCCGACTTGCCATCGACATGGCCGTTCCCCGAGGCGCGGCCGCGAATAGGGCAGACCCCACAGGCATGGTGTGGGTGACCACGCCGTCTCGGCTCTTCTGTTGCGCACCCACGATTATGACGCCTTCCCCTTCTGACACATCCAGACGTCGCGCAGCGGATGGCACACCCGACGACGAATTCCCTGGCTTACGCCCCGCCGGCTTGCAAACCCGGCGGTTGCGACGTGCATTTCAGTCCCGCAGCCTTCGATTCGCTCCGGCTTATCCAATGAACCTGATGTCCGCGAACCACCCAAATGGGGGGTATGGCCAACGCGATCAGCCGGTGGCGTCGATGCTGAACGACTCCAACTCCGCAAACATGTGGCGCGATACTCGCTCTTCGTTTCGAGTGAGATACTCATCCAGCTTGAGCCGGCGCTTCAGGCCGATGCCACTGTCATCCTCGATGAACTCGATCCCATTTGTCACGAACAGCGATCGAATTCTGTTTTTCGTTTCGAGCCGGACACGATCCTTGTTCTCGAAATCGCTGATCGTGCTCTCATTCACTCGAATCTGGCGGCTGAGCTGCTTGATCGACCAGCCCATCATCGCGCGTGCACTGCGACATTGTTCGCCGTTCATCTTCCGACCCCGAACGAAACGGTCTGCGCTTCCAGGTGAGGCGTGGAGGGCTGTCGGCCAGCTCTCCCAGCGGCAAGCCGCCAAACGAAAGGGTCCCCGGCCGAAGCCGAGGACCCGTCTTGATCAGAAGTCGCGCTGGATGCGGAGGCGACCAGCCCAAGCGTCGTCGCTCTTGATGCCAGGACCCGCGACACGAACGCCGAGATCGTTGGTCGGCGTAACGCGAGCCTTGTACTCGGTGCGGGCGTAGAGAACCTCGACACCGATGTCGAGACCCGAGACCGGCGACCAGATCAGGTTACCGGCAACCAGGAGCTCCTTCGGATCAAGCGCACGGCCGACCTGCGCAGCGTCCGTGTAGAACGCCGCACGCGCGGAGTGGCCCAGGCTGAGCTGGCTGTACGACCCGTAGAGTTCCGAACGCAGCTGCGGGGTCCAGAAGTGACGCAGACCGGCAACAACCGACCAACCGGTCGAGTTCTTGACGTTACCCGTGACCGGATCGAAGCCGAAATCACCCACCAAGATACGGGTCAGGCGACCAACACCACCAGCACCGCCACCGGTGCTCGTCGCCGTCGCGGCGCCAGTGCCGCCACCCCAGCCGATATAGCCGAGAGCGCCGTCAGCATAGGCTGCCTGCAGGAACACGTGGTCGCCAGCCGCGAGCATCGGCAGGTTGATCTTCACGCCGCCCTGGATGGCCCAGCCGTAATCGTCACCACCGCGGGTGCCGCCGACAACGAACGGATCCTGACCCGGAAGCGTCACGGTCAGAGCGCCGACGCGGTTCTGACGGAAGGCGCCCGACAGCTGAGCCGAACCCCAACCCTGATCGACGCGGAGCGAAGCGACGATGTCCGGGAAGTCCTGACCGCCGACCGCAACCGCACGACCGAAGTCGAGGGACTGAAGAGTGACCGTGCCGTCGGCCTCCGTGCGGACACGAGCGCCGTTGATCGTGCGGGTCGTGACCGCGCCGCTGTCACGCGAGCCGGTGCCGGTGGTACGATCTTCCAACGAGACCGTGGCCGAGAAGCCCGAACCGAAGGTGGCGGTGTAAGCCAGCAGGTTGAGGCGCGAGTCAGCCGTACGAACGGTCGAGAAGCCGAAGTCGTTCGCATAGAAGTCGAAGAACGACTGGGCGCGACCGGCGGTGATCGGACCGAACTGGATGAAGGCCAGGTCGAGGTTCGAAGCAGTCGAGGTCTGCGAGGTACGGGCCAGACCCGGGGCGATGATGCCCTGGTTGCCGTCCAGCGCGCCGTTGTAGAAGTTCGAGCTGTTGGTCAGCTCGTAGCGGAAGAACGTACGCAGCGTGCCGTAGGCGGTCGCGGTGCGGGCGTCGACGTTCAAGCGACCGCGAGCGCGGGTGCCGTAGGCGTCCTGGGCGTTGCCGTTGCGCGAGCCGACCGTGTACTCAGCGCGGACACGACCACCAACGCGCAGGCAGGTGTCGGTGCCCGGGATGTAGAAGAAGCCCGCGCCATAGGCGGAGCAAACGCGAACGTACTCGACCGGAGCGGCCTTTCGCGACGGAAGATCGGCAGCGCCGGCACTGGTGGCAACGGCGAAGGCCGCCGTAGCCATGCCCAATGCTGAAACGAAGCTCTTCATCAATACCTCCAATAGAATTGGCCTTGCCTTGGCTGAGTCCGTTTGAATCAACCCATATGATGGGTATTGTTTTCTATAATTCTTGACAGTGAAGTTATTCACATGATCGAATAGAGTCACTTCATGTTGCAATCTGAACACATGTGATGTTTTTCACTATTTAAGAGTGATATAGTTCACATATAATTGCCTTTTGCGCGAATAACCCTGCGTCCTGCCGTAGGGGAGTTCCGTGGATTGACCACGACATCGACGCAGGTCCTGACAAGGCACCCCTGCTCAGAAGGCCTGCCGTCTTCAGGACGTGTGCGCCCTCGGAACACGACCTCGAGTGTCTCAGAGCCGGCATGGGACTGCGCCCTGGCGGAGATCTCGCCATCGAAGCGGGCTCCGGGCGTGGCGACAGGGGCAATGCGGATGTCGGGACCGGCAGAGATCAGCGCCACATTGCGCTCGGGCCTGGCGCTCTGGAAGGCGAACCCCGAGCCCAGGAGCCCGATCAGCTCGGCGCCAAAGTGCGCGTCGCGGCTGCTGGAATCCCCCTGACCGAGCTTGACGAAGCCATTCACCGGGCAGGGCGCGAAGACGACACCTATATGTCGATAAGCCGCGTCGGCCGTCCGCTCCAGATGTCCATGCGATAGTCACCCTTGACCATGGCGAGGCCTAGAGCATTTTCGAGCGAAGTGGACACCGGTTCGCGTGAAGAAAATGCGATAAAACAAAGGCCTAGAGCAGTTCCGCGATTCGGAGAATTGCGAAACTGCTCTAGCAGCGGGACGAGCGAGAGCGTCCAGGTCAGTTGACGTCGCTGGAGCCTCAGCGCCAGTTGCGCCGCCAGAGCACGAAGACGCCGCAGGCGGCCAATTGGGCCGCGACCAGCAGATAGGGCCAGTCGAAGCTCGCCGTCCGGCTGGCGATGAAGGCGAAGATCAGGGGGCCGCAGAACGAACCGGTGAAGCCGAAGAGGTTCGCCGCGGAGGTGACATCGCCGATCTGCGTGGGCGGCGCCAGCCGCGCCAGCTCGGCCATGTAGACCCCGTTCCATCCCAGTGATGTCGCGCCAATGAAGGCGACCGAGCAATACAGGGCCCATGACGGCCCCGTCGCCGACCAGACGAGCAGGACGACCGCAGCGCTCGCGGCGAGCAGGAGCAGGCCCAATAGGAGCAGGCCTCGGCGCCAGCGATCCGCCAGCCAGCCCAGGGCGATCCGCGAGACCGTGCTGGCGGCGAGCAGGACGGCCATGAAGTAACCGGCTTCCGCCAGGCTCTTGCCGTGCTGCGTCACCAGATAAGTAGCGGTGAAGGCCTGGACGCTGGTCTGGGCGATCGAGAACGAGATGCCCATGCCGGTGAGCAACGGCAAGGTCGGGTGCGAGCGGATGACTTCAGCCGAGCGGCGCAGGGCCGAGGGCGACAGGAACGTCCGGGCCCAGCGCCGGTTCGCAGGGCCCTTCTCCATGTCGAGGCGCTTCTGGAACGGCTGGACGGCCAGCAGGCTGAGCAGGACGATGGCCGCGATCAGCCAGATCGTATGCACAAAGCCGAGCCCGATGACGGCCGGAGCCACCGAGAGGCCGGCGATCGTTCCGCCAAGCGGGACGCCGGCCTGCCGGATCGAGAAGATCAGGTTGCGATGGGTGGGCGGCGCGGTGCGCATCAACATCGTGCTGCCCGCCGGATTGTTCGGCGCAGTGCCGAGGCCGAGCACGAGCGCGCCGGCGAAGCCAAGGATCGCGACCGGCTGCGACAGCAGGATCAGGCCGAGGCACATCGCCGCCAGGCCGATCTGCAAGGTCCGGATCGGGCCGTGATGGTCGAGCATCGGGCCGCCGCAGGCCAGGCACCAGCAGATGCCGATCGAGACGGCGGAAGACACATAGCCGATGCTTTCCGGCGGCAGGTTCCAGCGCTGTGTCAGGATCGGACCGAGAAGGGGGACGGCTGCCGCAGCGAAGGAGCTCACGACCTGCACGAGGAGCGTGGCGCTCAAGGCGCTCCCCCACAAAGGCAGCTTCAACGCGATCCCTCCCAGCGCCTTCGCCGTATCCGCAGGACAGTGAGCCGCCTTTCGGCAGCGCCGCGCGCGATCCCGGCTTGCGTTGGTCTTCCGCGAATCCGCCGGCGCGGTCGAGGGCCGGGCACGCCTTGCCTGACCTGCAGGATTTGCATGCGGCCACGCCGGCGAGCCTGAGCCGACGAAGCTCGGGCCTTCGCCGCCGGCCTCGGGCGTGCTTGCCGCCTTCGGCTGGGCGTTCGGGTCGCGGAGCGGGCTTGGCGGTCCTGGCCGGCTGTCAGACGGCCAGGGCCGTCAGCAAACGTGCCCGGTCGGACTCGTCCTCGGCATCTCCGCTGAGCACGATCCGCCCGCGCTCGATGACGACGAAGCGGTCGGTCACCGAGAGCGCCTCGTGCACGTTCTGCTCGACGAGGAGCACGATGCAGCCGCGCTCGCGCAATTCGCGCACGATCGCGAAGACCTCGGCGACGATCATCGGCGCCAGGCCCTCGCTGGGTTCGTCGACCAGCACGAGCTTGGGCTCGCCGACCAGCACGCGTGCCATGGCGAGCATCTGCTGCTCGCCACCCGACAGCGTCGTGCCGAGCTGGCGGCGACGCTCGCCGAGGCGGGGAAAGCGGTCGTAGATCTGCTCGATGGCCGCGCGCTCAGCCTTGGCTACCCGGCCACGCACCTGCAGCAGCCCAAGCTGCAGGTTCTCCTCGACGGTGAGGCCAGGGAAGATGCGCCGGTCCTCCGGCACCAGCCCGACGCCGGAGAGGCAGATCCGATCGGGCGCGAGCCCGTTCAGGGATTGCCCACCGAGCGTGATCGCGCCCTCACTCGGCCTGACCCAGCCGGCGATGGTCTTGAGCAGGGTCGTCTTGCCGACGCCATTGCGGCCGAAGATGCCGATCACCTCGCCGGGGGCGGCCGAGAGGTCGATGCCCTGGATGACATGGCTCAGGCCGTAATGGCTGTGCAGTCCGTTGATCGCGAGCATGTCAGTGATGTCCGAAATAGGCGGCCTGCACGGCCGGGTCGGCCCGCACCACGGCGGGCGGCCCCTCGGCGAGCTTGCGACCCTGATGCATGACGACGACATGGTCCGAGAGGTCCATGACGAGCCCGATATCGTGCTCGATCAGGAGCACGCTGACGTCGCGGCTGAGCTCGCGCACCAGCTTGGAGGTGTCGGCCGTGTCGGCATGGCTCATGCCCTGCGTCGGCTCGTCGAGCAGCAGGATCTTAGGCTCCGACGCCAGGCAGACCGCGATCTCGAGCCGGCGCTGGTCACCATGCGAGAGATTGCCGGCGAGCTCGTCGCGCTTATGGCCGAGCTGGAAGCGCTCGAGCATCTCGGCGGTCTTGGCGAGCGCCCGGGTCGAGCGGCCGATCGGCAGGAAGGCGCGCGCCGTCGGCTCCAGAACCTGTGCCGCCATGCGCAGATTCTCCGCCACCGTCAGCTCGAAGAACAGATTGGTGATCTGGAACGAACGCGACAGCCCCGCTGCCTTGGTGCGCGCCGGCGAGGCGCCGGTCATGTCGATGCCGTCGATCAGCAGCTGGCCGGATTTCGGCTTGAGCGCCCCGCTGATCAGGTTGAACAGCGTCGATTTGCCAGCGCCATTCGGCCCGATCACCGTGGTGATCCGGTTGCGCTGCGCGCTGAAGCTGACCCGGTCGACCGCCTTCAGGCCGCCGAAGGCGATGCCGAGCTCACGGATTTCGAGGACGGGACCGGTCATGGCTTGGCACTCCCCGTTTCGAGCCGGGCCGGGGCGAAGGCCGGCGCCGCCGGCTTTTGCGCACCGGCGAGCAGGCGCTCCTCGATGCGCGGCCGGATGAAGCCGACGAGTCCCTTGGGCAGGAACATCACGCAGATCATGAAGATCAGGCCGATCACGATGAGATGGTGCTCGGTCCAGCTGCCGATGATCGACTTCAGCAGGACGAGCAGCACCGAGCCGTAGATCGCGCCGATCAGCGTGCCGACACCACCGAGGATGACCGAGATCACCGCATTGCCGGAGGTGGCGAAGAACATCAGCTCCGGTGAAACGAAGCCGCGCAGCATGGGATAGAGCGCGCCCGAGAGCCCGGCGATCAGCCCGGCCAGCACATAGGAGAACATCCGCGCCCGCCAGACCGAATAGCCGAGGAAGGGCACGCGCTTCTCATTCGCCTTGAGCGCTGTCAGCACCCGCCCGAACGGCGTGTCGAGCAGATAGGCGGTGAGCCCGTACAGCCCCATGATGATCGTAAGCACGATCAGGAAGAAGCCGAGCGGGCTGCCGGCCGAGACCGAGACGGGGCCGAAGCCGATCTCGATGACGGGAATGCCGATCATCCCGTCGGAAGCGCCGAGCTCGCGGGTGTTGTAGACGACCTTGGCGACGACCTGCGCCAGGCCGAAGGTGATCAGCGCGAAATAGACGCCGCGCACCCGGTTGGCGATCAGCCCGCCGACGATCGAGGCGATGAGCGTCGCCCCACCCGCTGCCGCCATGGCGAGCCAGAAGGACGGCACCTTCAGCAGGGTCAGCGCCGAGACATAGGCGCCGATGCCGAAGTAGAGCGCCTGCCCCAGCGAGAGCGCGCCGGAATAGCCGAGCAGCAGGTCGACCGAAAGCGCCAGGCCGGCGAAGATCAGCGCCTCCGTGCCGAGGCGCAGATAGAAGGTGTCGCCGCTGGCGGCGCCGATCGCGGCGAGCGCGAGCGCGGCCGCGACGAAGACCAGAGCGAGCAGATGGCTCGCGCGCATCGATAGCGTCAGCCGGTCACGCATGGCCGAGCCTCCCGAACAGGCCCTGGGGGCGGAAAACGAGGAAGGCGACCATGGTCCCGAACACGATCGGATCGGTCCAGACCGGCGAGATCACCAGGCTGGCCAGCGCCTGCACCTGCGTCAGCAGCAGGCCGGCGACGACCGCGCCCCAGATCGAGCCCATGCCGCCGACGATGACGACGGTGAAGGCGAGCAGGATGAAGTCGCGCCCCATGGTCGGGAACACTGAATAGATCGGCGCAAGCAGGACGCCGGCGAGACCGGCGAGCGCGACACCGAAGGCGAAGGTGCCGGCATAGACCAGCGCCACCGGCACGCCGAGCGAGGCCGCCATGTTGCGGTCGAAGGCGGCGGCGCGCACCATCGCGCCGAGACGGGTGCGGTAGACGACATAGGCGACGCCGCTGACGATCGCCGCGCCGACCACGATCAGAAAGAGCCGATAGTTCGGCACGATGATGCCGGCGAGCTCGGTCGCGCCCGGAATCGGCGTCGGCGGGCGCTGAGTGTTGGGGCCGAAGGCGACCTTGAGCAGGTCCTCGACCACGAGCGCGAGGCCGAAGGTGACGAGCAGCGTGGTGACGTGCCGATCCCGGCTGTCGAAGACCGGCCGGATCAGCAGGCGCTCGGCCGCCATGCCGAGCGGCACCATCAGGACGGGCACCAGCACGAGCAGGAACCAGAAGCTGATCCCGGCTGCGCCCAGAGCAAGGGCCGCATAGGCGCCGATGGCATAGAACTCGCCATGGCTCATGTTGATGACGTCGAGCATGCCGAAGATGATCGTCAGGCCGAGGGCGACCAGCACCACGGCGACCCCGAGCGCGAGCCCGTTGACGACCTGCGGCGCCAGCACGAATTGGAGGTAGTCGAGGGCATTCATGTCATGTGCTTTCGCGAGGGCGGTGTGACCCCTCCCATCGACGGGAGGGGTCGGCGCCTGTCCTCAGAACCGGGTGCAGGCGTCGGGGCCGATCGCCTTGTCGGCATCGACCTTGTCGATGATGTCGAACTTGCCCTTGGCGACGCGCACCACATACATCGGCTGCATCGCCTGATGATCGCCGGCGCGGAGGGTCTTGGCGCCCTGCGGGGTCTGCCAGCTCAGCCCGCGCAGTGCCTCGCGCACCTTGTCGGTCTCGGTCGAGCCAGCCTTCTCGACAGCCGCCTTGTAGGCGAAGAGCAGGCCGTAGCTGTCGGCGCCGTAGAGGTCGGGGTCGGCCTTGTTGGCCGCGCGGAAGGCCGCGACGAACGCCTTGTTCTCGGGCGTGTCGATCTGCGGGGAATAGCCGACGCCGGTGGCGAAGCCCTCGGCCGCCTGGCCGATCGCGCTGATGTTCTGAGAGGTCACGGTGCCCGAGGCGCCGACGACCTGCAGGTTGGTGAGCAGGCCGAAATCCTGCAGCTGGGTCAGCAGCCTGACCGTGTCGTTGCCGGCGACCGAGGTATAGAGCACCTGCGGGCGCGAGGCCCTGATCTGGCCGAAATACTGGGTGTAGTCCTTGGAATCGAGCGGCGCGAACACCTCGCCGCCGGTCGGCGCACCCGATTTCTCGGCGCTGCTCTTGAAGGCGGCGACGGTCGAGCGGCCCATCTCGTAGTCTGGGCCGAGATAATAGACCTTGGCCTTCGGCTTCTCCTTGGCGAGCCAGGCGGCAAGCGCGACCGATTGCTGCTCGGCGCGCGCGTTCACGCGGAACATGTTCGGCGAGCATTTGTCGGTGGTGATCGAGTCGGCGAAGGACACGGTCGTCGCCGCGAGCTTGGCGTTGCGTTCGGCCAGCTGGGCGACGGCCAGCGTCGAGCCGGAATTGACGGTGCCGGTGAGGAAGTCGACCTTCTCGACCTGGAACAGCTTCTCCGCCTTCTGCACGGCGACGGCAGGGTTGGCCTCCTCGTCCTCGACGACCAGGCTGACCTGCCGGCCGGCGATGCCACCTGCGGCATTGATCTCCTTGGCGGCGAGCTCCAGGCCCCAGCGCACCTGTTGGCCGATCGGGGTGTACGTGCCCGACAGCGGCGTGACGACGCCGATCTTGATCGGTCCGCTCTGGGCGAGCGCACCACCGGTGAGCGCCGTTGCGGCGAGCAGCCCGGCGACGGCAGCAAGGTATCCGGTCGTCTTCATGGTCGTTCCCTCGGTTCTGGTTGTTGTTCTGCGATGTCGGCTTGGCGGACCCGCGCGAGGCATTGCTCGCGCAGATATTTTGCCGGCTTATCGGCCGGTGAACTTGGGTGCGCGCTTGGCGTGGAAGGCCTCGACGCCCTCGCGGAAATCGTCAGACTGGCGCAGGCGGCTGTAGCAATGCCCTTCCAACTCGATCGCGATCGCCAGCGTCGAATCCTCGGTGTCGTTGAGCAGCTTCTTGGCGGTGCGCTGGGCGATCGGCGAGAAGGAGCGCAGCTCGTCGACGAGCCGGTCGGTCGCGGCCTCGAGCTCGCCATCCGGAACGCATTCGGTGGCGATGCCCCAATCGAGCGCCTGTTGGCCCGAAATGCGCTTGGAACGCATCACGATGTCCTTGGTCCGGGTGATGCCGACGATCTTCTGCAGCCGGGCAGAGCCGCCCGAGCCGGGGATCTGCCCGAGCTTCTGCTCCGGCAGCGCGTATTGGCAGGTCTCCGAGACGATGCGGAAATCGCAGGCAAGCGAAATCTCGAAGCCGACGCCGAAGGTGTAGCCGCGATTGGCGACGATCACCGGCTTGGAACAGCGCGCCGGGGCAGCGATGTTCCAGGCGAGCTTCGAGACATGCTCGGGCGAAGCCTCCAGGAAGCCCTTGATGTAGCCGCCGGAGGAGAAGTGCTCGCCCACGGCGCGCAGCACGATGATGCGCACGCGGTCGTCTTCGTCGAGTGCCTCGAACACCTTGCGCAGATGGTCGCGCTGGGCCATCGCCACCGTGTTCATCGGCGGCCGGTCGAGGATGATGTCGGCGCGCTCGCGGGCGGGATCGATCTCGACGCGGAAGCCGTCGAGGCCGGTGAGGCTGGCGTGGATCGGGGTGACTGCGTTCATGGCTGTAGCTTTCGATTGCAGGGTAGGGATCATTCGGCGGCGAGATCGGGCCGCTCGGGCTCGTATTCGCCGGCGACGAGCTGGCGGCGCAGCAGCTTGCCGACCGGCGATTTCGGGATCGCCTTGACGAATTCGTAGCGGCGCGGGCGCTTGAAATTGGCGAGGCCGGAGATCTTGCAGTGCCGGTCGAGTTCCTCGGCGGTCACGGCCGAGGCGCGCTGCACGAAGGCGACGACGATCTTGCCCCAGCGCTCGTCCGGCAGGCCGACCACGGCGACTTCCGACACCGCCGGGTGCAGCGACAGGCAGCTCTCGATATCGACCGGCGAGACGTTCTCGCCGCCGGTGATGATCATGTCGTCGACGCGGCCGGTGACGAAGAGATCGCCGTCCCCGTCGAAATAGCCGGTGTCGCCGGTGAAGTACCAACCGTCGCGCAGCGATTTGGCGTCGGCCTCAGGCCTACGCCAGTAGCCTTCGAAGGCCTCGTCGCTGGCGGCGAGCGCTATGATCTCGCCTTCCTCGCCGGGCCGGGCCAGCTCGGCGGCCGAGACCGCGCCTAACCGGACCACGCGGATGAGCTGGTTGAGCCCGGCCTTGCCGGCACAGCCTGGCTTCGCTGCGGCCTTCTGGTCGATGGTGAAGGTGTAAATCTCCGACGAGCCGTAATGGTTGACGAAGAGCTCGGGCTTGAACGCCTCGGTCAGTTTGCCGAGCAGGCCGTCGGTCATCGGCGCGCCGGCGAAGCCGAGCTTGCGCACGCTTGAGACGTCGCTGCCGGCGAAGCGCGGGTGGTGAACGACGTCGTGATAGAGCGTCGGCACGAGATAGAGATTGCTGACGCGCTCGGCCTCGATCAGCTCCAGCGCCCGCGCCGCATCGAAGCGCGGCAGGCAGACGAAGCTGCCGCCGATCAGCGACATCGCCAGCAGCGAGCGCACTCCCATCGTGTGATAGAGCGGCATGACGCCGAGCGTGCATTCGCCGGTGCCGTAGAGGTTCTGCGCGACATGGGCGAGCGCCGCCATGCGCTCTGCCCGGTGCCGCCGCGGCACGCCCTTCGGCTTGGCCGTGGTGCCGGAGGTGTAGAGCATCAGCGACCAGTCTTCGGCGTCGGCGCGGGGCGTCGCGGTCGGCGCCTCCATGGCGATCATCTCGCCGAAGCTCAGATCGGCAGGGCCGGCATCGCTGCCGACCGCGATCCGCGGCAGGTTTGCGGCGAGCACGCTCTCGGCCATGGCAGCCGCGGAAACCGCTTCGAAGACAATCGCGCGGGCGCCGGCATTCTCCAGCACGAAGTCGATCTCGTCCGGCTTCGCCCGCCAGTTGATCGGCGTCATGATCAGCCCGGCGAACTGGCAGGCCCAGTGCAGGCTCGCCGCTTCCCAGCGGTTCTGCAGCACGGTGACGAGATGATCGCCTGCCTTGAGCCCGATGCCGTCGAAGGCGGCGACGAGCGAGGAGATATGCGCCAGCCATTGCGCATAGCTCAGGCGCACCTCGCCATCGACGATGGCAAGTGCATCGGGCGTGCGGGCCACGCTGGCGGTGAAGCTGGTCCCGAGGTCAAACATCGAGCGATTCCGCGGCAATGGTCTGGGATTCCCGGCGCAGCTGGGCAGCGGCCTCGCGCGCGGCGGCGATGATCGGGGTGTAGCCGGTGCAGCGGCAGAGATGCCCGCCGACGACCTCGCGCAGCTCCTGCTCGCTCGGCTCCGGCTGCTCACGCAGGAAGGCGTCGAGCGAGATCAGGATGCCGGCGGTGCAGAAGCCGCATTGCAGCGCATGGTGGCACCGGAAGGCGGCCTGCAACACCGAGAGACGGTCCGGCGCCGGCGACAGCCCCTCGACCGTGGTGACCTCCCGGCCTTCGAGCTGGACCGCGAGCGTCAGGCAGGCGCGCGCCGGTGCCCCGTCGATCAGGATGGTACAGGCACCGCAGACGCCGTGCTCGCAGCCGACATGGGTGCCGGTCGCGCCGATGCCGTGGCGCAGCGCGTCGGTTGCGAGCAGGCGCGGCTCGGCCTCGACCGAGACGGGCTTGCCGTTCAGCGTGAAGCCGATGCGGTGGCGGGTGGCGGCGCTCAGGCGAGGCATCGACCGGCCTCCTCGATCGTGCGGCGGCCGAGCGTGCGGACAAGGTCGCGGCGCAGCCTGGCGCTGGCATGCAGGTCCTCGCGTGCGTCGAGCTCCCAGGCGAAGGTATTGAGCGCGTCGTCCAGCGCGGAGCCGTCGAGGCGGGGCCAACTCCGGCGCTCCGGCCTGTCGGCTACACCAGCGACGGCGAGATGGATCTGCCCGGCCTCGACCATCGCCGCGCAGCCGACGATGGCGAAGTCACCATGCCGACGCGCCACCTCCCTGAAGGCATAGCCGGTGTCGGGCCGGGCGGCCGGGAAGGCGACGGCCTCGATCAGCTCGTCATCGGCCTTCCCGGTCACCATCATGCCGGAGAAGAAATCGGCCGCCTTGAGCACCCGACGCTTGCGGCGCGAGCGCAGGCGGATCTCGCCAGCGAGCGCGACCAGGCAAAGCGGGATCTCGGCGCTGGGATCGGCATGGGCGGCCGACCCGCAGACCGTGCCGCGCGCCCGGGTCTGGTAGTGGCCGAGCCAGGGCAAGGCGGCAGCCAGCAGCGGCTGCTCGCTCGCAAGGCCCGGCCGCTTCAACAGGCCCGCCTGCCGAACGCCGGCCAGCACCACGATCATCTCGCCTTCGCGCCGGACCTGGTCGAGACCGGCCACCCCCATGATGTCGATCAGCACGGCAGGCTTGGCGAGCCGCATGTTCAGCATCGGCAGCAGCGACTGGCCGCCGGCGATGATGCGCGCCTCGGCGCCATGCTCGGCGAGCGCCATCAGGGCCTCGTCGAGGCTGCCGGCGCGCAGATAGTCGAAGGGCGCGGGCTTCATGCGCGCCTCCCGAACAGGCGGCCGAACAGGCCGGGCTTGCCCGGCGACGCCTTGCGCGCCAGCGCCGCGAAGAACTGGCCGATGATCGCCTTCGCCGCGCCATCGAGCAGGCGCCCGCCGATCGCTGCGACCTTGCCGCCGACGGCAACCTCATAGGCGTAGCCGATCACGGTGCCGCCGACGCCGTCGGGCGTCAGCGTCACACGGCCGGAGCCGCCACCGGTGCCGAGCGCGCCGGAGACCGAACCGGCCAATGTCGCGGCCCTGGGCTCGTCGAGGTCGGAGAGCTTGATCTCAGCCTTGTAGCGCCCCTTCACCGGGCCGACACCGAGCGTGACATCGGCCTTGAAATGCGTGTCGGACAGCTTCTGCACGCCATGGCAGCCGGGGATGATCGAGGCCAGCGTGTCGACGTCGAGCAGCATCGCCCAGATCGCCTCGGGCGCCGAAGCGACCTTGGCCTCGCCTTCGCCGCGCAGGCTGTGGTCGCCCGGCCTGGCGGCAGGCGCCGCCGCGCGGCTCGTCGCCGGCCGGGCCGGCTCCGGCCCGGCGGCGAGCGCTGCGAGCCTGGCCGGGGTCAGCGGCAGGTTGATATCGGAGACGCCGAGGGCGTCGGCGATCGCATTCGCCAGGCAGACCGGTGTCGACATGCAATTGCCCTCGCCGACGCCCTTGGTGCCGAGTGGCGTGAAGGGTGACGGCGTCTCGATGTGCAGGATCTCGATGTCCGGCGTCTCGGTCGCGGTCGGCAGCAGATAGTCGGCGAAGGTGCCGGTCAGGAAGGCGCCATCCTCGCCATAGGCGAGCTCCTCATAGAAGGTCGCGCCCAGCGCCTGGGCGAAGCCACCGCGGATCTGGCCCTCGACCATGGCGGGATGCAGGACGCGGCCACAGTCATGCATGGTCACATAGCGGTCGATCCTTGCCTTACCGCTCGCCGGATCGACCTCGACACCGGCCATGTCGAAGATGAAGCCGTGGCAGAGCGAGGAGTTGATCTCGTCGGTCTCGCTCGGCGCGGTGAGCTGCGGTGGCGTCCAGAAGACGGTCTCGCGGATAGTCTGGTCGACGCCATCAGGCAGCAGCGCCGGCGACCAATGGCAGAGCGCCGCGATCCGCCCGAACGGGATGGTCTTGTCCGGGTTGCCCTTGGCGAAGACCGCGCCGCCGGCAAAGCCGATCTGCCCGGGCTCGGCCTTGAGCTGGTCCGCCGCGATCAAGGCGAGCTTGTCCCGCAGGCGGGTCGCGGCGAGATGGGCGGCGCCGGCCACCGCCGCGGCGAAGCGGCTGGAATAGTTGCCCGAGGCGATCGACCAGGCATCCTTGCCGGTGTCGAGATCAGCCACGACCCTGATGTCGCGATGCGGCAGGCCGAAGATGTCGGCGACGACCTGCGCCAGCACGGTGCGATGGCCCTGGCCCTGCGGCGTCGAGGCGACATGGACGCTGACCGAGCCGACCGGATCGATCGAAACCGTGGCCGTCGCCTGCGCGCCGTTCTTCGGCCCGGCCTTGCGCCGCTCCTCGGCGGTCAGCACGGTGGTGATGTAGCCCATATTGGAGACGCTGGGCTCGACCGCCGCGGCAAAGCCGATGCCGTAGCGCCGGCCGGCGGCGCGCGCTGCGTCGCGACGCTGTTCGAGATCGGCGAGGCGGCCGGCGACCGCCAACTCGACCGCCGCCTGATAGTCGCCGGAATCGTAGAGCGCGCCGGTCGCGGTGCGATAGGGGAAGGCGCTGGCCGGGATCAGGTTCCGGCGGATGATGTCGAGCGGGTCGAGCTGCAATTCGACGGCGATGCGCTGCATCAGCCGCTCCAGCGCGAAATAGACCTGCGGGCCGCCGAAGCCGCGCACCAGCCCGGTCGGCGCCTTGTTGGTCAGGACGACGCGATTGCGCATCGCGACATGCCGGATGTCGTAGGCGCCGGTCATGTTGCCGTGCATCCGGTAGAGCGTCGCCGGCTCCGGTGCGCGCGGATAGGCGCCGCAATCCTCGATCTGGTCCCAGTCGAGCGCGCTGATCCGCCCCTGCGCCGACACGGCCGCCTTGAGCGTGGTGACGCGGTTGGTCGCCGCCACCGCAGCGCCGAAATGCTCGAGCCGGTCCTCGATCCATTTGACCGGCTGCCCGGCAATCCGGGCGGCGACGCCGATGAGGACGGCATAGGGCGCGACGCCCTGCTTCACGCCGAAGCTGCCGCCGGAGTCCGGCGGCATGCGCAGCCGCAGGCGATTGCCGGGCACCTTCAGCGCGCGCGCCAGCACGGTGTGGATGCTGAACGGGCCCTGGAAATTGGCGAGGATGTCGTAGACGCCCTCATGCGGGTCATAGTCGGCGACGACGCCGAAGGTCTCCATCGGCGCGCCGGTATTGCGCGGATAGGCAATGCTGACCGAGATCGTATGCGCGGCAGCGGCAAAAGCGGCTTCGGGCTCGCCATAACGGAAGCGCCGGTCGCTGACGAGGTTCGTGCCGGCCTTCTCGTGCAGGACGGGCGCGCCCTCTCCCATGCTGATGAGGGGATCGACGACCGCCTTCAGCGGCTTGTACGCGACCTCGATCGTATCCAGCGCATCCTCGGCAAGATAGCGGCTCTCAGCCACCGCGATCGCGACCGGCTCGCCGACATAGCGCACGCGCTCGACGGCCATCGGCCAGTTCTCGGCGGCGATCTTCAGCCCGGCGACCATCGGCGTGGTCAACTTGGCAAGATCGCGCCCGGTGACGATCGCCACCACGCCCGGCAGCGCGGCGGCTGCCCCGGTCTCGATCGAGAGGATGTCGGCATGGGCGTGCGGCGAGCGCAGGATCGCGGCGTGCAGCGTGCCCGGCCTAATGCCGAGATCATCGATAAAGCGCCCGCGACCGGTCAGCAGGGCCGCGTCCTCGACGCGCTCCACGGACTGACCCGTCCACGAAATGGTTTCAGCCTTCACCAGCGTTCGGCTCCCAGGAGGCGCTCTTACGGAGGCGCCTCACGGGAAGGTTCGGTCATCGGCCGGCCGGATTCGATCCCGCCCAGTCTCGCGACTTACCAAATAGTCTCAAATTCGAAGGAAATGCCTCAGCGGCCGAGACGCGCCACGCTGCGGAACTCGCTCGGCGCCACCGAGCAATGGTCGCGGAAGAAGCGGGTGAAGTGGGCGGGCGCGCTGAAGCCGAGCCGGTCGCCGATCGCGCTGAAACTCTCCTCGCCGTCGACGATGGCGCCGACCGCGAGCTCGACCTTCAGCACGTTGAGGAAGACATGCGGTGTCACGCCGGTCGAGGTCTCGAACATCCTGAAGAAATGCGCCCGCGACAGGCCGGCCTCGCTGGCCAGCCGCTCGATCGAGAGCGGCGCGGCCGGATCGGAGCGCATCAGCGAAATCGCCCGGCGCACCCTGAAATCGACCGCGCTCGAACGCGCGATCTCGCGCAGCGAAGCGCCGATCGAGCGCCAGGGCGTGAAGCGCTCGATCACGGCGATCATCAGTTCGGAAAGCAGCTCCTCCTGCCGGCGGCTTGCGCCGGGCTCGTGCACCATCTCCGCGGCGAGATCGAGCGCGGTCTGGCGAATATGGGCGCTGACTTCGCCGGCAGAATGCTCGAAAAAGCCAGGCGAGCCGCTCGCCGCCCAGTTCGGCCGGAAGCTGCGCAGCCAGTCCGGCTCGATATAGAGCGCCAGGATCAGCGCGTTCTTGCGCGAGGGATCATGGACATAGGCATGCGTCTCCCAGGCGTTGACCAGCACAGCGAGATCGTCAGTCAGCGGCGCGACATGGTCCCCGACCAGGAACTGCGTGTCATCGCCGTCGACCTTGAGCAGGACATGGCAATGCGGATGCGCGTGCCGGACGAGGCTGCGATCCATGTCGAGCAGCGCCACCCGGCCGAAAGCTCCGTGCGCGATGCGCAGGGCATCCGACATGCCGTTTCCTCACCCGGTATCGTGTTGTCAGGGCGGCCAGCCGCCAGAAGCCGAGATATTGGACGGCAGCCGGCCGTCTTTCAAGGCAGCCCGAACCGGCCGCTTTGTCGCGGGTGGCGCACGCCCAACGCTCACCGGGGCCTCACACCCAGCCGCCGTCGACGACATAATGCTGATTGGTGCAGGCGCCCGCCTCCTCCGAGGCGAAGAACAACGTCGCACGGGCGATGTCCTCCGGCACCAGCCGGCGCTTCAGGCATTGGCGGCGCATCAATTCGGCCTCGCTCTCCGGCGTCAGCCACAGGTCTATCTGGCGCTGCGTCATGATCCAGCCCGGCGCGATCGCGTTGACGCGGATGTTGTGCTCGCCGAAATCGCGCGCCAGCGAGCGCGTCAGCCCTAGCACGGCCGATTTCGCCGCCGTATAGGCCGGCATCCCGCCCTGGCCGATCATCCAGGAGGTCGAGCCGAAATTGACGATCGCGCCGCCCTTCCGCGCGATCATGTCGGGCAGCACCGCCTGGGCCGCGAAGAACTGATGCTTCAGGTTCACCGCCATGCGCTCGTCCCAGTATTCCGGGGTGACCTCGAGCGTGTCGTGACGCTCGTCATGGGCGGCATTGTTGATGAGGATATCGACCGGGCCAATCGCGGCACGGACCGCGCCGATCACCCGGCGCAGCGCGGCGATATCGGTCAGATCGGCGTGCTCGAAATGAACGCTCGCACCGGCGGCAGCGAGCTCCGCCGCGATGGCGCGGGACTCAGCCTCCTTCAGGTCAATAAAGCCGACCTTCGCGCCCTGCCTGACGAAGGCGCGAACGATCGCCTCGCCGATCCCCGAGCCGCCGCCCGTGACCAGCACCACCTTGCCCGCAAGATCGGGATAAATCGCACCCGCCAAGACCGCCTCCCTCGTCATCGCCGCAGATGGTCCGCAGCGTCCGGATTCGAATAGCATCAGAATTTGAGTTGCGCACCTCAAATTCTGAGGTTACGGTTCGAGCCATCAACGGCCCGCCAGCGGCCGACACACGGGAGGACCCTCATGGCTCGTTTCAAAGGCCTGCTCGTCGGCGTCGCTGCCCTTGCCCTCAGCGGCAGTGCGGCCCTGGCCCAGACCACGGTCAAATGGCTGCACATCGAGGCCAACCCCGTTCCAGTGAAGATCTGGGAGGAGGTGGCCCGCGAGTTCGAGGCGAAGAACCCCGGCGTGAAGATCGAGATGCAGTATCTCGAGAACGAGGCCTACAAGGCCAAGGCGCCGACGCTGCTGCAGTCCAGGGACCGGCCGCACATCATCTTCAGCTGGGCCGGCGGCGTGCTGAAGTCGCAGGTCGAGGCCGGCGTCCTCGAGGACATCACCCCGGCCATGCAGGGCTACAAGGACAATCTGTCCGCCAGCGCGGTCGACGCCTTCACGGTCGACGGCAAGATCTACGGCGTGCCCTACGGCGTCTCGCAGGTCGGTTTCATGGCCAACAAGGACCTGCTGGCCAAGGCCAGCGTCGATGCCGGCAAGATCGCGACCTATGACGACTTCCTCGACGCGGTGAAAAAGCTCAAGGCAGCCGGCATCACTCCGCTCGCGGTCGGCGGCGCCGACAAGTGGCCGGTGCATTTCTACTGGACGCATCTGGCCGTGCGCCTCGGCGGCAAGGCTGCGATGCAGGCGGCGCTGAAGGAACAGGATGGCGGTTTCGAGGGCGAAACCTTCCAGAAGTCCGGCGAGCTGTTCAAGCAGCTCGTCGACCTCCAGCCCTATCAGAACGGTTTCCTCGGCTTCAAGAGCCAACAGGCCATCGGCCATTTCGGCGACGGCAAGGCGGCGATGCTGCTCGCCATTTCCAGCTTCTACCACACCCAGAAGGTCTTCGCGGTCGACAAGACCGGCGTATCGGACGACAAGCTCGCCTGGATCAACTTCCCGACCGTCCCAGGCGGCAAGGGGCAGCCGAGCGACACGCTGGGCGGCATCAATGGCTGGCTCGTCACCAAGGGCGCGCCGAAGGAGGCGGTCGCCTTCCTGAAATACTTCGTCAGCGCCGAGCCGCAGAAGCGCCTCGCCGCGGGCAATTTCATCGTGCCGGTCTACAAGGGCGCCGAAGCCGGCCTCGGCAGCGCCTTCATGCGCAACATCGCCCAGAACATCGCCAACTCGACCTATCACCAGAACTTCTACGACCAGGATCTCGGCCCCTCCGTCGGCCGGGTCGTCAATGACGCGACCACCGAGATCGCCGCCGGCACGATGACGCCGAAGCAGGCGGCCAAGGCGATCCAGGACGCCTTCCGCCAGGGCAACTGACGACCAGCCGGTCGGGGGACATCGCTCGTCCCCCATCGATCGAAGCGCCAGGCGGCGGGACCATCGCGCCGGCCGACCTCCCCTGCCCGCCCACATCGCGAGGTGATCATGGCTGCGCTCGCCGGACGCAGAGTCGCCGATGTCGGCAAGCTCTCGACCATCCTGCTGTTCCTGCCGCCGGCGCTGCTGCTGTTCACGCTGTTCGTGGTGCTGCCGGTTGGAGAAGCCGCCTGGTATTCCGGCTTCAACTGGAACGGCTTCGGCTCGCCGACCAACTGGATCGGCCTCGACAACTACCGCTTCGTCTTCGACAACCGCGCCTTCGGCACTGCCTTCAAGAACAACCTGCTGATCATCGTCGTCTCGCTGGTGATCCAGCTGCCGCTGGCGCTCTCGCTCGCGATCATCCTGGCCGACCGCTTCCGCGGCGCGGTGGCGCTGCGGATGGTGTTCTTCCTGCCCTATATCCTGGCGGAGATCGCGACCGGACTGATCTTCAGCTTCGTCTATGACGGCGACTACGGCCTGCTGGCGGCGATCTACAAAAGCTTCGGGGCAGAGGCGCCGCATCTCCTGGCCAGTCCGCAGACGGCCTTCGCCGCCATCCTCGTCGTCGTCGTGTGGAAATATTTCGGCTTCCACATGATGCTGTTCATCGCGGCATTGCAGACCATCGACCGCTCCATGCTGGAGGCGGCCAGGATCGACGGCGCCAGCCGCTGGCAGAGCCTGCGCTATGTCGTCATCCCCTCTCTGGCGCCGACCATCCGCCTCTCGGTCTTCTTCGCCATCGTCGGCTCGCTGCAGCTCTTCGACCTGGTGATGCCGCTGACGCGCGGCGGCCCCTCCGACTCGTCCCACACCATGGTGAGCTTCCTCTACACCTTCGGCATCACGCGCATGCGCGTCGGCTTCGGCAGCGCCGTCGGTGTCATCCTGTTCCTGATCTGCGTGGTGTTCGCCTTCACCTACAAGCGCTGGATCATGCGTGATGAGTGAACCTGCCGCTTCCGCCCCCTTCAGCGACGACGGCTTCAGCCCGGCTGCGGTCGGCAAGGCGCTCTATCTCCTTGCCATCGTCCTGTTCGTGATGACGCCGCTCGTCGCCACAGTCCTTGGCGGCTTCAAGTCGCTGGGCGAACTGCGCGTCAACCCGTTCGGCCTGCCGAGCGTCTGGGAGTGGAGCAACTACGCCGACATCCTGCTCTCGAAGCGCTATTGGCAGCTTCTCTGCAATTCCTTCGTCATCGCCACGCTGACCGTGGTGCTGACGCTGATCTGCGCCGCCATGGCCGCCTTCGTCTTCGCCCATCTGCACTTCTTCGGCCGCGACATGCTGCTGAACTACCTGACGATGGGCCTGCTCTTCCCGGCTGCCACCGCGATCCTGCCGATGTTCATAAAGGTGCGCGATCTCGGCCTGCTCGACAGCTATCTCGGCGTCGTCCTGCCCCAAGTCGCCTTCGCGCTGGCAATGAGCATCCTGCTGCTGCGGCGCTTCTTCAAGGACCTGCCGACCGAGCTGCTCGAGGCCGCGCTGGTCGACGGCTGCTCCTATCCCAAATTCTTCCGCTACGTGACGCTGCCGCTGTCGCGCCCGATCCTGGCGACCGTCGGCACCATCACCTTCGTGCACAGCTGGAACGCCTATCTGATCCCGCTGGTGATGCTGAACAGCGACAGCCTCTACCCCTGGCCGCTCGGCATCATGGTCTACCAGGGCGAATATTCGACCGAGTGGCACCTGATCCTCGCCTTCATCACCCTCACCATCCTGCCCACCATCATCCTCTTCCTCTTCGCCCAGAAGCACATCGTCGCCGGCCTGACCGCCGGCGCGGTGAAAGGCTGAGCATCCGGTTATCAAGGAGCGTTCCATGCGAAAGATCGGCGTCGGCATCATCGGATGCGGCAACATCTCGACGAAATACATGACGGCGATGCAGCAGTTCTCGACCATCGAACTGCGCGCCGTCGCCGACATGCGCACTGCGCCGGCAGAGGCGCGCGGCGCCGAATTCGGCGTGCCGGCGATGCGGGTCGACCAGCTGCTGAAGCGCGACGATGTCGAGATCGTCGTCAACCTGACCGTGCCGCTGGCCCATACCGATGTCAGCCTCGCGGCGCTGCGGGCCGGCAAGCACGTCCATTCCGAGAAGCCGCTCGGCGTCAACGTCGCCGAGGCCCGCAAGGTGATGGACCTCGCGCAGGAGAAGGGCCTGCGCGTCGGCTCGGCCCCCGACACCTTCCTCGGCGGCGGCCACCAGACTGCCCGCAAGCTGATCGACGACGGCGCCATCGGCAAGGCTGTCGCCGGCAACGCCTTCTTCGGCTGCCCCGGCCATGAGCGCTGGCACCCGGCGCCCGGCTTCTACTATCTGCGCGGCGGCGGACCGATGCTCGACATGGGCCCCTACTACATCACCGACCTCGTCAACCTGCTCGGACCGATCGCCTCCGTCGTCGGCTTCGCGACGCGGCCCAAGGCCGAGCGCCTCGTCACCAGCCAGCCGATGAACGGCACGCTGATCCCGGTCGAGGTCGCGACCCATGTCACCGGCGTGCTCGAATTCGTCTCGGGCGCGGTCGTCTCGGTCACCATGAGCTTCGATGTGCCCAAGCACCGCCACAGCCCGATCGAAATCTACGGCTCGGACGGCAGCCTCGCCGTGCCCGATCCCAACCGCTTCGGCGGCGAGGTCCTGGTCGCCAAGGCCGGCGGCGACTGGCAGGGCCAAGCCCTCAGCCATGGCAACAGCGAGGGTGAATTCCGCTCGATCGGCGTCGCCGACATGGCGGCGGGCCTGATCTCCGGGCGGCCGCACCGGGCCAGCGGCGCGCTGGCGCTGCATGTGCTCGAAGCGATGGAAGCCTTCCAGACCGCCTCCGACGAAGGACGGCGCGTCACGCTTGCAACCACGGTCGAGCGGCCGGCCATGCTCCCGCCCGGCCTGCCCACCGGCACTCTGGATTGATGGGGATCGACATGACAAGGACTGCGCTGATCGTCTGGGGCGGCTGGAGCGGCCACGACCCCGACCTCTGCAGCTCGATGATCCGGGGCTGGCTGAAGGCGGAAGGATTCGACGTGCGGGTCGAGACCGCGACCTCCGTCTTCCTCGATCCCGCGATCCGCGACTATTCGCTGATCGTGCCGATCTACACGATGTCGAAGATCGAGAAGCCGGAGGCCGCCGCCCTGTGCGAGGCCGTCGCCGGCGGCGTCGGCCTCGCCGGCCATCATGGCGGCATGGGCGACGCCTTCCGCGACGCGGTCGACTACCAGTTCATGTGCGGTGGCCAATGGGTGGCCCATCCCGGCGGCATCATCGACTACACCGTCGACATCACCCGGCCCGACGATCCGCTGATGCAGGGCATCGCCAGCTTCGAGCACCGCTCGGAGCAGTATTACATGCATATCGACCCGGCCAACGAGGTGCTGGCGACCACGACCTTCACCGGTGAGCACGCGCCCTGGATCGACGGGGTGGTGATGCCGGTGGTCTGGCGCAAGCGCTACGGCAAGGGGCGAGTGTTCTATTCCTCTCTCGGGCACCGGGCCTATGAGCTCGATGTGCCGGAAATCCGCACGATCATGACGCGTGGGCTGCTTTGGGCCGCACGTTGATATCCGGGCGCCGAGTCCGCCTGAACGGCTGGACTTAAGGCACCCGCCAATGCCAAGGCCTGCGCTGCGGGTGAGGCTGGAAGCCGATCCCGGGGCGCAGATTTAAGGAGAGGTCGTGGAGGACGCGGTGGATCGGATCCGGATCCCGGTCAGACGGGCGACGCTGGAGGACGTGGCGCGCGAGGCCGGGGTCTCGCTCGCCACGGCCGACCGGGTCGTGAACCAGCGCGACGGGGTCCGCGCCAAGACCGTCGAGAGCGTGCGGCGGGCGATCGCCAAGCTCGACTACCGGGCCAATCCGGCCGCGGCGCGACTGGCGCGCGGCCAGTCCTTCCGCTTCGCCTTCATCCTGCCTTCCAGCACCAACGCCTTCATGGCCGGGCTGATGCAGCAGGTGCGCCGGATCTCGGATTGGCTCGAACCGCAGAACGCCTTCGTCGACATCCTGCAGCTCGACGTCTTCGATCCTGAGGCGCTGGCGAGCGGGCTTGCCGGCCTCGCCGACCATTTCCACGGCGTCGCCACGGTGGCGCTCGACCATCCCAAGGTCCGCGCCGCCATCGACGATCTCGTCGCGCGCGGCGTTCCCGTCGTCACTCTGGTCTCGGACGCCCCGACCTCCCGCCGCGCCCACTATGTCGGCATCGACAATCCGGCGGCGGGGCGCACCAGCGCCTCGCTGATGGGCCGCTTTCTTGGTGGCCGCAGCGGCAAGGTCGGCGTCATCCTCGGCTCGATGTCGCTGCGCGACCATGTCGAGCGGCTCTATGGCTTCCAGCAGGTGCTTTCCGGCGACTATCCCGGGCTGACCCTGCTGCCGGTGCTGGAGGGGCGCGACCAGAGCGAGCGCAACGAGGCGGCGGTGGCCAGGCTCCTCGCGGAGCATCCCGACCTGATCGGGCTCTACAATATCGGCGCCGGCAACGAGGGCATCCTCGCCGCGCTGGAGGCTGCCGCCCGGCCGCTCGTCTTCATCGCGCATGAGCTGACCGAGGCGACGCGGCGCGGCCTGCTCTCCGGAACGGTCGCGGCGGTGATCAACCAGGACCCCGGCCACGAGGCGCGCTCGGCCGCGCGACTGCTGATGGCGGAAGTCACCGGCGAGCCGATCCTGCTCGACCAGGAACGCATCCGCATCGAGATCTTCCTGCGCGACAATATGAGCTGACTCAGCTCCGCGCGTGGATGCTCCGCCAGATCGCCAGCGGCGTCGCCGGCATGTCGAGGTGGCGCACGCCATACGGCGCGAGCGCATCGACCACCGCATTCATCACCGAGGGCAGCGAGCCCGCGCAGCCGGCTTCGCCGCAACCCTTGGCGCCGACGCGGTTGGTCGCGGTCGGCACGCCGCGGCTGGCAAAGGAGAAGAACGGCACGTCCGCCGCGCGCGGCAGCGCATAGTCCATGAACGAACCGGTCATCAGCTGGCCGGCCTCGTCATAGACGGTCATCTCGTAGAGCGCCTGGCCGATGCCCTGGACGACGCCGCCATGCAGCTGGCCCTCGACGATCAGCGGGTTCACCACCACCCCGAAATCGTTGACCATGACATAGCTGGCGATCTCGACCTGGCCGGTCTCAGGGTCGATCTCGACCTCAGCGATGTGGCAGCCATTGGGATAGGCCGAGGGCGCCGCCTTGAAGACATGGTCGACGTCGAGGCTCTGCGGCAGATCGGCCGGCAGGGGGCCTGCCGTCCGCAGGGTCTCGGCAAGCTGCATGATGCCGATGGCGCGGTCGGTTCCCGCGATCCGGAACTGGCCGGCCGCGAACTCGATGTCGGCGGCGGCGGCCTCCAGCACATGGGCGGCGAGCAGCTTGCCCTTCTCGATGACGAGTTCGCTTGCCTCGATGATCGCCGAGCCGCTCGCCATCACCGATTTCGAGCCGCCGGTGCCGCCGCCGGCGATCAGGCGGTCGCTGTCGCCCTGGAACAGGCGGATCTTGTCGAAGGGTACGCCGAGCTGGCTCGACAGGATCTGGGCGAAGGGCGTCCAGTGGCCCTGCCCGTAATCGAGCGTCCCGGTGACGATGGTGACGCTGCCATCGGCCTCGAAGTGCAGGCCGCCCATCTCGTTGGTCGGCGGCGCCGTCACCTCGAGATAGCAGCCGATGCCGCGGCCGCGCAGCTTGCCGGCCTTGCGGCTCCGACGCTGCCGCGCGGCATAGCCCTTCCAATCGGCGGCTTCGAGCGCCTGCGCGAACAAAGCCGGGAAATCGCCGCTGTCATAGACCGTCCCGATCGGCGTCGCCCAGGGCAGCTGCTCCGGCTTGACCAGGTTGCGCCGCCTCAGCTCGGCGCTGTCGATCCCCATCTCCCGGGCGGCGGTATCGATCAGCCGCTCCATGAAATAATTGCCCTCGGGCCGCCCGGCACCGCGATAGGCGCCGATCGGCGGGGTATTGGTCACGGCGCATTTCGCGAGAACCTCGACCAGCGGCGTGCGGTACATGCCGACGCTGTTCTTGCCGATGTTCAGGCTCGCCATCATCGGCCCGACCGGCGAGAGATAGCCGCCCATATTGCCGATGCCGGTGAAGCGCGTCGCCAGGAAGCGGCCGCGCGCATCGAGCGCGAGCTCGGCCTCGAACACCATGTCGCGGCCGTGATGGTCGGCGACGAAGCTCTCCGAGCGCTGGTCGGTCCATTTCACCGGCTTCTTCAGCAGGCGCGCCGCGTGCAGCAGCGCGACATGCTCGGGGAAGACCGAGGCCTTCATGCCGAAAGAGCCGCCGACATGGCCCGTGACCAGCCGCATCTTCGTAGCCGGGACGCCCATCGCCGCTGCCAGGTTGTTGCGCAGGCCGAAGACGCCCTGGCTCGGCGCATGCAGCGTGTAGCGGCCGGCCTTGCGGTCATAGCTCGCGATCGCCGAGCGCGGCTCGATCGGGTTGACCACGACGCGATTGTTGACGATCCGCAGCCGGGTGACATGGGCCGCCCCGGCGAAGGCAGCGGCGACCTTTTCGGCATCCCCGGACTGATAGTCAAGGACGAGATTGCCCGGCACCTCGTCATAGAGAAGCGGCGCGCCGGGGGCGAGCGCCTCCTCCCCGGAGGTGACGGCGGGCAGGACCTCGATGTCGAGCGCGACAGCCTCGGCGGCGTCGCGCGCCTGAATTGCCGTGCGGGCGACGACGACAGCCACGGGGTCGCCGGCGAAGCGAACCTTGCCGGTCGCCAGCGCCATGCGGACCGGCTTGCGCATCGGCGTCCCGTCGCGGTTGGGCAGGTCGATCTGGCATCGCAGTGGGCCGTAGCCCTGACCTTCGAGGTCGGCCCCCGTATAGACCGCCACCACGCCCTTCATCGCCGCCGCGGCCGACGTATCGATGCCGTTGAGCAGGCCATGTGCATGCGGGCTGCGGACGAAGGCAGCGTAGAGCTGCCCGTCCAGCGAAAGGTCGTCGGTATAGCGCCCCTCGCCGCGCACCAGAATCGGGTCCTCGTTCCGCGGCACCGGCTGGCCGATTCCAAACGGCGTCGAGGAGAGCTCAGCTGGAGCTGTGCGCATGTTCATGACGAGGCACCACGATGGGATGTTGGGCCGATCGACGAGCGATCCCGCTGCAGAGAGCAGAGCGGTTTGCCTGTCCGATTGTCACATGAAAGGCGGCGTGGTTGTCAAATCCTTCGGCCATCGCGGCAGGCAACCCCGCCATGCGCGACGAGCCGAAGGGCGCTCAGCCAGCGATCTCCGGCCCATCCAGGCACTCTTCCAGCTGCCGGAGCAGGCTTTGCAGTTCGGCGAGGCGTTCGCCGCCATAGCGCCCGGTGATCTCGCGGTAGATCACCTCAGATTCGGTGCCCGCCTGCTCGATCAGCACAAGCCCCTGGGGCGAGATCGAGACGATGCCGCGCCGCAGGTCCGATTTCGACGTCCGGCGCAGGATGAGACCGCGCTCGTCGAGATCCTTGAGGATGCGCGAGAGGCTGGGAGCCAGCAGGAAGGTCGCCTCCGCCAGCTCGGTCACCTCGAAGCTCTCGCCCGAGGTCAGCGCCCGCAGGACGCGCCATTGCTGCTCGGTGAGGCCGAAGCGTCGGAGACTCGCGCGGAAATGGCGCATCACCGCCTCGCGTGCCCTGAGCAGCGACATCGGGAGCGATTTCGAGAAATGCCGGATGCGGACGCGGGCTGCGGCGGAATCGGACTCGTGCGACATCGGTCGGAGATTGCCCTGTGTTCGTCCAGACATGAAAACTCCCGAGCCGAAGCGGCGCGAGCCCGGCATCGCGGCCGCGCCGCTCTTGCCTCAGGCTACCACCTTCTCCGGAATGCCGCGCCGCTTCAAATACTCGCGATAATTGCTGGTCTTGAAATTCAGCGCGTCGTCCGCCTCTTCCATCTGCACGGACAGGCCGAGCGGGCGGGTAGCCGAGACCGGCGCGAGCAGTGCCTTCGCCGCCTCGAAGACACGGGCGGCCGCCACCGTCTTGTCCTCCTCCGAGCGGCCCTTGGCGATGCGCAGCAGCACATGCACGAAGGCGTTGTCGGGATGGCCGTCGACGATCAGGTAGTTGGCGACCGGGACGCCGCGCGTGCGGGCGCCGGCGAAGGGGAACACCGTCCCGTCGCCGATGAACGCATCCTGCACCGTCTTGAGCAGGACGGGGACATCGACGCTGGCTTCGAGATTGCTGGAATATTCGACCCAGATGTGAGGCATGGCGATGCGTCCGTGGTCTTCAGCGGAGGGAGGCGATGGCGGCCGTGACGCCGCAGCCGGGAGACGGCACCTTGTGGCCGAGGGCCGTCAGGCTGAGTTCGAGATAGTGCAGGTCGGTGAGGATGTCGGCCTCGCTGACCTGCCCCATCGTGCCGATGCGGACGACCCGGCCACTCAGCTTGTTGCGGGCGCCGGCGACGACGGTGTTGTAGGTCTCGTACATGTGCTTGACGATCGCCCCGCCGGTGAGCGGCTCCGGCACGGCCGCGACGACGACGGTGCGCGACGCCGCAGCGGGATCGCCGAAGGCCGGCAGGCCGAGCGCGACGCAGCCGGCGCGCAGGGCATCCGAGAGCCGCTTGTGGCGTGTGAAGACCTGCTCCAGGCCCTCCTCGTGGATCGCCCGCAAGGCTTCCTGCATGCCGAACAGCAGCGAGACCGGGCAGGTGAAGGCGGTCTCGTGCTTGTCGACGGTGGCGAGCGCCTTGCGCATGTCGAGATAGAAGCGCGGGCAGCGATCGTCGCGTTCGATCACCTTGCGCGCCTTTTCGCTGACGCTGGCGAAGCCGAGACCGGGCGGGCACATCAGCGCCTTCTGCGAGCCGGTGACGATGATGTCGACGCCCCATTCGTCCTGCCGCAGTTCCATGCCGGCAAGCCCGCTGACCGAGTCGACCAGGAACAGCGTCTCACGGTCGCGCAGCAGCGCGCCGATCGCCGCAAGGTCGGTCACTGCGCCTGTCGAGCTCTCATTGTGGACCGTGATCACCGCACGGTAGTTCGCAGTCTCCAGCTTGGCCGCGACCACCGCCGGATCCGGCGCCCAGCCCCATTCGCTTTCGATGACGTCGACCTCGGCGCCGAGCGCGCGGGCGATCTGGGCGTAGCGGTCGCCGAACTGGCCATGCGCCAGCGCCAGCACCTTCTCGCCGGGAGCGAGCACGTTGACGAGGCTCGCCTCCATCACGCCGGTGCCGGAGGCGCCGAAGGTCAGCACCGGCGCCGTCGTGCCGAACAGCGGCTGGATCAGGCGCTGGATCTCCTCGAGGACCACGCGCATCTCGGGGCCGCGATGATTGATGATCGGGCGGGCCGTCGCCTGGCGGATGCGCTCGGGAATCGAGATCGGGCCGGGAAGGCGCAGGCGATAGGGATAGGGGCTCATGGGCGACGTCGTCACAGGAAGAAGCTCCGGGAGGCTGGGCTTGCAGAGTTGACTTACAGAGGTGGCTTGGCCGGCATGGCGCCGGTCAGTGGATAACCTGCTGGATGAACTGGCGGGCGCGCTCGGTGCGCGGCGCCGAGAAGAAGCTGTCGGGCGTGCCAATCTCGGCGATCGCGCCGTCGGCCATGAAGACGACGCGGTCAGCCACGGCGCGGGCAAAGCCCATCTCATGGGTGACGCAGATCATGGTCATGCCGGTGCCGGCGAGCTCGATCATCACGTCGAGCACCTCCTTGACCATCTCCGGGTCGAGCGCCGAGGTCGGCTCGTCGAACAGCATCACCTGCGGCTCCATTGCCAGCGCGCGGGCGATCGCGACGCGCTGCTGCTGGCCGCCGGAGAGCTGGTTGGGGAACTTGCGGGCCTGATGTCCGATATGGACGCGCTCCAGCAGCTCCATGGCGTGCGCCTCGGCGGCGGCGCGCGGCGCGCGCTTCAGCTTGATCGGCCCGAGCGTCAGATTGTCGAGGATCGACAGATGCGGGAACAGGTTGAAGTTCTGGAAGACCATGCCGACGCGCTGGCGGATCGCCTCGATCCCGTCGTCGTCCTGCGCGACATGCTCGCCCGCGACGGTGATCATGCCCTGCTCGTAGGCTTCCAAGCCGTTGATGCAGCGGATCATCGTCGATTTTCCCGAGCCCGAGGGCCCGCAGACGACGATGCGCTCGCCCGGCTTCACATCCAGATCGATGTCCCTGAGGACATGGAATTGCGAGTACCATTTGTTGACGCCGGCGAGCCGGATGAGAGGGGTTTCCATGGCGTGATGACCTGGTGCGTTCAGGAGCGCTCGGTGCGCGCGAAACCTGCCTCGACGGCGCGGCTGTAGCAGGACAGGCCGAAGCTCATCAGCCAGAAGACCAGGCCGACGATGAAGTAGCCCTCGGCCTGCGATCCCGCCCAGAGCGGGTCCGAGACGCCGGCCGAGACGATGTTGAGCAGGTCGAACAGCCCGACCACCATGACGAGCGTGGTGTTCTTCAGGAGCGAGATCGTGGTGTTCACCACCCCAGGCACGACCTTGCGGACCGCCTGCGGCAGGATGATGTGCAGCATGGTGCGCCAGTAGCCGAAGCCGATCGCCATCGCCGCCTCGTACTGGCCCTTGGGCAGCGCCTGCAGGCCGCCGCGCACCACCTCGGCCATATAGGCGGCCTCGTAGAAGATGATGCCGACGACCGCGAGCGCGAGCGGGTCCGGCTTCATGCCGGAGGGCAGGAAGAAGGGCAGCATCACGATCGCCATGAACAGCACGGTCAGGAACGGCACGCCGCGGCAGAATTCGATGAAGCCGATGCAGAACCAGCGGATCAGCGGCATGCGGCTGCGCCGCCCGAGCGCGAAGAGCACACCGAAGGGCAGCGAGAAGGTGATGCCGGAGACCGCGAGGATCAGCGTCAGCAAAAGCCCGCCCCATTGGTCGCTCGGGACGACGGCAAGGCCGCCGAAGCCGCCATGCAGCAGCAGGAACGTCGCAACCGGCAGCACGACGACCATGAAGACCGCGGCATGGCTCTTCGCCGGGAGGCGCGGCACCATCAGCCAGATCAGGCCGATGACCAATAGCGCGAAGGCGATGTTCGCCCGCCAGCGCTCCGCCGGCGGGTAGAAGCCGTAGACGAATTGCGAGGCCTTGGCCGTGACGAAGGCCCAGCAGGCGCCCGTGCCGGTGCAGTCGGCGCGGCTGGCGCCGGACCAGGTCGCGTCGAACAGGGCCCAGGGCACGATCGCCCAGGCGATGCCCCCGAGCACCGCCGCCACGATGAACGACAGGGCGGCATCGCGCCAGGAGGCGAAGATGCGCCGGCGCAGCCAGGATACCGCGCGGTCAAGCGGAGTATTCGCGCCCCTGGATGCAGGCCGCGCGCGCTCGGCCGGAAGGGTGGCTGCGTCCGTCACCGCTCGACGATCCTGGTCATGTGGTTGAACAGGTTGATCAGCGCGCCGATCAGCAGGCTGATCGCGAGATAGACCGCCATGGTCATGGTCACGATCTCGATGGCCCGCCCGGTCTGGTTGATGCTGATCCCGGTGAAGACGCCGACGAGGTCGGGATAGCCGATCGCAACCGCGAGCGAGGAGCCCTTGAGGATGTTGAGATACTGGTTCGACAGCGGCGGCAGCAGCACCCGCGTCGCCTGTGGGATGACGATGAAGCGCAGCGTCTGCCACCAGCCGAAGCCGATCGCAGCGGCCGCCTCGCGCTGGCCCTTGTTGACGGATTCGATGCTCGCGCGGACGAGCTCGCCAATGAAGGCGGCGTTGTAGATCGCCATGGCGATGACCAGCGCCGACAATTCCGGCACCAGCACCCAGCCGCCGGCGAAGTTGAAGCCCTTGAGCTGGGGCAGCGAGACCCCGAGCTGGGAGCCGCTCAGGCCGACGGCCAGCGCCGGCAGCAGCACGAGGACCGCGAGCGAAGGCAACCAGGCATTGACGCTGCGGCCGCTGCGCTCGGCATAGGCCGTCAGGCTACGAAAGAGCGCGAGCGCCGCGATCACCGCGGCCAGGATCGCGACGGCGAGCAGGCCGGGACGGTCGGTCGTCAGCGCCGGAACGAGGATGCCGCGATTGGAGAGATAGACGGCATCACCAAGGTTCACCGCCGCGCGCGGCGCCGGCAGCGCGCGCAGGGCGACATTGTAGAGGATCAGGATGTGCAGGAGCTGCGGCAGGTTGCGCACGATCTCGACATAGATCCGCGCCGCGCGGGACATCGCCCAGTTGCCGGAGAGCTGGGCGATGCCGACGCCGAAGCCGAGCACGGTCGAGAACAGGATCGCCAGGATCGTGACCAGCAAGGTGTTGGTGATGCCGATCAGGAAGACCCGCCAGTAATTGTCGCTGGCCGTATAGGGAATGAGGTGGAAGGCGATCTCGAAGCCGGCTTCCCGCCAGAGGAAATCGAAGCCGAGCTTGAGACCGCGCGCCGCGAGATTGTCCTGCAGGTTGCCGACGGCGACATAAGCGAGGACCGCGAGCGCCGCGACCAGCAGCCCCTGATAGAGCCAGCCCAGCACGCGTCGGCGTCCGAAGAGCGAGCGTCTGGTCGGCAGGGTGGCGGCGGGCGTAGAGGTCATCGGTCCTGGCGTCAGTGGCATGGGAATTGGAGGCCGGCAGCTCGTCGCCGGCCTCGGCCTGTGGTGTCTCAGCGCAGCAGCGGCGCGGACATCAGGCCCTTATTGTTCCAGAGATTGTTGAGGCCGCGCTCGAGCTTGATCGGGCTCTTGGCGCCGAGATTGCGCTCGAACATCTCGCCATAGTTGCCGACGGCCTTGATCGCGTTGAGGGCCCAGGCGTTGTCGAGGCCGAGCTTGGCGCCGAAATCACCGGTCGCGCCGAGCAGCCGCTGGACTTCCGGCGAGGTCGAGCTCGCCTTCATCTGCTCGGCATTGGCCTGGGTGATACCGAGCTCCTCGGCGGCGATGAGCGCGTTCAGCGTCCAGGCGACGACGTCGCGGAAGCGGCTGTCGTCCTTGCGCACGACCGGGCCGATCGGCTCCATCGAGATCAGCTCCGGCAGCACGACCCAGTCGTCGGGCTTGCCGAGCTTGGAGACCGCGCCGGCGAGCGCGCTCAGCACATTGGCGTAGACGTCGCATCGACCCGAGGCGAGGTTCTTCTCGTTCTGGTCGCGGGTATTGGCGGCGACGGGCGTGAACTTCATGCTGTTCTTGCGGAAGAAGTCGGCGAGGTTGAGCTCGTAGTTCGAGCCGGCCGAGACGCAGATCGAGGCGCCTTCGAGCTCCTTGGCGCTCTTCACCCCCAGCGACTTCTTCGCCAGGAAGCCCTGGCTGTCATAGAGATAGACGCCCGGCCATTCGACGTTGAGCTCGATGTCGCGGATGAAGGTGTGCGTCGCGGTGCGGGCGAGCAGGTCGATGCCGCCCGATTGCAGCGTCGCGAAGGCCGTCTTGATCTCGAGCGGCACGAACTTGATCTTGTCAGCATCGCCGAGGGTCGCCGCCGCGACCGCACGGCAGAAATCGACCTCGAAGCCGGACCATTTGGCGTTGCTGTCGAGCGTGCTCATGCCGGTCTGGACGCCGCTGGAGACGCCGCAGCTGAGGGCGCCGCGTCCTGCGATCGCCTTCTGGGTCGCGCCGCTTTCAGCGGAGGCCGTCGTCGCGGCGAGCATCAGGCAGCCTGCGGCCAGTGCCCATGTGTTGCGCAGATATCCAAGCATTCAGCCCTCCCCGGTGCCTGTCGTGAGGCGAGCGTGGAACGCAGCCGCCATTGTTCGACCAAAAACACATAACATGTTAATTATCAAGTTAATTATCTAGCGGGACGCGATGGCGAGCACGCAGCGTCGCCTCGAAACCTTGTCGCAAGCGCCGCCCATGCGCCTCATTCGAAGAAGCAGCTCACCGTCCCGAGCGGCCCGTAATCGCCGATGATGGTGTCGCCATGCCGGGCCTCGACCGGGCGGATGAAGGAGCCGGCGAGCACGATCTGCCCCGCCTCGATCCGACCGCTATAGGCCGCGAGCCGGTTCGCCAGCCAGGCGATGCCGTGCGCCGGGTGGTTGAGCACACCGGCGCCAAGGCCGGTCTCCTCGACCTCGCCATTGCGCGAGACGATCGCCCCGACCCAGCGCAGATCGACCTGGTCCGGGCGCATGGCCCGTCCGCCGGTGACGATGCCGGCATTGGCGGCGTTGTCGGAGATGGTGTCGACGATGGTGCGGGCCTGCCTGGTCTGCGGATCGACGCGCAGGATGCGTGTATCGAGGATCTCGAGCGCCGGAACGACATAGTCAGTCGCGTTCAGCACGTCGAAGACGCTGACGTCCGGCCCCGCCAGGCCCGCCTTCATGACGAAGGCGATCTCGGCCTCGATGCGCGGCTGGATGAAGCGATCCTTCGGGATGCGGCAACCATCCTCGAAGCGCATGTCGTCAAGCAGCACACCGGAATCCGGCGTATCGATGTTCAGCGCATACTGCATCGCCTTCGAGGTCAGGCCGATCTTCCAGCCGATGACGCGGCGACCGGCGGCGCGCTTGCGCTCAACCCAGGCGCCCTGGATCGCGTAGGCGTCGTCCATCGTCATCTGCGGGAAGCGCAGCGACATAAGCCCGGTCTGCCGGCGGGTTCTTTCGGCCTCGTCGAGGCTGAGTGCAGCGGCGGAAATCTGCTCGGAGGACAGCATCGTTCAGGCCTCGTCGGCGATGGTGTTGCGCAACAGGCCGATCCCTTCGGCCTCGACCTCGACGACGTCG
Source organism: Allobosea sp. P4_H5 (assembly GCF_056400825.1). Classification (NCBI taxonomy): domain Bacteria; kingdom Pseudomonadati; phylum Pseudomonadota; class Alphaproteobacteria; order Hyphomicrobiales; family Alloboseaceae; genus Allobosea; species Allobosea sp. P4_H5. The sequence goes on along the minus strand of NZ_JBFUKM010000009.1, from coordinate 201,647 downwards.
CCGGGCTTCAGCCAGATCGGCGGGTCGAAACGGGCGCCGGCGCCGGTCGGCGTGCCGGTGATCAGGATGTCGCCGGGGACGAGCGTAGTGAAGGTCGAGATGTAGCTGATGATCTTCCGGAAGGAGAAGATCATGCGGCTGGTCCGGTCGCTCTGGCGCACCTCGCCATTGACCCGCGTCTCCAGCGCGATGTCGGCGATCTGGGCTTCGCCGGTGAAGGGTACCAGCCAGGGGCCGAGCGAGCCGGACCGATCGAAATTCTTGCCTTGGGTGACGTTGAACTTGGCGTGACGCACCCAGTCGCGGATCGTCCCCTCGTTCGACAGGGTCAGCGCGGCGATGTGATCGAGGGCATCGCGCTCGGCGATGCGGCGCCCTGCCTTGCCGATCACGATCGCGATCTCGCCTTCATAGTCGAGCTGCACGCTCTCCGGCGGCCGGATCAACGGCTGCCCATGCGCCGTGAACGAGCGCAGGAAACGCGGGAACAGCGAGGGATTAGGCGGAGCCTCCTGCCCGTCCTTGTACTCGGCGTTGCGGTCAGGAAAATTCACGCCGACGCAGATGATCTTCTCGGGAGCGAGCGAAGGAACCTCAAAGCGAAGGCCTTCGAGCGGGAGATCCGGAACCAGCGCCGCACCCTTCTCCGCCAGGATCGCGAACGCCCGGTCGGCGAGGACGTGCTGCAGCGTCGGCCATTGCGCCCCGTACCGGGCGGAGAGGTCAACGACGCCTCCCTCGACGGCAAAGCCGTAACGCCCCCCATCGCCATCGGCAAAACTAACGAATTTCGCGGTCAAGGATCGCTTCCTCATGAATGACGAAGACGATGGGCCGGCGAAGCTGGGCAAGCGCTGCCCAGCCCCTCGGAGCCTGCCGAACGGGAGCCCGGAAGCGTTATGCCTCCATCATCTGATTATCATGTTAAGCAATTTCCGACGCACACTGTCAACCCGCATTGGCGCTCGACCCCGCGGCCTTATCGCCCCTGGAAAACGGGGACCGATCCGCTAGCGCGGTGTTGCCGCCAAGGTCTGCTTGAGAGTCTCGACCAGCTGGTCGGCATTCTCGCGCGAAAAGACCATCGGCGGACGGATCTTGAGCAGGTTGCGGCCGCCGCCGGTGATGCCGACGAGCACGCCGCGCTGCATCAGCCCCTCGATCAGCGCGCGCGCCATCTCTGGCGCCGGTGCCTGACTCGCACGATCCCTGACGACCTCGACGCCGACGAACAGGCCGGTGCCGCGGACGTCACCGATGCGCTCGTCCATCCCCATCAATCCTGCGAGCCGGCCACGCAGATAGGCGCCGACCTGAAGCGCGTTCTCCTGCAGGCCCTCGTCGCGCAGCACATCGAGCACGGCGATACCGGCGGCAGCGACGACTTGATTTCCGCCGAAGGTGTTGAAATAGCGCTCCGTCCGGAGGAAGCCTTCGACCAGCTCGCGGCGCGTGATGACGACCGCGAGCGGCAGGCCATTGCCCATGGGCTTGGCCATGGTGACGATATCAGGGGTGATGCCGGCATGCTGGAAGCCCCAGAAATGCGTGCCGGTGCGGCCGAGCGCCGACTGGACCTCGTCGGCGATGATCAGCGCGCCGGACTTTCGGACCTCGGCGATCGCCTCGTCGAGATAGCCGGCGGGCGGACTGTAGAGGCCGTCGCTGGCGAAGACCGGGCAGGCAAGGAGCGCGGCCGGCCGGTGCCCACGCTCGGCGAGGCCGGCGATCGCCCGGCGATACTGCTCGGCATAGTCGGAAGCCGTCAGCTTCGGCGTCCTGTCGCCGACACCGCGATGCTCGGGGGCAGGCACGGTTGCGACCCAGCTTTGCTGGCGCTCGGCGGGGATCGTCGAGGAATCGAGCGCGCCGATGATCGTCGAATTGCCGTGGAAGGCGGATCTCGTGATCAGCGCGCCGCTGCCGCCGGAATTGGCCATGGCGATCCGCCAGGCGAGCTCGTTCGCCTCGGTCCCGGAGCAGACGAACATGCAGACCTTGAGCGGATCGGGCATGGTCTCGGCGAGGCGCTCGGCATAGTCGACGATCAATTCGCTGGGATAGCGGGTGTTGGAGTTGAAGATCGCGAGCTGGCGGCTCGCCGCCTCGACCACGCGCGGATGGCAATGGCCGACATGCGGGACGTTGTTGTAGGCGTCGAGATAGCGCTTGCCGCCCTGATCGGTCACCCAGACGCCCTCACCGCGTACCGGCACAAACGGAGCCTGGTAGAATTGCTTGTACATCGGCCCGAGCAGGCGGGCGCGGCGTTCCATCAGCGTGTCGTACATGGCGGGCTTCTTTCCGGAGGAGACCATCAATGAGTGCCGAGGCCAGCGGCCTCGGCGAGACGAGCATGGAGTTCAGCCGGGGGCAGCGCGTCGCAGCGGGCGAGCCCTTCCCAGCCGAAGCGGCTGACATCGTCGCGATAGGAGGTGGTCGCGGCGGGATTGGCCTGGCGGCGCCAGGAGACGATGAGCTCGCGGGTCACGAGCCGCGCCTGGATCAGCGCCGGCAGCACCGCGATCTCGTCGGCCTCCAGCGGCAGGACCCGGGCATAGCCCTTCACCACCTGCGCCATCGCGCTCAGCGGATCGGCTTCGCGATAGATGAGATGCGCGGCCGCGATCGCGACCTCGGCGACGCGGATCGTCCTGATCATGTCGCCGAAATCGATGATGCCGGAGACCGAGCCATCCTGCGGCCGCAGCAGCAGGTTGTTCTGGTTGAGGTCGTTATGGATGACCTGCCGGGGCAGCGCCGGCAGAAGCGGCGCGACGGTCTCGGCAAAGCGATCGAGCACCCGCTCCGCCAGAGCCTTGCGCTGGTCCGTATCGAGAAAGGCGACCTTCTCGTGCAGACTGGCGACATGGACGAGGTCCCAGATGAAGGGCCGGTTCGCGCCGGGATGCTCGAAATCGGCCAGAGCGCGATCAAGCCGCGCCGCCAGCATGCCAATCTCGACGCGCTGGGCCCGCGACAAGGCGCTGCCGAGCGCAGGCTCGCCCGGCAGATAGGTCAGGACGCGCAGCAGATAGCGCTGGCCGCCGCGCCCATGCGCGACGATCGTGCTGCCATCGCGTGCAGCGACCACGCGCGGCACCGGCAGGGCCGGATCGGTCCGAGCCAGATGGGTCAGCGCCGCGTTCTGGAAGGCGAGTTCCTCCGCGCTGTCGGAGTCGCCGCAGATCTTGAAGACGACATCGCGGCCATCCGCGCAGGCGACATGCAGGTTGAGATCGCGCTCGCCGCTGATCCGCGCGAACGAACCGCTGATCCCGAAATGCTCGCGCAGCACCTGCGCCAGTTCGTCGCCGGCGAACTGCGGCAACGGCGCCATCAGCGCATCGTCCAGCGTGGGCGTGGCGTGGCCGCTCACGCCATCGCCTCCTGGAAGCCGGTCAGGAAGGCCGCGAGATTGTCGCCCAGCACCGGCGAGGGATAGCCGCCTTCCTGTATGATCACGGTCGGGCGCCGCAAGCTCGCCAGGCTCTCGCCCATGCGCCGGAAGCCCTCGGTCGTCACGGCAGTACAGGCGAAGGGATCGGCCACCGAGGGATCGAGCCCGAGCGCGATCACCAGAACGTCGGGCGAAAAGGCCTTCGCCTGCTCGACCGCCTGCCGGACCGCGGCGAGATAGACCTCGTCATCCGCCCGCTCCGGAACCGGAAGGTTGAGGTTGAAGCCCTCGCCAGCACCTTCGCCGGTCTCGTCGGCATAGCCGGCATAGAACGGATAGACCGTCGCCGGGTCGGCATGGACCGAGATGGTCTGCACATCGGCGCGGTCATAGAACAGCGCCTGCGTGCCGTTGCCATGGTGCACGTCGACGTCGAGGATCGTGACGCGTTCGGCGCTGTCACGCGCCAACGTCGCCGCCAGCGCGGTGTTGTTGAGGAAGCAGTAGCCGCAGGCCTGGTCGCGATAGGCGTGGTGCCCGGGCGGCCGGCACAGCGCATAGGCCGCCTGCTCGCCGTTCAGGACCCGCGCCGTCGCATCGAGCGCGGTCGCACCGCTGGCGAGGATCGCGGACCAGCTGTCGGCGAGCAGCACGCTCGCCGCATCGGCGATATAGTAGCCGGCCCGCCCCAAGAGGTCCTGCGGCAGCCGCCGCATATAGGCGTTGGGATGCAGGCTCGGCCGCAATTCCTCGCTCGCCGGGAAACGCTGCTTCCAGGCGGCGAAGCCGGTTTCGAGGAAGGCAAGATAATCGGCGTCGTGGACGCGCCGGATCAGCGCGAGGTCGGCCGGTCCCGGCGCGATCACGGCCTCGGTACAGCCCTCGGCCGCCGCGAGCAGGACGCGCGCCCGGTCCGGCACTTCCAGCGCCGAGGTGAGGGTGCCACCCGAAAGCCGGGTGCGCACGTGATGACCATACTGGTCGGGATGGAAGATCGTCTTCATCTCGGGCAGTCCTCAAGGGCTCACTTCGCGATCAGCGCCTGATAGCGCTCCTGCACGCGGGCGATGTTGTCGGCCCACCAGGCAGGCTGGAGCGGCGCCTGGCGATCCTTGTTCTGCGGCGAGGAATTGGCCTTCGCCAGCGCTTCGGCTGAGAACTGCTTCACGCCGAAGGCGCGCTCGTTGATCGGACCGTAATAGGGCAGCACATCGGGGATGTTGGCCTGGATTTCGGGCGTGACCATCTGCGCGATCATGCGCTGGGCGGCGGCGGCATTGGCGGCGCCCTTGGGAATGCCGAAGCAGCCGAAACCGAGCAGGGCCTGGTCATAGGTGAAGTCGACCGGTGCGCCGTCCGCCAGCACGCTGGCGACCCGGCTGCCCCAGATCACGATCATGTCGACCTCGCCATCCTTCAGAAGCTGCGAGGCCTGGGCACCAGATTGCCAGAACACGTCGATCGAGGGCTTCAGCTTCGCCAGCGAGGCCAGGGCCCGGTCGGCGTCGAGCGGATAGAGCTTGTCCTTGTCGACGCCGTCGGCGAGGAGCGCGACCTCCATGCTTTCCTGCGGATAGATGTGCATGGCCCGCCGGCCTGGGAACGCCTTCGCGTCCCAGAAATCCTTCCAGTTGCGCGGCGGCTTGTCCTTGTACTTGTCCTTCTGCCAGGCCAGGACGGTCGAGACGTAGTTGCTGCCGATATAGGCCGTTCCCCGCGCCTGCGGCGCGATGCCGGTCGTATCGATCTTCGAATAGTCGAGCGGCTCGAACAGCCCCTCGTTCTGACCACGCGCACAATCGGCCTCGCCCAGCTGAACGATGTCCCAGCCCGGCTTGCCGGACTGGACCTGCACCCTGACGCTGGCGAGGCCGCTATGACTCTCCTCGCGCACGCGGACGCCGAGCTTCTTGCCAGCGGGGTCGAACAGCGCCTTGCGGACGCTGCCCTGATATTGCCCGCCGAAGCCGGCGAAGGTGACCGAATCCTGCGCCGCCGCGATCTGCGCCGAGCCGATCAGCACGGCGGCAGCGAACGCGAAGCGCGACATCGTCATTCCCGATGAAAACTGCGTCATCTCTCTCCTCCCCATGTGAAAACGGCGCCGCGCACGCGGACGGGCTGTCCGCATGCCGGCGCCGGTTCATCCGCTTCCTCGTGTCCGTCCTTGCGGGAAGGACACCGCGAAATGCCTTGCGACGTTGATGAAAAAGGCGGGTTCGGCGAGGCGCCCTAGTCGGGAGCGCCCGGCCGGCTAGCTGGTCTCACATGTGATCACCATGACCGGACAATCCAGGGCTCCGGAAAGCTTGCGCGCCGCAGCGGCAGGGCCCGACGCCGCCAGCCGGTCGAACGGCCCGGATAGTCCCGCCTCGATGTCGACCACGACCGCACCGGGCGAGAAGCGCCTGATCGCCTCGCAGGCTTCGGCGAGCGCGGCATCGACGGTCTTCTCATCGGCTTCGCCCCCGAGGACGAGATTGAGATTGGCGCCAGCGGTATCCTCGCCGCCATGCTCGTCGGCATAGCCGGTGTAGAAGGGATAACGCTGGGCGGGATCGCCATGAACCGACACGCAGAGCACGTCGGCACGCGACAGGAAGATCGACTGGGTTCCACTCGCATGGTGTTCGCCAAGGCTGAGCACCGCGACCCGCGGCAGGCTCTCGCGCAGATAGGACGCCGCGATCGCCGCATGATTGAGGTGACAGCCATGCGCTGCACGTCCGGCATAGGCGTGGCGCCCGCCCCCGGCACAGCGGGTGACGACCTGCCGCTCGCCCGCCACGACGCGCAAGGCGCCGGCCATGACGTTTCGTGCATCCATGAAGGCGTCCGGCCAGGTCGAGGACGAGACCACCGTCAGCGCATCCGCGAGATAGAAGCCGGCGCGCGCCTCAATATGCGCGGGCAAGCGCATCCGGTCGCAGCCGGGATGCAGCGTCGCCCTGATCTCGGCGCCCGGCTTCTCCAATGGCGCGAAACGCAGGAACTCCAGATAGGAGGCCTCGTGCACACCCTGGATCGCGTATTGACAGAGCGAATCCAGCTCTGCGGCGTCCCTGTCCTCGCGCTTCGAAACGGATCTGGCGGTCATCGCGCTGCTCCCTTTTCCGGCCGCTTCGCGATCTGGACGATGAGTAGCAGCACGATCGAGGCGACGACGAGCACCGAGGAGACCGCCGCCACTAGCGGGTCGACCTGATCGCGGATGTTCGCGAACATCCGGCGCGGCAGTGTCGAGTTCTCGCCGCTGGAGATGTAGAGGGCGATCACCACCTCGTCGAAGGCCGCGACGAAGGCGAACAGCGCCCCGGCCGCGATCGAGCTTTTGATCTGCGGCACGGTCACGGTGAGGAACGCCTTCAGCCGGGTCGCACCGAGGCTGCGTGCCGCCCGCTCCAGATTGCCGTCGAAGGATTGCAAGCCGCTCGACACCGTCACCAGCACGAAGGGCAGCGCCAGCATGATGCCGACCAGCACGAGACCGGTCACCGTGTTGTTGAGCCCGAGCTTGGCGAAGACGAAGAAGACGCCGATCGCGACCAGGATGTTCGGCACGATCATCGGCAGCAGGAAGGACATGCGCAGCGGCTTGGTCAATCGCTCCGGCATCTGCGACAGCCCATAGGCGGCCGCAGTGCCGATCGGCGTCGCGATCAACGTCGTCAGCCCGGCGACCCTGAGCGAGAGCCAGAGCGCATCCATCCATTCGCTGGAGTCGAAGAACTCGCGATACCAGCGCAGGCTCCAGGCCCGCGGCGGGAACTCGAGATAGTTCGAGGCCGAGAACGACATCGGCACGATCAGCACGCAGGGCACGATCAGGAAGGTGAAGATCAGGGCGCACAGCCCGTAGAGCCAGAGCCTCTGATAATGCCTGATCTGCGTGGCGCTGGCGGCAGCGGTCAGCATCAGCGGCCCCCGTAGAGCTTGTCGACGCGGAACACCTTGTTCAGCGCGGCGAGGATGGCGATGGTCACGACGAGCAGCAGCACGCCGAGCGCGCTGGCCGCACCCCAGTTGCTGTAGGTCGAGACATTGGTGGCGATCTGCATCGACCACATGCTGACCCGCCCGCCGCCGAGCAGGGCCGGCGTCAGGTAGAAGCCAAGGCTCAGGATGAAGACGAGCACCGTGCCGGCGAAGAGGCCGGGGCGGCTGAGCGGGAAGAACACGTCCCAGAACGCCCGCATCGGCGAGGCGCCGCAGCTCGACGCCGCCTTCAGATAGTCGGTGTCGATCGTCTTCATGCTCGAATAGAGCGGCAGGATCATGAAGGGCAGCAGCACATGCAGCATGCCGATCGTCGTGCCGATGAAGTTGTTCACCAGCGGGATCGGCTCGTTGATGATGCCGAGGCCGACGAGCCAGCTGTTGATCAGGCCTCGTCGCTGCAGCAGTACGAGCCAGGCATAGGTGCGCACCAGCACCGAGGTCCAGAACGGCAGGATCACGAAAATCATGCAGATCGCCGCCGCCCGCGGGCTCAGCTGCGACAGCAGATAGGCGACGGGATAGCCGAGCAGGATCGAGCCCAGCGTCACGATCCCGGCGATCTGGAAAGTCGTCACGAAGGTGATGACATAGACCGGTTGCGCCAGCCTTGCGTAGTTCTCGAGCGAGACGCCGCCATCCTTGCCGATGAAGGAGAGGACGAAGAGCCAGCCGACCGGGACGATCAACAGGAGCCCGATGACGATGAGCCCAGGCACGGCGAGGAGCGCGAAGGACCAGGCCTCGCGCCGCTCGGCGCGGGCGAAATAGGACGCATCGGCGGAGCCTGGCGCGGCCGCGGCGACCATGCCGGCCATGGATCGCGCCTCAGACATCGCCGCTGACCAGGATGCTGTCATTGCGATGGACGTTGATGTGGATCGGCTGGCCGGGGGTCGGCACGAGTCCGCGATTGGCCTCCTGCGGCACCACTCGCACAGCGATGTTCTGGCCGTCCGGGAAGCCCGCGATCACCAGCAGGCTGTCGCCCTGGAAGATCGTCTCGCGCGCCACGGCCGAGAAGGAGTTGACCTCGGCCTCCGGACCGGCGACCGGGCCGATCGCGAGCTTTTCCGGCCGCAGTGCCAGCCAGCTCTCCCGAGAGTCGGCTGTCGATCCCGCCGCATGATCCGGCAGGCGCAAGGGGGTGCCGAAGACACTCGCCCCGCCGCCCGCCCTAAGCTCCACCGGCAGGAAGGTCGTCTCACCCACGAAATCGGCGACGAAGCGCGTCTTCGGCCGGTCATAGATCGTGCGCGGCGTATCGAACTGGATCAGGGCGCCGTTATTGATCACCGCGATCCGATCCGACATGGTCAGCGCCTCGCGCTGGTCATGCGTCACGAACACCGTCGTCGTGTGCAGGCGCTCATGCAGATGGCGCAGTTCGATCTGCATCTGCTCGCGCAGCTTCTTGTCGAGCGCCGAGAGCGATTCGTCCATCAGCAGGATGCGCGGCTCGAAGACGAGGGCCCGCGCCAGGGCGACGCGCTGCTTTTGCCCACCCGAGAGCTTGTCGACGGGGCGATCGATGAACTGGCTCAGCCTGACCATGTCGAGCGCACCGCGGACGCGGGTCTCGATCTCGCTCCGCGAGAGGCGCCGGAGCTTTAGCGGATAGGCGACGTTCTCGAACACGTTCATATGCGGGAACAGCGCGTAGTTCTGGAAGACGAGGCCGATCTCACGCCGGTGCGGCGGCCTGGTCAGCAATTCCTCGCCCGCGACCAGGATGCTGCCGCTGGTCGGGGTCACGAAACCGGCGAGCACCTGCAGCAGAGTCGTCTTGCCCGAGCCAGAGGGGCCGAGCAGCGTGACGAATTCGCCGGGCGCGATGTCGAGATTGATGTCCTTGAGCGCTTCGAACGACCCGAATTTCTTCGAGAGCCCCCGGATCGAAACCGGAACCTTCATTGCAGGATCGCCGACTTGAAGGCCTCTTCCGCCTTGTCGCCGTTCTTGGCCCACCAGGCCGCGTCGATCAGCACCTGCTTGCTGGCGTTCTGCGGCGAGGAATTGGTCTTGGCGAGCTGCTCCGGCGTGAACTTGCGGACCTCATAGGCCTTCGTGTTCACCGGGCCGTAGTTGTCCATCTTCTCGATGATGTTGGCCTGGATCTCCGGCGAGACCATCGCCAGCGCGAGCGCCTTCGCCTTGGCGGCGTTCTTGGCGCCCTTGGGGACCGCGACGCAGCCATAGCCGAGCAGGCCCTGATCATAGCTGAACTGGACGGCGCTGCCGTCCTCGATCACCGGCGAGACGCGGCTGCCATAGATCGCGATCAGGTCGACCTCGCCATCCTTGATCAGCTGCGTCGACTGGGCGCCCGTGGTCCAGAACACGCCGATCTGCGGCTTGAGCCGCTTGATCGCGGCAAGGGCGCGCTCGACATCGAGCGGATAGAGTTTGTCCTTCGCGACGCCATCGGCGAGCAGCGCGATCTCCAGCGTCTCCTGGGCGAGGCCGGGGACGGCGCGGCGGCCCGGAAACGCCTTGGCATCCCAGAAATCGGCCCAGGACTTCGGTGGCTGCTTCACCTTGTCGGTGCGCCAGGCCATGACCACTGAATAATAATTGGTCGCGACCCAGCTCTTGCCGCGCGCCGTGGCCGGGATCGCGGCATCGTCGAATTTTGAGAGATCGAGCGGCTCGAACAGCCCCTCGCTCTCGCCGCGGGCGCATTCGTCGCCGCCGAGATGCACGAGGTCCCAGGCCGGGGCACCCGACTGGACCTGAACCCGGATCGAGGGCAGGTCGCCATGGGTTTCGCTGCGGATCTTGACGCCGACCTGCTGCGCTGCCGGATTGACCAGCGCCGCATCGAAACCCCTACGCATCGCGCCGCCATAGCCGGCGACGGCCACGCTCTCCTGCGCGCTCGCAGCAGCCGGAAGCATCGCGAAAATCGCCGCGCCGACGACGATGGCGATCTGCCGGCGCCTTGCGCTGTCTGTCCTGTCGGTCATGTCCAACCCCTCGGATTTTGTTGTGCGCCGAGGTGACCGGAACGAAAAAAACCGGCGCTTTCGCCCCAGCCCTTGCGAGCCCGGAGAAAAAGCGCCGGTTCGAATTGTTCCCCTGGAGGCCCGTCACGAGGAGGGCTGCCCCAGCACAAATCACCTAGCCCATTTAGTACGCGCCGGAATTTCGTCCCTGTCAACCGCTCCGTCGCGAACGTCGTTTCACCCCTTGTCAGCTGGCAGGTGAGTGTGAGAGCCGTCAGGCCAAGCAAGCACGAACCGGGGAATCGCCATGACCGACGTCAAGACCGTTCTGGTGAGCGGCTACTCCGCCGCTCCCAAGGGCACCAGCATGTTCGAGGAGTTCAAGCATGCCGGCGTCGTGCTCGAGATCGACCCGGCGACGAACGTCATCATGGCGGTCGATGCCACCTTCGTGACGCAGCTCGCCCGCTCGTTCTATTCGCGCCTGATTGTCGGCTACGACGTCAGCAACGGCATGGCGCCGCTGGAACGGCTGATCTCCACGGCCGTGCACACGCCGTCGCGCGAGGCGCTCATCGTCGCCACGCGCGCCGCCGTGCAGCGCTATTTCCAGATCCGCGACAATCGCGGCTGAGCTTGGCCTTGGCCGCCCTCAGGCGGCCTTGTCCAGCGCGATGCCCCTGGTCGTCAGCAGGTCGAGCCCGAGGTCGAGCGCTCTGGTGAAGCGGTCGACGGCGTCGTCGATGCCCTCCGGCGTGATGATCAGCGGCGGCGTCATGATCAGGGTATCGCCGAGCGCCCGCACGATCAGGCCGTTCTCGAAGGCGAGACGCTGGATCTCCAGGCCGAACTTCAGCGAAGGCTCGAAAGCCTGCCGCGTTGCCTTGGAGCGGACGAGCTCGATCCCCCACATCAGGCCGACGCCGCGGACCTCGCCGACGAGCGGATGGTCGAGCAGGGCTTTCAGGCGCCCTTCCAGCTGGGCACCAAGCACCTGAGCGCCTGCGATCAGCCCGCGCTCCTCGTAGAGGTTCAACGCCTCCAAGCCGACGGCGCAGGCGATCGGATGGCCGCCATAGGTGTAGCCATGGCCGAACACGCCGATCTTGTCGCCCTGCTCCTTCATCGCCTGGTAGATCGGCTCCGACAGCAGCAAGGCCGAGAGCGGCTGATAGGCCGCGGTCAGCGCCTTGGCGCTGCTGATCATGTCCGGCTTGAGATCATAGGTCTGCGAACCCCACCAGTTGCCGGTGCGCCCAAAGCCGGTGATGACCTCGTCGACGACGAAGAGGACCTCGTATTTCCTCAGGATCGCCTGGACCTTCTCGTAATAGCCCTTCGGCGGCACGACGCAGCCGCCGGTCCCCATCACCGGCTCGGCGAAGAAGGCAGCGACCGTCTCCGGCCCCTCCGCCAGGATCAGGTCCTCGATCTCGTTGGCGAGGCGCGTCGCGAAGGCTTCCTCACTCTCGCCCGGCAGCCCTTCCCGGTAGAAATGCGGGCAGGTGACATGCAGGAAGCCGTCGAGCGGCAGGTTGAAGTCGCGGTGGATATGCGGCAGCCCGGTCAGGCTGGCGCTGGCGATCGAGGTGCCGTGATAGGCGCGCTTGCGGGCGATGATCTTGCGCTTCTGCGGCTTGCCGATCGCATGGAAATAGTACCAGGCCAGCTTCACCGCAGTGTCGTTGGCTTCCGTGCCCGAGCTCTGGAACAGCACCTTCGACATCGGCACCGGCGCGATCTCGATCAGCCGCTCGGAGAGCGCGATCGCCGGCTCCGAGGTCCGGTGCGCGAAGTTCTGGTAATAGGGCAGCGCCGCGAACTGCTTCGCCGCGGCTTCCGCCAGCCGGTTCTCGCTGAAGCCGAGCGCCGCGCACCACAGGCCGGCCATGGCTTCGAGATAGCGGTTGCCGGCGTCGTCATAGACGTGGAAGCCCTCGCCGCGGGAGATGATCGTCGGGCCGATCTTCTCGTGCAGCGAGAAATTCGTCTGGGGGTGGAGCTGGTAGGCGATGTCTCTGGCGTGATTGGAATTGGCGGTCATGGCGCACCTCGCATGCCGGCTCGGGGCAGCCGAAAACCGCCTCGCGTCCGCGCAAAATTTTCGGGAAGAGCCGGTTCGATCGCTTGTCTGGGCAGCCGTCGAAGCAGCCCATCGCCAATCGCCTGACGGCCTCGAAAATGCCTGCGGGCACGGTGGTTGTCAAACCGGGCAGCGCGCATCCGCCATGCCTTGGTGAAGGAGGAACCGGCCACTTGCACCTCGATAGACGTCCCGAATTTCGCCACTTGACGGCGCGCCGGACACGGGCATAGACCTGAAAGCAGCTAGGAGATTTGTGCCCCGACGCCCTTCAAGGCAGCGGGACCACAGCAAATCGGACCGGCACACGCAGGAGCGGAAACCCCGCTCGTCCGTGTGCCGGTTTTTTTTTGGACTGACGCCATGACCGATGCGGTTGTCATCTGCGAATGCTTTGCCCGCGACGGGCTGCAGCATGAGCCCGTCTTTCTGCCGAGCGGGCAGAAGATCGCGCTGATCGACGCCTTCACCGCCGTCGGGTTCCAGCGCATCGAGGCCACCTCCTATTCCAATCCCAAGGTCGTGCCGGCCTTCGCCGACGCCAGCGAGGTCCTGGCCGGCATCCGGCGCAAACATGGGGTCTTCTACAAGGCGACCTGCCCAAATCCGCGCGCCGTCGACCGTGCCGTTGCCGATTCAGAAGCCGGCTATGGACCGAACGAGATCAGCCTGCTGGTCTCGGCGACCGAGGCGCACAGCGAGCGGAACCTGAAGAGCTCGCGGGCCGCGCAATGGGCCAATGTCGAGGCGATGGTCACCGCCGCGCAGGGCCGCTTCCGGCTGATCGGGACGATCTCGGTCGCCTTCGGCTGCCCATTCGAAGGCCAAGTCGACGCCAGCACCATAATCGCCGACGCCGCCAGGTTCGCGGCCCTGGGCGTCCGCCATGTCACGCTCGGCGACACCACCGGCCTCGCCACGCCACGCACCACCAAGGCCCTGTTCCAGGCCGTCGCGGCAGCGGTGCCCGAACTGACGCTGATCGCGCATTTCCACAACACCCGCGGCACCGGCCTCGCCAATTGCGTCGCGGCCCATGAGGCCGGCGTGCACAATTTCGACAGCGCTTTCGGCGGCATCGGCGGCCATCCTGCCCAGCTCGTCTATGGCGGCGGCTTCACCGGCAATGTCGCCACCGAGGACCTCGTCAACATGTTCGAGGCGATGGGCGTGCCGACCGGCCTCGACCTCACCGCCCTGATCGAGACCGCGCATCGCTGCGAGGAGGTTCTCGGTCGCCAGCTCCATTCGATGGTCGCCCGCTCCGGGCTCGGCCTCGTCGCCTGATCCTGAAGAGGTATCATGTCCCAAGCCCCAGCCCCCCTGCTCGTCGAGACCCGCGGCGCCGTCCGCATCCTGACGATGAACCGGCCCGACAAGCTCAACGCCCTCGACACGGCGCTGACGCGCGCGCTCTTCGACGCACTGCTCGCGGCGCAGGAGGACGAGGCGATCCGCGCGGTCGTCCTGGCCGGCGCCGGACGCGGCTTCTGCGCCGGTGCCGATCTCAAGGAATTCGCCGACCTCACCCCGGCCAACCAGAAGGCCGTGGTCGCCCGCGCCGACCTGACGACGCGGCTGCACATGCTGCTGCCGGGCCTGTCGAAGCCGATCGTCGCCGCCGTGCAGGGCGTCGCGGTCGGCGGCGGCGCCGGCACCGCGATCGGCTGCGACATGGTCGTCGCCGGCAGCGACCTCAAATTCGGCTATCCCGAGCTGCGCCACAGCATCGTCCCCGCCATCGTAATGACGAGCCTGCAGCGCGCCGTCGGCCGCAAGCTCGCCTTCGAGCTGGTCAGCACCGGCCGGATGGTCGGCGCCGAGGAGGCGCTGCGGCTCGGCTTCGTCAACAAGGTCGTGGCGCCGGAGGACGTGCTGACCGAAGCGCTCGCCATCGCCGAAGGCTGGGCCAAGGTGAAGCCCGTCGCAATGGAGGCGACCAAGCGGCTGTTCTACCGCGTCGCCGACCTGCCCTTCGAGGCGGCCATGGCGGCCGGGCGCGACATCAACGCCCTGATGCGCAGCTTCCGCGACGGGGACGGCGCATGAGACCGCTCGACGGCATCACCATCGTCGATTTCTCGCGCGTCCTCGCCGGGCCGATGGCGACGATGATCCTGGCCGAGATGGGCGCGAGGGTGATCAAGGTCGAGCGCCCGGGAACGGGTGACGAATCGCGGCAATGGGAGCCGCGCGTCGGCGAGGAGAGCGCCTATTTCTTCGCCTTCAACCGCGGCAAGGAATCGATCGTCCTCGACCTGAAGACGCCGGCCGGCCGCGCCGCGGCGAAAACGCTCGCGCTCCAGGCCGACGTCGTCCTCGAAAACTTCCTGCCCGGCCAGATGGACAAGATGGGGCTGGGCTATGCTGAGCTCGCGAACGAGAAGCCGGCGCTCGTCTACGTCTCCAATACCGGCTTCGGCCAGAGCGGCCCCTATCGAGACCGCGTCGGCTACGACACCATCTTCCAGGCGCTGAGCGGCGTGATGGCGCTCACCGGCCATCCCGACGGCCCGCCCGCCAAGGTCGGCGTGCCAATGGCGGACCTGACCGCCGGGCTCTGGAACGCCGTCGCCATCCTGACCGGACTGGTCGGCCGCGCCAGCAGCGGCAAGGGCTGCCATGTCGACCTTTCGATGCTCGATACTCAGATCAGCCTGCTGACTATTGCAGCGGCGCGCCTCTTCGCCCTCGGCGAGGATCCGCAGCGCACCGGCACCGAGCACCCTGGCCGCGTCCCCTCCGCCGCCTTCGCCTGCGCCGGCGGCGAGTGGCTCCATATCAGCGGCAGCGACCAGCACTGGCAGGCGATCTGCTCGGCGCTCGGCCTCACCGAACTCGCGGCCGATGCGGCGCTTGTCCGCAATGCCGAACGGGTGAAACAGCGCGAGCGCGTGATGGCGGCGATGCGCGACGCCTTGGCCGGGCGCAAGCGCGCCGATGTCGCCGAGGCCCTGCGCGCAGCCGGCGTTCCGGCCGGCGAGGTCAACACGGTCGCGCAGGCGCTGGCCGACCCGCATGTCCAGGCACGCGGCATGGTGGCGGAGTTCCGGCATCCGACGGCGGGCGCCTTCCCGGCGCTGCGCAATCCGCTGCGCTTCACCGGCTATGACGCCCCGTCTCTCGGCACCCCACCGCTGCATGGCGCCGACAGCGCCGCTCTCGCCGCCGAATTCGGCCTGAAGGAGATCGGCGCATGAGCCAGAGCCTCTTATCCGGGATGGCGTTCGAGCGCCTGGCGGTCGCCGCCGACGGGCCGATCCTGCGGGTGACGCTGAACCGCCCCGAGGCGCGCAACGCGCTCGACCTGACGATGTGCCGCGAATTGCGCGCCGTATTCGAGGCGATCGAGGCCGATCCCGCGATCCGCATCGCCCGTGTCGACGGCGCCGGCCCGGTGTTCTGCGCCGGGGCGGATCTCAAGGAGCGCAAGGGCAAGGACGAGATCTGGGTGCGGCAACGCCGGCTCGCCTCCTTCGCCGCCTATGATGCGATCGAGCGCTCCAGCAAGGCCGTGGTCTGCGTCGTCGATGGACCCGTGGTCGGCTCCGGCGGCGAGATCGCCATGGCCTGCGACTTCATCATCGCCTCCGAGCGCACAAGCTTCACCTTCCCGGAAGCGCATTGGGGCACGGTCGGCGCGACGCAGCGCCTGCAGCGCGTCGTCGGCAAGAGGTTGGCGAAGGAGCTGCTCTTCACGGCGCGGCGCTGGCCGGTCGAGGAAGCCCTGGCCGCCGGCCTCGTCAACCGCATCGTCAAACCGGACGAACTGGAAGCGACCGTCGCGGAGCTGCTCGCTGAGATCGCCAAGGCGCCGGCACTGGCGCTGACGCTTGCCAAGCAATCGATCGAGCTCGGCGAGAAGACCGATCTCGCTACGGGCATCCGCATCGAGCTCGCCGCGATCGAGCGCGCGCTCGCCGACACCGAATGGCGCAAGGGCCTGGAGGCCTTCGCCGAACGCGACGCACAGGGAAAGAACTCATGAGCGCCAGCGAGCTGCCATCCGATCTGTTCGGCTGCGCCGACACTTTGCCGGAAGCCCTGGCGCGGGCCGTGCGCCTCGCCGGCCGCGAGGAGGCCGTCGTCTGCAATGGCGAACGCATCAGCTATGCCGCCCTCGCCGCCCGGGTCGACGAAGTTGCGACCGCGCTCGCCGCGTATGGCGTCGGCAAGGGCGACCATGTCGGCATCTGCCTCGGCAACAGCATCCCCTGGATCGTGCTGTTCCACGCCATCGCCCGGCTCGGCGCCGTTACCGTGCCGGTCAACACCAGGCTGAAGGCGGAGGAGATCGCCTACACGCTGCGGCAGTCGGACGTCTCGCTGCTATTCATGACCGACCGCCTGCTCAAGATCGATTTCGTCGAGATCCTCAGGCAGATCTGCCCGGCGGTCGATACGAAACTACCGGATACGGCCCTGCCCAAGCTGACCCGCGTCGTAGTTCTCGGCGAGACGGTTCCGGCGGGCGCGACCGCCTTCGCCGATTTCCTCAAGGCGGGCACCGGCCAGCCCGTGCCGGAGCCCGTGCCGACGGCGGATGATCCGCTGCTGATCCAGTACACCTCCGGCACCACCTCCTTCCCGAAAGGAGCGGTACTCACCCATCGCAACATGACCTGGGACGCCTATTCCGCCGGCCGCTTCTTCGGCCTGCGCTCGGGCGAACGCTATTTCAGCCCCCGCCCCTTCTTCCATGTCGCCGGCAGCACGCTCGCCGTGATCGCTTCGCTGCAGCATCTCGCCTGCCTCGTCAGCTGCGAGCGCTACGAGCCGGGCGATGCCTTGCGGCTGATGGAGGAAGAGCGCTGCACGCTGATGTCGGGCAACGACACCATCTTCCTGATGCTGCTCGACCATCCCGATTTGCCCCAGCGCAAGCTCTCCCTGCGCGGCGGCTGGGCGGCGGCGACGCCCTCGGTGATGGAGCGCATCGCGCGTCAGCTCGGCGCGACCGAGATGGCGGTCTGCTACGGCCAGTCGGAAGCCTCGCCGAATATATGCACCGCCGCCTGGTGGGACCCGCTCGCCGACCGGATCGCCGGCTGGATGCGCATCCATCCCGGCGTCGAGGTCGAGATCCGGGCGACCGAGGATGGTCCCGAGCCCGGCCCTGGCGAGGTCGGCGAGATCTATGCGCGCGGCTGGAACGTGATGCAGGGCTATTACGCCAAACCCGAGGAAACCCGCGCCGTCCTCAGCGAAGACGGCTGGCTGCGCACCGGCGATCTCGGCCGCCTCGCGCCCGATGGCCGGCTCGCCTTCGTCGGGCGGGCCAAGGACATCATCCGCGTCGGCGGCGAGAACGTCGCCTCGGCCGATATCGAGAACGTGCTGCACCGCCATCCCGGCATCCAGCAGGCGCAGGTCGTCGGCGTGCCCGACAAGCGCCTGATCGAGGTACCCGCCGCCTTCGTGATCCTGGCGAGCGGCACCTCGCTCGCACCCGACGAGATCATCGCCTGGAGCAAGGAGCACCTCGCCGGCTTCAAGGTGCCGCGCTATGTCGAGATCGTCGAGAGTTTCGACCAGATCGGCATGACCGCGAGTTCCAAGGTCCAGAAGAACAAGCTCGCCGCCCATGCGCGCCAGCTCTTCGGCCTCGAGGCTGTGGCATGAGCCTGAGCATCGAGACGCGCTTCACCCGGCTGGTCGGCATCGACCTGCCGATCGTGCAGGCCGGGATGAGCTGGGCCTCCTCTTGCGCGGCGCTGCCGGCGGCAGTCTCGGGCGCCGGCGGGCTCGGCGTCATCGCCGCCGGGCCGATGCGGCGCGACGACCTCAAGGCCGCGATCGCCGGAGTGCGCGCCGAGACGGATCGCCCCTTTGCCGTCAACGTCCCGCTCTACCGCAAGGAGGTTGACGACATCCTTGCTTTGCTCGTCGATGAGCGCGTCCGGATCATCATCGCCTCGCAAGGCGGGCCGGATCGCTATCTCGACCGCTTCAAGGCGATCGGCACGCTCTGCCTGCATGTCGTCGCCTCCGAGGTCCATGCCGCCAAGGCCGCGGCCAAGGGCGTCGACGGTCTCGTCGTGGTCGGCGGCGAGGCGGGTGGCCGCCCGCCGCCCGAACTGGTCTCGACCCTGGTGATCGGCCGCGCCGTGGCGAAAGCCGTGCCCGAGCTGCCGATCGTGCTGGGCGGCGGCATCGCCGACGGCCAGGGCCTCGCGGCCGCGCTAGCGCTCGGTGCCGATGCCGTGCAGCTCGGCACCCGCTTCATGGCAACGCCGGAGGCGCGCCTGCATGACGATTACCGCCAACGCGTCGTCGCGGCGTCGGTCTCCGACACCATGGTGGTCGGACGCGGCTTCGGCATGATCCGCGTGCTGCGCAACCGCTTCGCCGAGGCGATGGCGGCAGCCGAGCGCGCCGGGCGCCCCGACGAGGAACGGCGCGAACTGTTCCAGCGCTCCTCGCTCAAGCTCGCCGCCTTCGACGGCGACATCGAGGACGGCAAGGTCGAGGCCGGGCAAAGCGCCGGTCTGATCGACGACATCGTCCCGGCCGGCGAACTCGTGAAACGGATCGCCGGGGAATACCGGGCGACGCTGGCACGGCTGCCTGCAGCTCAATCCATTCGCGAGCCCGCCTTGCAGCCTTCGTGACGACCCGCGCCGCCAGAGCCGGAAAAACCATAAACGGGAGGAGGATCGAGATGGACAGGCGCAGATTCATGGCGACGGCCGGGGCTGCCATGCTGGCTCCGCGGGGAGCTGGCGCGCAGGGCTATCCTGTCAGGCCGATCCGCCTGATCGTCACCTTCGCGGCCGGCGGCCCCGCCGATCTGTTCGCCCGCGCCCTCGCCAGCGGGATGAGCGCCCGGCTCGGCCAGCAGGTGGTCATCGACAATCGCCCCGGCGGCGCGGCCGGGCTGCCGGCGATCGACGCGATCGCGAAGGCCGGGCCGGACGGCTACCAGATCGCTCTTGCCGGCGCGGCGGCGCTCTCGACCGTGCCGTTCATGGTCGCGAAAATGCCGTTCGACTGGGAAACGAGCCTGACGCCGCTCACGCTGGTGTCGCGCGTTCCCGAGGTCATCACCACCAACGCCAAGCTCGGCCTCAAGAGCCTCGCCGATCTCGTCGCCTACGCGAAAAAGAATCCCGGCAAGGTCAATTTCGGCTCGGCCGGGCTCGGCAGCATCACCCATCTCGCCAGCGAGCTGTTCAAGGCGGAAGCGGGGGTCGACATCACCCATGTCCCCTATCGCGGCGCGGCCCCGGCCGTGAACGACCTGATCGCCGGCCATATCGACATGGTCACCGCCGATATCCCGGTGCTGCTGCCGCAGATCCAGGCCGGCAGCGTCAACGCCCTCGCGGTCACCACGGAGAAACGGATCAAGGCCCTGCCGGATGTGCCGACCACAGCCGAGGTCGGCTTTCCCAAGGTCGTCTCCGACAACTGGTACGGGCTGGTCGGCCCGGCCGGGATGCCGACGGAGGTCTCCGGCAGGATCCACGCCGCCGCCTTGGCGACGCTGCGCTCGGACGAGTTGCTCAGGCAGTTCGAGAGCCAGGAGGCGATCTCCTCGCCGACCTCCCCGGATGAGTTCGTCGCCTTCATCAAGGCCGAGCGGGCGAAATGGGGCCCGCTGATCGCCTCGATCGGGGTCAAGCTCGAATAGCGCTCCGCATTCCTCCCTCAAATCACCGGGTCGCACCGCTGCGGCCCCTCGCTCCCAACGCAGGACCTCGGATCATGCTCGACAAGCCCCTTCTCATCGCCGGCAGCTGGCGCGCACCATCCGGCTCCCGCACCGGCGAGGTCGTCGATCCCGCCACCGGTGCAGTGATCGGCAAGCTCGGCTTCGCCGAGGCGTCCGATGTCGACGCTGCGCTGGAGGCCGCGCGGAAGGGCTTCACGACCTGGCGCGCCATGACCGCGCTCGAACGCGCGCACATCCTGCATCGCGCCGCCGCGCTGGTCCGCGAGCGCGCCGAGGTGATGGCTGAGCATATGACCCGCGAGCAGGGCAAGCCGCTCGCCGAGGCGCGCGGCGAAGCCGGCACGGCGCCCGAGCATATCGAATGGTACGCCGAGGAAGGTCGGCGCGCCTATGGCCGCGTGATCCCCTCGCGCATCCCCGGCGCACGCCAGATCGTCGTCAAGGAGCCGGTCGGCCCGGTCGCGGCCTTCAGCCCCTGGAACTTCCCGCTCGCCCAGCTCGTCCGCAAGATCGCCGGAGCGCTCGCCGCCGGCTGCTCGATCATCGCCAAGCCGCCGGAAGAGGCGCCCTCCGCCTGCATCGAACTCGCCAAATGCTTCCAGGAGGCCGGCCTGCCCGAGGGCGTGCTCAACATCCTGTTCGGTGTGCCGGCGGAAATCTCCGAGCGGCTGATCGCCTCGCCGGTGATCCGCAAGGTCTCGTTCACCGGCTCGGTGCCGGTCGGCAAGCATCTCGGCGCGCTGGCGGGAGCGCAGGCGAAGCGCGCCACCATGGAGCTCGGCGGCCACGCCCCCTTCATCGTCTGCGATGATGTCGATCTCGACGCGGTGGTGAAGCTCGGCGTCGGGCTGAAGTTCCGCAATGCCGGCCAGGTCTGCGCCTCGCCAACGCGCTTCTACGTGCAGGATGCCGTCTATGACGGCTTCCGTGCCGCCTTCACGGAAGCTGCCAAGGCCGTCAAGGTCGGCCCCGGCGCGGCCGAGGGCACGCAGATGGGCCCGCTCGCCAATGCCCGCCGGCTCGATGCGCTGCAGGATTTCGTCGCCGACGCCGTTCAGCACGGCGCCAGGCTCGAAACCGGCGGTCGCCGCATCGGCAATGAGGGCTTCTTCTTCGAGCCGACCGTCCTCTCCGATGTGCCCGACAGCGCCCGGATCATGCGCGACGAGCCGTTCGGGCCGGTCGCCGCGCTGGTGCGGGTCGGCTCGGTCGACGAGGCGATCGAACGCTCCAACGCGCTGCCCTTCGGCCTCGCCGCCTTCGCCTTCACCCGCTCGACGAGGCGCGCGGCGCAATTCGCCGACGGGCTCGAGAGCGGCATGGTCTCGATCAACCATTTCGGCCTCGCCGCCGCCGAGACGCCCTTCGGCGGCATCAAGGATTCCGGCTACGGCAGCGAAGGCGGCACGGAGGGGCTCGAAGCCTACCTCTCGACCAAATTCGTCAGCCAGGTCGGCGCCTGACCCCATCTCTTTCCAACCGCAAGAGACGATCCATGACCACGCTCCAGCACAACCCGGCCTCGATCGCGCCGCCCGCCCGCAATCTCTATTCGCACGGGGTCGAGACGCGGGGTGCCGGCCGCCAGCTCTTCGTCGCCGGACAGGTCGGCGTCCGGCCCGATGGCTCCATTCCCGAAGCCTTCGACGACCAGGTCCGGCAGATGATGGAGAATATCGGCGCCGTCCTCGCCTCGGCCAGCATGGGCTTCGACGACATCGTCAAGATCACCGCCTATTGCCGCAGCGCCGAGGAGATCATCGGCTATGCCGGCATCCGCAACGGCTACTTCTCGGCAAAGCCGCCGGCGACGACGGCCTTCGTGGTCGGCGGCCTCGCCAACCCGGCCTGGCTGATTGAGGCCGACGCCATCGCCTTCAAGGCGGACTGAACCGGTGAACACCGCCCTGCCCCCGCCGCGCTCGCGGCACGAAGCCCAAGTCGACGTTGGCGACGGCGTCCGGCTATGGGTCTGGGATACCGGCGGCATTGGGCCCGCCATCGTCCTGCTGCACGCCTCGGCCGGCAGCGGCGAATGCTGGGACCAGCAATGGCCGGTCTTCGCCGAAGCCGGCTACCGCGTCATCGGCTATTCCCGGCGCGGGCATTTCGGTTCCGAGGCCGGAGACCAGGCCGCGCCGCCACCGGCCTCGGCCGATCTGCTCCGCCTGGTCGATGCCCTCGGGCTGGATCGCTTTCACCTGATCGGCACCGCCGCCGGCGGCATGGTTGCGACCGATTTCGCGGTCTCGCATCCCCGGCGCCTGCTCAGCTTCGTCATCTCCAGCAGCATCGTCGGACTGGTGGACGACGATTATCAGGCGATGCTGCAGCGGCTGCTGCCGCCGCAGTTCGAGCAACTCCCCCATGATTTCCGCGAGCTCGGTCCGTCCTACCGGGCGCAATGCCCCGAGGGTGTCGCCCGCTGGAACGCAATGCTGGCGCGCTCGGGCATCGAGCGCGTTCCCTTGCGCTTCGCCAATCGCGTCCGCTGGGCCGATCTGCAGCGCTTCGATTTCTCCACTCTCGTCCTGACCGGCGATGCCGATCTCTACGCCCCGCCAGCCAATGCCCGTCTGATCGCCGACCGGATCCCCGGCGCGCGCCTCGCCATCCTGACCGGTTCCGGCCATTCGCCCTGGTGGGAGGTGCCGGAACTCTACAACCGCGAAATCCTCAGTTTTCTCGGCTCGGTGAGCCGCCAGGAGCACCTTGATCATGGCTAGCCCTTCCACAGAGGCCGACCGGATCGTCACCGTCGAGGTCAGGCGCTGCGTCCAGCCGCAGCAGGACCCGGCCTGGCGCTTCGCGCTCGGTGGCATCCCGCGCCTTGACGGGCTGATCGTGACCTTGCGCACGTCTTCCGGCCTCGTCGGTGAGGGCCATGTCGAGGCGATGTCCTTTTATGCCGACGATCTCGCCGGCTCGGAGGCCGCAATCGCGGTGCTGCGTCCGCTCCTGCTCGGCGCCGACCCGCTGCACTACGCCCTGACGCGAGATCACCTCGACAAGGCCCTCTCCGGACACGAAGCGGTCAAGGCCGGCATTGACAGCGCGCTCCATGAGCTGGCAGCGCGAGCCTTGCAGGTACCGCTGCATGTGCTCTTCGGCGGCGCGCGGCGAACCAGCGTCGAGCTCCAGCGCATCCTGCCGCTCAAAGACCCACAGGGCATGGCCGCCGATGCGGCACGGCTGACAGGGCTGGGCTATCGCTGTCTCAAGGTGAAGGTCGACGGCGATGCCGATCTCGCAGAGGCGCGCGTCAGGGCGGTGCGCGAAAGCGTCGGTCCTGCCGTCAGGCTCTCGGCCGACGCCAACCAGAGCTACACGCCGAAGGCCGCGCTGCGCATGATCGAGCGCATCGCCCGCCATGGCGTCGACCTCGTCGAGCAGCCGGTTCCCGCCGCTGACATTGCCGGTCTAGCCTTCGTCTCGCAGCGCAGTCCGATCGCGGTCGAGGCCGACGAAGCCATCCGCTCGCTGCGCGACATCGTCACACTGATCGCCGAAGGCGCCTGCGACAGCTTCAACCTGAAGAGCTCGGTCCTCGGCGGGATCGGCAAGGTCTTCATCGCCGCGCAGATCTGCGAGGCGGCGGGGGGCGCCTACCGGGTCGGGACCGCCTATGGCCCCCGCCTGATCGCGGCCCAATGCCTGCATCTGGCCGCCGCGTTGCCGTCTTTCCACTACCCCGTCGAGTTCGCCGAATTCGATCATCTGCTGGACGATCCCTTCACCGGCCTGGAGGCTGCGGAAGGCCGGCTCACTCTACCGCAAGGTGTCGGCTCCGGATTGTCGCAACTATCGGAAAATGCTTGACATTCCCGAGGCACGGCCTCAGGCTTCAAAGATCAGGCGGTTGGCGATAGCGAGGGTCTCAATCCTCGTTATATCGAGCCTTCCTCACCGACACAGGTCGATCAAACGCCGCAGAGCGCGCGACCCGTGATCTCGTTCAGGTGAGGAGCTCAGACAATGAACATCCGGACAAGTTTTGCGCGTGCCATACGCACCGCGGGCGTCGTAGTCGCAGCCAGCATGACGACGCTCGCCGTCGCGCAGGAGAAGGACACCTTCCGCTTCGCCGCAGCGACCGATCTGCGCGTCATCGATCCGGTCTGGTCGCTGGAATACAACAGCCGCAACCACGGCTATCTCGTCTACGACACGCTGTTCGGCTTCGACTCGAAGTTCCAGGTCAAGCCACAGATGGTCGATACCTGGACGATCTCCGACGACAAGCTGCGCTATGCTTTCAAGCTGCGGCCGGGCCTGACCTGGCATGACGGCACGCCCGTCACCGCCGCCGACTGCGTCGCCTCGATCAAGCGCTGGGGCCAACGCGACTCCGTCGGCCAGGCCCTGATCGCCGCTGCCAGCGAGATCAAGGCGGCCGGAACCGACAGCTTCGAGATCGTGCTGAAGGAGCCATTCGGCCATGTGCTCTCGGCGCTGGCCAAGACCGGCTCGCCGGTGCCGTTCATGATGCCCGAGCGCATCGCCAGGACCAGCGGCTTCGAGCAGATCAAGGAGACGATCGGCTCAGGCCCGTTCATGTTCGCGCGCGACGAATGGATGCCGGGCGACAAGGCCGTCTACAAGAAGTTCAAGGGCTACAAGCCGCGCTCCGAGCCCTCCGACTTCATGTCGGGCGGCAAAATCGCCAATGTCGAGCGCATGGAGTGGGTGTTCATCCCGAGCGGCGCCACCGCCGCGGCCGCGCTGCTGGCCGGCGAGGTCGACTGGCTCGAGCATCCGCCCTCTGACCTGCTGCCGACCCTGCAGAACGACAAGGACATCACCGTCCGCGCCGTCGATCCCTTCGGCATGCAGACGATGATCCGCTTCAACCACATCCATCCGCCCTTCGACAACGAGAAGGTCCGGCGCTCCGTGCTGCAGACGATCGAGCAGGGCGAATACCTGCGCGTCCTCAGCGACGACAAGCGCAGCTGGGAGCCCTGCCGCAGCTTCTATTTCTGCGGCACCCGCTTCGGGCGGGACCTCGCGCCCGAGCAGCTGCTGCTCAAGAAGAACCTGGACGAGGCCAAGAAGACGCTCGCCGCCTCCGGCTACAAGGGCGAGAAGGTCGTGCTGCTCGACGCCGTCGACGACGCGATCCTGCACCCGGTCACCGTCGTGCTCTTCGACAACCTCAAGGCGATCGGCATGAATGTCGAGCTCCGGGCGACGGATGGCGCCACTATCTTCGCGCTGATGCTGAAGCAGGAGCCGATCGCGCAAGGCGGCTGGAACATCGGCCCGCAATATGCCGACAGCACGAACTACTCCGTGCCCTTCCTCAACAACGCCCTGCGCGCCGGCGGCGTCGGCAAGGCCTCGATCGGCTGGCCCAAGAACGAGGCAATCGAGACGCTGCGGACCGCCTTCCTCAAGGCGCCGGAGGCCGAGCAGGGCGCCATCGCCGACAAGATCCAGCAGGAGGCCTACACCGCCTCGATCTACGGACTGACCGGCCAGTACAAGCAGCTCACCGCCTATCGCAAATCCGTCGACGGCCTGATCGATTCGCCGATCCCGCTGTTCTGGAACATCCGCAAGAAGTGAGCGGCTGGCGGCGCGCGCCCCCCTGCGTGCGCCGCCTACCATCTCGAGCAAGCTCACGCCACCGGGCGATCGGCAAGATCGACGGTCTAATGCGTGGCCTGCCCTGCAGAACGGAAAACACCGATGCTGGCCTATATCCTCAAGCGCCTGCTCGCGACCATCCCGGTGATGGCGACCGTCGCGGTCATCGTCTTCATGCTGCTGCATCTGACGCCGGGCGACCCGGCCGCGCTGATCGGCGGCGATCTCGCCACCCCCGAGGATTTGCGCCGCATCCGCGAGCAGCTCGGGCTGGAGCGGCCGATCGCCGAGCAGTTCCTCGGCTGGCTCTGGCAGGTCCTGCAGGGCGACCTCGGGACGTCGCTGTTCAACCAGATGCCGGTGTCGCAGCTGATCGGACAGCGGATCGAGCCGACGCTGATCATCGGCCTGACGATCATGACCTTCGCCGTGATCGTCGCGATCCCGCTCGGCGTCATCGCCGCCTGGAAGGCCGGCAGCTGGATCGACCAGCTGATCATGACGCTTGCGGTCATCGCGTTCTCGATGCCGATCTTCCTGATCGGCTATCTCCTGATCTTCAAGTTCTCGGTCGAGCTGAAATGGTTCCCGGTCCGGGGCTACCAGCCGATGTCGGCGGGGCCGGCGAAATTCTTCCCGCACATCGTGCTGCCGAGCCTGACCGTCAGCTTCATCTACATCGCCCTGCTGACGCGGATGACCCGGGCAACGGTGCTCGACGTGCTGAACCAGGACTATATGCGCACCGCCCGCGCCAAGGGCATGGCGACGCCGCGCATCCTCGCGGTGCATGCGCTGAAGAACGCCGCCGTGCCGATCGTCACCATGGTCGGGATCGGGCTTTCTTCGCTGCTCGGCGGCATCGTCGTCACCGAGACCGTCTTCGCCATCCCCGGCATCGGCCGCCTGATGATCGACGCGATCATCCGCCGCGACTTCCCGATCCTGCAGGGGGTGATCCTCGTGCTGTCGGCTCTCTACGTGCTGATCAACCTCCTGATCGACCTGTCTTATTCGCTGTTCGATCCGCGCATCCGCTATTGAGAACGAGCCCATGAGCATCGCCATCGAGGCCCCTCGCAAGAGCGCCCGCACCCGGACCTTGACCTATTGGCTCCGGCGCTATCCCCTCTTCATCCTCGGCTGCATCGGACTGGCGGCGATCATCCTGCTCGCTGTGTTCGCGCCGCTGATCGCGACGCATGATCCGGTCGCGATCAATCCGGCCGCACGGCTGCGGCCCCCGAGCGATGCCTGGCTGTTCGGCTCCGATCCGTTCGGCCGCGACGTCTTCAGCCGCGTCATCTGGGGCGGGCGGGTCTCACTCACTGTCGGCATCGGCGTCGCCGCCCTGTCTGTCTGCCTCGGCCTTGCCATCGGCATGATCGCCGGCTTCAACCGCGTCGCCGATGCGGTCCTGATGCGGATCATGGACGGGATGATGGCGATCCCCGGCATCCTGCTCGCCGTCGCGCTCGTCGCCATCGTCAAGCCCAGCATCACAACGGTCGTTGTGGCGATCGCGATTCCCGAAGTGCCGCGCGTCGTGCGCCTCGTCCGCTCGGTCGTGCTGAGCATCCGCGAGCAGCCCTATATCGAGGCGGCGCGCCTGAGCGGCGTGCGCTTTCCCGGCCTGCTGATCAGGCATGTGCTGCCGAACACGATCGCCCCGCTGATCGTGCAGGCGAGCTTCGTCTGCGCCTCCGCGATCCTGTCGGAAGCCTATCTCAGCTTCCTCGGCCTCGGCATCCCGCCGACCACGCCGACCTGGGGCAGCGTGATCTCGGAGGGGCGCAATGTCGTGCAGCTCGCCTTCTGGGTCGTGCTCTATCCGAGCCTCTTCCTCGGAGCGACCGTGCTGTTCATCAACCTGATCGGCGACGGCCTGCGCGACATGCTCGATCCGCGTCTCGCACGGACCTTGTGAGCCCCGCTCGCTGCGCTGGCGCCCTCGGGCTCAGCGCAGCCGCTTGACCTCTTCGACCGTGACGCTCGGCTGCTGCCCGCCCCAATTCGCGCGCAGCCAGTTGGAGAGGTCGGCGACCTGCTGGTCGGAGAGCTGGCCGGCGAAGCCCGGCATGGGTTGCATGCGCTCCAGCCCGGGGAAGCGCTGGGCCGGGATGCCGGTCAGGATGACCTTGTTCAGGTTGCGCGCATCGGCCAGCCGCAGCGAGGCATTGGTCGCCAAGGGCACCACGACATGCGGGATGCCCTGCCCGTCCACGCCATGGCAGCTGGCGCAGACGGCGACGTAGCTGGCGCGGGCCGAGGTCGCGACTTCGGCGGAGACGGCGACGGGTTTCGGCGGCGGCGGCGGGGTCGCGCTCTCCGGCAGCTTGTCGAGATCGAAGAGATAGGCCGACATCGCCGCGAGGTCATCGGCCGTGAAATACTGGGTCGAGAAGTGGACGACCTCGAACATCTGGTTGGTCATGGCGCCCTGCGCCGAGATGCCCGACTTCATGAAGCCGGCGAAGACCAGCGGATCGAAGCCCATCCGCGTCAGCCCGGCCTTGGTGATATCCGGCGCGATCACGCCTTCGAGCTCCGAGCCCTGGAGATAGGCGCTCTCCTTCATGCCCATTGCGAGGTTTCGCGGCGTATGGCACTCGCCGCAATGGGCGAGCGCGTCGGTGAGATAGCGCCCGCGATTCCACAACGGCGAGCGCCCGGCGACCTCAGTCTTCGTGTCGGAGGAGAGGTTGACCAGGTTCCAGAAGGTCAGCCCCTGCCGGATATTGAGCGGGAACGGCATATGGTTGGCGCGGTTCGCCACCTTCATCGGCTCGCGGCTCATCAGGAAGGCATAGACCGCGTCGACATCATCAGCCGTCAGCTTGCGATAGGAGGCGTAGGGCATCGCCGGATAGAGATGACCGTGCTTGCCGACGCCGTCGCGCACCGCGCGGTGGAACTCGGCGCGCGTCCAATTGCCGATGCCGTATTCCTTGTCGGGCGAGATATTGGTCGAGAAGATCGCCCCGAGCGGCGTCTCGAAGGGCAGCCCTCCGGCCCAGGGCGCGCCGCCCTTGACGACATGGCAGGCATAGCAGTCGGCAGCGACGGCGACATAGGCGCCGCGCTTGGCGAGCCCCTTCATCTGCTCGGCCGAGAGCGGCTGCTCGATCTCCCTGGCGACCACGCTGCGCTCGAACAGGCCGAGGAAGACGGCCCCCGCCGCAAGCGCACCGACGACAGCGACCGCCAGAGCGGCCAGAAGCAGCTTCCTCGCCATCAGCCTTACGCCTTCACCAAGCCGGGAGTCCTGAGGACGAGATCGCGCACCGCCTCGAAATAGCGGACATAGCCGGTGCAGCGGCAGATATGGCGGTCGAGCGCCTCGCTGATCACCTGCTCCAGCGCCTCGCGTTTGACCGGGTTACGCCTGAGCTGGTCGAGCAGCACCGTCGCGCCGGTGACGAAGCCGGGCGTGCAATAGCCGCACTGGAAGGAGAAATGCTCGATGAAGGCCTGCTGGACCGGCGAGAGCTCGGTGATCGCGCCATTGGCGTCGCGCTTGGCCTGCCCCTCGACCGTCCTGACCTTGCGGCCGGCGAACCAGTGCGCGCCGGTGATGCAGGTCCGCATCTCCTCGAGCGAGCCGTCGGCCTTCTCCAGCACCACAGTGCAGGCATGGCAGATGCCCTGGCCGCAGCCCATGCGCGAGCCGGTCAGGTTGAGGTACTCGTAGAGGAAGTCCTGCATCATCATCGTCTCGGGCACGTCGATCGGGCCGACTGCCTTGTCGTTGATGGTCAGGGAGAGCGTCTTGGTCGCGATCGTCATGCCAGCGCCTCTTTGATCCTCTCCGGCGTGAGCGGCAGGGTGTAGAAGCGCTTGCCGATCGCGTGGGCGACGCCGTTCACGATCGCCGGCACGACGGCGATCATCACCACCTCTGCCATGCCCTTGGGTGGATCGGTGTCGGACAGCGGCGGCAGCACCTCCGCCGTCTGCTTCCAGACTGCGACATCCCCAGAGGTCGGCAATTCGTAACGGTTCCAGTTCCAGGTGCCGTCGCCGGGCCCGTCCTCATAGAGCGGCAGGTACTCCTTTAGGGCGTGGCCGATGCCCATGGCGAGCCCGCCCTGAATCTGGCCGGAAACCAGCTCCGGCACGATCTGGTTGCCGCATTCGAGGATGGAGTGGTGCGAGAGCAGGCTGACCTCGCCGCTGCCGGTGTCGACCACGATCTCGGCCAGCGTCGCCATTGGCGCGTAATAGGTGACGCCGGCATTGTTGCGCTGCGCCGGCGGGTAGGAGACCGAGGCTCGCTCGACGAAATGCCAGCCTCCTTCAGTCATCAGCGCCTTGCGCTCGGCCGGCGCGCCGTCGCCGTACTTCACCGCCAGCGCGTCGATGGCGAAGCGCCGCCGCCCGGCACCCGGCAGCTCGAACTCCGCCTCCGCCCACTGCCAGCGGTTGAAGCTGTGCACGGTGATGCCGGTGACCAGGCCGAGCCGATGCGCTTCGGCCGCGATCTCGGCGAAGGGCAGTGGCTGCATCGCTGCGGCCGTGACCCTGCCGTTGACGACACGCAGATCCTCGCGGCGCACCGCTTCCGGCGCCATCTGGCCCCCGCCGATGCCGCGCGACCACAGCGAGCGCGCCGCCGGCCAAATCGTCAGATCAACCAGAATGCGAGCCGCCTCGCGCGTCGCGTGGCCGAGATAGTAGACGCTGTTGGAGGCGCTCATCGGCGAGGTGAAGCTCGGCGTCCAGCGCGGATTGGCCATCCGCCTGTCTTCTTCCTCCTGCGACAGCGTATAGGGCTCGTCGGTGGTCTCCAGCGGCATTTGCGGCCAGCGCACTTTGCCGAACACGGTCTCGTCCGGCTGCTTGCCGAGGATGGCGGCGGCCATCACCGCCTGCGAGGTCGTGGCGCCCGTGCCGATCTCATGGGCGACATGCGACAGCTTGAGGCGCCCGCTCGCATCGAATTCGAGCGCGCAGAGCGCAGCCTCGGCGCCGGTGCCGTAATCCTTGTGCACATGGCCATAGCCGACGCCGTATTTCTTGCCGGGATTGTTGGCCTCGAACTCGGCCTTGCGCTTTTGCCTGCCGGCCCAGAGCGGGTGCTTTTCCGCCTTCGCCAGGATCTCGTCATGGCGCAGCGCCCCCGAGGGGATCGCGCCCTGCGAGTTCTTCATCCCCGATCTCAGCGCATTGCGCTTCCGGAACTCCATCGGATCGAGGCCGAGCGCTTCAGCGGCCTCGTCGACCATCATCTCGGTCGCCGCCATGGTCTGCAGCGTGCCGTAGCCGCGCATCGAGCCGGCATCGACCGCGCGCGAGGACATGATCGCCGCCGAGAAATCGCTCTTCGGCAGATAGTAGATCGACTGCGCCGCCGTCGCTCCGACCGTGCCGACCGAGACCGAGAAGTTCTCGCGCCCGCCGCCGTCGTTCTGGTAGCGCCCGGTCATCGCCCGGAACTTGCCGGTCTTGCGGTCGATCACCATCACCTTCTCCATCTGGAAGGCATGGCGCTTCAGCGCGGTCTGGAACTGCTCGTAGCGGTCATTGGCGAGCCTGACCGGGCGCCCCTCGCCATAGAGGCCGGCGAGCACGCAGAAGAACGGGAAGAGCGCGTGGTCCTTGGTGCCGTAGCCGACGGTGTAGCCGATCTTGAGGTCGATGCTCCCGAGCGCGAACTTCGACTTTGACAGCATATGGGCCGCCATCTCGGCGACCTCGTGCGGCGACTGCGTCGCGATCAGCGCATGCAGCACGCCGGTCCCGCGCTCGTACCAGACATTGCCGTTGTCGGCCTCCATGGCGGAGGCATCGGCTGACTGGGTCGAGTAGGAGCGCCGCAGCACCAGGACATCGTCGCCGGCACTGGCGATCTCGCGCTCGATCTCGGCCGCCGCCGCCATGCCGCGCGCCATCGCGTCGCCTTCGCCGGCGGCAGGCCATTGCGGCTCGGTGCCCTTGAAGCCGGCGCGGATCGTCGTGTCCTTCAACGCTGAATAACGATCCTCGGCATCGGGATTGCCGCCGTCGATCCGGACATAACGCGCCGCGCCATAGGGGCCGGGCGTGGTCGAGGGACCCTCGGCGCCATAGCGCACGACCTTGTCGTTGAAGCGCAACCTGCGCTTGGCGGCGTCGTAGCGGGCGAAGTCGTGATAGATCAGCATGGCGACGGGCTGACCGAGCAATCGCGCCGTCTGGCCCTTCGGCACGAAGAAGACGTCGCCATAGAAGCCCGGCCACGGCGCCGGCATCGCGATGCCATCGGCGATGAGGTCTTCCTGCAGCACCAGCCGGTCGGGCTTGAGCTCGTCGCCGAGCAGAGAGAGGTCGACGGTGTCGAAGACACGGTCGACCCGCGTCGCATGCAGCATGAAGGCGTGCGCCTGCTCCTTCGGCCAGCCGTCGAGATCGCGGGCGCGATAGTCGCGGGTGAAGGTCTTGCCGCCGGTGACCTTGGCGATGGCGTCGAGCCGGTATTTCGGCTTGCCACGGGCAGTCAGCCAATCGGCGCCTGGACGCGGCGGCGTCTCGATCAGTTCCGCCTGCGTCGCGGAGGGCAGCAGGGAAATCTTGACGGCAATGCCGGCGGCGCCGACCTTGAGGAAGCTTCTGCGCGACAGATCCGCCTTCACGCGGAACCTCCCACTGTCTTTTACGAGCACATCTCGTTTGTCCGAATCATTCTAAAAGCAGACAGCGCGCGCGTACATGGGATTGTTGCTCGGACCGGTTGTGTGGGACAGCGGCGCCAGCTGGCCGCACTGCCTAATAGTGGAACGTCCAGAGCAGGCTTTCGCTCAAGCCCTTCAGCGCCTCGACCGCATCGGGGCGCTCGCGCGCCAGCGTCGTGATCAGCGCATCGGCCACGGCGAAAGCGGCGGTCGGCGAATTCGGCAGGAAGCTGTTGCGGGCGGGTGCGAAGAACGTCATGTCCGCCAGCGGCACCAGCGGCGATGACGGGCTGTCGGTCAGGGCGACCAGGACGGCACCGCGCTTCTTGGCGAACTTGGCGAGCTCCAGTGTAGCGCGCGAATAGCGCGGCAGCGAGATCGCAATGACGACGTCCTGCGACCCGGCCGAGAGCATGTGGCGGACGGCGCGCTCCGGCCCGCCGCGCGAGGAGGCGAAGACGACCTCGGCGTCGAGATAGAGCGCCAGCCCATCCTCGAGGAACGCCCCGACATAATGGCTCGCGCCTGAGCCGACGATGAAGATGCGGCGCGCCTTCAGCATCAGGGCGATGGCGCGGTTGACCGTCCCCTCCTCCAGCGTCGCGATCGCCTCGTCGAGATTGGCGGCCTCGCCCTTCAGCGTCGTCGCCATGGTGGCGAAGACCGAGCCGGCCGTGGCGCGGGCGTCGGCGAGCCCCTCGACCGGCCCGAGCGCAACCTTCAGCGCCGTCGACAAGGCGCCACGGAAGTCGCCGTAGTTGCGGTAGCCGAGCGCCCGGACGAAGCGGGTCACGGTCGCGGTCGAGGTGCCGCTCTTCTCGGCCAGGCCCTCGATCGTCACCGTCGCCGAGTCGAGCGGACTCTGCAGGACGAAGTCGGCCGCCTTGCGATGGCCTTCGCTCAGCGAGGGGTAGATCTGGGCGATGCGATTGGCGAGATCCGTCGTCGGCTTCAGGGCGCGTGACATGGCTTTCCCGCTGATTGACGTCGGATCATTTTCATGTTTGCTACCGCGTGAAAATAAAGCTGTCAAAACGACCAGCTACGGGAACGGAGACCGACCGATGCGTCAGCGCGCGCTCATCACCCTTCTGCTCGGCGCCAGCATGCTCAGCGCGCCTGCCATGGCGCAGACCCTGCGCATCGCGCTGGCCTCCGAGCCGACCGCCGTCGACCCGCATTATCACGAGTTGACCCCCAACAACGCGCTCGCGGCCCACATCTTCGACAATCTCGTCTTGCAGGACCAAAACCAGGCGCTGAAGCCGGGCCTCGCCACCTCCTGGGAGAACGACGGCAAGAACCGCTGGACCTTCAAGCTGCGTCAGGGCGTCAAGTTCACCAACGGCCAGTCCTTCGGCGCGCAGGACGTGGTCTTCACCTTCTGCCGCACGCTGAAGAACGAGACCAAGGTCTCCGACTCCTTCGCCGACGTCACCAGCAACTTCGCCAAGGTCGAGACACCCGACGCCAGCACGCTGGTGATCGAGACCAAGGTGCCGGAACCGCTGCTGCCCAATCTGCTCTCCAGCCTGCCGATCCTCTCGGCCTCGATCGTCCAGCACGGCGAGATCAAATACGACGTCGCCAATAACTGCGGCGTCACCGGTCCCTGGCCCGTGGTCAGCAACTTCAACGACGGCACGATGGCGATCGGCACCGGGCCGTACAAGCTGAAGTCCTATGTCCGGGGCTCGGCGATCGAGCTTGAGCGCAACCCGGATTACTGGGGCGGCGCCCAGCCCTGGGCAAGTGTGCGCTTCCTGCCGGTGACCAATGCCGGCCCGCGCCTCGCCGGCCTGCTCGCCGGCGACTACGACGTGATCGAGAACCCGGCGGCGCGCGACCTTGGTCGCATCAAGAGCGACAAGCGCTTCGGCTCGGTCATCACGCCCTCGACCCGCATCGTCTATTTCCAGCTCGACGTCGCCCGCGACGAGAGCCCTTTCGTCAAGGCGCCGGACGGCAAGAACCCGCTGAAGGATGCCCGCGTGCGCAAGGCGATGTCGCTCGCCATCGACCGCGAGGCGATCGTCAAGCGCATCATGGACGGCGCCGCCGAGCCGGCCTACCAGTACCTGCCGACCGGCATGTTCGGCACGCTGCCGAACCCGCCCAAGCTCGCCTATGACCCGGCCGCGGCGAAGAAGCTGCTGGCCGAGGCCGGCTATCCCAACGGCTTCCAGCTGACGCTGTCCTCGACCAATGACCGCTACATCAACGACAGCCAGATCACCCAGGCGGTCGCGCAGTATCTGACCCAGATCGGCATCAAGGCCGAGGTCGACGCGATGACGCGCGCGATCTACTTCCCGCGCCGCGCCAAGAAGGAATTCAGCGTCGCGATCGGCGGCTGGGGCTCGGCGACCGGCGAGGCCGCCTCCTTCCTGCGCCAGTGGCCGCCGACCCCGAACGAGGCCAAGACCCTCGGCGGCTCGAACTATGGCGGCTACAAGAACGACGAATTCGACAAAGTGATCCGCACCGCAGTCTCGACGCTCGACGACAAGAAGCGGGCGGAGCTGCTGCAGCAGGCGATGAAGCTCGTCCTCGACGACGGCGCCTTCATCCCGCTCCACTTCGAAAGCGGCATCTGGGCCTTCAAGTCGGAGCTTGCGGTCGCCGGCCGTGCCGACCAGTACATGCTCGCCATGTCGGTGAAGCCGGCGAAGTAAGCCGGCAAGCACTCGCCCGAGGCTCAGTGCCATGACCGCCTATGTCCTGCAGCGGCTGATCCAGAGCGTGCTCGTGCTGCTCGCGGTCTCGGTCGTGGTCTTCTTTGCCGTCTACGGCATCGGCGATCCCGTAGAGCTCCTGGTCTCGCCCTCGGCCAGTGCGGCCGAGCGCGAGGCACTGATCCGCCGGCTCGGGCTCGATTTGCCGGTCTGGCAGCAATACCTGACCTTCATGGCTAATGCGCTGAAGGGCGATCTCGGCCGCTCCTTCGTGCATGGCGTGCCGGCACTGCAGCTCATCCTGCAGCGGCTGCCAGCAACGTTCGAGCTCGTCCTGCTGGCGATGACCATGGCGCTCGTCGCCGGCATCCCGCTCGGCCTGATGGCGGGGCTGAACCCCGATAGCCGGCGCGCCCGCATCGTCATGGCCGGCACCGTGCTCGGCTTCTCACTGCCGAGTTTCTGGAAGGGCATGATGCTGATCCTGCTCTTCGCTGTCTGGCTCGGCTGGCTGCCGACCGCCGGGCGCGGCGAGACGGTCTCGCTCCTCGGCATCCAGACCAGCCTGCTAACCTTCGACGGGCTGCAGCACATCGCCCTGCCCGCGCTCAACCTTGCCATCCCGAACCTTGCGCTGATCGTGCGCCTCGTCGCCGCCGGCACCACCGAGACGATGACGCAGGACTACGTCAAATACGCCCGCGCCAAGGGCGTCCGCCCCAGGCGCATCGTCAACCGGCACATCCTGCGCAACATCCTGATTCCGGTCGTCACTGTAGTCGGCGTCGAGTTCGGCAGCCTCGTCGCCTTCTCGACCATCACTGAGACCGTCTTTGCCTGGCCGGGCATGGGCAAGCTCCTGATCGACTCGGTCTACCAGCTCGATCGCCCGGTGGTCGTCGCCTATGTCCTGCTGGCGACGCTGCTCTTCGTCACCGTCAACTTCCTGGTCGACGTGGCCTATGCCGCGCTCGACCCGCGGGTGAAGCTCGCCGGAGAGCAGGCATGAGCGCGGAAACTTCCCGCCTCGCCGGCCCCATCCAGGCCGACACGCCCCTGCGCGAGAAGGTGCTGCGCCATCTGCGCAACCGCCCGACCACGCGCGGCGCCGCGATCCTGCTCGGTATCATGGTGGCGCTCGCTCTGCTGGCTCCGTTCATTACGCCGCAGAACCCGCATGATCTCGGCTCGCTCAGCGTGATGGACAACCGGCTGGCCCCGGGCGAGCGCGGCATGAGCGGCTTCACCTACTGGCTCGGCAGCGACGCGCAGGGGCGCGACATGCTGAGCGCGATCCTCTACGGCCTGCGCACCAGCCTGCTCGTCGGCCTCGCCTCGACCGTCGGCGCGCTCTCGATCGGCATTCTCGCCGGGCTCGCCGCGGCGCAGTTCGGCGGCGTGGTCGACGCCATCATCATGCGTATCGTCGACTTCATGCTCGGCTTCCCCTCGATCCTGGTCGCGCTGGTCCTGCTCGCCTCGATCGGGCGCGGCGTCGACAAGGTCATCCTCGCCATCGTGCTGGTGCAATGGGCGCAGTATGCCCGTCTGATGCGGGCGGCGGCGCTGGTCGAGCGGCGCAAGGAATACATCGAGGCGGCGGTGAATTTCGGCCTGCCGACCCGCCACATCATGCTGGCGCATCTCTTGCCGAACTCGGTCGGCGCGGTGCTCGTCGTCGCCTCGATCAGCATCGCCTCGGCGATCACGCTGGAGGCAACGCTCTCCTTCCTCGGTGTCGGCGTGCCGGTGACGCAGCCCTCGCTTGGCCTGCTCATCGCCAATGGCTTCGAATTCCTGCTCTCCGGCGAATACTGGATCGCCGTCTTCCCCGGCATCGCGCTCGTGCTCCTGATCATGTCGCTCAACCTCGTCGGCGATCGCCTGCGCCGCAGCTTCAACGTGCGCGCATGAGCGAGACCCCTCTCCTTTCCGTGCGCGGGCTCAAGACCGTGTTCCATGCGCAGGACGGCGCCTGGCCAGCCGTGGACGGCGTCGATTTCAGTGTCGCCAAGGGCGAGGTCCTCGGCCTCGTCGGCGAATCCGGCTCGGGCAAGTCGGTGACCGGTTTCTCGCTGGTGCAACTGATCGATCCGCCGGGCGAGATCGTCGCCGGCGAGGTGCTGTTCGACGGCACCGATCTGCGTGCCGCCTCGCAGGAGCGCCTGCGGCAACTGCGCGGCAACCGGATCGCGATGATCTTCCAGGATCCGCTGATGACGCTGAACCCGGTGCTCAGCATCGGCGAGCAGATGAGCGAGGCGATCCTCGAGCATCGCGACTGCAGTCGGCAGGAGGCACTGGACAAGGCGGCGAAGGCGCTTGCGCGCGTCGGCATCTCCTCGCCCGAGACCCGGCTGAAGCAATTCCCGCACGAATTTTCTGGCGGCATGCGCCAGCGCGTCGCGATCGCGACCGCACTCCTGAACGATCCCGACCTGATCATCGCCGACGAGCCGACCACGGCGCTCGACGTCACCATCCAGGCGCAGATTCTCTACGAAGTGCAGAAGCTCTCGCGCGAGACTGGGGCCGCGGTGATCTGGATCACGCACGACCTTGCCGTCGTCGCTGAGCTCGCCGACCGGGTCGCGGTGATGTATGCCGGGCGCATCGTCGAGATCGGCGAGGTCGAGACCGTGCTCGACCGGCCGCGCCATCCCTATACGCTCGGCCTGCTCAACTCCTCGGCGACCATGGTCGAGCCGGGCGAGCGCCTGCACCAGATCGACGGCATGGCGCCGCGCATCGACTCACGCCCCTCCGGCTGCCCGTTCCGGCCGCGCTGCGAGCGGGCACTGCCGATCTGCGCCGACAGCGATCCGCAGCCGCAGGCCCATGACGGCCGGACCTTGCGTTGCCACAACCCCGAACCGGACCGGGTGGCGGCATGAGCGAGACCCTGTTCGAGCTGCGCGGCGTCCGCAAATATTTCCGCGGCAAGGCCAATATCGCCGAGCGCATCCTGACCGCGATCGGCCGGCACGCGCCGCCCGCGACCCTGAAGGCGGTCGACGGCGTCGATCTCAGCGTTCGCAAGGGCGAGGTGCTCGGCCTGGTCGGCGAGTCCGGCTGCGGCAAGTCGACCCTGGCACGCATCGCCACCGGCATCCTGCCGCCGACCGAAGGCGAAGTCTTCTACCGGGGGCGCTCGGCCGCGGCGCTGAAGGGCAAGGACCGGCTCGATTATCTGCTGAAGGTGCAGATGATCTTCCAGGACCCCTATGCCTCGCTCGATCCGCGCATGCGGGTGAGCCGCATCGTCGGCGAGGCGCTTTCGGTCCATAAGCTCGTGCCGAAGGCGGAGCTCGACGGCGCGGTCGACCAAGCGCTGTCTGAGGTCGGTCTCGATTTCGCCTATCGCGAGCGCTACCCGCACCAGTTCTCCGGCGGCCAGCGCCAGCGCATCGGCATCGCCCGGGCGCTGGCGGTGAAGCCCGATTTCCTGGTCTGCGACGAGCCGGTCTCGGCCCTCGACGTCTCGATCCAGGCGCAGGTGATCAACCTGTTCATGGATGTGCGCGAGCGCCACGGGCTGACCTATCTCTTCGTCAGCCACGATCTTGGCCTCGTCCGCCATATCAGCGACCGCGTCGCGATCATGTATCTCGGCCGCATCGTCGAGATCGGCAGCGCCACCGCGATCTTCGCCGAGCCGGCGCATCCCTATAGCGCCGCCCTGATCAAGGCGATCCCCTCGGCAGCACGGCGCAAGAGCAGCTTCCAGCCGCTCAAGGGCGAACTGCCGTCGCCGCTGGCGCCGCCCTCGGGCTGTCCCTTTCACCCGCGCTGCGAACACGCCATGGCGGTCTGCCGCGAGGTCCGCCCGGAACTCACGGAAATCACGCCCGGCCGCAGCGCCGCCTGCCACCTGCACATGACAGAAAAAGCCGCATGACCATGACGCTTACTCTCGATCCACCGCAGGGCCGCAGCACCTTGCCCTTCATCGACGCCCGCCATCCGGAGCGGCCGCTGGAGGTCAATTTCTACCGGCCGGCGCGGCATCGTCCGGAAGACGAGGTCGTCTTCGTCCAGCACGGCATGCTGCGCAATGGCGACGACTACCGCGACTTCTGGATCGAGGCCGCCGAGAAGCACAACCTGCTGATCGTCGCGCCGACCTTCGGCAACGAGCACTACCCCAAGGCCGAGGGCTACAATAACGGCCTCGTCGTCGGCGAGGACGGCTCGATCGCCGCTTCCGAAGATTGGCTCTACGCCGTGCCGGCCCGCGTGCTGGCGGCACTGCGCCAGGCCGGCGTCACCAGGCGCGACAAGGTCAAGCTGTTCGGCCATTCCGCCGGCGGCCAGTTCGTGCACCGCCTGCTGGCGACGCAGAGCGAGACGCCGTTCGAGACCGCCTTCGCCGCCAATTCCGGCTGGTACACGCTGCCGACGCTGGAACGGCGCTTTCCGGAAGGACTCGGCGGACTTGGCCTCGGCGAGACGGAACTCAAGCGCTGGCTCGCCTGGCCGATGGTGATCTTCGCCGGCGATCAGGACATCGTCACCAGCGATCCGAACCTACCGGCGCAGCCTGAAGCCCTGGCGCAGGGGCCGATGCGCTATGCCCGCGCCCATTTCATGCTCGACTTCGCCAAGGCGGAGGCGGCCAGGCGCGGCCTGCCCTGCAACTGGTCGCTGATCACCGTGCCCGGCGTCGGCCATGACGGGGCGGCGATGTCGCGCGCCGCCGCCGCCTGGTGGTACGAAGGCCGCATCCCGTCGGTCGAGGAATTGCAGCCGGAAGCCACTCCAGTCGCCTGAGGCTCGACCGGCCAAGCCCGATCTGCGACATCTGGCGTCCGATTTGGCGGGAGGCCGTTCACGATGAAGCTGCTGCTGGCGGGTGCGACGGGGCTGGTCGGCAGCCATGTGCTGGCGCAGGCGCTCGCCGATCCGCGCATCGATGCCGTGGTCGCTCCAACGCGCCGCGCCTTGCCTGCCCATCCGAAACTGCTCGCGCCGGCCGTCGTTTTCGAGGCGCTGCCCGAGGATGCGCCCTGGTGGGCGGCCGATGCGGCGATCTCAGCGCTCGGCACGACCATCCGCAAGGCCGGCTCGCAGGAGGCCTTCCGGCGGGTCGATCACGATTATCAGCTCGCCGTCGCCCGGCTCGCCCGCCGGCACGGCACCCCGGTCTTCGTCCTGAACTCGGCGCTCGGCGCCGATCCGGCCTCGCGCATCTTCTACAACCGGGTGAAGGGCGAGCTGGAGCGCGATCTCGCCGGCCTCGACTTCACCTCGCTCACCTTTGTCAGGCCGGGCCTGATCGGCGGCGAGCGGAGCGAGAGCCGCCCAGCCGAACGCGCCGCGCTCGTCCTGCTCGGCATCCTCGGCCCGCTGCTACCGCGCGCCTGGCGCATCAATCCGGCAGGGCGTATCGCCGCCACCATGATCGAGGCCGCCATCGCGGGAAAGCCGGGGACACATGTCGTCAGCTCGGCGGAACTGGCCTAAGCTCAAGCGGTCTCGCACCAGACCCAGAGCAGGGTCGCGTCGACATCGCCGGTCGTATAGCAGAGATGGGTCAGCCGGCTGTCGAAATAGAGGCTGTCGCCGGGCTTCAGCCTGATCTCGTCATAGGAGCCACTGACGAAGGCGACCTCGCCGGAGAGCACATAGAGGAATTCCTCGCCCCGGTGCGAGGCGGGCTTCTCGAACTGGTGGGCACTGCGCGCCTTGACCGTGGTCACGAACGGCACCATGCGCCGATCCTTCAGCCCGGTGCAGAGATATTCGTGGATGTAATTGGCTTCCTCGCTGCGCCGCCCTTGCCCGGCCGGCGTCGTCGTCAGGCGGCCGGGCTGGCCGGCGCCCTGCTCGGAGAGCAGGCTGACCAGGGTGACGCCGAGGCCGGCGGCGATCAGCTCCAGGATCTCGAAGGTCGGCGAAGCCCGGCCGTTCTCGATCTTCGACAGCGCCGATTTCGAGACGCCGCTGCGGCGGCTGACCTCGTCGAGTGTCAGGCGCTGCTCGGTGCGCGAGGCCCGGATCCGCGCGCCGATCCGCATCTGCGGACGCGCGCCCGTGGGATCGAGCGCATTGACGGGCGGTGTCGCGAGATCCGGCATGCGTCAACCACCTTTCGCTTCATCGATACCAGTAACATGCACGCTTTTCGACATCGCACCCGGCACGGCTGCGAGCAACTCACGCGTGTAGGCATGCTCCGGCGCTGCAAATACCGCGGCCGTCGTGCCGATTTCAACGATCTTGCCGCGCTGCATGATCGCGACCCGGTCGCAGATCTGGGCCGCAACGCGCAGATCATGGGTGATGAACACCAGCGACAGCGCCATCCTGCGCTTGAGATCGGCGAGGAGCGCCAGCACCTGCGCCTGCACGGAAACGTCGAGCGCCGACACCGCCTCGTCGGCGATGATGACGTCGGGATCGAGCGCCAGCGCCCGGGCGATGCCGATGCGCTGGCGTTGGCCGCCGGAAAATTCGTGCGGATAGCGCTTCAGCGCGTCGATGCCGAGCCCGACGAGCTCCATCAACTCGCCGGCGCGGCGCTCCGCCTCGGCGCGCGCAACGCCATGGGCGATCGGCCCGTCGGTGATGATCCGGCCGACGCTCTTGCGCGGGTTCAGCGAGGCGTAAGGGTCCTGGAAGATCATCTGGACCTTGCGGCGCAGGGTCCGCAGGGCTTCGCCGCGCTGGGCCAGGAAATCGACCTCGCCGAGCCGGATCGCGCCTGCATCCGCCGCCAGCAGGCGCACCAGGCATTTGCCGACGGTCGACTTGCCCGAGCCGGATTCCCCGATGATGCCGAGCGTCTCGCCGCGGCGCAGCGTGAAACTGACATCGTCGGCGGCCGCGACTATGCGCTTGGCTCCGAACAGGCTCGCCCGGCTGACATAGGTCTTGCTGAGACCCTCGACGCTGAGCGCGATCGGCTGGCCGTCGAGCGCCGTCGCAGGGGGCGGCGTCAGCGAAGGCACCGCCGCCAGCAGCGCCTTGGTGTAGGCATGCTGCGGACGCTGCAGGACATCGCCGGCCGGCCCGCTCTCAACGACGCGGCCCTGATGCATGACCACGACGCGGTCGGCGATCTCGGCGACGACGCCGAAATCATGGGTGATCAGCAGGACGCTCATCCCGCGCTCGCGCTGGAGCCTCGCGATCAGCTTGAGGATCTGCCCTTGCGTGGTGACGTCGAGCGCCGTGGTCGGCTCGTCGGCGATCAGGAGGTGGGGTTCGAGCGCCACCGCCATCGCGATCATCACGCGCTGGCGCTGGCCGCCGGAAAGCTGGTGCGGAAAGGCCCGCAGCAACTGCTCGGGCTCGGGCAGGCCGACCTCGGCGAGCAGCGCCAGCGCCTTCGCGCGCCGCTGCGCCGGGGTCAGCACGCCATGGGCCTTGAAGACCTCGACGATCTGCTCGCC
Organism: Allobosea sp. P4_H5; assembly: GCF_056400825.1. Classification (NCBI taxonomy): domain Bacteria; kingdom Pseudomonadati; phylum Pseudomonadota; class Alphaproteobacteria; order Hyphomicrobiales; family Alloboseaceae; genus Allobosea; species Allobosea sp. P4_H5. The sequence continues at coordinate 159,240 of NZ_JBFUKM010000009.1, read as the reverse complement.
AATGCGCTGCACCGGATTGAGCGAGGTCATCGGCTCCTGGAAGATCATGCCGATCGAGCGGCCGCGGATCGCCCGCCATTCGCAATCGGAGCAGGCGGTCAGCGCCTGCCCGGCCAGCCTGATCTCGCCGGAGCCGACGCAGAGCCCCTGCGGCAGCAGCCCCATCACGGCATGGGCGGTCATCGACTTGCCGGAGCCGGACTCGCCAACGATGCAGAGCGTCTCGCCGCGCCGGACCTCGAAGCCGACATCACGGATGGCATGGGCGCGGTCGCCCCCGCCCGGCAGGGCGACGGAGAGGCCGCGGATCGAGAGGACGCGCTCGCCCGCCTGCGTCGCGCTCATGCCCGCCTCCCGCGCAGGCTCGGGTTGAAGGCGTCGTTCAGGCCCTCGCCGATCAGGTTCAGCGCCAATACCGTGACGAAGATCGCCGTGCCTGGGATGAAGCTGATCCACCACTGGTCGAGCACGCGGCTGCGGCCGGAGCCGACCATGTAGCCCCAGCTCATCACATTGGGATCGCCGAGGCCGAGGAAGGAGAGCGAACTCTCCAGCAGGATCGCGGTCGCCGTCATCAGCGAGGCCAGCACGATCACTGGCGAGACGACATTGGGCAGCACCTCGGTCAGGATGACCTTGTGGACCGGCTGGCCGGTGACGATCGCCGCCTGGACATAGTCGCGCGTGCGCACGCTCAATACCTCGCCGCGGACGAGGCGCGCCACCGGCGGCCAGCTCACGATCGCGATGGCGAGCACGATCGAGGCGACCGAGGGCTGCAGGATCGAGACGATGACGATAGCGAGCGCGAAGGACGGGATCGTCTGGAAGAACTCGGTCACCCGCATCAGCGCGGCATCGACCCAGCCGCCAAAATAGCCGGAGATCGCGCCGAGCGGGAAGCCGACGAGCAGCGCCACCAGCGTCGAGACCAGACCGATCAGCAACGAGACGCGGCTGCCATGCACCAGCCCAGCGAGGATGTCGCGCCCGACCGTGTCGGAGCCGAGCGGCGCGCGATCGAGCACGAACGGCGCGAGGAACGGCCGGTGCACCATCCGCCAGGGCGAGCTCGGATAGAGCAGCGGGGCAAGGACGGCGACGGCGACCACGGCGATGAGGATGCACAGCCCGATCACCGCGCCGCGATTGCGCGCGAAGGTTCGCAGGAAGGAGTTCACGAGGCCGCCTCGATGCGCGGATCGACGAACCGGTACATCAGGTCCGTCAGGATGTTGAACAGGATGACCATGGCCGAGCAGGTGAAGAAGACGCCGAGCAGGACCTGGTAGTCGCGCTGGAGCAGCGCATCGAAGAGCAGGCGCCCGATGCCGGGCCAGGCGAAGACGGTCTCGACCAGGAGCGAGCCGCCGACGAGCTGGCCGGCCTGCAGGCCCGCCAGCGTCACCACCGGCAGGATCGCGTTCGGGACCATGTGGTGGCGCACCACCGCGCCGGGCGTCAGGCCCTTGGCATGGGCGGTCTTGACGTAGTCGAAGCGCGAGACCTCGATCATCGAGGAACGCATCATCCGGGCGTAGACGGCGGTGAAGAACAAGCCGAGCGTCGCCGCCGGCATGATCAGATGCCAGCCGATATCGAGCGCGCGCCGGGTCCCGGCATAGCCCGCGCCCATGCTCTCGTAGCCGACATTGGGCAGCCATCCCAGATATTTGGAGAAGACGATCTGGGCGATGATCGCCAGCCAGAACAGCGGCATGGCGTAGAACACCAGCGAGCCCGTCATGATCGCGCTGTCGGAGGCGCGCCCGACCCGGCGCGCCGCGACGACGCCGAGCGTTACGCCAGCCGCCAGCGAGATGATCAGCGCCGTACCGGTCAGGAGCAGCGTCGCCGGCAGGCGCTCCAGGATCAGGTCGAGCACCGGGCGCTGCTGGCGATAGCTGAAGCCGAGATCGAGGCTGAGCATGCCCTTGAGATAGAGCCAGAACTGCTCGGCCAGCGAGCGGTCGAGGCCAAAGCGCTCGCGCAATTGCTGCAGGAAGACGGCGTCGCCGGCGCCGGCCTCCCCGGCCATAACCTGGGCGGGATCGCCCGGCGCGAGGCGCAGCAGGAAGAAGTTCAGCGCGGCGATGGCGATCAGGATGACCACCGCCCCCAGCGCCTTGCGAAGCAGCAACAATGCGAACGTCACGCGTTCCCTCCGCGGTCCCGCGGCGGGAAGGGAATGTCCCTTCCCGCCGACGGCCGGTCCAATGTCAGGCCTTCCAGGCGTCCTGGAAGGCGTCGTTCATGCCGGTCGCGGTCTTGATCAGATTGTTGAAATTGCTGCGATGGATCGTCGGGAACTCGAGCTCGAGCATCCAGGCGACCGGCAGGTCCTCGACCAGGATCTGCTGGACCTTGGTGTAGAGCTCCTGCCGGGCAGCATCGCCATTGGCGGCGGCCGCTTCCGCGAACAGCCGGTCGACCTCCGGATTGGAATAGCCGGCGACATTGTTCCAGGGCGAGCCCTTGGCGATGTTGCTGGAGACATAGGTGCGGGCGACGCCGAGGGCGGGATCGCCGAACTGCGACAGCCAGGTGAAGGCGAGGTCGAAATCCCAGTCCGAGAGGCGCTGGCCGTAGCCGGCGACATCGGTCGTCACCAGTTGGACGTTCATGCCGATATCGGTGAGGTTCTGCTTCACCGCCTCGGCCCAGCGCGTCCAGGCCTCGCCATAGGGCAGCGCCAGCAGGCGGATCGGCTCGCCCTTGTAGCCGGACTCCTTGAGCAGCGCCTTGGCCTTGGCCGGATCGAAGCTGTAGCCAGCAACCTTGTCGCTGTAGAAGCGCGTCTTCGAGCTGACCGGGCCGGTGGCAAGACGCGCCAACCCGTTCCAGATCACCTCTTTGGCGAACTCGCGGTCCATGCCGTACATCACCGCCTGGCGGAACGACTTCTTCGCCATCAGGCCCTGGCGGTGGTTGAACCAGAGCCAGGACAACGGCGCGATCATCTCCCAGCCCTTGCCGGTGACCGTGGTGTTCTTCATCTTCGCGAGCTTGGCGACGTCGAAATTCTCGACGGTACCGCCGGTCAGGATGTCGACCGCGCCGGTCTCGTAGGCGACGACGCGGGCCGCGGCGTCCGGGATGATCTGCCAGTAGATCTCGTCGAGATAAGGCAGGCCCTGGACATGGTAGTCCGGGTTGCGCACGAGCTTGATGTGCGAGCCGCGCGTCCACTCTGCCAGCCTGAACGGGCCGGTGCCGACAGGCGTATTGTTGTTCGGGTTCGTCTTGTAGTCGGTGCCGGCATAGAGGTGCTTGGGCACGATCGGCGTCGTGCTCAGTTCGAACATCAGGATGAACGGGCCAAAGGGATTCTTCAGCTGGTAGCGCACCGTGAAGTCGTCGAGCTTCTCGATGCGTTCGACATGGGTGGTCGCGACCGGCCGCCAGCGCGGATGCAATTCGCGCAGGAAGATGTCGGTCGAGAAGACGACATCGTCGGCGCCGAAGGGCTTTCCGTCATGCCATTTGACGTTGCGTTTGAGGTGGAAGGTATAGGCCTTGCCGTCCTCCGAGATCTCCCAGCGCTCGGCCAAAGACGGGATCGGCTTCAGGTCGTGGCCATATTTCAGCAGGCTCTCATAGATGCTGCCGGCGACCATCTGCGTCGGCGTGTTCTGGACGAGGCCGAGCATCAGGCTCGACGGCTCGGGATGGACGACCGCCCGGACGGCTCCGCCGCGCTTGGGCGTCTGCGCCAGCGCCGTGATCGAGCCGGTCGCCAGCGGGCTCAGCCCGAAGAACAATTCCCCCGCCGCCAGGCCGGCGGCGCCGGCCTTGAGCAGTTCGCGCTTGCTGATACCAGTCATGACATCCTCCCCTTGTTGATTGTTCGGCGCAGTTGGGCGGGCGTTGATCGCCCGCTCCGTCTCAGAGCGTCGCGAGCGTGCGCGCCACGGCCTCGGCAGTCGCCTTGATCTCGGCCTCGCCATGGGCGAGCGAGCTCAGGCTGTGCAGCGTGTTGGCCGGCGACATGTAGACGCCCTCCTGCATCAGGGCGTTGGCGAAGGCCTTGAACTTGGCGCGGTCGACATGGGTGCAGAACTCGCGGTAGTCGGTGATCTCGTCGCGGTCGGTGAAGTAGATCTGGAAGACCGAGCCGACATTCTGAACGATGGCGCGATGGCGCTTCTGGGCGCCGATGACCTCGCGCAGCGCGCTCGCCATCGCCGTGCCGCAGGCCTGCAGCTGCTTGAAGCCGGCTGCCTTGTCCGCAGTCATGATCTCCAGCATCGTCTTGGTGGCGTAGAGCCCGAGCCGCGGCGCGTTATGGCTGCCGTAGTGCAGGATCTTGCCCCATTCGAGCCCGGCCATGATGTGGTCGGGACCGCAGATCGCCGCGATCGGGAAACCCTGGCCGAGCGCCTTGCCATAGGTGACGATGTCAGGCGAGAGCCCATAGCGCTCGGCGCAGCCGCCGGCGCCGAGACGGAAGCCCGTCACCGTCTCGTCGAGATAGAACAGCGTGCCATGCGCCTTGCAGATCGACTGGATGAACTGGAGATAGCCTTCCTTCGGCGGGATCACGCCCATATTGGTCATGACGCCCTCGGTGACGATGCAAGCGACGTCGCGGCCATGGGCCTCCATCACCCGGGTCAGCGCCGCCTCGTCGTTCCACGGCACCACCAGCGTGTCCGCCCAGGAACCTGCCGTCAGGCCGGAGCTGTCGGGGATGCGGATCGGATCGTTCGGGTGGCCGAGCGAGGTCGGTAGCTGCGGATTGCTGTTGAGCAACACCGCGTCGTACCAGCCATGGTAGTGGCCCTCGAACTTCAGGATCTTCGAGCGCCCGGTCAGGCCGCGGGCCAGGCGGAAGGCCGCCATGCAGGCCTCGGTGCCGGTATTGGCGAAGCGGATCTTCTGGGCGTGCGGCAGCAGGTCGACCAGCATCTCGGCGACCTCGACCTCGACTTCGAGCGCCGTGGCGAAATGGGTGCCGTGCACGACCTCGCGCTGGACCGCCTCGACGATCGCCGGATGGGCGTGGCCGAGCGGCAAAGCGCCGAACGACATCATCCAGTCGATATACTCGTTGCCGTCGACGTCGCGGAGGCGGGCGCCCGAGCCGCTGCGCATATAGGGCGGATAGGGCGCGTAGTTGGTCGGTCCACGCGAGGCCGAGCTGACCCCCTCGACAAGCACCTTCATCGCCCGCTCGAAGAGCTGGCCCGAAGCGGTATTCCGCAGCATTTCTAGCGTTCCTCGCCTTGCGGCCGGTGCGCCTTCAGTGGGCGGCGCGCCTTGACCGGTGTTCTCTATTATGCTCACTTGTTCACAATAGGAAACAAGCTGGCTTGCGTTGTCAAGGCGCTTCCCGGAGAAAAAGAGAGAACGGATGCAAGTCGTTTGGTCGGCTAAGCAACTGGCGCATCGGGGGACGCACTTCGTCCGCTCCGGTGAGATCGTGCCCAGCCCGGAGACCGCCGAGCGGGCGATCTTCATCCGCGACGCGGTGATGTGGCGCGGTCATTCATTGATCGAGCCACGCGAGCTCGGCCTCGCGCCGATCCTCGCCGTGCACGATGCCGATTTCGTCTCCTTCTTGCAGAGCGCACGCACCGGCTGGTCCGCCTTCGCCGGCCCCGACGCTGCCGTCATGCCGAACGTCCATCCCCGCGGCCCAGATGCGCGCCGCCCGTCCGGCCCGGTCGGCCAGCTCGGCTGGTATACCGGCGACATGGCCTGCGAGATCACCGACGGCACCTGGCAGGCAGCCTGTGCCGCGGCACAGGGCGCGGCGACCGCTGCCCAGCTCGTCGCCGAAGGCGCCCGTTCCGTCTACGCGCTCTGCCGCCCGCCCGGCCACCATGCCGGCGGCGATCGCGCCATGGGTTTTTGTTATCTCAACAACGCCGCCATCGCCGCGCAGGAGCTGCGCAAGAGCGTCGATCGCGTCGCCATCCTCGATGTCGACGTGCATCACGGTAACGGCACGCAGGAGATCTTCTACGGCCGCGGCGATGTCTATTTCGCCTCGATCCATGGCGATCCCGACCAGTATTACCCGTTCTACTGGGGCTATGCCGACCAGACCGGCGAAGGCGACGGGCTGGGCGCGACGCTGAACGTGCCCTTCCCCGTCGGCTCGGGCGACGGGCCCTTCCTCGCCGCGCTCACGACGGCGCTCGCCGGCATCCGCAATTTCGCGCCGCAGGCGCTGGTGCTCTCGCTCGGCGTCGACGCTTCGGTCCACGATCCGCACGGGCGTCACGCCGTCAGCGATGACGGCTTCCGGCGCATGGCCGGAGCGATCGCGGCACTGAAGCTGCCGACGGCGATCGTGCAGGAAGGCGGCTATGCCTCGGCTGAGCTCGGCGAGACCGTCGCCGATATCCTCGACATTCTGGGGTGACCATGCCTGCCACGCTTCTCATCGTCTCGCTCGGCGAGCTCGGCACCAATGTGCTCGAAGCGGCCGGGCGCAGCGGCCTGTTCGACCGGATCGTCGTGGCGAGCCGCTCCGTCGACAAGGCGCGTGCCAGGATCAACAACGCCCTGATCGGCTGCGGGATCGACGGCTTCTTCCCGCGCTTCGAGGCGGTCGGGCTCGACTTCAACGATCCCGCCTGCGTCGCGATCCTGCGCCGCATCGCCCCCGACATCGTCTTTAGTGCGCCGACGCTTTTGCCCTGGTGGAAAGTCGGCGGCCTCGACGGCGCGGCGGACCCCCCCGCGGAAAAGGTGCCGTTCGGCGGCTATGTCAGCCTCCAGCTCGCGCCGATGGCAATCTTCCGGGCACGGATGGCCGATGCAGGCCTCGCCGCGCGCTGGATCGCGGCCTCTTTCCCCGATGTGATCAACCCCAGCCTGGCCCGGAGCGGCTTCGGCCCCGATTGCGGCATCGGCAATGTCCGCGAGCCGATCGCCAAGATCCAGGCGTCCGTCGGCCGCCGGCTCGGCGTGTCCCCCAGTCAGGTCGAAGTCCGGCTCGTCGCGCAGCATGCCTTCGAATACGGTGTGTTCCAGGCCCAGCCGGCCACCGAATTGCCGCCCTATCTGCTCGAGGTGACCGTCGGCGGGCAGGATCATACCGAGATGGCTCACGCAGCGCTGCGCGAGCCCTTCCCCTTCCCCTACGACCTGCATTTCAACCGCATCACCGCCTCGGCGGCGATCGACGGGATGCGCGCGCTCCTCAGCCCGACACCAGTGCGCACACACCTGCCGGGTGTGCTTGGCCTGGTCGGAGGCTATCCGGTCACCGTCGAGGCCGGCCGCATCCGGCTCGACCTGCCCGCGCATTGGAGCGAGGCGCAGGCGATCGCGACCAACGAGGCCTCGCTGCTCGGTGACGGGATCGAATGCATCGAGGCGGACGGCACCATCGTCTTCACGCCCGGGACGGTCGAGGCGCTGCATGCCCTGACCGGCGCGACGATCGAATCCGCCCATCCCGAGACGGCTGCGAGCCAGGCCGCGCTGATCCTGAAGCACCTGGCCTGAGCAGGGCAGCATCGGGATGGCCATCGTCTTGCAAAGCACGTCGAATTGAGGCTCGTTGCCCGCGTGCTCGTTTCGGGCCTTTGGAGACAGGCTCGGCCAGGCGATGACGACTGCAGGACGACAGGCGGATGTGATCGTGCTCGGGGCCGGCATCGTCGGCGTCAGCATCGCGCTGCATCTGCAGGAGCGCGGCCGCCGCGTCCTGCTGGTTGACCGCGGCGAGCCGGGGGCCGAGACCAGCCATGGCAATGCCGGGCTGATCGAGCGCGCCTCGGTCGTTCCCTATGCCTTCCCGCGCAGCCTCGCGACCCTCGCCGCCTTTGCCTCGAACCGCTCGATCGCGGTGCGCTACCGGCCTGCGACGTTGCTGCGGATGGCGCCCTGGCTGGCGCGCTATTGGTGGAACTCGGCGCCCAGCCGGCTCGATCGGCTGGGGCAGGCCATCCTGCCATTGATCGAACGCTGCATCGACGAGCATCGCCACTGGACCAAGGCCGCCGGCACCGAGGCGCTGATGCGCAGCGAAGGCTGGATCGAGCTCTACCGCAGCCACCGCGACCTGCAGCAGGCAACGAAGGCGGCCGAGGATCTCGCGGCCTACCACCTCGCCTATGATGTCCTCGACGAAGCGGCGCTTCGGGCGCGCGAGCCGGGCCTGCTGCCGGGCATCGTCGCCGGCGCCGTGCATTGGCGCGATCCAGCGACGGTCAGCGATCCCGGCGCGGTGACGCGCACCTATGCCGCCCTCTTCACCGCGCGCGGCGGCGAGTTGCGCCGCGCCGACGCGACCGGCCTGCAGCAGGACGGCCCGGGCTGGCGCCTATCGGCCGGCGGCGAGGATTGGCGCGCTCCCGAAGCCGTCGTCGCGCTGGGCCCCTGGTCGAACGACCTGTACGAACGGCTCGGCTATCGCTTCCCGCTCGCGTTCAAGCGCGGCTACCACATGCACTACGCAGCCGCGGACGATACCGCCCCGCGGCATCCGCTCTGCGATGTCGAGGCCGGTTTCGTACTCACCCCGATGGCGCGCGGCATCCGCCTGACCACCGGCATCGAGCTCGCGGCACGCGACGCGCCTTCCGATTCCTGGCAGCTCGACCAGGCCGAACGCGTCGCCCGCCGGATCATGCCATTGGGCCGTCGCCTCGATGCCGAGCCCTGGCGCGGCGCGCGGCCATGCCTGCCGGACATGCTGCCGATCATCGGGCCGGCGCCCCGGCATCGTGGCCTCTGGCTCGCCTTCGGCCATGCCCATCACGGCTTCACACTCGGCCCCGCGACCGGGCGGCTCCTGGCCGAGATGATGACCGAGCAGGCGCCGTTCTGCGATCCCGCGCCCTTCGCGGCCGCCCGCTTCGCGCGTTGATTTAGGCCGCCTTGCGCTTCTCCGCCGCGTGCTGCTCTTCTGAGGCGCCGGCGCGCCAGTAGCTGACGACGAGGTGCGCATCGATCTCCGGGCGCAGATATTGGCGTGCCGCGGCGCGGATCTGGCGGAAAGCCGCATGCTCGCAGGCGGCCCAGAGATAGAGGCTGCCCTCGCCCGCCGGCCAGTCGAGCGTCGCCAGCGCGTCCGTCAGCAGGCTCGTCGAGCCCGGTGTGGCGCCGTCGCGATGGAGCCAGCGCAGGCTGATTCCCTCCGGCACCGCGAGAGGTTGGCGCTCGGCCGCATCGGCGATCTCGACCAGCGCGAGGCCGGATGCGCCCGCCGGCAGATGTTCCAGCATCCGGGCGAGCGCCGGCAGTCCGGTCTCGTCGGCGAGGAAGAAATAGCGCTCAGCCTGCTTCAGGCCGCGCCCGCCCGGCCCGGCCATGCCGATGCGATCGCCGATCTGTACGCGTACCGCGAAGGCCGAGCCCGGCCCGGCATCGTCATGCAGCACGAAATCGATGGCGAGCGTGCCGGCAGCGACGTCGATCTCGCGGATCGTATATTTGCGGACTGCCGGCCGTTGCCCCTCGGGTGGTGCCTGCAGCAGGCCGTCCGCGCCGATCATCGGCCAGACCGGCTCGGTGAGGCCCGGCGGCGGGATGAACAGGCGCACATGCAGCGCTTCCAGCGAGTCGTAGCGGGCAAGGTCCTCACCGCGGAAGCGGATGCGGCGCATATGCGGTGTCAGCTGTTCGACGCCGGTCACGCTCAGCACGCGGAAATCCGGCGGCAGCATCGGCTCGGCGCCGTCGCCGCTCCAGCGGATCGTCGAGCCGAGACCTGGCGGGGCGAATTCGGCGACATGGCTCGCAATGGCGAACTTGCTGCCTTGCAGCTGGGCGAGATCAGGGGCCTCGATCACGACGGACAGAGCGCCCGGCTCCGTGGTCAGCTCCGCCCGGCTCTCGCCGAAGCTGATCGTCGTCACGCCATCGGCCTCTCTCACCTCAGCTTCATGCTCGAGCATGTGCTCGCAGAGCGGGCGCAGCACGGCAGCGGGATCGGGCAGGGCGATACGCGTTTGCGCGCGAAGCATGGTCATCGGGAGGTATCCTGTCGCTGCCCTGGCATTTCAGGGCTTGGCCGAGCCGGCGCCGTCGATCCAGAGCGCGCCGTCGAGCGGGATCGCCGAGAAGCGGCGGGAGATCTCGTCCAGCGTCGCCTGTGGGTCGAGATCGGCGAAGCCCTCGGGATGGAACCAGGTCGCCAGCCGCTCGATCGCGACGATATGGAGCGGGGTGTCGTTGAACAGGTGCCAGAGCCCATAGGCCCGGCGATTGCGGACCGCCGCGAGCGCGGCGATGCCGGGCCGCCCCAGCAGCGCGGCAAAGCTCGGCGCGGCGGTCTCGCGAGAGACGCCGAGCCCGAGGACGAGGCCCCCGAGCTTGGCCAGATGCGTGCCGCCTGTCGCGACATAGATCGCGGGATCGGCGGCAAGGAGCTGCTCGAGGCTGATCTGCCCGGTCGCACCGGGCAGGATCGCGGCGGCGATATTGCGCCCGCCTGCGGCAGTGATGAAATCGTCGAAGGTGCCCTTGCCCGGCGTCTGGCAGCAATCGAAGCCGCCGGCATGAGCGTGCACGAACACCGAGGGGCGCTCCACCCCGCGCAGGCGATCCTCGATCAGGCGCCGGCGCTCCTCGTAGAAGCGGATATAGGCCTCGGCCTGTTCTTCGCGGCCGATCAGCTTGCCGAGGATACGCAGGCTTGGCAGCGTGTCGCGCATCGGCTGCAGGTAGAAATCGACGACGGCGACCTTGATGCCGGCCGCCTCGAAACGCTCGACGAGATCGCCCGGCCCGCGCCGCGTGCCCGCGAGCGACAGGCTGAGGATGACGAGGTCCGGCGACAGCGACACCGCCTTCTCGAAGGAGAACCCGTCCTGCGTGCCGCCATCGCCGACGGTCGGCACGCTCTCGATCGCCGGGAATTTGGCGAGATAGCGCGCATAGGCGTCGGGGTTCTGGCGGCGATGATCGGTGCCCCAGCCGGCGAGCAGGCTGATCGGATCGGGATGGAGGAGGCCGAGCGCATTGAGTTGGCGCCCCTGCGCCAGGACGATCCGCTTCGCCGGAGCCGGCAGGGTCACGCTGCGCCCGAGCAGGTCGGTCACGGTGATGGGCTCGGCACTGACCGGCAGCGCCAGCACGCAAAGCAAGGCGGAGGCGGCGAGCAGCAACCGCATCAGAAGCCGTAGCGGCAAGGCGATCATGGCAGGCCCTTCTGAGCGATGCCTTCGCCGAGCGTGAAGGCGACCGCACGCGACAGCATGGCCGGAAGGACCGAAATGTGGTTCTCGCCCGAAAAGACGACATGCTCGCAAGCGACCCGCCCGGAGGCCGCGAGCACTCCTGCCATCTCGGCGGCGTTGTCGAGCATCCGCGCCATGCGCAGGCGCGCCGCCCGCTGCGGATCACGCAGCTCGTCGCCGTTCTGCTCGTCGCCGCCAGCGGCGATCAACAGGCGCGGAGCATTCGCGGCCACAGGTAAACGCAGGAACCGCTCGCGCGTCTTGAGGATGGCGCGCTCCTCCCACCAGATCGACGGGCTGCCGGCGACATGGCTGCGGAACAGGCCGGGCCGCGCGAACAGCGCGTAGAGGGCAAAGAGCCCGCCGAAGGAATGGCCGGCCAGCGACAGCCGCGCCCGGTCGATCGGCGCGAATCGTTCGACCTGCGCCAGGATTGCGCCTGCGATCAGGTCGAGGAAGCGGTCGGCGCCGCCATCCGTCGGCAGGAGGTCGCGTCGGCGCCGCTCGGCATCGAAGGGCGCCGCGCCGGGATAGCCGATGCCGAGGATCACAGCCGGACCGACGCCGGTGACCTCGGGGCGACCGCCCTGCAACCGCGCGGCGGACAGTGCCGTCGGGAACAGCGCATCGCCATCGACGACAATCAGGACCGGAAAGCCCGCAGCCGGCGCCGGCCCGGACGGGACCGCCGCCAGGAGCCGGTACTCGGCTCCATCAGGCGCAGTGAAGGCGAGGCTGTGCGTCTGCGGCAGCACGACCGGCCGGGAAACCGGGAGGTCATGCCCCGCAAATGCAACCGGCTCCGGACGCAGCATCCCGCCTGTCCTCACCAGCGATAGGACAGGGTCGCCAGCACAGTGCGGCGCAGACCGAAGGAACACTGCACAGCGCCGTAGCAGCCGGAGACATACTCCTTGTCGAACAGGTTCTGGGCGTTGACCTGCACCTTCCAGCCCTTCATCGCGGCATTGGCGGCACCGAGGTCATAGCTGATCGCGGCATCGACAAGCGCGTAGTCGTCGGTGAAGAAGGTGTTACCGGGGTCGCCGGCGCCCTTGCCGACATAGCGCACGCCGGCCCCGAGGCTTAAGCCCGAGAACAGGCCGGTCTTGAAGGTGTAATGCGCCCAGAGCGAAGCCATGTGGCGCGGCACGACCGTCGGCCGCTTGCCCAGGTCGATGCCGGTGCTCTTCGTCACCTCGGCGTCGGTATAGGTGTAGGCCGCGACGAGATCGAGATTGTCGAACACCGTCGCCCTGGCCTCGACCTCGACGCCGCGCGCCCTGACCTCGCCGGTCTGGATCTGGAAGCCGGGATTGTTCGTGTCGGTGGTCGGGACGTTGGTCTGGGTCAGCTGGTAGACAGCCGCCTGCAGGAAGGCGCTGGAACCGGGTGGCTGGTACTTGAAGCCAGCCTCGTATTGCTCGCCTTCGGTCGGCTTGAACGCCGCTCCGGCGAAGGTCGCGCCCGCCTGCGGGTCGAACGATGTCGAATAGCTCGCATAGGGCGCAAAGCCATTGTCGAAATTGTACATGACAGCGACGCGGCCGGTATTGGCGGTGTCGTCCTGCTTGGTCAGGGCCGCATTGGTGAGGTTGCGGGCGCGCGACATGGCGCGATCGAAGCGGCCGCCGAGCACGACCGACAGCCGGTCGATCTTGATCTCGTCCTGCAGGTAGATGCCATATTGCTGCGACTCGTACTTCGTTCCGGGGACGGCCGGCACCGCGAACGGGGTGCGACCATAAACCGGCCTGAACAAATCGAGCGTCTGTACCGTGCCGCCGGCACCGGTGAAGGCCGTGGCGTCCGACCAGTAGCCGTCGACACCGAAGAGCACCTTGTGGGTCAGCGGGCCGGTGCGGAAGTCAGCCTGGAGCTGGTTGTCGATGCCGAAGGTCTTGGCCTTCTCGTTCGAAGCGGTGACGCGGCGCGTGACAGTGCGCTGGTCGGCTCCCAGCGAGGCTGCCGCCACCGTCCGGAAGCGCGAGTCGAGATCGCTGTAGCGGACGTTCTGGCGGACGCTGAAGACGTCGTTGAAGCGATGCTCGAAGGCGTAGCCTGCCGTCAGGTGGTTGCGGCTATAGCCCTCATAGTTCGGCTCGCCCGGGAAGACGTTGCTGCGGATGCGGCCGTTGCGGTTCGGCAGCACGGTGCCGACCGACGGCATGAAACCGTAGAAGCCGGTCTCCGGGTCGCGCTGGAAGGAGGTCAGCAGCGTCAGGCTGGTCGCCGCATTCGGCCGGAAGGTCAGCGACGGAGCGATATAGAGGCGCTCTTCCTTGGTGAAGTCGACCTGCGTGTCGGCTGCGCGCCCGAGCCCGACGATCCGGTAGAGCACGGTCTTGTCAGCCGTCACCGGTCCGCCGATGTCGAAGGCGAGCTGCTTGCGCTCGAAGCTGCCGAACTGGACCTGGACCTCGCCATGCGCCTCGTCGCGCGGGCGCTTGCTGATCATGTTGATCAGGCCGCCGGGCTTGACCTGGCCGAAGACGACCGAGGCCGGGCCGCGGATCACCTCGACGCGCTCGAGACCCCAGGGATCGACGCTCGGCACGAGGAAATTGTAGCCGCGCAGCAGGCGCAGGCCGTCGAGATTGTTGACGAAGCCGGCCCCGGTGCCGGCGCCGCCGAAGCCGCGGATGAAGACGCTGTCATAGCGCCCCATCGACAGGCGCGTCTCGCCGAGCACGCTCGCCGAATAGCGCAACGCCTGGCTGACGCTCTGGACGCCCTGGTCGTCCATCTGGTCGCGCGTCACGACGGTGACCGATTGCGGCGTCTCGATCAGTGGCGTGTCGGTCTTGGTCGCTGAAGCGCTCCTGCGGGCGACATAGCCATTGACCGGCCCACCGGCACGCTCGCCCTGAACCTCGATCGTGTCCAGGCTGACCGCTTCGCTGCTCTGCGCAAGCACGGCGCCCGGCCCGGCCGCGATGAGTGCGCCGAACGCCACGCCGGCCGCCAAGGCGGCGCGATGGCCCGTGATGAAAACCCTGGTCATGCCGATACTCTTGCCCCTTCGCCATCCTGGCGACCCATTGGCAGGGTTCTTTCAGGAAGCAGGCTGGGCCGGCAACGCTGACGGCTTTCGATCGCGGCAGTATTTCTTTCGCTGCAGTTTCGAGCCTTTCCAGCTCTGAAACAGAAGGCGTCCCTCAACGCAGCGCGCTCGGCGACATGCCGAAGCGCTTGCGGAACAGGCTGGAGAAATGCGCCGGGGTGTAGCCGACGCGGAAAGCCGCTTCCGCGATGCTCGCCTCGCCTTCGGCGATCAGCGCATGCGCCTGCTGCAGACGCTGTTCCTGCAGATAGCCGAAGACGCTCATGCCGAACTCGGCGCGGAATGCGGAGGTCAGCTTGGTCGGGTTGAGGCCGGTGGCACGGGCGAGCTCGGCGAGGCTCGGCGGCTCCTGCATCGCGGCGACCAGCATGTCCCGGACAGCATGGACCTGCTCGCGCGTCCGGGCCGGCAGACGCGCCGGCCGCAAGGGTGGTTGGCCGACGATCCGGTCGAGCGCCATCGCCGTCAACTCCAGCGCCTTGCCCGCGAGGTAAAGCCGCCGCAGCGGCGCCGCCACCGGCGACTCCGCGATCTGGAGGGCGAGCGCACAGAGCTCGGCATCGGCCGGGCGCACCCAGATGCCGGCATCCCCGGCTCCCGCCAGCGCGAACAGTTGCTGCATCGGGGCGGCGAATTCCCGTTCGACGAAATCGAGGTCGAACTGCATCAGCACGCAGCGCACCATGCCGCCACTGAGGCCGGTGCGCTGCTGGACATGGTCGCCGACATTGGCGGTGACCAGCAGCGCCGGCCCGCGGACCATGACGGCCGGCTGGTCGTCGATCTCCAGGGATTGCCGTCCGTCGAGCATGACCGCGATCTTGAGACCCCGGCGCATCGGCCCGACGATGCGCTCGCCTTCGGGAATCGGAAATGTCCCGGCCGATAGGGACAGCTGCCGCGAGAACAGCGGCAAGCCTACCAAAGATTCAGGATCGGAAAGGGTCTGCATCGATTTCACCGGCGCAGCATAGTTCAATCGCTTCCCGCCTCAAGACTTCGCCATCAGATTACAGGTCTTCTAGACTTGATGGAGCACAAGGTCGCCCTTCATTGAAACTCGCGGCCTCGGTCATCTGCACATCGACAATCCTTGCCGGTGCATTTAGCACCACCGTTCGCTGCAGAGGCCGCCCTCGTTCCGTCGCACCCGCCGCGTCACATCACGGTCATCGAAGCGCGTCTATCCCGCTGCGATGACGCTTCCCACCACCAGCAACCGCACCGGCATGGCCGCATTGCTGCCCGGCATGCAGGTGCCCGCTACGCCGCTGCTGGCGCTGGATAGCTTTTCCGTCGCTTTCCCCGGAGCCTATGGCCCCGTTCCGGTCGTGCGCGGCATCGACCTCTCGCTTGCACCCGGCGAGGCGCTCGGCATCGTCGGGGAATCCGGCTGCGGCAAGAGCGTGACCTGGCTCGCGGCGCTGCGCCTGCTCGGCCGCGGCGTCGTGACCTCCGGCGAGGTCCGGCTCGGCGGTGAGGACATTACCCGCCTGCCGGAGCGCGCGCTCGCAAGGGTTCGCGGCGGACGGATCGGACTGATCTTCCAGGACCCGACCAGCTCGCTCAATCCGGTCCAGCGCATCGGGACACAGCTTATCGAAGTGCTGCGCCTGCACCGTGGATTACGCGGCGATGCTGCCCACCGCGAGGCCCTGCGCCTGCTCGACCGCGTCGGCATCGCCGATGCGCCGCGGCGGCTGCGACAATATCCGCACGAGTTCTCCGGGGGCATGAATCAGCGCGTGATGATCGCGCTGGCACTCGCCGGCGAGCCCGAGGTCCTGATCGCCGACGAGCCGACCACCGCGCTCGACGCGACGATCCAGGCGCAGATTCTCGACCTGATCCGCGACATCCGCGGCGAGAGCGGCATGGGGCTGGTTCTGATCTCGCACGATATCGGCGTCGTCGCCGATCTCTGCGACCGCGTCGCGGTGATGTATGCCGGCCGCGTCGTCGAGACCGCCGCGACGCAGGACCTGCTCGGCCGGCCACGCCACCCCTATACGCGCGGCTTGCTCACCGCCCTGCCGACGCTCGACGGGCCACGCCGTCGGCTGACGCCGATCGCCGGCACTGTTCCGGCTCCCGACCGGATGCCGCCGGGCTGCGCTTTCGCGCCGCGCTGCTCGCTGGCAATCGACGACTGCCGGACGCAGACGCCTGCGCTGGTGCTGGCGGCACAGGACCAACGCGCCGCCTGCCTGCGCCTCGCCGAGACGGCGCTGGCGCCGGCCGCCCATGCGCCGGTTCCGGTCGGAGCCTTCGCATGACCCCGCTCCTGCGCGTCGACGATCTCGCCCGTCACTACCCGGTCGCGACAGCGAGCGGGCAGAAGCGATTGCTCCATGCCGTCGACGGCGTCAGCTTTTCCCTCGCAACCGGCAAGACCCTCGGCGTGGTCGGCGAATCCGGTTGCGGCAAGTCGACCACCGCCCGGCTCGTGCTCGGCCTGCTGCCGGCGACAGGCGGGCGGGTCACGTTTGCCGGCGAGGAGGTCAGCGCGAGGCGAGATCGCCATTGGCGGGCGCTGCGCCGGCGGATGCAGCTGGTGCATCAGGACCCGCTCGCGGCGCTCGACCGGCGCCTGCCCGTCGGCGAGCAGATCGTCGAGCCGCTCGCCATCCACGGGCTGGAAGCCGGCGCCGAGGCCCGGCGGCAAAAGGCGCTCCAGCTGTTCGAGGCGGTCGGCCTGCGGCCAGACCTGTTCGAGCGCTATCCGCATGAGCTCTCCGGCGGGCAGCGCCAGCGCGTCGTGCTCGCCCGGGCGCTGATCCTTGGTCCGGAACTGCTGGTCTGCGACGAGCCGATCTCGGCGCTCGATGTCTCGGTCGCGGCCCAGGTCATCAACCTGCTGCAGGACCTGCAGGCCCGTTTCGGCATGGCCTATCTCTTCATCAGTCACGATCTGAAAGTGGTCCGGCAGATCGCCGACGAGGTCGCGGTGATGTATCTCGGCAGGATCGTCGAGCAGGGGCCGCCGGAGGCGCTGTTCCACGCGCCGGCCCATCCCTACACCGAGGCGCTGGTCTCGGCCGTGCCGACGCTGCAGCGCGGCACGCGCGAGCGCATCGTCCTGCGCGGCGACCCGCCCAATCCGGTCGACCGGCCGACGGGCTGCGCCTTCCATCCGCGCTGCCCGCGCGCCATCGCCCGCTGCCGCGAGGAGTCACCGGTGCTGCGTCCGGCCAGCGACGGGCGACTTGCCGCCTGCCATCTGGTACCGCTGGCTACCAATGCCCATGCGGCAGCCGCCTGACCTCATCGACCGACCGGATACCGACATGGCCCAAAACTTGGCTGAACACGATCGCTCCCCCGCCACACGCGTCATCGTCGCGGTTTTCGATGGCCTGCGGCCCGATCTGGTCACGCCCGAGCTGACGCCCAACATCCTGCGCCTTGCGGCGCGCGGCACCTGGTTCCGCCGGGCGCGCAGCGTCTTCCCCTCGGTGACCCGCGTCGCGACCAGCGCGATCGCCACCGGCGCGCCTCCCGGCGTGCATGGGATCGTCGGCAACGCCTTCTACCTTGCCGACGCCATCCCCGAGCGCATCTTCGACACCAGCGACATCGGCATGCTGCGCCGGGCGGAAGCGCATCATGGCGGCCGGCTGATCGCGGTCGATACCTTCGGCGACGTACTGGCGCGGGCGGGCAAGCGACTTGCCGTCGTCCACACCGGCTCGGCCGGCTCGGCGCATTTCATCAATCCGCGCGCCCGCGCCAACGGGCACTGGACCTTCACGATGCTCGGCAGCGAGGCGACACAGACGCCGGAGGCGGTCGAGGACGCGATCGCCAGGCTCGGCCCGCTGCCGGAGCGCCAGCTGCCACGTCTCGACGAGCTCGCCTATGGTGGCCGGGTCATGGTCGAACATGTCCTGCCGGTGCTGAAGCCAGACGTCGCGCTGATCTGGTTCAACGAGCCCGATACCACCTTCCATTATCGCGGGCTCGGCTCGCCGGAGGCCAAGGCCGGCCTGCAGCAGGCGGACCGCGCCTTCGGCGCCATCCTCGACTGGGTCGAGGCCCAGCCTGATGGCGAGCGCATCGCGGTGATCGCCGCCTCCGACCATGGCCAGATCTCGACCGGCGCGATCGAGCCGCTGTTCGATGCGGCCCGCCAGGTCGGCTTCGATCTCAGCAACGCCAAAGCTGTCGACGGCGCCGCCTTCCTGGCGACCGGCGGCATCAGCGGCGAGATCCGCCTGCGCGGCGGCGACCGCAGCCGGCTCGAGCGTATCGCCGCCTGGCTGATGGAGCAGCCGACCATCGGCCATGTCTTCGCGCGCGGCAGCGGCGAGGAAGGCGACATCGCCGGCACCTTGTCGCTCGACCTGATCGGCGCCGGCCATGCCGGCCGCCAGCCCGACCTGATGTTCATCCTGAAATCGTCGCTCGACGCCGATCAGTACGGCCTGCCGGGCCTCGGCGCGATGACACCGGGCGATGTCCCGCTCGGCGGCGGCATGCATGGCGGCATCAACCCGCACGAGCTCAACACCGTGCTGATCGTCGGCACCGGGAGTGGTGAGGTGGGCAGCGTCTCGCAGGAGCCGGCCGGGATCATCGACATCGGCCCGACCGTGCTCGGCCTCTCCGGCCTGGCGAAGGCGCCGAGCATGGTCGGCCGCGACCTCTCCCGCCCGGCACAGGAGGAAGCGCGCATCCGCCGTGTCTCGACCGGGCGCGGCGCCTTCACCCAGCAGGTCGAGTTCGCCGAGCAGGACGGCCGTCGCTTCATCCTCGGCGGGAATTGACACCGACTGGCTCACGAGAGCCGACACCGTCATTCCGGGGCGACGCGGCAGCGTCGAGCCCGGAATCCAGAACCGATGCCGATTACGATGATGGCGCTGCGATCGACGCGGTTTTCTGAGGCGGCATCGGTTCTGGATTCCGGGCTCAGGCCTTCGGCCTGCCCCGGAAAGACGATACGGTTCTGCCCTTTCAGCTGCGGGCGAAGGACAGGTTGTCCGGGCGCAAATCCATGAAATAGAAGGTCGTCGGGCGCCAGGCGATCGCCTTCTTGATCGCATAAGCCTCGCTCGGCTGGTAGAGGATCGTCGCCGGCGCCTCGTCCTCCCAGATGTCGAGCATCTCAGTGAACAGCGCCTTGCGCCTGGCCGGGTCGACCTCCGCCTCCAGCGCCGTGCCGGCCTTGTTGAAGGCCTCGGTCGAGGTCCAGAACTTGGAGACCTGATGTTCGCCGGCGGGACCCCAGGCGACCCAGATCGCGCCGAGCGGATCGGGCAGGCGCGTCGAGTTCGACCAGTTGAAGATCTGCGCGCCGGCGCCGCGCATCTGCGTGGAGTTCTCGACCACCTGCAGCGAGGCGTTGATGCCGACGGCTTTCCACTGCTCGACCAGGATCTGCGCCGCTTCCAGCGCATTGGTGTAGTAGTTGGCCATGGTGCGGTAGACGATCGACTCGCCCTTGTAGCCGGCCTGCTGCAGCAGGGCCTTGGCCTTGGCCGGATCGTAAGGGAGCTTGCGACCCTCGACGAACATCTGGCCGTATTCGGGGAAGTTGTGGCTCGGCGGCACCTGCGCCGTGCCCTGCCAGAGCGCATCGACCAGCTTCTGCCGGTCGATGGCGCAGTTGAGCGCCTGGCGCACCCGCTTGTCGGCAAGCACCTTGTCCTGCTCGTTGTAGGCGAGGACATGGACGTTCGCGAGTACGACGGAGCGCACGTCGATGTCCTTGTAGGCGCCGACCACGCTCATCTGGTCGGGCGGGATATTGGTGATCAGGTCGTAGTCGCCGGCAACGAGGCCGGCGACGCGCGCCGCCAGCTCCGGCACGCGCCGGAAGGTAATGCGCCTGGCGGTCGGCTTGCCCATGAAATAGTCGTCGAAGGCTTCCAGCACCGTCGCCTCGGCGGCGGAATGCGAGACGACGCGATAGGGGCCGGTCGCCACGGGCTTGCGCGAATAGGCCTCGAAGCCCATCGCTTCATAGGCGCGCTTGTTGACGATCCAGGCGCACCAGGAAGCCAGCCGCTGCTCCAGCAGCACGTCGGCGACCTTGGTACGGAAGCG
Source organism: Allobosea sp. P4_H5 (assembly GCF_056400825.1). NCBI lineage: Bacteria > Pseudomonadati > Pseudomonadota > Alphaproteobacteria > Hyphomicrobiales > Alloboseaceae > Allobosea > Allobosea sp. P4_H5. The sequence continues at coordinate 138,987 of NZ_JBFUKM010000009.1, read as the reverse complement.
CACGCTGTAGCGGTCGATCGGCTCGACGCTGGCGAGGATGCCGAAATAGGGCTTGCCGCCCGGGATCTGGGCCTTGTCGCCCCAGAGACGACCATCGCGGAAGGTGTAGGCGACATCTTCCGAGGTCAGTTCGTCGCCATTGTGGAACTTGACGCCCTGGCGCAGCGTGACGATCAGCTCCTGCGGCGAGACGCGCTCCCATTTCACCGCCAGATGCGGCTTCAGCTCGGAGCCGCCGCCATCGGCCGCGCCGAGGAAATCGCGCCGGATCAGCGTGTCGAAGATCGAATAGGTGACGCGCGTGCCGACATTGGAGAGCTCCCGTGCCGGCTCCAGCGTCGCCGGCAGGTCGGCGACTGCGATGGTGAAGGTCGGGCGCGTTTCGCCGGCGGCGAAGGCCTGCGGGGCGGCCATCAAAGCCGAGGCGGCGGAAGCGCCTTCGAGGAAACGGCGGCGGGAAAGGGTGATCATGGCATGTCTCGCATCTGTCAGCGGCGAGCCCGAGCCGGGGCCGCCACACAATGGCGCTGCCATGCCTCAGTTGGACGACAGGGCCGTGACGGAGCGCGCCGAGAGCAGCAGCCGGGGATCGTCGAGCATCACCGCATCGGGCGCGAGCGCGAGGACGCGTTCGATCCCCTCCGCATCGATCCGCCCGACCGAAAAAGGCGGATAGCCGGGTTCGGCGACCGAACGCGGCTGCCCAACCATGATCACGGTTCGCAAACCAAGGCTGCGCGCAGCCGTGATGCGTTCGGCCGTCGCTTCGCCCTGCCAGAAGCGGAACCAGTTCGCGCCGAGGGCCTTCGCCTGCTCGCAGGACTGCGGATCCGAGACGAGGGCGAGGATCGCGATCTCCGAGGATAAGACACGCGCCGCAGCGATCAGGTCGAGCGAGCGCAGGCCGAGCAGGACGCGCTCACTGGCCCCTGCCACCGCGACGACATCGAGGATACGCGGCAGCACGGCAGGCTCGGTGAGCTTGACGTCGAGCAAAAGTCCCAGCGGCGCGGAGGCGGCGATCGCCTCGTCCAGCGCCAGCAAATCGGGCAGGATCGCCCGCATTTCCCCGAGCTCGATCGCGGAGACGAGGCGCTGATCACCGGCCATGCGCTGCAGGTCGGCATCGTGCAGGCAGACCAGCGCGCCATCGGCGCTCAGCCGAACGTCGGTCTCGACCATCTCGGCACCGGCGGCCCTCGCCTGCTCGAAGGCCTCGGCAGTGTTTTCAGGCGCGAGCAGAGCCCCGCCACGATGGGCGATGGCGAGCGGGAGGGGGCCGGAGATGCTGCGAATAGCGAAGCTCATCGTCTCAATGCCGCTCGCTGGTCGGATCGAAACGGTCGCGCAACCAGTCGCCGAACAGGCTCATCGACAGCGTCGTCAGGAAGATGACGAGCCCGGGGAAGACCGCGATCCACCAGGCATTGAGGAGATAGCGCCGGCCCTCGCCGAGCATCAGGCCGAGCGAGGTGCCGGGCGGCTGCACGCCGAGGCCGAGGAAGGAGAGCGAGGTCTCGAGCAGGATCGTGCCGGGGAAGTTGAGCGTCGCCTGCACCACGAGGGCTGCGACGATGTTGGGCAGGAGATGACGCAGGACGACGCGGGAGGTACGCGCACCCAGCGCTTCGACCGCATTGATGTAGTCGCTCTCCTGCTCGGAGGCGACGAGGCCGCGTGCAAGCCGCGTATAGCGGTCCCAGCCATCGATGCTGACCAGCACGATGAACAGCACGATGTTGTTGCCGAAGAAGGCGAGCATGGTCAGCGCCAGGAACAGCGCCGGGATCGCCGCCTGCGCATCGACCAGCATCATGATCGTCTGGTCGACGACGCCGCGCATCCTTGCGGCGATGAAGCCGAGCAGCGTACCGAACACCGCCCCGATCAGCGTGCCCATCACCGCGATCAGGATCGAGGTGCGCACCGCATAGATCATCCGGCTCAGGATATCGCGGCCGAGCTGGTCGGTGCCGAGCCAGTAGGTCGTGCTGCCGCTCTGCGTCAGCGGCGGCTTCAGCCGGGCCAGCAGGTTCTGGGTGGTATAGTGGAGCGGCGCCAGCCAGTCCGCCAGGATCGCGACGAGCACGACCAGGATCAGGAAGCCGGCCGAAAGCTTCACCACCGGCGACATGCGGCGTCCGCGCGGGCGAGGGGCCGGAGCTGCGCCGAGGTCGAGGCTCACGCTCATGCCGGCTTGCCCAGGCTGCGCGAGAAGCCGCCGAGACGCGGATCGAGCAGGATGTGCAGAATGTCGACCAGCAGATTGGCGGCGACCATGACGACGGTGACCGTCAGGATCACTGCCTGGACGACGGCGAGATCGCGCGACGAGACCGAATCGACCAGCAGGCGGCCGATGCCGGGCCAGGCGAAGATCGTCTCGACCACGGCGCTGCCGGCGAGGATGTGGCCGATCTCGATGCCGATGAACATCAGGAGCGGCACCGCTGCATTGGGCAGCGCGTGGCGCAGAATGACCGAGAGCGGCATCACCCCGCGAGCCCGGGCTGCGCGGATGAACGGCTTGCCGAGCACTTCGAGCGTCGCGGTGCGGGCAAAGCGGGCGAGGCGCCCAGCCAGCGGCAAGGCGAGCGTCACCACCGGCAGGATCAGGTGCCAGAGCGTCTCCGAGCCAGCCGAGGGCAGCACGCGCAGCTTGAGCGCGAAGAGCAGGATCAGCAGGATGCCGAGGAAGAAGATCGGGATCGCATAGCCGAGCACGGCAACCGCCATGGCGAAGCGATCGATCGCGCTGTTGTGGCGCAGCGCCGCCAGGACGCCGAGCGGCATGCCGATCAGCAGAGCGAGCATGAGCGCGCAGGCGCCGAGCAGGACGGTTTTCGGCAGCGCGTCGACGACCGCGGCGAAGGCCGGCCTGTCATCGGAGAAGGAGAGGCCGAAATCGCCCCGGACCACGCTGGCAAGATAGCGCAGATACTGTTCCGCCAGCGGCCGATCGAGCCCCCAGACCTCACGGTAATGGGCGCGTACGTCCGGCGGGGTCTCGATCGAGAGCATGATGTCGGCTGGGTCGCCGGCCAGGCGCAGTGCCAGGAACACCGCCGAGACGCAGAGCGCGACCGTCAGCAGCGCGCGCAGGATGCGAAGGGCCAGAAAACGCAGCATCGCCAGAGCTCGTTGATCGAAGGCGAGCTTGTGCCGATGCTTACGCGACAAACGAATGACAGTTCGCCATCAGCCCGCGCGGCCGGAATTGGCTGGCGCAGCACGGTTGATCTTCCTCTCCCGGGGTGGTTATGTCCGACCATGCGATTTCGGTCCGCCATCCGGGGCCTGACCCTGCGACTTAGCCGCCCGGCGCTGTGAGCGCGCCGGGGTTCGAAGGCCTGTCCATCGCATGACGGCGTAGCAGAGCCCCGAGCAGGCCTGACGCTGCATCCTTCGCAAGGGTTGTCCCATGACCACGATGCCGATTTCCAAGTACCGCGCCTATGCGCCGGTCAACCTGCCTGACCGCAAATGGCCGTCGCAGGTGCTGACCAAGGCGCCGACCTGGTGCTCCGTCGATTTGCGCGACGGCAACCAGGCGCTGATCGAGCCGATGGGCGTCGATCGCAAGGACCGCATGTTCAACCTCCTGGTGAAGATGGGGTTCAAGGAGATCGAGGTCGCTTTCCCCGCGGCGTCGCAGACCGATTTCGACTTCGTCCGCTCGATCATCGAGAGTGGCGCGATCCCGGACGACGTCGCGATCCAGGTGCTGACCCAGTGCCGCTCCGAGCTGATCGAGCGCACCTTCGAGGCGGTGAAGGGGGCGAAGAACGTCATCCTGCACTTCTACAACTCGACCTCGACGCTGCAGCGCGACGTGGTCTTCCGCTCCGACCGCAAGGGCATCGTCAAGATCGCGACCGATGCGGCGGCCCAGATCAAGGCGCTGGCCGCCAAGGCGCCCGAGACCAACTTCACCTTCGAATATTCGCCCGAGAGCTTCACCGGCACCGAGCTCGACTACGCCCTGGAGATCTGCGAGGCGGTCAAGGCGGTGATCAAGCCGACGACGCAGAACAAGCTGATCCTCAACCTGCCGGCGACGGTCGAGATGGCGACGCCGAATGTCTACGCCGACCAGTTCGAATGGTTCGGCCGCAACATCTCCGACCGCGACAGCGTCCTGCTCTCGATCCATCCGCACAATGACCGCGGCACGGCAGTCGCGGCAGCCGAACTCGCGCTGATGGCCGGCGCCGACCGCGTCGAGGGCACGCTGTTCGGCAATGGCGAGCGCACCGGCAATGTCGACATCGTCACCATGGCGCTGAACCTGTTCACGCAAGGGATCGATCCCGAGCTCGACCTGCGCGATGTCAACGAGATCCGCAGCATCGCCGAATACTGCACGCAGCTGCCCGTCCACGAGCGCCACCCTTACGTCGGCGAGCTCGTCTACACCGCCTTCTCCGGCTCGCATCAGGACGCGATCAAGAAGGGCTTCGATGCGCAGGAGACGCGCAACGACCCCGTCTTCCAGGTGCCCTATTTGCCGATCGACCCCAAGGATGTCGGCCGCGACTACGAGGCGGTGATCCGGATCAACTCGCAATCCGGCAAGGGCGGCATCGCCTATATCCTGCAGGCCGATCACGGCCTCGATCTGCCGCGCCCGCTGCAGATCGCCTTCTCGAAGATCGCGCAGGAGCAGATGGACGAGGAGGGCAAGGAGCTGACCAGCGCGGTGCTCTGGTCCCTGTTCAGCAAGACCTACCTCTTGAGCGACGCCCCGCTGGAATTGCTGGCCCACAAGACCTTCCCGGGCGCGCAGGGCTCGCGCACGCTGACGGCGGAGCTGAAGCAGGACGGTGCGATCCGCACGATCGAGGGCGTCGGCAACGGCCCGATCGATGCCTTCGTCGACGCGCTGAAGACGACCTATGGCGTCGAGTTCTCCTTCCTCGACTATCACGAGCATGCGGTCGGCCGCGGCGCCAATGCGACCGCCGCCTGCTATGTCCAGCTCCAGGACGAGAAGGGGCGGGCCGTGCACGGTGTCGGCATTGACCCGAACATCGTCATGGCCTCGCTGAAAGCCGTGCTCAGCGGCATGCAGCGGGTGATGGCCGGCCAGCAGGGCTGAAGTTCCGCAGTCTTTCCGGGGCAGGCCAAAGGCCTGAGCCCGGAATCCAGAGCCACAGGTGCTTCACGACTACGTGGGGCGGGTGCCGCCTCTTTCGAAGGCGGCATCGGTTCTGGGTTCCGGGCCCTTCGCTTCGCGAAGTCCTGGAATGACGGCGTGGTTCCGCACTATTCCCCGACGGCCTTGCGGCGTTGGGTGGGCTCGGCATTACGCCAGCCGAGCGCCGGCGCGATCAATGTGACGAAGTCGGCGATGATCTGGCGATAGTCCGCGATCGAGAAGTTGTAAGGCAGCTCCAGCCGCAGCGTATCGACCAGCGGCAGGACGGGATCGGCGGCGAGCCGCTCGATGATCTCGGCCGCCGTGCCGACGAGATCGGGCGTGAACAGCGTCCGGCGCTCGCCTTGCGGCGCGAGCGTGCGCGCATGCCGGCTTTCGGCATAATCGCGATAACGCTGGCGCGTCACAGCGTCGGCGCTGTCGAGCGGCACGATCACGCGGCCGACCGCGACCTTCGGCTCGTCCGCGCCACGCCAATGAGCACGGAACGTCTCGATATGGCGGCGTTGCGCAACGAAGAAATCGTCGGTCTCCTCGCCGGTGTTGAGATTGCCGACGAGCAGCTGGAAGCCGTTCTCGCCGGCCCAGCGAGCAGAGCGCAGCGAGCCCCCGCCATACCAGAGCCGCTGGCGCAGACCCGGTGCATGCGGCCTCAGGCGCGGACGATGCTCGCCGGCGGCGGAGGCGATGCGGCTATCGGCATCGCCGAGCCAGTCGCCGTCGAGATTCCTGGCGAGCCGAGCGACGCGCGCATGCGAGAAATCGTAAGTCGCCGGATCGGCATCGAAGAAGCGCTCGCCCAGGAGCTTGCCGAAGGGCGGCGGGCCGGCACTCAGGCCGACATTGAGACGCCCGCCGGAGAGCACGTCGACCAGCGAGAGGTCCTCGGCCAGCCGGAACGGGTTTTCATAGCCGATCTGGATCACGGCGGTGCCAAGCCCGATCCGGCTGGTGCGCTGGCTCGCTGCGGCAAGGAAGGTCGCGGCGGAGGAGACGCCGGGTTCGAGATGGCGCTGGCGCACCCAGGCGCTGTCGAAGCCGAGCGCCTCGCCATGCTCGAAGAGCGCGAGCGTCTCCTCCAGCCCGGCACGCGGATCGGCGTCGTCGTAATTGCCTGGAGTCAGGAAGGCGATGTGCCGGATGGCGAGCTTGGACATGGCGCTTCTTCAGTATTTCGGCAGGCCGGGCGGATTGGTCTCGGAGCGGTCGAGCGCCTCCTCCTCCAGGCCCCAGCGCGCCAGCGACGCCCGGAACTTGCCGTTGGCGATCAGCCCGTTGGTGGCGACGGTCAGCGCATCGACCAGGCCGCTGCCCTTGCGCGTGGTGATCGCGACATCCGACTTCAGCGGCCAGCCGGCGCTGAGCGTGCCGACGCGCCTGATGTCCTTGTCGCGTGCCGCGATGAAGACGAGCTGGGCATGCGGCTGGACGATGACGTCGACACGGCCCGAGCGCAGCGCGACGAGGCGGCCAGCCTCGTCGTCGAAGAGCTGCAGCTCGATCGGCTTCAGGCCGGCGGCGACGTTCTGCTTGCTCCATTCGACCAGGATGCGCTCCTGATTGGTGCCGCCGCTGACGCTGACCTTGAGCCCGGCTGCATCCTTCGGCTCCTTGATCTCGGTGACCTTGCTATCGGCCCTGACGAAGAAGCCGTGCAGACCCTTGCGATAGGTCGAGAAGTCGAACTTCTCCTTGCGCTGCTCGGTGACGCCGACATTGGAGATGACCGCGTCATACTTGCCGGACGCCAGCCCGAGCGGCCAGTCGGCCCAGGCGATCGGCTGGAAATCGAGCCTGAGACCGAGGCTGTCGGCGATCAGCTGGGCGAAATCGGCATCGGCGCCGACCACGGTCTTGGCGTCGGTGGCGTAGGTCGCGAGCGGCGGCCCGCCAGGGCTGACCGCCACCGTGAGCACACCAGGCGTTACGAATTTGAAGCCCTTCGGGATGGCGGCGATCGCCTCCGGCTGCTTCTCGGCGCGGCCCCTGCCCGGCTGCTCCGGCCCGAGATCGAACGGCGCCTGGGCCTTGACCGGGCCTTGGGCCAGGGTGATCGCGGCCAGGCCGCCGAGAAGAAGCGCCGGCAGGGCGCGCACTCGCGATATCATCGTCTTTCGTCTTTCCTGGAGAGTTGAGTGCCGCAATCGCCGGCCGCCGGGCTGGTTGGCGACCGTGGGCTCGGCGATCAGAGAACCTTGGCGAGGAATTCGCGGGTGCGGGGATGGTCGGGCTCGGCGAGGACGCGCGCCGGCGGGCCGACTTCGAGGATGCGGCCGACCTCCATGAAGACGACCTCGTCGGCGACTTCGCGGGCAAAACCGATCTCGTGGGTGACGATGACCAGCGTCGTGCCGGAGCGGGCGAGCTCCTTGATGACGTCGAGCACCTCGTTGACGAGCTCGGGATCGAGCGCCGAGGTCGGCTCGTCGAAGAGCAGGACCTTGGGCTTCAGGGCGAGCGCCCGGGCAATCGCGACGCGCTGCTGCTGGCCCCCGGAGAGCTGGCGCGGATAGGCGTCGACCTTGTCGGCGAGGCCGACGCGGGCGAGCAGTTCGCGCGCCTCCGCCAAAGCCTGTTCGCGGGAGACGCCGCGCACCGCGAGCGGCGCCTCGATGACGTTCTCGATCGCGGTCAGATGCGGGAACAGGTTGAAGCTCTGGAAGACCATGCCGACATCGAGGCGGCGCTTCAGGATCTCGCGCTCCTTGAGCTCGTAGAGCGTGTCGCCGTCCTGGCGGTAGCCGATCAGCTCGCCGTCGATGGCGATGAAGCCCTTGTCGACGCGCTCGAGATGGTTGATCGAGCGCAGCAGGGTCGACTTGCCCGAGCCGGACTGGCCGATGATCGCGGTGACGCTGCCGGGGCGCAGCGCCAGGCTGACATCATCGAGCACCTTGAGCGGGCCGAAGCTCTTCGAGACGTTGCTGATGCGGATCTCGCCGCCGCTGCGTTGCAGGCTCGCCAGCGAAGGAGCCACCACGGTGGATGAATTGGCCTGGGCGAGTGCAACCTCGGTACGACGCGCCGCGGCGGCATCGCGCGAACGGCCAAAGCGCGCCAGCGCCAGGCCGATCAGCGAGGGCGGCGGGTTGCGCAGCGCACCGCGCGAGTAATAGCGCTCGATATGGTGCTGAACGAAGGACAGCACGCTGAGGATGACGAGGTACCAGACCGTCGCCACCATCAGCAGCGGGATCACCTCGAGATTGCGCCGGTAGATGATCTGGATGGTGTAGAACAGCTCCGGCAGGGCCAGGATGTAGACTTGGCTGGTGCCCTTCGCGAGCAGGATGATCTCGTTGAAGCCGTTTGGCAGGATGGTGCGCATCGCCTGCGGCAGCACGATCCGCGAGAACTGGCGGTGGCGCGGCAGGCCGAGCGCGGCCGCAGCCTCATGCTGGCCCTGGTCGACCGAGAGGATGCCGCCGCGCACGATCTCCGAGGAGAAGGCGCCGGCGTGCAGGGTGAGCCCGAGCACCGCCGCGAAGAACGGCGTGATCAACTGTGTCGTCGACCATGAGGCGAAGGTGATGTCCGTGAACGGAACGCCAAGCCAGACGGTCGAATAGAGATAGCCGAGATTGTTGAGGATCAGCAGCAGCACGATCAGCGGAATCGAGCGGAACAGCCAGACATAGGCCCAGGACAGCGAGGCCAGCAGCGGCGAGCCCGAGACACGCGCCAAAGCAAGGCCAGTGCCGAGCAGGAAGCCGAGCACCGTGCCGAGCAGGGTCAGTAGCAGCGTGCGCGCGAGGCCCGCCAGCACCGGCTCGGAGAAGAACCATTCGGCGAAGACATCCCAGCCCCAGCGCGGATTCGACAGGATCGAGTTGGCGACCGCGAAGATGACGACGACCGCGAAGGCCGTGCCGATCGTCCGGGCCGGATAGCGCGCCGGGACGATCTTGTAGCGGCTGAAATCGCGGGTCGGCGGAGTGCTGCGGGCGTGCGGTGGCAGGCCTGCCAGATCGCTGGCGAGGGTCATGGCTGGAATTCGTCCCCTTGATGCTTGCGAAGCGGCGCGATCAGGCGGCGCTGAGTGGCAGTTGCTCGGCGGGCGGGCGCGGCCGATAGGCTGCAACCGCCAGATCCTTCTCGAAGGCGAGCTTCTTGTAGATCTCGGGATCGACCGCGGGGTCGAAGAGCGGCGTGTAGCCGGTGTTGAGGTAGAGATCCCTGGCTTCCGGCTGACGGAAGCCAGTAGTCAGGAAGATCTTGCCATAGCCCTGACGCACCGCCTGCGCTTCCAGCTCCCCGACGACGCGGCGGGCGAGGCCCTGGCGGCGGAAGGCTGTGTCGGTCCAGATCCGCTTCAGCTCGGCCGTCTGCTCGTCATGGCGCTTGAAGGCGCCGCCGGCGATGGCGCGCCCGTCGCGCAGCAGCAGGACGAAATTGCCGTCGGGCGGCGCGAACAGCGAAGCCGGATAGCGGCTCATCTCGGCGCCGGGCTCCTCGCCAAAATAATTGCCATAGCGGGTGGCGTATTCCCAGGTGAGCTGCTCGACCAAAGGCTCGGCGAGCGGATCGAGCGGGGTGGTGTAGAGGAACTGGTCGGACATGGCGGGAAGCCTCTCCGGTTGGCAGGTCTAGACGAGGAAGGTGCGGGCGAGGCGAACCCAGAAGCTCGCGGCGGGGGCGATGATGCCGTCATCGAAATCGTAGGCGGGGTTGTGCAGTGGGGCGCTGTCGCCATTGCCGACGAAGAGATAGCTGCCGGGCCGGGCTTCGAGCAGGAAGGCGAAATCCTCGCTCGCCATGCGCGGCTTGAAATCGGGCTCGACCCGGTCTGGGCCGAAAGCCGCAAGTGCGACCTCGCGGGCAAATTGCGTCTCGGCGACATGGTTTGTCAGCGCCGGGAAGCCGCGGTGATAGCTGACCTCGGCCGTCGCGCCGAAGCTTTCGGCCTGCGCACGCGCCAGCACGGGGATGCGCTCTTCCAGCTGCCTGCGCACATCCGCGTCGAAGCTGCGGATGGTCAGCTTCAGCTCGACGCTATCGGGAATGACGTTCGAGGCCTCGCCGCCATGGATCGAGCCGACAGTGACGACGGCGGCCTGGCGCGGATCGACATTGCGCGAGACGATGCTCTGCAGCGCCAGCACGAGGCTGGATGCGGCGACCACCGGATCGACCGTCTCATGCGGCGAGGCGCCGTGCCCGCCCTTGCCGACGACCCGGATGATGGCCTTGTCGACCGCCGCCATCACCGGCCCCTCGACGAAGCCGAACTGGCCCAATGGCACGCCCGGCCAGTTGTGCAGGCCGAAGACGGCGTCGCAGGGGAAGCGCTCGAACAACCCTTCCGAGAGCAGCTTGCGCGCGCCGGCGCCGATCTCCTCGGCCGGCTGGAAGATCAGGTTGAGCGTGCCGGAGAAATCGCGCTCGGCCAGCCGCTTTGCCGCCGCCAGCAGGATCGCGGTGTGGCCGTCATGGCCGCAGGCATGCATGACGCCGGCAGTTTCGCTGGCATAGGCGCGCGGCGTCTGCTCGTTGATCGGCAGGGCATCCATGTCGGCGCGCAGGCCGAGCCGGCGCGTGCCATCGCCCTTTCGCAACTGCCCGACCACGCCGGTGCCGGCGAGCCCGGTCGAGACCTCGTAGCCATAGCTCGCCAGCCGCTCGGCGACGATCGCGCTGGTGCGGGTCTCGCGGAAGGCAAGCTCGGGATGCCGGTGCAGATCATGCCGCAGCGCGATGAATTCCTCGATCGAGGCGGCGATGCCAGGATCGATGCCGGCGCTGGCGATGGGGGCGTGAACGGTCATGCGATCGGCTCAGCCGGCCTTGCGCGGCACGGATGAAGGAGCGGGACGCGCATAGCGGCTCTCGCGGCGCGGCAGGCCAAGATGGTCGCGCAAGGTCGAACCCGGCAGGTTGCGGTCATAGACGCCGCGCGCCTCCAGCTCCGGGATGACCAGCTCGACGAAATCGTCCAAGCCCTGCCCAATCACCGGGAAGCCGAGGATGAAGCCGTCGGCCACCTGCTTCTCGACGCGCTCGATCAGGATGTCGGCGATTTCCTTGGTGGACCCGATCAAATCGGCGCGTGGTGTAGCCGCTTCCAGTGCTGCCTCGCGCAGGGTCTGGCGCTTCAGGGCGGCGGTGCGCTTGATCCGGTCGGTGGTCGAGCGGAAGCTGTTCTTGCCGATATCGCCGAGCTCGGGGAACGGGGCGTCGAGCGGATAGGCGCTGAAGTCGTGATGGTCGAAGAAGCGCCCGAGATAGGCGAGCGCCTCGTCGATCGAGACGAGATCGCGGATTGCCTGGTACTTGTCCTCGGCCTCCTGCCGGGTGCGCCCGACGATCGGCCCTGCGCTCGGGAAGATCTTGACGTCGTCGGCCAGCCGCCCCTGCGCGATCGCGCTGGTCTTGATGCTGCGATAGAAGGCCTGCCCCTCTTCCAGCGAGACATGGTTGGCGAAGACTGCATCGGCATGGCGACCGGCGAGGCCGATGCCGGCATCCGAGGCGCCGGCCTGGAACAACACCGGCTGACCCTGCGGCGAACGCTGAATGTTGAGCGGGCCCTCGACCTGGAAGAAGCGACCCTTATAGCCGAGGGTATGCAACTTCTCGCGGTCGAAGAAGCGGCCGGCCTCGCGGTCGCGGACGAAGGCGTCGTCGTCCCAGGAATCCCAGAGGCCCTTGGCGATGTCGAGATATTCGTGCGCGATCTCGTAGCGCAGGGAATGCTCGGGATGCGGGCGGCCGTAGTTGCGGCCAGAGCCCTCCAGCGGCGAAGTCACCGCATTCCAGCCGGCGCGCCCACCCGAGATCAGGTCGAGCGAGGCGAATTGCCGGGCGATGGTGAAGGGGTCGCTATAGGAGGTCGAGACCGTGCCGACGAGGCCGAGCTTCTTCGTCGCCGTCGCCAGCGCCGACAGGATGGTCAGCGGCTCGAAGCGGTTGAGGAAATGCGGGATCGACTTCTCGTTGATGTAGAGCCCGTCGGCGACGAAGGCGAAGGCGATGCCGTTCTCCTCGGCCTTGCGGGCGTTGCGGATGAAGAAGTCGAGATTGACGCTGGCATCGGGCGGATTGCTCGGGTGGCGCCAGGCGTTCATGTGGCTGCCGGGGCCCTGCAGCATCAGGCCGAAGGTGAGACGGGTCTTGCTCATCGGTGTCTCCTGTCGGCTCAGGCGGCGAGTGCCGGCGCGTCGCCGGCGAGCAGCGTGATCGAGGCGAGACGCTGGGCCGTCGCGGCGGCGGGCGTGTCGATGACGAATTCGACGATGCCGAAGCGGGCCGAGAGCGCATCGAGCTCACGCCGGACGTCGTCGGCAGTGCCGGCAAGGATGCTGGGACGGCGGATTTCCGTGGTGAAGGAGGCGGCGCCAGCCTGGCGGGCGAACTCGGCCGCCTGCTCCTCGCTACCGAGATTGACGCTCTGGCCGTTGTCGAGCGTCAGCCTGACCACCCGCAACGGGTCAGTGAGGGCGCGCGCCTCCTCGGCCGTCGCGGCGGCGAGGGCAGCGAGGCCGAACAGCGGCCGCTGCTTTGCGCCGGCCTCGGCATAGGCGTTGAGGCTGGCCTCGATCGCCTTCGGGTCGCCATTGAGCTGGCCGGCGAAGACGAAGCGCCAGCCGCGCTCTGCCGCGAGCCTTGCGCTATCCGGACTGGCACCGAGCAGGAAGCGCTCCACTGGCGCAGGCGGCTTCGGCAGGGCCTGCGCGCCGGCAAGCGGATCATCCGCATCGAGCGAACCCGAAAGGAAGCCGTCGAGCTCCGCCAGCAGCGCTTCGAAGGAGCGAGCGCCCTTGGGATCGTGCTGGACGCGCAGCGCCTTGGTCGAGAGCGGCAGGCCGCCCGGCGCCTTGCCGATGCCGAGATCGATGCGATCCGGTGCCAGCGCGGCGAGCAGGTTGAAGGTCTCGGCGACCTTGTAGGGGCTGTAGTGCTGCAACAGCACGCCGCCGGAGCCGATGCGGATGCGCCGGGTCCGGGCGATCAGATGCGCCACCAGCACCTCCGGCGCCGAGCTGGCGAGGCCGGGAAAGCCATGGTGCTCGGCCAGCCAGAAGCGGCGATAGCCCAGCCGCTCGGCAGCCTGCGCCAGAGCGATCGTGCGCTGCAGGGCATCGACCGCGCTCTCGCCGTCGAGGATCGGGCTCTTGTCGAGCAGGCTGAGGGCGTAGGCCATGAGTTATCTCGCAGGGGTCAGATGCCGCGCAGGCCGCAGGCCGTGCGCGCCTCCTCGGCCATCCAGCCGAGGCGTTCGTAATCGCCGCGCCAATAGACCAGCGCTGCATCGTCACCGCCGAGCCTGACCTCGCGGACGCGGCCGATGACAATAGCGTGTGAATGCCGCTCGATCAGCTCCTCGACCTCGCAGTCGAGCGCGGCCAAAGCGCCGTCCAGCAGCGGAGCGCCGGTTACGCCTTCGCTCCAGCTCGCGCCGGCATAGCGCGCCTCGCCCTTCTCGCCACCGCGGCCGGCGAAGCGGTCAGCGATCTGCTTCTGCGTGGCGTTGAGGAAGTTGACGCCGAAGCTGCGATGGCGGGCGAGCACCGGAAAGCTCGACGAGCCCAGGTTGAGGCCGAACATCACCGTGGGCGGTTCGGCCGAGAGCGACGAGAGCGAAGTCACGGTCAGCCCGGTACGATCCTCGCCCTGCCCGGTCGTGATCACGCTGACGCCGCCAGCGAGATGGCGCAGCGCTGCACGGAAGTTCGGCGCTTCGGCTTGTGCCGGCGCAGACCGGCCGAAGCGGCGGGGCGCCGCAGATGCTGGAGTGACGAGCGAGACGACAGTCATGAAGGCCTCGGCTGGCGGGAGGACGCAGCGAAGCGCGCGTCGCCAGGGAACGACGCTCCGGCCGGGCAAGCCGGAACGCGGACGCTGCTAGGGAATGACGGGCCCGGCGGTCAGGCCGCAGGGCGAAGGATCAGGAACTTCGCGGCTGGCCGCCCGATCGCTCGGGATCCAAAGTATTACCTGGTTTCATCAACGTGTCTCCGCATTCGGAGCCCACGATTTCATCGTGGTGCTTTTAGCATTGTTGACGCGGTGCAAGCTGCTCCAGCAAATCCCGCGATTGGGCGCAGTTATCGGCGCTCGATACTGACATTCTTCCTACGAAAACAGGCGGGGTCAATGGAATGTCTTTTCAAAGATGCCTCTGGCAGGAGGCGGAAGCGCTCGCTTGCCGCCTCCTGCATGGCAGGTTTGTGCTCCGACGCGAAAAGCCAGGCCGACATCTGCCGCGGTTCCGTCCTATCACCGCCCCGCTACTGAGCAGAGCGGAAGCCGATCGAAAAACCGTCCGAATCCGACATCCTGAAGTCTCGACCGGGTATCTGCTGCCATGCAACCCGATCATGTCTGGCCTTATCTCGACGAAATCTGGCGGCGCGAACCTACGCGTTGTCCTCGCGTTTATCTCCAGCAGCGGTCTTGCCGATGGCGACATCGTCCCACCAAGCTGCGGCTCGCGGAGGCACCATGCCCGAGGCCATCGATTTTACTTGTGCCCGCCAGAGGATGGTCGAGCAGCAGATCGCCGCCCGCGGCATTCGCGACGAGCGGGTCCTGGGGGCGATGCGGCAGGTCCCGCGCGAGGCCTTCGTACCAGCCAATCTGGCGGAATTCACCTATCGGGACGGCCCGATCCCGATAGGCGAGGAGCAGACGATCTCGCAGCCCTATGTCGTAGCCTTGATGCTGGAAGCGGCGAGCATCGCCACGCCGGACAAGGTGCTCGAAATCGGTGCCGGCTCGGGCTATGTCGCGGCGCTGGTCAGCCGCGTGGCGCGCAAGGTCTTCGCGATCGAGCGGCATGCCGCATTAGCGATGCAGGCCACGAAGCGGCTGCAGCAGCTCGGCTACGACAATGCCGAGATCCTCTGCGCCGACGGGACTGAAGGTTTGCCCACGGAGGCGCCGTTCGACGCGATCATCGTCTCGGCCGGCAGTCCCGACATTCCCGGCGCCTTGAAGCAACAGCTTGCCATAGACGGGCGGCTCGTCATCCCGGTCGGGCTGAGCGGATACGGCCAGGTGCTGACCAAGCTGACACGGCAGGCAGAGGATACTTTCAAGAGCGAGCGCCTCGTGCCCGTCAGCTTCGTGCCGCTGATCGGCAAGCATGGCTGGGCAGCCGGGAAGAAAGAATTTCCAAACCGGGACGAGGATTAGGCCCGGCCATCTGGGCGATGCCGCGCTCCGGCACCCGACTGGCGAACAGTCACGAAAGTCGCCGGTTGACAGTTTTGCAATCGATTACATAATCCATTCCGAAGCGGTTCCATAGAATGAGCCGTGCGAGGGAGGAGTACCGGTCATGTGCGTCAGCGCCACCAGTTCATCCGTCTTTTCCGACCGCGGCAGCGATGCCGTCCAACTGCGCTGAACCTTGCCGCGAAAGCTAAGGCCATGGTCCAGATCGGCTTCAATCTGCTGACGGTCGGCGGCTTCATCGACGAAGCGCATCTGCCCTTGTGCGAGCGCATCCGCGAGATCGGCTATGACGGGGTCGAGATTCCCGTCTTCGAAGGCGATGTCGGCCACTACGAGCGGCTCGGCCGCCGCCTCGATGAGATCGGCCTGGCCCGCACCATCGTCACCATCGTCGCCGAGGACAGCAACCCGCTCTCGCCCGATCCGTTGGTCCGCCAGAAGGCGCGCGAACGGCATCGCTGGGCGGTCGACTGCGCCGCGGCGCTCGGCGCCACCGTCATCGCCGGCCCCTATCACTCGCCGGTCGGCGTCTTTACCGGAGAAGGCCCGCGCGAGGACGAGCTCGCTCATCTCACCGAGGCCCTGCACGTCATGGCGGGTGATGCCGACAAGGCCGGGATCGCGCTCTCGCTGGAGGCGATCAACCGCTTCGAATGCTACGCGCTCAACACCATGGAGGCGGCGAGCGCGCTGAAGGCGAAGGTCGCGCATCCGAACTTCGGCTACATGTACGACACCTTCCACGCCAATATCGAGGAGCGCGATCCAGTCGGCGCCTACAGCCGCTATGCCTCCGAGATCAACCACATCCACCTCTCGGAGAACGATCGCGGCATCGTCGGGCGCGGCCATGTGCCGTGGGCGCAGACGTTCCGCGCCATCCGCGCCACCGGCTATGACGGCTGGCTGACGGTCGAGGCCTTCGGCCGCGCCCTGCCCTCGCTCGCGGCGGCAACGCGGGTCTGGCGCGACCTCTTCCCCGACCTCGATACGCTCCTCACCGAGAGCCACGGCTTCATCCGGCGCGGCTGGGCGCAGGCAGGTGCGGCATGAGTGCAAGCACGCCGATCCTTTCGATGCGCGGCATCGGCAAGAGCTTCACCGGCGTGCGCGCGCTCGACGATGTCAGCCTTGATTGCCATGCCGGCGAGGTCCACGCCATCTGCGGCGAGAACGGCGCCGGCAAGTCGACGCTGATGAAGGTGCTGGGCGGCGTCTATCGCCCCGACGAAGGCGAGATCCTCCTGGCTGGGAAACCGATCGCATTCAAGCACCCGGTCGAGGCGCGCCGGGCCGGGATCAGCATCATCCATCAGGAACTCAGCCTGCTGCCCGAGCGCAGCGTCGCCGACAACATCTTCCTCGGCCTCGAGCCGACCCGCAGCGGCCTGCTCGATCGCGCCGCGATGCAGGAGGGCGCGCGCAAGCTGCTGGAGCGTGTCGGTGCCAGACTGCATCCGGGCGCTCCGGTGAAATCGCTCTCGATCGCCGAGCAGCAGCTGGTCGAGATCGCCAAGGCGCTGGCGCTCGATGCGCAGATCATCGTCATGGACGAGCCTACCGCGGCGCTCGACGAGCGCGATGCCGGCCGACTTCTGGAACTGGTCGGGACGCTCAGGCGCGAGGGCGCTGCGATCCTCTACATCTCCCATCGCATGGCCGAATTGAAGGCGATCGCCGACCGCATCACCGTGCTGAAGGACGGCAAGCTCGTCGCGACGCGCCCCGCCTCGGCGCTGACGCCGGCGATGATCGTCAGGCTGATGGTCGGCCGCGACCTCGCCGATTTCTTCCCGCTGCCGGCTGATCCTGGGCAGCTAGGCCCGGTCGTGTTGTCGGTGCAGCGCGCGGCCAACGCCATCCTCTCCGACATCGCGCTCGACCTGCGGGCCGGCGAGATCGTCGGCGTCGCCGGGCTCGAGGGCTCGGGCAAGGGCGCGCTCGGGCGTGCCCTCTTCGGTGACGAGCCCTTTACGCGCGGCCGCATGACCATCGATGGGCGGGACGGGTTGATCTCATCGCCGCGCGCCGCAATCACCGCCGGGATCGGCTTCCTCTCCGACGACCGCAAGAAGGAGAGCATCGCGCCACAGCAATCGCTGCGCGACAATGTCCTGATGACGCTGCGCGCCTTTGCGCGCCGCCTGCTGCCGCCGGGGTCCGGCGCGATGGCCCGCACCGCCGCCGACCGGCAACTGACCGAGGTCGATGTCCGGGCCGCCGGCTTCGCCCAGGAGATCCGCGAGCTCTCCGGCGGCAACCAGCAGAAGGTCGTGATCGGCCGCTGGCTGGCGCGCGACCCCAAGGTCCTGATTTTCCTGGAGCCGACCCGCGGCATCGATGTCGCGGCCAAGGCGGCGATCTACCAATTGATGCGCGGCCTCGCCGATCGCGGCCGCGCCATCTTGATGATCTCCTCCGACCTGCCGGAGATCATCGGCGTCAGCGACCGCATCCTCGTCATGCACGAGGGCCGCATCGCCGGGGAGCTGGCGCGCGGCGCCAGCGAGGAAGACGTGATGCACCTCGCGCTGGGCACCGGCACGACGGAGGCCGCGGCATGAGCGCGAGCGCCGACATCGCGGCTGCCCGCCCAGCGCGCGACGTGCCGGTAGCGCCACTGCTATTCGCTGGCTCGCTCGCGCTTTATGTCGCGACCGCGCTCGCAACCGGGCAGCACGCCTATCTTACCAGCGAGGGGCTCATTGGCCTGACCCAGCGCATGGTCGGCCTCGGCATCGTCGCGCTCGGGCAGACGCTGACCATCCTGGTCGGCTCGATCGACCTCTCGGTCGCCAACCTGATCAGCGTCTCCGCCGTGCTCGCCTCCTTCATCATGAAGGGCGAGCCGGCGATGATCGCCCCTGCCGTGCTCGCGGTGCTGGCGCTCTCGGCGGCGGTCGGCCTCGTCAATGGCCTCATCATCGCCCGGCTCGACGTCAACCCGCTGATCGCGACGCTCGGGGTCGGTTTGATCCTGCAGGGCCTGCTCTCGGCGAGCTTCACCAATTTCGCCGGCTCGGTTCCGGCAGCCTTCCAGGCCTTCGCCTATGGCCGGATCGGGCCCCTGCCTTGGTCGGTGCTGCTGCTGTTCGTGCTGGCATTCACGATCTGGCTGCTTTTGAGCCGCACGCGCTTCGGCGCGCATCTCTACGCCACCGGCGGCAACCGCGATGGCGCCCGCCTCGCCGGCATCCGCACCGAGCGCGTGATGATCGGCGCGCATGTGCTGTGCTCGCTCATGGCCGGCCTCACCGGGCTCTATCTTGCCAGCCGCTTGCGCGCCGGGGCGCCCTGGGTCGGCCGCGACGGCGTTTATGACCTTGAATCCATCGCCGTGGTGGTGATCGGCGGCACGCTGCTCGCCGGCGGGCGCGGCGGGGTCTGGGGCACGCTCGCCGGCGTCTTCCTGTTCGCCACGCTCGATGCCGTCTTCAACATGACCGGCATCGACGCCTTTCCGAAGCAGGTGCTGCGCGGCGCCATCGTCATCCTCGCCGTCGCCGTCTACGCGGTGCGCAGCAAGGGGCATGTCGCATGAGCGCCGCAGCCGCCCAGTCCGGACCGTCGACGGCACTGCGCCTCGTCCGCGGCATCAATGTCGGCGTTGCCGTCTTCCTCGTGCTCTACGGCATGATCGCCGTGCTGCAGCCGAGCTATTTCGAGGTCGAGGGCTTCCTCAACCTCCTGCGTCGGGCAGCGCCGCTGATCATCCTCGCCTGCGGCCAGCTCTTCGTCATCGCCGGCGGCGGCTTCGACCTGTCGATGGGCTCGCTGGTCACGCTGACCGTGCTCGGCGGCTCGATGCTGGCCGGCGGCAATCCCGACAACACCTGGTGGACGATCGGCGTGCTCTACCTGATCGGCCTCGGCGTCGGGCTGGTGAACGGGCTCGTCGTCACCCTGCTCAAGGTGCCCTCGATCATCGCGACGCTCGGCATGCTGCTCTCGCTCAACGGCGCGGCGCTGATGTGGTCGGGCGGGGCGCCGCGCGGCTATCTGCCGGAGAATTTTCGGGCGCTCGGCCGCCTCGTCTACCGCGACGTGCCGGTGACCGGGATCATGCCGCTCTCAGTGATCATCCTCATCGTCTTCGTCGCGCTCGCCGCCTGGCTGCTGCACGCGACGATCTTCGGCCGGCAGGTGCTGGCGGTCGGCGACAATCCGCGCGCGGCGGAGCTTTCCGGCGTGCCGGTCGGCGCGACGCGCGTCCTCGTCTTTATCATCTCGGCGCTGTCGGCGGTGACCGCGGGCATCCTACTCGGCGGCTTCGCCGGCGTCTCGACCGCGGTCGGCCAGGGGCTCGAACTGCAGGCGATCGCCGCCTGCGTCATCGGCGGGGCGCAACTGCTGGGCGGGCGCGCCAGCGTGACCGGCGCCGTCGCCGGCGCGCTCAGCCTGTTCGCTCTGTTCACCCTGCTCAACCTGATGGGTTTGCCGCAGCCGCTGCGCGAGACTGTGCAGGGCCTGATCCTGATCGCCGCGGTGGCGTCGAGCGCCTGGCGCATGAAGAGAACGTAGAAGCGAGTTTTCGGAAGCGCGTGATCCCACGTGCTCCGCCAAAGGCCGCCGGCAAGGCGGCGTGACAGAGGGAGGTGAACATGAAGACGCAGATCGGTTTGGCGGCGCTGCTGGCGGCACTGTCGACGGGTGCCATCGCCCAGAACTTCAACGACCCCGCCGAGTTCGAGCGCCAGAAGGCGTTGCTGACGGTCGCCCCGCAGGGACCGGAGGGCAAGCCCTGGGAGCAGAACCTCGGCGGCGAGAAAGTCGACACCGCCAAGTACAAGAAACCCGGCCCCTACAAGCTCTGCTTCTCCAACGCGGGCGTGAACAATCCCTGGCGCGTCGTCGGCTTCACCAACATGCAGGCCGAGGTCGACGCCAACAAGGCCGACATCGCCTCGTTCACCCATGCCGACGCCGAGGGCAAGGACGACAAGCAGATCTCGGACATCAATGCCTTCGTCAACAGCGGCCAGTGCGATGCGCTGATCGTCTCGCCCAACACAACCGCGGCGCTGACGCCGGCGGTCGAGGCGGCCGCCAAGAAGCTGCCCGTCGTGGTCTTCGACCGCGGCGTCGACAGCAAGGCGCCGGTCACTTTCATCAACCCGATCGGCGGCTACGGCTTCGGCATCCAGGGCGCGAGCTTCATCGCCGAAAAGATCCCGGCCGGCGGCTCGGTGCTGGCGCTGCGCATCCTGCCCGGCGTCGACGTGCTGGAGAACCGCTGGGCCGCGGCCGAGCGCATCTTCAAGGAGAAGGGCATCAAGGTCGTCGGCGCCGAGTTCACCAACGGCGACAACGCCAAGACCAAGGCGATCGTCGAGGACTACATCAATCGCTTCGGCAAGATCGACGGCGTCTGGATGGATGCCGGCGCCACCGCGGTCGCTGCGCTCGAAGCCTTCGAGGATGCCGGCAAGCCCTATCCGGTGATCAATGGCGAAGACCAGCAGGACTTCCTGCAGAAGTGGAAGAAGAACAAGCTCACCGCGATCGCGCCGACCTATCCGACCTATCAGTGGCGCACCCCGGTGATCGCGGCGATCCGCATCCTCAAGGGCGAGCCAGTCGTTGGCCCGACCTGGAAGCTGCCGCAACCAGCGATCACGGCCGAGAACCTCGACAAGTTCGTCAACGACAAGATGCCGCCGCTGCACTATGCGCTCTGCGGCTGCGAGCAGATGACGAACTATCCGGCCCGCTGGGGCGGCAAGTAACCTCGACACTGGGCGCTCGCATGACGCGGGCGCCCACCCCTGCCCTATCGGCAGCGATTGCGGCATGATGGGCATCCTGCCTCCTCCTGCCGATTCGCTGCCGCTTTTCCAGATCATTGGCCTTGCAAGACGTACCCACAGCCGCTCCGACCATCGCCGAAGTCGCCCGCCTCGCCGGCGTCTCGACCGCGACGGTGTCGCGCACGCTGGCCCAGCCTGAGAAGGTCAAGGCCCGCACCCGCGAGCGCGTGCTCGAAGCGGTCGCGGCAACCGGCTTCATTCCCAACGCTCAGGCGCGCAATCTCCGCCTCCAGGCGACGCGCACCGTGATCCTGCTGGTGCGCGACATCAGCAACCCGTTCTATCTTGAGATCTACAAGGGCGTCGAAGAGGCGGCGATCGATGCCGGCTACAAGGTGCTGATGGGCGATGCCCGTGACGATGACGAGCGCATCCTGCGCTATGTCGACATGGTCAGGGAGCGCCATGCCGACGGGCTGATCCTGATGGTCGGCCGCTTTCCCGAGGCCCTCGCCAGACGCAGCCGCCTGCCGCCCATCGTCGTCGCGCTGGAGATGCTGCCCGGGCTCGATCTTCCGACGGTCAAGGTCGACAACCACGCCGCGGCACGCGCGGCAGTCGCTCATCTCGCCAGGCTCGGCCATCGCCGCATCGCCCATATCGCCGGCCCGATGCCCGACCCGATGAGCCTCGACCGCCGCGACGGCTATCTCGCCGGCCTTGCCGAGGCGGGCATCACGGCTGACCCTGATCTCGTCGTCGAAGGCGATTTCGGCCTCGCCGCCGGCCGCGCCGCGATCCGTACGCTCGCTGCAAGAGGCGTCGATTACACCGCCATCTTCGCCGCCAGCGACCAGATGGCGGTCGGCGCCATGGGTGAGCTGCGCGCCCGCGGCCGCAACGTCCCAGACGATGTCTCGGTGGTCGGCTTCGACGACATCGTGCTGGCGGAGGCGGTCGAGCCGCAACTCACCACCATCCACCAGCCACGCCGCGAGATCGGCCAGGCGGCGATGAAGCTGCTGATCGAACAGCTCTCGGGAGGCGGCTCTCCTCTCGATCTCGTGCTGCCGACCCGGCTGGTCGAGCGCGGCTCGGCAGCCGCACCACCCAAGCGAACCGATCGGGCCCGGTAGCGGTTTCTCAGGCTGCTGCGGCCGCCGTCGCGCGCCGTGCCATCGCCGCCGCAACCGTCTTCTCCAGATCGGCCTGCCAGAACGGCTTGTTCAGGCGCAGCACGCCCGCCCCGGCTGGCAGGTCGGCGTAACCGGTCGCGAGGATGACCGGCAGAGCCGGCCAGCGTTGTCCGACCTCGGCGATCAATTGCGCACCGGTCATCTGCGGCATGGCGTGGTCGGTGATCAGCAGGTCGATTTCTCCGCCACCTTCCAGGATCGCCAACGCCTCGCGGGCCGAGCTGGCCTCGATGACCCTGTGGCCGAGGTCCTCGAGCAGCGCCGTCGTATTCATCAGCACGAGCGCATCGTCATCGACCGCGAGCACGGTGAGCGAGCGCGGCGCCATGGCGGCCTCCGTTTTCGCCTCGACAGGCAATTGCACAGGCTCGGCCATAACGGCTGCGGCAGCCACCGGTAGCCAGATCTCCACGGTCGTGCCTCGTCCCACATGGCTGTCCAACTGCAGCCGCCCGCCAAGCTGCTCGACCATGCCGTGCACCATCGAGAGGCCGAGCCCGGTGCCCTTGCCGACGCCCTTGGTGGTGAAGAAGGGTTCGGTTGCCTGGGCAAGCGTTTTCGCATCCATGCCAGTCCCGGTGTCGGCAACCGAGAGGCGAATATAGTCGCCTTCCGGCAGACCGCTCCGATGGCCACGGCCGATATGTTCATTTACGGCTCCGACCCGCAGCACGCCGCCTTCCGGCATGGCGTCGCGGGCATTGACGGCGAGGTTGAGCACCGCGGTTTCGAGCTGGTTGGGATCGGCCGCAGCCATGGCGAGATCGGCGGGGAAGTTCGTCTCGATCTGGATCAGCGGTCCCAGCGAGCGCTGCAGGAGATCCCCCATCTCGGCGACAAGCACCTCGACCGCGACCGGCTGCAGCGCCAGCTCCTGCTTGCGGGCGAAGGACAGCATGCGTTGCGTCAGCGAGATCCCCCGGCTCGCCCCCTTGATCGCATTGTCGATCAGATTGAGCTGGCGCTCGTCGCCGATCTGGCGACGCACGAGTTCGAGGCTGCCCAGCACAGCCGTCAGCAGGTTGTTGAAATCATGCGCCACACCGCCGGTGAGCTGGCCGAGCGCCTCGATCTTCTGCGCCTGGAACAATGCCTCCCTCGCAGCATCGAGCTCGGCCTCGACCTTGCGGCGGTCGGTCAGGTCGCGGGTGATCTTGGCAAAGCCGATGATCTCGCCGGCATCGTCTCGAATCGGATCCATCACGACATGCGCCCAGAACGCTTCGCCGTTCTTGCGCAGGCGCCAGCCCTCCTTCTCGAAGCTGCCCTTGTCGATCGCCGTCTGCAAGGCGCGCTCAGGCTCGCCATTGGCCCGGTCCTCCGGGCGATAGAACAACGAGAAATGCTGGCCGATGATCTCGTCGGGCGCATAGCCCTTGATCCGCTGCGCACCGGCATTCCAGTTGGTCACGGTGCCGTCGCGATCGATCATATAGATCGCGTAATCGGTGACACCCTGGACCAGCAGGCGAAAGCGCTCTTCGCTGCGCCGCAGCGCCTGTTCGGCTTCGCGTCGCTCGGTCAGATCCCGCGTCACCTTGGCATAGCCGAGCACCTTGCCGGTCGCCGGGTTGAGAATCGGATCGATGACGACATGGGCCCAGAAACGAGTGCCGTCCTTGCGGACCCGCCAGCCCTCCCGCTCGAAACGACCCTCCTCCACGGCGATGCGCAAGGCGCGGTCCGGCAAGCCGGCAGCGCGATCCTCCTCGGTGTAGAAGCGCGAGAAGGACTGGCCGATGATCTCGTGGTCCTCATAGCCCTTGAAGCGCCGGGCGCCGGGGTTCCAGCTGATCACCGTTCCCTGCGGATCGAGCATGTAGATCGCGTAGTCCGTGACGGACTCCACCAGCAATCGATAACGCTCGGCGGTCACCGGACCTTCCGCAATCTGAAGCACGTTTGGAACCTTGGCATGTGATATGTCGAACGCGCTGAACGCTGCGTTGCGCAAAAGGTTCCGGTTGGGACGAAGAAAAAATGACCTAGGGTCAACGACCCGGTTTCGGCGAGACCAGAATCGCGCCCGAGGCTGCGACGACGAGCACGAGCCCAAGCCAGTCGCTGGCCGCCGGACGCTCGCCGAGAAGCAGCACCGAGCCGAGCGCTCCAACCGCCGGAACCATCAGCGTCCCCAGGCTGGCGATGCCGGCCGGAAGCCGGGCGATCACGGTGAACCAGAGGAAATAGGCGAGCGCCTGCGCGCCGAGGATATGGAAGGTCAGTGCCGCCGCAACCGGCGGCGACAACGCCTTCGGAACCGGCACGCCTTCAAAGATCAGCATGCCGATGCCGGCCGCCGCGCCGCCGATCAGCAATTGCCAAGCGGCGATCGACAGCGTCGGCGCCGCGACCGGCCAGCGCTTGGTGACGATGGTGCCGAGCGCCCAGCTGACGCTCGCAAGCAAGGCGAGCGCGAGCCCCGGCGACAACTGCCCCGCCTTGATCAGCGGCAGGCCGAGGCAGAGCAATCCGGCAATGCCGAGCCCCAGGCCGATCAGCCGCGGGCGGTCAAAGTGCTCGCCCAGTACCGGCCAGGCCATCAGCGTCGCCCAGACCGGCATGGTGAAGGTCAGGATCGCGGCGCGCGAGGTCGGCGCCATCAACTGCGCGAAGGCGAGCAGGATGTTGAAGGCGGCGATCGAGAGGATGCCGGCGACGATCAGCCTCGGCCAATGCGCCGTGGGCACCTTGAGACTGACGCCGCGCGCCAGAGCGACCGCGACCAGAGCGAGGCCGGCGAAGGTCATGCCGCCGGCCCGCAAGGTCCAGGGCGCGATCTCGGTCAGCGAGATCCGGACCGCCGGCCAATTGAAGCCCCAGAGCAGCCCGAGCAGCGGGACGAGCAGGAGCGAGCGGGCGGGCACTGACGGCATGGCGCGACTATGCGGGAGGATGCGTTGGCGGCGTCATGTGATTTCAGTGGAGGCTGGATGCACGACGGGCGTGCACCCGGCCTGCCTTCTTCAGCCCACGACCGGCTCGACGCCACACCATTCGGCGACGAAGAGCGCCATCGTGCCGGTGATGCGCTTCAGCGACGCCAGACTGACGCGCTCGTCGAAGGCGTGGATGTTCTGCGAGATCGGCCCGTAGCAGAGCGCCGGCACCTTGTCGTAGAGGGCGTAGACCCGGGTATCGAGATAGCCGGGGGTCATGAAGCTCTTCAGTGCCTTGCCGGTCGAAGCCTTGTGGGCATTGCCGAGCACGGCCTCGGCCTCGCTGCCGGGCTCGAGCACATAGCCCTCCGACCAGAAGCCGTTGAAGACGACCTTGGGCGGGTTGTTCGAGAGGAACGTGTCGGTGCGCGCGAAGGCGAGCACCTTCGCCTCGATGCGCTTGCCGAGCTCTTCGGCCGACATGCCGGGATAGAGGCCGATGCGGCAGTCGACCTTGCACCAGCACGGCACCGACGAAGCCCAGTCGCCGCCCTCGATCTTGCCGATGTTGAGGTTGATCGGATGGGCGACATCCTCGAAATGCGGCCGGCCGATCTTTTCGCGATTCAGCGCCGCCTCGACCTCGCGCAGAGCGCCGATGACCCGGTAGGCCGCGTCGATCGCATTCGCCCCGGCCGCCATCTCGCGCACATGCATCGGCACGCCGCGGACCTCGAACTGGAACCAGAGCACGCCGGTATTGGCGCGCACCAGCATCTCCTCTTCAGGTTCCGGGATCAGCACCGCATCGGCCTCGTAGCCACGCAGATGCGTCATCAGCGCGCCGTTTCCGGTCGATTCCTCCTCGACCACCGACTGGACATAGACGGTTCCCGCCGGCTGCAGG
Source organism: Allobosea sp. P4_H5 (assembly GCF_056400825.1). NCBI lineage: Bacteria > Pseudomonadati > Pseudomonadota > Alphaproteobacteria > Hyphomicrobiales > Alloboseaceae > Allobosea > Allobosea sp. P4_H5. The sequence goes on along the minus strand of NZ_JBFUKM010000009.1, from coordinate 112,924 downwards.
CCGATGCGCCGGAGCGCGTCGAGGCAGAATAGGTTGGCCGCACCACCCGCCTTCATGTCGGCGCCGCCGCGGCCATAGAGCCAGTCACCCTCGATGACGGGATCGAAGGGCGGATGCGTCCAGAGCTCGGCCGGGCCGGTCGGCACCACGTCGACATGGGACTGCAGGATCAGCGAGCGGCCCTTTTCCTCGCGAGGGTGGTGGATGCCGACGACGATCGGCGCTTCCGAATGCGTCTCCGAAAACGGCGCGCCGCCGGGATGGCGGCCGATCGCCTCGCGATCCATGGCGAAGCGGTCCATGGTGAAGCCGCGTTGCTTCAAGGCGCGGAAGATGAAGTCCTGGACGGTGTGCTCGTCGCCGCGCGTCGAGGGGAAGCGGATCATCTCCTGGGTGAAGGCGATCTGCTCGGCAAAGCCCGCTTCGACGGAGCTAAGGATGCGGTCGCGCAAGGCGGGATCGAGCGGCATGGCTGGGGGTCTCCGGCAGTCTTAGGGTTACGCCGTCATGCTCGCCCTTGTGGCGAGCATCCACGTCTTGGACACGGCCTGCGCCCAACGAAGGCGTTGATGGTCGGGACAAGTCCGACCATGACGAGTGTGGTCACCGCCCGAACCGCTCCCCGCCTGGGACAGCGGCGAGCAATTGGCGGGTGTAATCGTGCTGGGGGGCGGCGAAGAGCGCGGCGGTCGGGCCGGCCTCGACGATCCTGCCGCGCTGCATCACCGCGATCTTGTCGCAGATCTGCGCGGCGACGCGCAGATCGTGGGTGACGAACAGGATGGCGAGGCCGAGCCGCTGCTGGATGTCCTTGATCAGCTTGAGGATCTGCGCCTGCACGGAGACGTCGAGCGCCGAGACCGCCTCGTCGGCAACGAGCACATCCGGCTCCAGCGCGAGTGCCCGGGCGATGCCGATGCGCTGGCGCTGCCCGCCGGAGAATTCATGCGGGTAGCGGTCGATCGCGTTGGCGGAGAGGCCGACCAGTTCGAGCAGCTCCTTCGCCCGCGCCAGCGCATCCTTGCGCGAGGCGCCATGCGCGACCGGCCCGTCCGAGATGATCCGGCCCACTGTCTGGCGCGGATTGAGCGAGGCGAACGGGTCCTGGAAGACCATCTGGATGCGCTTGCGATGCGGGCGCAGCGCCGCGACGCTGAGGTCGGTGATGGTGAGATCACCGAGAGTGATGCGGCCCGAATCCGGCTCGATCAGGCGCAGGCAGCAGCGCCCGACCGTCGACTTGCCCGAGCCGGACTCGCCGACCAGCCCGAGCGTCTCGCCCCGCGCCAGCGTGAAGCTGACATCCTCGGCTGCCCTCACTTCGCGGCCAGGGCGGAAGAAGGAGCGCTTGCGATAGACCTTGCCGAGCTTTTCGACGGTGAGCACCGGCTTGCTCTCCGGCAGCGGCGGCCGCTCCGGCGGCGTCAGCGACGGCACGGCGGCGAGCAGCTTCTGCGTATAGGGATGGCGCGGCGAACCCAGCACCTGATCGACGGTGCCCTCCTCGACCAGGACGCCCTTCTCCAGCACGGCGATGCGATCGGCGATCTCGGCAACGACGCCCATGTCGTGGGTGATGAACAAGACCGCTGTGCCGTGCTTGTGGCGGAGATTGTCGAGCAGCTTGAGGATCTGCGCCTGCGTGGTGACATCGAGCGCGGTGGTCGGCTCGTCGGCGATCAGGAGCTTGGGCTCGAGCGCGAGCGCCATCGCGATCATCACGCGCTGGCGCTGGCCGCCGGAGAGCTCGTGCGGATAGGCGCGCGCCAGTCGCTCCGGCTCGGGCAGACCGACCTCGGTCAGCAATGCGACGGCTCTCGCATAGCGCTGCGGCTTGCTCAGCAGCTTATGCGCCTCGAAGGTCTCGACGATCTGGTCTGCGACGCGCATGACCGGGTTGAGCGAGGTCATCGGCTCCTGGAAGATCATGCCGACCTCGCGGCCGCGCACGTCCTGCATCGCGTCTTCCGAGAGCGCCAGCAGGTCGCGGCCAGCGAGCTTGATCGCACCCGCGACCGGCTTCACCACCCTGGGCAACAGCCCCATCACGGCATGGGCGATCATCGACTTGCCGGAGCCGGACTCGCCGACGACGCAGAGCGTCTCGCCCGCGGCGATCGCGAGCGTCGCATCCTCGACCGCATAGGGCCGGTCGGCCATGACAGGCAGAGCGAGCTTCAGGCCTTCGATCGAGAGAACGGGACCAGCCATCATTCCCTCTCCCGGGCGAGGCGCGGGTTCAGCGCGTCGTTCAGTCCCTCGCCGGCGAGATTGAGCGCCAGCACGGTCAGGAAGATCGCGACGCCCGGAAAGAAGCTGATCCACCAGGCGTCGAGCAGGCGGGTGCGGCCGGCGCCGACCATATAGCCCCAGCTCATCAGGTTGGGGTCGCCGAGGCCGAGAAAGGAGAGCGAGGATTCCAGCAGGATCGCCGAGCCGATCATCAGCGAGCCCATGACGATGATCGGCGCAATCGTGTTGGGCAGGACCTGGCTCCAGATGATCCGCGAGGTCGGCTGACCGATGGTGATCGCGGCCTGGACGTATTCGCGCGTCTTCAGCGACAGCACCTCGCCTCGCACCAATCGCGCCACCGGCGGCCAGCTGACCACGCCGATGGCGAGCACGATCGAGCCGAGCTTGGGTTGCAGGATCGCGACCAGGACGATCGCGAGCGCGAAGGAGGGGATGGTCTGGAAGAATTCGGTGAAGCGCATCAGCGCATCGTCGATGAAACCGCCGGCATAGCCGGCGATGGCGCCGAGGGGCACGCCGATCAGCAGCGCGACAATCGTCGAGACCAGGCCGATCGTCAGCGAGACGCGGGCGCCGTGGGCCAAGCCGGAGGCGATGTCGCGCCCGAGCGTGTCGGTACCGAGCGGGAAGCGATCCATGACGAAGGGCGCGAGGAATGGCCGCGCCACCGTCCGCCAGGGCGATTGCGGATAGAGCGAGGGCGCGAGGATGGCAAAGAGCACCACCGCGATCAGGATGGCAAGGCCGATCAGGGCGCCGCGATTGCGGGAAAAGCGCTTGAGGAAGCTCATGACACCGCCTCGATGCGCGGATCGGCCAGCCGGTAGACGATATCGGTCAGGATATTGAAGCCGACGACCATGGCCGAGGAGATGAAGAAGACGCCGAGCAGCACCGAATAGTCGCGCTGCACCAGGGCATCGAACATCAGGCGGCCGATACCGGGCCAGGCGAAGACGGTCTCGGTCAGCACCGCGCCGCCGACGAGCTGGCCGGCCTGCAGGCCCGCCAGCGTCACCACCGGCAGGATGGCGTTGCGGGCGACATGGCGACGCGAGATCACGCCGGGGCTGAGCCCCTTGGCGCGGGCCGTCTTGACGAAATCGGCGCCGGCGACCTCGAGCATCGAGGCCCGCATCATCCTGGCATAGAGCGCAGTGAAGAACAGGCCGAGCGTCAGGGCCGGCAGGACGAGATGGCTGGCGATATCGAGCGCGCGGGCGAGCCCGGTATAGTTCGCGCCGATGCTCTCGTAGCCGACATTGGGTACGAGACCGAGTTTCAGCGAGAAGACGATCTGGCTCATCAGCGCGACCCAGAACAGCGGCGTCGCATAGAAGACCAGAGCCAGCGTGGTGATGACGCTGTCCTGCCAGCGGCCGGCGCGGCGGGCGGCGAGCGCGCCCATCAGGGTCCCTAAGCCCAGCGAGACGATGAAGGCGGCGCCGGTCAGCAGCAGCGTCGCCGGCAGGCGGTCGAGGATCAGGCTCAGCACGCTCTGCTGCTGGCGATAGCTGAAGCCGAGATCGAAGCTGAGGTAGCCCTTGAGATAGACCCAGAGCTGCGTCAGCAGCGGTTGGTCGAGGCCGAAGCGCTCGCGCAACTGGATCAGCAATTGCTCGTCGGCAGCGCCGGCTTCGCCGGCCAGCACCTGCGCCGGGTCACCAGGGGCGGCCCGGATCAGGAAGAAGTTCAGCACCGCGATGGCGAAGAGGACGACGATCCCCTTCGCGAGCCGGCCGGCGAGGAATTGCGCGAGGTTCATTCAGACCCGTCTTTTGCTTGCCGTCGTCCCGGGCGACCGGAGGGAGACCCGGGACCCATACCGGAACGGTTCAGGCATGGGTCCCGGATCGGCGCCGCTGACGCGGCTTGTCCGGGACGACATTGCCCAGGCGATCAGCTTTGGAACTCACTCCTTCCAGGCATCGCGGAAGCCGTCGTCGACACCGATGCCGGTGGTGACGAGGTTCTTGACGTTGCAGCGATAGATGGTCGGGAAATCCATCTCGAGCAGCCAGAGCACCGGCAATTCGTCCGCCAGGAGCTTCTGCACTTTCGTGTAAAGCTCCTGTCGCGCGCTGTCCGTCGGCGCGATCGCCGCCTCGGCGAAGAGCTTGTCGACCTCGGGATTGGAATAGCCGCCGACATTGGCGAAGGGATTGCCCTTGGCGATATTCGAGGTGATGTAGCTGCGCGCCACGCCCATGGCGGGGTCGCCGAGCTGGTAGAGGAAGTTGAAGTTGAGGTCGAAGTCCCAGTTGCTGGCCTTCTGGGTCCAGCCGGGCACGTCGGTGTTCTCGACCTGCACCTTGACCCCGACATCCTCGAGGTTCTGCTTGATCGCCTCGGTCCAGCGCGTCCAGGTCTCGCCATAGGGCAGGTTGAGCAGGCGGATCGTCTCGCCCTTGTAGCCGGATGCCTTGATCAGCTCCTTCGCCTTGGCCGGGTCGAAGGCATATTTCGGCACGTCCGCCGAATAGAACTTGGTCTTCGACGAGATCGGGCCGGTCGGCAGCTTGCCGAGCCCGCCCCAGACCACCTCGCGGCCGAACTCGCGGTCGATCGCGTACATCAGCCCCTGGCGGAACTGCTTGTTGCCCAAAATGCCGTTGCGGACATTCGGGGTGAGCCAGGCATGGGGGGCGAACATCTCCCAGCCCTTGGTGGTCATGCAGGTGTCGGGCAGCTTGGAGAGCCTCGCCACGTCGTAGACGTCGACCGAGCCGCCGGTCAGCACGTCGACCTTGCCGGTCTCGTAGGCGACGGCGCGCGCCGCCGCGTCGGGGATGATCTGCCAGTAGATCTCGTCGAGGTTCGGCTTGCCCTTCAGCCAGTAGTTCTCGTTCTTGACGAGGTGGATGTAGGAGCCCTTCTTCCACTCCTTCAGCTTGAACGGGCCGGTGCCGATCGGCGTATTGTTGGCCGGATTGGCGCGATAATCGGTGCCGTCATAGATGTGCTTCGGGATCATCGGCGCGGAGGCGACCTCCTGCGTCATGATCAGCGGGCCGAAGGGCTGCTTCAGCGTGATCTTCACGGTGAGGTCGTCGACCTTCTCGATCTTCTCGACCTGGGCGTTGACGATCGGGCGCCAGCGCGGATGGACCTCGCGCAGGAACTTGTCGAGGGTGAAGACGACGTCGTCGGCGGTGAACGGCTTGCCGTCATGCCAGGTCACGCCCTCCTGCAGCTTGAAGGTGTAGACCTTGGCGTCCGGCGAGATCTCCCAGCTCTTGGCCAGCGAGGGTTGCGGCTCGAGCTTCTCGTTATAGCGCAGCAGCGACTCGTAGATGTTGCCGGCGACCATGTTGGTCGGGCCGTTCTGGTTGAGCCCCTGCATCAGCATCGGCGGCTCGGGCTGAACGACGACGTGGACCGTGCCGCCCTTCTTGGGTTCCTGCGCCTGCGCCACGCCGAGCGCCAGGACGGAGGCGGCGAGCGCCAGGCCAAATCTCAATCCGGTCATCGTCGTTCTCCGTTCCCAGCGCCGGGATCCGCAGCACGCAGCGGTCCAGGCGTCCCCGTTTTTCGTTCACCAGCCAGCTCAGGCCGATCGCACCCGATCAGGCGTCCATTGGCAAGCTCCGCCGCAATGAAAGCGAGAGACAAATTCCGTGTCAAGGATTGACATGCCGTGTTATTAGGCGACACGCTCAGCAAACGAACATGGCGTACTCACACTTGCGATGAAGCACAAAGACGAGGACAGGGCCGCACAACTGCCGCCGGGCGTGCCGATCGTCCGAGCCGTCGACCGTGCGATCGCCTTGCTCAGGGCCTTCCGCCCGGAGTATCCGCGGCTCGGCCTCAGTGAGCTGGCCCGGCAGGTCGGCCTCGACAAGGGTACGACGCGGCGTCTGCTGCTGACTTTGCAGCTCAACGAACTCGTCGAATACGATGAGCATTCCCAGAGCTATGCGCTGGCCGTCGGGCTGATCGAACTCGGCAGCGCGGTGACGACCGGCCGCGAACTGCGCGACATCGCCGGCCCCTATCTGACCGAGATTGCCGAGAAGACCGGCGCGACCGCCTTCCTCTGGGTCCATATCGCCGGCCGAGGGCTCTGCGTCGATCGCGTCCGCGCCTCGCTGCCACATGTCGATGCGACCTGGTTCGCGGTCGGCGCGCAGGCGCCACTCAACTGCGGCGGCGGCCCGCGCGTGCTGCTGGCTTTTCTCGATGACGATCAGCGGCGCCTCGCTTTGTCGCTCGATCTGCCCAAGCGTGCTCCGGCGAGCCAGACTGATCCCAACCTGCTCTGGCGCGAGGCCGAGCGCATCCGCGCGCAGGGCTGGGAGCTGGCAGCCGATGATTTCTTCATCGGGTTGACCGGTGTCGGCGTGCCGATCTTCGACCGCTCGGGCGCGCTCGCCGGCGCGCTCAGCATCTCCTCGCTGACCTCGATCGTCGCGCCACAAGGGCGCCCGGTGCATCTCGACGCACTGCGCGACGCCGCGGCGCGCATCGGAGGACGCGTCCTGCCGGATTGAGGCTACCGCTCGATCCGGGTCGACAGGATGATCGAGGACATGGTGCGCTCGACGCCTTCGAGCGCGCCGATCCGATCGATCAGCCCGTCGAGCTCGCCGATCGAGGGCGCGACCACCACGGCGATCATGTCGAATTGGCCGCTGATCGAATGCAACGTCCTGATCTCGGGGATGCGGCGCAGCTCCGTCTCGACGCGCGCCGCAAGCTTCGGCAGGGCGGTGATCAGGACATGCGCCTTGACCTGGCCCTTCTCGTAATCCTCCGAAAGTCGTGCGGTGTAGCCGGCGATGACGCCGCGACGCTCCAGCCGCTCGATCCGGCTCTGCACCGTCGTGCGTGACAGGCCGAGCTTGCGGCCGAGCTCGGCCACCGGAGCGCGGGCGTTCTCGGTGAGCAGGGTCAGGAGCTGGCGATCTGTCGGGTCTATCGGCATAGCGCCGAAATCTTACGGCGTTTCGCTGAAAAATCCCATATGAATCGTCGTGTCACCGGCTTCTATCCGACGAAGCCTTCGGTGAATCTATCTGACAGAAACAGATTCATCGGGGGAACCATGAAAAGCGTGGTCGTCATCGGCGCCGGCAAGATCGGCGCAACCATCGCCGACCTGCTCGGCGCAACCGGGGATTACCGCGTGGTGATCGCCGACCGTTCCAACGAACAGCTTGCCGCGATCAAGACCAGCCCGACGATCTCGACCCGCCGGGTCGATATCACCGACGGCGCCGAGCTCGCCCAGGTCCTGAACGGCGCCTTCGCCGTGCTCTCGGCCGCCCCTTACGATCTGACGACGCGCATCGCCGAGGCCGCCGCCGCCCAGGGCGTGCACTATCTCGACCTGACCGAGGACGTCGCCTCGACCCGCCGGGTCAAGGAACTGGCGCTGACCGCCAAGGCGGCGCTGATCCCGCAATGCGGGCTCGCACCTGGCTTCATCTCGATCGTCGCCGCCGATCTCGCCCGCGATTTCGACCAGCTGGATAGCCTGAAGCTTCGGGTCGGCGCGCTGCCGCAGTACCCGTCGAACGCGCTGAACTATAACCTGACCTGGAGCACGGACGGGGTCATCAACGAGTACTGCGAACCCTGCGAAGCGGTCGTCAACGGCGAGCGCGTGCTGGTGCCGGCTATGGAAGAGCGCGAGGAGTTCTCGCTCGACGGCATCACCTACGAGGCCTTCAACACCTCGGGCGGACTCGGCACGCTTTGCGATACGCTCGCCGGCAAGGTGCGCACGCTGAACTACCGCACCATCCGCTATCCCGGCCATTGCGCGATCATGAAGGCGCTGCTGCAGGATCTGCGCCTGTCCGAGCGTCGCGACGTGCTGAAGGACATCTTCGAGAATGCCCTGCCGAGCACGCTGCAGGACGTGGTCGTGATCTTCGTCACCGCCAGCGGCCGCCTCAACGGGCGCCTGACCCAGCAGACCTATGCCAACAAGGTCTACAGCGCCGTGGTCGGCGGCGTGATGCGTAGCGCCATCCAGATCACCACGGCCTCGGGCATCTGCGCCGTGCTCGACCTGCTGGCGGAGGGCAAGCTGCCGCAGAAGGGCTTCGTCAAGCAGGAGGATATCGGCTTCGACGCCTTCCTCGCCAACCGCTTCGGCCGCGCCTATGCCCGGCCCGAGGATCTCGGCCACGCCCCCGGCGAGACCCACGCGGCCCGCGCCGCCTGAGCCCGTTCCGCAAAAGTGGGCACCACTTTTGCGATAAGAACTGCTCAAGCCTGAATTCGCGCGAAGCATATTCGCCCCTGCCCCGCAAGCGGGCCGATGTGAGGGGACGCATGAACGGGTCCGGGCTGGCAAACGCCCGGACCCACGCTACAAAACAAAAAATGGTTCCATAGGGAACGTTTTCGGGGGAACGATCGCACGATGGCCAGACGCGTCCTGATCGCGGAATTCATGCACGAGACGAACACCTTCAGTGTTCAGCTCACCGATGAGGCGGTGTTCCGCCATCACGGCGTCTTCCGCGACAACGAGGTTCCCGCCGCCTTCCAGGGCACGCGGACCTCGATGGGCGCCGCCTTCGAGGCCGCCGAAAAATTCGGCTGGAGCCTCGTCCACCCGCTCGTTACCGGAGCCAACCCGTCAGGCCGCGTCACCGATGCGGCCTTCGACGTCTTCGCCGGGATGATCCTTTCCGCCTGCGAGCGGCTCGACGGCGTGCTGCTGCATCTGCACGGCGCGATGGCGACGGAAAGCTCGGATGACGGCGAGGGCGAATTGCTCAAGCGCATCCGCACCAAGGTCGGCCCCGATATTCCCGTGGTCGCGATCCTCGACCTGCACGCGACGCTGACGCAAGCAATGGCCGACAACGCCAACGCGCTGATCTCCTATCGGACCTATCCGCATATCGACCAGTATGAGCGGACCTGGCAGGGCGCCGAATTGCTGGAACGGGCGATGCAAGGCGAGATCAGGCCGCGTGTCGCGGTGGCGCGCCGGCCGATCCTCTACGCGCTCGATGGCGGACGCACGACCTCGCCGCCCTTCATGGAGCTGCTGCGCCGGGGCGATGTACTGGAGGCCGCCGGCGATGCGCTCGTCGTCAGCGTCCAGGCTGGCTTTTCCTCGGCCGATGTCCACGATATCGGCCCCTCCATCGCCGTCACCCATGACGATCGTGGCAAGGCGCAGGCCATCGCCGAGGAGCTGATGGACTATGCCTGGGAGCAGCGGCACTTCTCCTCGATCCACTTCACCCCGCTGAAGGAAGCGATGGCCAAGGCCAAGGCGGGCGAAGGCACGCTCGGCCCGGAAGCAGGCGGCAAGCCGGTCGTGATCTCCGACTATTCCGACAATCCGGGCTCGGGCGCCTATGGCGATGCGACCAACCTGCTGCGCGCCATGCTCGACGCCGGCCTCAGGAATGTCGGCTTCCATGCGATCCGCGATCCGGAGGCTGCGCTCGCAGCGCAGGCGGCCGGCGTCGGCAATCGCGTCAAGCTGAAGCTCGGCGGCAAGGTCGATCCCAATACAGGCGGCGGCCCGCTCGAGCTCGACGCCCATGTCGTGGCGCTCACCGACGGGCATTTCATCTGCTACGGGCCGATGGCCGGCGGCGTCTGGCGCAATTACGGGCTCTCGGCCCTGCTGCGGGTCGACGATGTCGAGATCATCGTCATCACCCATAACGGCCAGGCGACCGACCTTGCCCAGTTCACCTCGCTCGGCGTCGATCCGACGCGGAAATCGACTGTCATCGTCAAATCGATGCAACATTTCCGCGCCGCCTTCGAGCCGATCGCCCGCGAGGTGATCGAGGTCGACACCGGCGCGCTCTCGACCAAGAACTTCAAGGAGCGCCCCTACAAGAAGGTGCGCCGCCCGATCTTCCCGCTCGACGATATCTGAGCGGGATCAAAGACCACGACCGGCCGAAAGCGCCGGCAGCGACAAGACCGGAGGATGCAGGGATGACGGAGCTAAGGGCATGAGCGTCAAGGCCGATATCGTGCTGCGCGGCGGGCCGATCTGGTGCGGCCGCGAGGAGGGCGTGGTCGAGGCGCTGGCGCTCTGGGGCGACAAGGTGCTCGCCGCCGGCAAGGAGGCCGAGATCGCCAGCCTGATCGGGCCCTCGACCAAGGTCATCGACCTCGGCGGGCGCCTGGCAACGCCGGGGCTGAACGATTCCCATCTCCATTTGATCTCGGTCGGCCTGACCATGGACTGGGTCGATGCCCGCCCCGCCGCAGCGCCGACGCTGGAGGCGTTGCTCGGCCAGATCGCCGAGCGCGCCGCCAAGTCGAAGCCCGGCGACTGGGTGCTGGCGCGCGGCTACGACCAGACCAAGCTCGACACCGGCCGACACCCGTTCCGCGAGGAGCTAGACCGCGCCTCCCCGAACAATCCGGTGATGCTGGTCCGCACCTGCGGCCACATCTCGATCGTCAATTCATTGGCTCTCAAGCTCGGCGGCATCGACGAGACCTCACCGACCCCGCCCGGCGGGCTGATCGAGCAGCAGAACGGCCGTCTCACCGGCATGCTGGCGGAGAACGCCCGCGCCCCGGTCAAGGCCGCGATTCCAGCGCCGAGCGAGGAGCAGCTCCTCGCTGCGATCGAGCGCGGCGGCAACTACCTGCTCTCGCTCGGGATCACCAGCTGCATGGACGCAGCGGTTGGGATGGTCACCGGCTTCAACGAAATCGCGGCCTATCATAAGGCCAAGCGCGACGGCCGCCTGCCGGTTCGCACCTGGCTCGCCCTGCTCGGCGACGAGGGCCGCTCGATCGTGCCGCAATGCCATGACGCAGGGCTGATCTCCGGCACCGGCGACGAGATGCTGATGATTGGCGCGGTCAAGATCTTCCTCGATGGTTCGGCGGGCGGGCGCACCGCCTGGATGAGCGAGCCCTATCTGGGCGAGGACAAGACCACCGGCGTGCAGATGCTCTCGGACGAGGATCTCGAGCGCCAGGTACTGGACGCTCATGCCAAGGGCTACCAGCTCGCCTGCCACGCCATCGGCGACGCAGCGATCGAGCAGCTGATCACCGCCTATGAGAAGGCGCTCAAAGCCTATCCCGATCCCGACCGGCGCCACCGCATCGAGCATTGCGGCTTCTCCACGCCGCAGCAGCACGAGCGCATGGTCAAGGCCGGCATCTATCCCTGCCCGCAGCAGGTCTTCATCCATGATTTCGGCGACGCCTATATCAAGGTGCTCGGCGACGAGCGCGCGCTGCCGAGCTATCCGTTCCGGACCTGGTTCGCCCTTGGCCTGAAGCCGGCGACCGGCAGCGATGCGCCGGTCTGCGACCCCGATCCGTTCCCGAACTTTCACACCATGCTGACGCGCCAGACCTGGCGCGGCACGGTGATGGATGAGCGCCAGCGCGTCTCGATCGAGGAAGCGCTGCAGGCCTACACCGAATACGGCGCCTTCTCGCAGAAGCAGGAGGAGGTGAAGGGCAAGCTCGTGCCCGGCTTCCTCGCCGACGTCGCCGTGTTCTCGCGCGATCTGCTCTCGGCCACGCCGGGAGAAATCCTGAAGGACACCCGCTGCGACCTCACCATTCGCGGTGGCAAGGTCGTCTACGAGCGTTCAGGGACCGCCTGAACGCGCTGCACAATGGAAACAAGAAGACAGGGCGGAAAACCCCGTTAAGGTCTCAGATGGAACGAATATCGGCGCCGGCCAACGGCGCCGACCTCAAAAGAGTTCACCAACAAATTGGGAGGTTTCGACGTGTTGAAAAAGCTTGCCTTCACGACCGCGCTGACATTCGCGGCCTTCACCCTGCAGGCGCAGGCTCAGGAGCCGCGCCGCGGCGGCACGATCCGCTTCACCGCGCCCTATGGCGCCTCCTTCGTCAGCAATGACAGCCATGTCTCGAACCAGATTCAGGACGAGATCTACGGCTATGCGCTGCACGGCATGCTCTACAAATGGGATGCCAAGAACGGCAAGCCGGTGCTCGACATCGCCGAGAGCGTCCAGGTCTCGGCCGACGGCAAGACCTATACCTACAAGCTGCGCGACAATGCGCTCTTCCATAACGGCCGCAAGCTGACCTCCGACGACGTCATCTGGTCCTATACCCGCATCATGGACGGGGCGAAGAACTATCCGGGCGCGCGCTATGTCGCCCGCATCGTCGGCGCGACCGAGGTCCAGAAAGGCCAGGCCAAGGAAATCTCCGGCCTGAAGAAGATCGACGATTCCAGCTTCTCGATGACGCTGACCGACAAGGCCGATCCCGGCTACTTCCTGTTCCAGGCGCAGACTGCGATCCTGCCGGCCAAGGAAGCACAGGCCGCCGGCTTCTTCGACAAGCCCATCGGCCTCGGCCCCTTCAAGTTCGTCGAGCACGTGCCGGGCTCGCGCATGGCCTTCGAGCGCTGGGATAAATACTACCTGACCGGCAAGCCCTATGCCGACAAGCTCGTGATCTCGCCGATGGGCGAGGCGGCGGCGCGCGACGTCGCCTTCCGCAACAAGGAAGTCGACGTCTCGATCCTGGGCTCGACCCAGTATGTCGCCTACAAGGCCGACCCGAACCTGTCGAAGGGCATCCTTGAGGTCGCCGAGGTCTTCACCCGCAATATGGGCATGAACCCGACCTTCAAGCCCTTCTCCGACAAGCGCGTGCGCCAGGCGATCAACCACGCCATCGACAGCGAGCTGATCATCAAGCGCCTCGTCCGCGACAAGGCCTACCGCGCTGCGAGCTGGCTGCCGCTGTCCTCGCCGGCCTTCGACAAGGACGCCAAGCCCTACGCCTTCGATCCGGACAAGGCCAAGAAGCTGCTGGTCGAGGCCGGCTATCCCGATGGCTTCGAGTTCGAATGGACCGCGACGCCGAACGAGAGCTGGGGCGTTCCGATCGTCGAAGCCACGATCCCGATGCTCGCCAAGGTCGGCATCAAGGTGAAGGTCAAGCCGGTCGAGACCTCGGCGCTTGGCGGCGTCGTCGTGGGCGGCGACTTCCAGGCCTATATCTGGTCGAACACCTCGGGGCCCGACACGCTGACGGCGCTGAAGTGCTTCCATTCCTCGACGCCGCGCTCGTCCTGCAACTACACCACCTTCAAGAACGCAGGCTTCGACAAGCTGATCGACGACGCCTCGAACGAGACCGATCCGGCCAAGCAGCTCGACCTCCTGAAGAAGGCCAACGCCTTCTTGCAGGAACAAGCGCCGGTCTGGTTCTTCAATTACAACAAGGCGGTGCTGGCCTATCAGCCCTGGCTGCACGGCCTCCAGCCGAACTCGACCGAGCTCGCCCTGCAGCGCTATGAGGAGCTCTGGGTCGACACCACCTCGCCTGCGGCGAAGTAAACCCATCCTGGCCCCCGCCGTCACAGGCGGCGGGGGCTTGCCCGCCTCCGCCCGCCGGTGACGCCCCGGCGCTCAGGAGCCTATCGTCATGTTGCCTTATGTCTTTCGCCGGCTGCTGCAGGCCATTCCGATCCTGCTCGCGGTCGCCGCGCTGATTTTCGTGCTGTTCAGCGTCATCCCCGGCAATTTCGCCACCAGCCAGATGGCCGACGGCCGCAGCAATATCGACGCTGCGACGATCGAGCGGATGAACCAGCAGTTCGGCCTCAACGATCCGCTGCCGCTGCGCTTCGCCAAATATGTCGGCGGGCTCGCGACCTTCGATCTCGGCGATTCCTTCCGCACCCGTCAGCCTGTCACCGCGCTGATCGGCGAGCGGCTCTGGCCAAGCCTGCAGCTCGCGCTCGCAGCGATGCTCTTCGCCATCGTCATCGGCGTGCCGCTCGGCTTCGTGGCCGCGCTGAAGCCGGGAGGCTGGGTCGACATGCTCTCGATGGTCTTCGCGGTCTCCGGCCTGTCGCTGCCGATGTTCTGGCTCGGCCTGTTGCTGATGTATGGCTTCGCGCTGACGCTGAACTGGTTCCCCAGTTTCGGTTATGGCGATGGCGATCCCCGCTACATCGTGCTGCCGGCGATCGCGCTCGGCGTCTCGCCGCTGGCGCTGCTCGCCCGCACCGCACGGGCCGCCGTGCTCGAGATCATGCATGCCGACTTCGTCCGCACCGCCCGCGCCAAGGGTGCGAGCGCCTATCGCGTCATGCGCTGGCATGTCGCCCGCAACGCGCTCGTCATCGTCCTGACCACGCTCGGCCTGCAGTTCGGCTCGGTGCTCGGCCAGGCGGTCGTCGTCGAGAAGCTGTTCGCCTGGCCGGGGCTCGGCTCGCTCCTGGTCGACAGCGTCACCTGGCGCGACATCCCGGCAGTGCAGGGCTGCATCCTGACGATCGTGCTCTTCTTCCTCGTCGTGAACATCGCCGTCGACGTGCTCTGCGCCGTCGTCGATCCGCGCATCAAGTATAGCTAGGTCGCCTCATGAAGTTCCGTGCCAACCTCTGGATCGGCGCCACCTGCTTTGCGCTCGTCGTCGCCGGCGGCGTGTTCGCGCCCTGGCTCGCCCATACCGATCCCGTCATGGACGCCAATCTGATGAACGCGGAAGTCCCGCCCGGCTCCGAATTCTGGTTCGGCACCGACGCGCAGGGCCGCGACATCTACAGCCGCGTGCTGCATGGCGCGCGCATCTCGCTGACGGTCGGCATCGTCTCGCAACTGATCAACACGTGCATCGGCGTCGCGCTCGGCCTTTCCGCCGCCTATTGGGGCGGCTGGTGGGACGATTTCGTCAACGGCCTCACCAATATGATGCTCGCCATCCCCTCGCTGATCTTCGCGCTGGCGATCATGGCGATCCTGCAGCCCGGCCTGACCAGCCTCCTGATCGCGCTCGGCCTGACCAACTGGTCCTTCACCTGCCGGCTGACGCGCGCCGCGACGCTCTCGGTAAAGCAGCTCGGCTATGTCGAGGCGGCGAGGTCCCTCGGCTACGGCACCTTCCGCATCATGTTCACCCAGATCCTGCCGAACATCGCCGGCCCGATCATCGTGATCGGCACGCTCGGCATGGGCGGCGCGGTGCTTGCGGAAGCCTCGCTCTCCTTCCTTGGTCTCGGCATCCGCCCGCCCTTCCCGAGCTGGGGCTCGATGCTCTCCGACGCACGTGACCAGATCTCGACCGCGCCCTGGATCTCGATCTTCCCGGGCCTCGCCATCTTCCTGACCGTGCTTGGCCTCAACCTGCTCGGCGACGGCCTGCGCGATATCCTCGATCCGCACTCGCAAACCCGCAAGGCCTGAGCTTCCCCTTCACGAAAGACTACGCCTTTGACCACCACCGACCTCGACGACGGCCCGCTCGAAACCGTCAGCTTCATCGGCCTGAAACCCGGCCCCAAGCTGATCGTGACCGGCGCCGTCCACGGCAACGAGCCCTGCGGGCCGACCGCGATCCGCCATGTCATCGAGGAGTGCCGGGCGGGCCAGATCAAGATCCTGCGCGGCGAGGTCACCTTCCTGCCCGTCACCAATCCCAAGGCTTTCCGCCTGAAGACCCGCGAGGGCGACCGCAACTTCAACCGCGACCTGCGCGAACGCCCGCTGGCTGGCGATTACGAGGACCGGATCGGCAATCCGGTCTGCGCCCTGCTTCGCCGGCATGATGCGCTGCTCGACATCCACTCTTTCCGGCAGGAGGGCGAGCCCTTCGTCTTCTTCGGCCCCTCGAATAATCGCGGCGAGCTGGAGCCTTTCGCGCGAGCAGAAGAGGAGATGGCGCTCGCCTCGTGCCTCGGCGTCTCCACGGCGATCCATGGCTGGCTCGACAACTACGCCAGGCTGCTCGACATCCGCGCGCGCCTGCCGGTGCCCAGGCTCAACGTCACCGAGGGCTATGGCACGACCGAGTTCATGCGCTTTAGCGGCGGCTATGCGGTGACACTGGAATGCGGCACGCATGATGACCCCAAGGCCGCCGATATCGGCTATGCGGCGATCCGCAACACGCTGGCGCAGTTGCAGCTGGTCGATGCGCCACTGCCGCAGCCCGCGCTCCGCGACGTGATCGAGATGGTCGAGGTCCTGCTCTGCGAAAACGAGGGCGACCGCGCCGAGACGGGCTGGCGCACCGGCGATGCGGTCAAGGCCGGGGCCACGCTCGCCCATCGCGCCGACGGCTCGAAGGTGACAGCGCCTGGAGACGGCTACATCATCTTCCCGAACGCCGCGCCCAAGCTCGGCGAGGCGATCTGCCATTTCGGCATCGCCAGCAAGCGGCAAACCAGCGGCTAACCTTCGCTATCGATACCCGATCTTGCTTCATGCGCTGATCGCGGCAACATGCAGCCGCGACCTCAGGAGCTTCCATGTCCCGTCTCGTCTATGTTCTCAACGGCCCCAACCTGAACCTGCTCGGCAAGCGCCAGCCGCACATCTACGGTTCCGAGACCCTGGCCGATGTCGAGGTTGCCTGCCGGGCGCTGGGCAAGGAACTCGAACTCGAGATCCGCTTCCATCAGTCGAACCGCGAATACGAGATCATCGACTGGATTCACGAGGCGCGCGAGCAGGCCGTCGGTATCGTCATCAACCCCGGCGCCTTCACCCACACCTCGGTCGCGATCCTCGACGCGCTTAACGCCTTCGACGGCACGGTGATCGAGTGCCATATCTCGAACGTGCACAAGCGCGAGAGCTTCCGGCACCATTCCTACATGTCGCTGCGCGCCGACGGCGTCATCGCCGGCTTCGGCACGCAGGGCTATCTGCTCTCGCTGCGCCGGGTGGCAAAGCTCGCCGACGAGAAGAAGGACTGAGCCGACTGCGGCTCTCGCCCACCGCGATTTGGCGCCGGCCTGGTTGGCCGGCGTAGGCGCCAAGATCTACCGTCGCCAGCGAACCGTCAGGAGAGACTGGCTTAAACTGCATTCGCCGCGGCTACGACGATCGGTTTGGCAACAAGATTTTTCCTTACAATAACTAAAAACAAGATCAGATCTTCAGCTAGGAGCAACAGAGCTTCTCTCCTGCCACGACAACTTGCACACGACAGGCGAATGCCCTAACCGCAACTCGGCCGCGCCGTTCGGCTGCTGCAACGAGAACCCTGACGTGACCAAAGCAAATCTTCTTCTCGGTATCACCCTGCTCGCCGGCTGGGTCAGCCTCCCGGCTGTCTCCGCCCTCGCCCAGGCCGAGCCGCCGGCAACCGAGCAAGATGAGGAGGCGGAGCCGGCGCCGCGTGCACCAGCTGCCCGCCCGACTCCCGCACGGCCGGCACCACGCCAGGCTGCCCCTGCTGCCCGCCAGACCAATCCGACCGCCCGTCCCGCGACCGCGCAGGCTCCAGCCGCCGCACCGGCGACGCCGAGCGTGAGCCAGCCTGCCACCGCGACGGCGCGACTGCCGAACGGCGCCTCGGCGGTCAACGAGGTCTATGGCGACTGGACCGTGGATTGCCGCATCAATGATGGCCAGAAGCTCTGCCTGCTGACCCAATCGCAGGGCGACAGCCGGACCAACCAGCGTGTCTTCGCGATCGAATTACGCGCACCCAAGGATAGCCGCGCCGAAGGCACGATCCTGATGCCTTTCGGGGTCAAGCTCGAAAATGGCGCCGTGCTCAAGCTCGACGAGAAGGATCTCGGCCAGGGCCTGCGCTTCTCGACCTGCGTCCCGGCCGGCTGCCTGCTGCCGATTTCCTTCCCGACCGTGGCGACCGACGCGATAAAGGGCGGCAAGACGCTGACCGCAGCGGCCCTCAACCTGTCCAGCAACGACGTGGTCTCGTTCAACATCGCGCTGAACGGCTTCGGCCCGGCGCTCGACCGGCTGGTGCAGCTGGCGAACTGAAGCGCCATCCGCACGTTTCTCAATTATCCCGAGCATCTCCATCGAGACGCTCGGGACCAGGTGTTGTCGATCGGGATCGGCACGGCCGTCGTGAGGCCGTTCAGAGCTTGGCGCGCGGATCGTGCTTGGCGAGGCGGCCGAGCAGGTAGTCGACCTCCGCCTTGGCGGCAGCGGTCAGGCCCGGGCCGGGCTTGCGCTGGGCGTCGCTGGCGAGGATGCCGCGCTTCATCATCACATATTTGCGCACGGCGAGGCCGACGCCCTGCTGCTGCTCATAGCGCAGCAGCGGCAGATGCGCGTCGAAGATGTCATGCGCATCGTCGCGCCGACCGGCCTTGCTCGCCTTGACCACGTCGATCAGCAGTTCCGGGAAAGCATAGCCGGTATTGGCACCGTCGGCGCCGCGCTCCATCTCGAAATCGAGGAAAAGCCCGCCATTGCCGGTGAGGATCGCGACCCGGCGCAGCGAGCCTTCGGCCTCGAACTTGCGCAGCGTCGAGATCTTCTCGAGGCCCGGCCAGTCCTCGTGCTTCAGCATCACGCAGGACGGGTTGTCCTGGATGATCTTGCGGATCACCGCCGGCGTCATCACCACCGAAAGCGTCAGCGGATAATCCTGAATGACGAAGGGGATGTCGGCGCCGATCGCCTCGACGGCCTGAGCGTAATAGCCGGTGATCTGGTCGTCGGTGCGTAAGTTTGTCGGCGGGGCGATCATCACGCCGCCGGCGCCCAGATCCATCACCTGGCGTGCCAGCGAGCGCATCGCCGCGAAGCCCGGGGCGGAGACGCCGACGATGATCGGCTTGCCGCCCATCTTCGCCACGGCGCGCTTGACCAGGCCGATCGATTCCTCCGGCTCGAGCTTGGGCGCCTCGCCCATGATGCCGAGCACGGTGACACCATCTGAGCCGATGCCGTGATAGAACTCGAACAGCCGGTCGGCCGAGGTCCAGTCGACGCTGCCATCCGGGTTGAACGGGGTCGGAGCGATCGGGAAGACGCCGGAGGCTTCAGTGGTCAAAGGCATTGCAGTTCTCCTGGAGCCGGCCGCTCAGACGATCCTGGTGCGGACGGAGCCGACACCGGCGATGACGCCTTCGAGCACATCGCCCTTGACGACGGCCGCGACGCCTTCAGGCGTTCCGGTCATGATCAGGTCGCCCGGCGCCAGCGTGACGAAGCCGGAGAGATACGAGATCGTCTCCGGCACATTCCAGATCATCTTGGCGAGATCGGAGCTCTGGCGGACCGTGCCGTTGACCTTGAGCTCGATTAGCCCCTTGTCGGGGTGGCCGGCCTTCGCCGCCGGGACGAGCTCGCCGATCGGCGCCGAGGAATCGAAGCCCTTGCCCATGTCCCAGGGCTTGCCGGCCTTCTTGGCGGCGCCCTGCAGGTCGCGGCGGGTCATGTCGAAGCCGGCAGCATAGCCGAAGACGTGGCTGAGCGCGTCGGCCTCGGCGATGTCCTTGCCGCCCGTCCCGATCGCGACGACGAGCTCCATCTCATGATGCAGGTCGGCGGTCTTGGGCGGATAGGGCATGTCGGCGCCGCCGGTCAGCACGGCGTCGGACGGCTTGGTGAAGAAGAACGGCTCCTCGCGATCGGGATCGCCGCCCATCTCGCGGGTGTGCTCGGCGTAGTTGCGGCCGACGCAGAAGATGCGGCGCACCGGGAAGAGCCCACCACCGGCCACCGGAATTGCGGCGACCTTCGGCTGATCGATGACATAGCTGGACATGGGCGCGCCCCGTTCGAGAAATCCGGGAGCGTTCATGCGGGAGCGCGCCCGCCGGGGCAAGTACCCGGCATGCGATGGCGGGCCTGCGCTCCTCGCAATGAAGCCTACGACGCCTTCGGCAGATCCGGCACCTTGTAGGCGGTCGTCGCCTTGATCCGCTCCATGGCGAAGCGCGAGGTGACGTTCTTGAGCGGGATCGTTTCGATCAGCTTCTTGTAGAAGGTGTCGTAGGCGGCCATGTCGGCGACGACGACGCGCAGCATGTAATCGACGTCGCCGGCCATCCGGTAGAACTCGATCACCTCCGGCATAGCCGCGACGCTCTGGGCGAACTTCTCCAGCCAGGGGCCGGAATGATCGGCCGTCTCGATCTGGACGAAGACGGTGAGCCCGAGCCCGATCTTTTCCGGCGCGACGAGGGCGACGCGCTTGATGATCACCCCGGTCTGCTCGAGGCGCTGGATGCGCTTCCAGCATGGGGTCTGCGACAGCCCGACCCGATCGGCGAGCTCCGCAATCGAGATATTGGAGTCTGCCTGCAGCACAGTCAGAATCTTGCGATCAATGGCGTCCATCTCTCAGTCCACACTGGTAGAGAAAATTCCTTTGCCATACCTTGGCTACGGAGAATTTTCTTCTTTTTGAAGGGCGATGCTTGTCTTTAGATAGAAAATCCTTTTATCAAACGTCAATAGGCTAGATATCACACACCATCTGGGGAATTAGATCATGGACCGCCGCCAGTTCCTGCTCGCCGGCTCGTCGCTCGCTGCCACGCTGCCGTTCGGCGCTCGCGCCCAGGAGGCGGTCCCGGCCCGGATCGGCTATATCCCGGTCATCGGCACCGCCCCGATCTTCGTCGCCAATGGCGAGGGCTGGCTGAAGCAGGCCGGCATCACGCCGACGTTCACAGTGTTCGAATCCGGCCCGAACATGATCCAGGCGCTCGCCTCGGGCACGATCGACCTTTACGTCGCCGGCGTCGCCCCGCTCGCCGTGGCACGCTCGCGCGGCGTCGACATCCGCGTCGTCGCCTCGACCGCGACCGGCGAGAACGTCTTCGTCGCCGCCTCCGCTCTGGCGAAGTTCTTCACGACGGGCACGAGCGCGGCAGCCGCCTTCAAGGCGCACAAGGCCGCGACCGGCAAGCCGGCGCGCCTCGCCACCCAGCCGGCCGGCTCGGTGCCCAATACCGTGCTGCAGTACTGGCTCTGGGAGGTCGCCAAGGCAGACAAGGGCGATGTCGAGGTGGTGCCGATGGGCATCGACGCGACGCAGCAGGCGGTGCTCGCCGGCGCCGTCGAGGGCGCGATTGTGCGCGAGCCGGCCCTCACCATCATCCAGACCCGCAACCCCGCCATCAAGCTGATCGCCGGCGGCGAGGACGTCTTCCCCGGCCAGCCCGGCACGGTCGTCGCCGTCTCCGGCGCCTTCGCCACCAAGAACGCCGCCGCTGTGCAAGGCCTGGTGTCGGGTCTGGTCAAGGCCGCCGACGTATTGGTCAAGACGCCCGCCAAGGCCGCGCCCCATGTCGGCGCCGCGCTCGGCAAGGGTATCGTCGACCCCGCCTTGATCGAGAAGGCGCTGACCTCGCCGGCGACCCGCTTCGAGATCGACCCGCGCAAGATCATCGCACCGGCCCGCGCCATGCAAGCCTACCAGGTCAAGCTCGGCTCGCTCGAGAAGGAACTTCCGTTCGACGGCCTGTTCGAGACGCAGTATTACGAGCGCGCGCTCAAGGGCTGACGGGACTACGGATTTGCGTTCACTGCGGGCTCCGGCCCTCGCCCTGACGGGCCTCGTCGCCTTCCTCCTGCTGTGGGAGGCGATCCCCTATTTCGGCCTGGTCAATCCGGCCTTCCTGCCGGGCCCGAGCGCCCTGCCCAGCGCCTTCCTGCGCGAGGTGAAGTCCGGCGCCTGGCTCACGGCGATCATGGGTTCGCTCGGCCATTATTTCATCGGCCTCTTCACCGGCGCCGGCCTCGGCATCGCGCTCGGTGTCTTCACCGGCATGTCCCGGATCGCCGAGGAAACGACCGCCTGGGTGGTCCGTTTGCTGCGGCCGATCCCCGGCCTCGCCTGGGTGCCGTTCGCGATCATCTGGTTCGGCGTCAACCCGCAGGCGGCGGTGTTCATCATCGCGATCGGCGTGTTCTGGATCGTCTTCTTCGCGGCGCAAGGAGCGATCCGCGGCGTCGACCGCGACCTTATCGAGGTCGCCGATGCCTTCGGCTTCCGCTCGCCGCTGCAGCGCCTCAGCAAGATCCTGCTGCCGGCGGCACTGCCCGGCATCCTGATCGGCGTGCGCACCGCGCTCGGCCAGGCCTGGATGGCGGTGGTCGCAGCCGAGATTTTCGGCGTCGCCGGCGTCGGCCAGCGCATGATGCAGGCCTCCAGCCTGCTCGCGACCGATCTCGTCGTGATCTACATGCTGACCATGGCGGCGCTCTACGGCCTGCTCGACACGCTGTTCGTCGCCTTCCAGGGATGGGTGCTGCGTTGGAAAGCGTGATCGACATCAAGGAGCTGTCGCTCACCTTCACCCGCGACGGCGAAGCGACCGAGGTCCTGCGCAAGTTGAACCTCTCGGTGGCACCAGGCGAGTTCCTCGCCATTGTCGGCCCCTCCGGCGTCGGCAAGTCGACGCTGCTGCGCGTCATCGCCGGCCTCGCCCGTCCGAGCGGCGGCGAAGTCGTGATCAACGCCAGGGACAACACCCGCCGGCCGGTCGCGCTGGTCTTCCAGGATTCGCGGCTGCTGCCGTGGCGCAGCGTGATCGCCAATGTCGGCTTCGGCCTGGAAGGCCAGAAGCCGAGGACCGAGCGCCTCGCCAAGGCGCAGCAGATGCTCGACCTCGTCGGCCTCGGCCATCTCGCCCAACGCTGGCCGCACCAGCTCTCCGGCGGCCAGCGCCAGCGCGTCTCGCTGGCGCGCGCGCTCGCGGTCGAGCCCGAGATCCTGCTGATGGACGAGCCTTTCTCGGCGCTCGACGCGCTGACACGCGAGACCTTGCAGGACGAGCTGATCGAAGTTCGCCGGCGCACCGGCAAGACCGTGCTGTTCGTCACCCACGACATCGACGAAGCCGCCTATCTCGCCGACCGGGTCGTGGTGCTCTCCGGCGCGCCCGGCCAGATCATCGCCGAGCACAAGATCTCGGCTGCGCATCCACGCCGGCGCGGTGCTGAAGCCGAAGCGCAGATCGTGCGGGCGGTGCGCGTCGACCTCGGCGCGGACATCGTCAGCGACGGCGCGGCGATCTGAGAGCTCAGCTTCAGTCGAAGCGCAGCTTCCAATTATCCACCGCCACGCGGTTCAAGAGCGCTTATATAGGCTTTATGCGACCCGAAGCCGGATCGTATGGCGGGCTGACGTCGTTGTGAGCGATCATTCGCCCTCCTGCCTCGAAGGCCGGATCGCCGCCGACCATACCGATGCGCCTACGGAGGCATGGGTAACGGCATAAGGAGGCATCGCAATGAGCGCTCAGAGTTCTCCGCAGGAGTTCAAGCTTCTCCCCGAGCCCGATACCCTGCCCGCTTTGCAGCTGTCCAACGCTCCTGTCGTCGTTCGCTACCTCGTCACATTGGCGATGACCGCGATGGCGACGGTGGTGGCGGTCGGGGTCGACAGCGCGGTGACGATTCCGAACCTGTCCCTTGTCTTCGTCGTGCCCGTGCTCGTCGCGGCCGTCGCTTTCGGCCTCGGCCCGTCGCTGTGCTCGGCCATTTTCGGGGCGCTCGCCTACAACTTCTTCCTGACCGAGCCGCGCCTGACGCTGCGCGTCGATGACCCCGCCAATATCTGGGCGATCGGCCTGCTCTTCGTCGTCGGCGTGATCGCGAGCGCCGTGGCATCGACCGCCCGGCGCAGGGCGGACGATGCAGCGCTTGGCAGGCGACAGGCAGCGCTCGTCCGGTCCTATGGCCGGGAGCTCGCCGTAGCTGATACCGCGGAGGCGATCTTTTCCCGCACGGCCGATGCGCTTGAAGCGCTCTTCAAGGTCCCCGCCGTCCTGATGCTGATGTCGGAGAGTTCGGTCGATCTCGTCCTGAGACGCGGCGGCATCGAACCTGCCCCGATCGATATCGAGTCGGCGCGCTCGTCCCTGACGACCGGCAAGGTTTCCGTCGCGGACGTCTATCCGTTCGATGCCGCGCGCTTCGATTTCTGGCCGGTGATGACCTCCGCTGGCAGCCGGGCCGTCATCGGGCTGGCGTTCGACCCTGAGGAGCGCCCGCCGCAGCCCGGCACGCTCGTCGAAATCGTCGCGAGCCTTCTGGCTCTGGCTCTCGACCGTCAGCATCTGCGCGAGGGCAATCGCGGATAGCGACCCGGCGGATGGCTGCTGCCGCGGCCGTGCCAGAGGCCCGACCTGCCGCAAATCCGGATCGATTTCGCGCCCGACTTGTTACTCTCAGCCGTCTGAAGCATCCGGCTAGGGTTCTCCCATCGCATCACGCAAAGGAGAACGCCATGACCAGCCGCGACTACACCCTCAGCTTCACCGTCCCGCAATCGCCGGACGCCGTCTTCGCCGCCATCGCCAATGTGCGCGGCTGGTGGTCACAGGAGATCAGCGGTGGCACCGAGCATGTCGGCGACATCTTCGCCTACCGCTACCAGGACCTGCATCGCTGCAGGATCGCGATCATCGAGGCGGCTCCCGGCAAGAGAATCGTCTGGCACGTGCTCGACAACTATTTCAGCTTCACCCGGGACGAGACCGAGTGGAAGGACACGGACATCGTCTTCGACATCAGCGACAAGGACGGCGTCACCGAGGTCACCTTCACCCATCGCGGCCTGGTGCCGACCTATGAATGCTTCGAGGCCTGCTCGCAGGGCTGGCGCATGTATGTCGAAGGCAGCCTTCGCGACCTGATCATGACCGGCAAGGGCCGCCCGAACATCGGCGAGGCGATGACCGAGAGCGAGCGCATCCTCGCCGCCTGAGCGCATCGGCCATGGAATGGAGGAACGCCGAACGCGCGCCTCGGCGTTCCCCATGCAGAAAATTCGTTCGCCTTTACGAACGCAAGCGGCAGTGATATTCCCTTCGTCCGTTATACCGAACGAACCGGACGAGATATCATGGCGAACGACGCGACCGGCGCGGCAGCGCTGCACCCTGAAACCCAGCTCGTCCACGCCGGCACGCTGCGTTCGCAGTTCGGCGAGACCTCGGAAGCTCTCTTCCTGACCCAAGGCCATGTCTATGACAGCGCCGAGCAGGCCGAGGGCCGCTTCCTCAACACCGATCCGGGCTTCCAGTACGGGCGCCTGTCCAACCCGACCGTCGCCATGTTGGAGCAGCGCATGGCGACCTTCGAGGGCGCCGAGGCCTGCCGCGCCACCGCGACCGGCATGGCGGCCGTCACCGCGGCAGTGATGGCCCCGGTCCGGGCCGGCGATCACGTCGTCGCGGCGCGCGCCCTGTTCGGCTCCTGTCGCTACGTCATCGAGGACCATCTGCCGCGCTATGGCGTCGAGTCGACGCTGGTCGACGGCACCGACCCTGCCGCCTGGCGCGCCGCGATCAGGCCGAACACCAAGCTGTTCTTCCTGGAAAGCCCGGCCAATCCGACGCTGGAGGTGATCGACATCGCCGCCGTCGCCGCGATCGCCAAGGAGGCCGGCGTCATCCTCGTGGTCGACAATGTCTTCGCGACGCCGCTGTTCCAGCGCCCGCTCGAACTCGGCGCCGATCTCGTCGTCTATTCCGCCACCAAGCACATCGACGGCCAGGGCCGCTGCCTCGGCGGCCTCATCCTCGGTTCGAAAGCGCTGATCGAGGCCGATATCCAGACCTATCTGCGCCAGACCGGGCCGGCCCTGTCGCCGTTCAACGCCTGGGTGATGCTGAAGGCGCTGGAGACGCTGCCCCTGCGCATCCGCCAGCAGGCGCAGAACGCGACGGCGGTCGCGACCTGGCTCAAGGGCCGCAAGGACTTGCCGCATGTCGCCTTCATCGGCGATCCCGACCATCCCCAGGCCGAGATCATCGCCAGGCAGATGAGCGGCCCCTCGACGCTGATCGCCTTCGAGGTCGCGGGCGGCAAGGACGCGGCCTACCGCTTCCTCAACCGGCTCAAGCTGATCCGCATCTCCAACAATCTCGGCGACGCCAAGAGCCTGATCGTCCATCCGGCGACGACGACGCATCAGCGCTTCACGGCGGAGGTGCGCGCCAGCATGGGCGTCGGTGACGGGTTGGTCCGCCTCTCGATCGGGCTGGAACATGCCGACGACCTGATCGCCGATCTCCGGCAGGCTCTCGACGGCTGAGTCGAACCAGTTTCGCGGCTGTGCGTTTGAACCTCGGCAACAACCGAGGTTCAACGATGATCCGCAAGACCGCCTGCACCACCGCGCTTCTCGTCCTGCTCGCCACTCCGGCGTTCGCTCAGAACGCCGCGCCCGCTTCTCCGGCGCCCGTCGAAAAACCGTCCTCGCCGGAACTGTCCGCCTGCAAGGCGACCGCAATGGCGGCGCTGACGGCCCGCGAGCCCGAGATCAAGGACATCTATATCGACGAGGACGGGCTGACGATCGCCGTGGCCGAGACCAAGGTCGAGGATACCCCGGTGACGCGCATCATCATGGGCGAGGCCTATCTGAAGACCGACAAATCCGACAAGCCGCGCCGCTTCCTCTGCCTCATCGGCGAGAAGGGCAAGGTCCTGCTGACCTTCTTCACGCAGCGATAAGCGACCATGCGCACGTCATGCTCGGGCTTGACCCGAGCATCTCAGGCAGGATGAAACTCCAATCAGCGCCCTCTGGTCGGGAGATTCTCGGGTCTGCGCTTTGCTCCGCCCGAGAATGACGGCTCACTCGCCGTCGACGATCCTTGTGTTCGGTCGGTCACGGCCATCAGCCAGCTCTTCGTGCCATTCGCCTTTGGCGTCCTGATAGACGATGCCATCGGTGACACCCGGCCGCTTCTGGCGGGCAGCGGCCTTGTTGGCTGCCTTGAGCGCCGCATCGTGCGAGCGAAAGGTTTCGGAGAGAGCTTCGCCGACCTTGTAGGCCCAGCCGCCATCGTGCTGGACGATCTCGTACTTCACCATGACCATGAGCGTCCTCCATGGCTCACTGATCGAACCGACGGCATGCGCCCAAGGTTCCACCGGAGAGGAGGATAGCCCTGCCGCGCGAGCGGCGGAAGGGCCTGGCCGACTCAGTCGCCGTTGCCGGTATCGGCGGCACGCAGTCCGTCCAGCACCGGCATCGAGGTGATGTGGTAGCCGGCATCGATATGATGGATGTCGCCGGTGACGCCCCCGGACAGGTCCGAGAGATAATACAGCGCCGAGCCGCCGATCTCGTCCAGCGTCACCGATTTGCGCAGTGGCGAGTTGGCGCGCTGCCAGGAATACATGGCTCGCGCATCCGAAATGCCGGCACCGGCAAGCGTCCGCACCGGCCCGGGCGAGAGCGCGTTCACGCGGATGCCCTTCGGCCCGTAATCGGCGGCGAGGTAGCGCATGCTGGCTTCGAGCGCCGCCTTGGCGACGCCCATGACATTGTAGTTCGGCATCACGCGGGTCGAGCCGCTGTAGGTCAGCGTGATCATGCTGCCGCCTTGCGGCATGCGCTCGGCGGCGCGCTTCGCAGCTTCCGTGAACGAGAAGCAGGAGATCACCATGGTACGCGAGAAATTCTCGCGGGTGGTGTCGGCATAGAGTCCCTTGAGCTCGTTCTTGTCGGAGAAGCCGATGGCGTGGATCAGGAAATCGAGCGTGTTGCGCTCGGGATCGCCACCCCAGGCCTCGTCGATCGCGGCGAAGGCGGCATCGACCGTCGTGACGTCCTCGACATCGCAGGGAATCACCAGCTTCGAGCCGATGCTCTCGGCCAGCGGCTTGACGCGCTTGCCGAGCGCATCGCCCTGATAGGTGAAGGCCATCTCGGCGCCATGCGCATGCAGGGTCCGGGCGATGCCCCAGGCGATCGAATTCTGGTTGGCGACGCCCATGACGAGGCCGCGCTTGTTGTGCATCAGGGGGAGCATGTCTGGACTTTCACGTCATCATTCGGCGAGCGCCGCGCGGAGGTCGGTTCGGCTGAAATCATGGCCGACGAACAGAATTGCTGCATTGCGCAGCGTCGTGGATGCATAAGCGAAGCAGTCGCCCATGTTCAATGCCGCAGGATGCCGGCCTTTGCCGAAGCGGGCGAAAGCTGCCAGCGCCGCATCGGCATGAGCGTCGCCAATGTCCTCGATAGCGATCCGCGCACGTCCGACCAGGTCGCGCACCTCGCCCAGAGCCTCGGCGACCGAGTAGTTGGCAATCCGCGCGACGGCGAGCGCCGTCTCGTAGATGGCGACGGGCGACGTGAAGAAGGCCGCGTCGCTTTCCAGGCAATCAAGCACGCGATCGGCCGAGGGCTCGCCAGCCATCACAGCGGTCAGAGCGGAAGCGTCGACGAAAATCATTCGTCGCCCGACAGCCAATCGAAGAAGGCCTTGTCAGCTTTCAACCCGGTTTTGCCATGGGCCGCGACGCGCTCCTGAATGTCGCGGATGCGTTCACGCAACGGCCGCAGATCGACTGTTTCATCGTTCCGCTCGACGCGCGCCAGCTTTTCTTCCGCCGCCTTGCGGACGGCATCAGTCAACGTCGCGCCAGTTTTTGCCGCCAAAGCGCGCACGATGCGATCTGTCTCGGGATCACGAATATGAAACGCCATCAGATGCTCCGTCTAGACGATGCATATAATCGTCTAGACGACCTCTGTCACGTCAGAGGTGCTTCTTCACCGCCGCCGCGGTGTCCTTCGAGCTCGCCAGCGGCACGATCTCGAAACGGGCGAGATCGCCCCAGGCCAATACCCATTCCTGCAGCTTGGTGACGTCGTCGCACTGCATCACCTGGAAGCAGCGGGCAAAATCCGCCGAGATCCAGCTGTCGATATAGGTCAGGCCCTCGGGCATCATCCGGCCATGCTCATGGTAGCGGGCGTAGATCTC
Source organism: Allobosea sp. P4_H5 (assembly GCF_056400825.1). NCBI lineage: Bacteria > Pseudomonadati > Pseudomonadota > Alphaproteobacteria > Hyphomicrobiales > Alloboseaceae > Allobosea > Allobosea sp. P4_H5. The sequence goes on along the minus strand of NZ_JBFUKM010000009.1, from coordinate 84,252 downwards.
CTTCACCCGCGCCTGGTCGAAATGCTCGATCACCATGAAGAGCATGGCCCGCGCCTCAGGCTTCGAGCCGCTTCATCACGATGGTGGCGTTGGTGCCGCCGAAGCCGAAGGAGTTGGAGAGCACGCAGCCGAGGCCGGCATTGTCGATGCGCTTGCGCACGATCGGCATGTCGGCGAAGGCCGGGTCGAGCTCCTCGATATGGGCGCTTTCGCAGACGAAATCGTTGTTGAGCATCAGCAGCGAGTAGATCGCCTCCTGCACGCCGGTGGCACCCAGCGAATGGCCGGTCAGCGACTTCGTCGCCGAGATCGGCGGGCTCTTCTCGCCGGCGCCGAAGACTTCGCGGATCGCCTCGATCTCCTTGGCGTCGCCGACCGGGGTCGAAGTGCCGTGCGGGTTGATGTAGTCGATCTTGGCCTTCACGCCGTCGAGAGCCATCTTCATGCAGCGCACCGCGCCCTCGCCGGACGGGGCGACCATGTCGTAGCCGTCCGAGGTCGCGCCATAGCCGACGATCTCGCCATAGATGCGGGCGCCGCGGGCCTTGGCGTGCTCGAGCTCCTCCAGCACGACGACGCCGGCGCCGCCGGCGATAACGAAGCCGTCGCGCTTCGCGTCATAGGCGCGCGAAGCAACGGCGGGGGTCTCGTTGAAGTCCGAGGACATCGCGCCCATGCCGTCGAACAGCACGGAGAGCGTCCAGTCGAGCTCCTCGCAGCCGCCGGCGAAGATCACGTCCTGCTTGCCCCACTGGATCAGCTCATAGGCGTTGCCGATGCAATGGTTCGAGGTCGCGCAGGCCGAGGAGATCGAATAGTTGACGCCCTTGATCTTGAACCAGGTGGCGAGCGTCGCCGAGGCTGTCGAAGACATGCCCTTGGGCACGGCGAAGGGACCGACCTTCTTGGACGAGCCGCTCTCGCGCGCCTTGTCATAGGCGTCGATCAGCGCGCGGGTCGAGGGGCCGCCCGAGCCCATGATGATGCCGGTGCGGTCATGGCTGATCTCTTTATCTTCGAGACCGGCGTCGCGGATGGCCTGCTCCATCGCGACCTGGTTCCAGGCCGAGCCGCCGCCATGGAAACGCATCGCGCGGCGGTCGAGCACGGTCGCAGGATCGAGCGTGGGCACGCCGGCGACGCGGCTGCGGAAACCGTGCTCGGCGAAATCCTGGGCATAGGAGATGCCGGACTTGGCCTCGCGCAGCGAGGCCAGCACTTCCTGCGTATTGTTGCCGATGGACGAGACGATGCCCATCCCGGTGACCACAACGCGTCTCATGCTGCTTCTCCGGCTCTTTGGTGACGGGCCGGGAGGCCAACCCCGGACCTGTAATAGATCGCCTACCGCGCAAATGGACCGCGCGGCCGGCGAAGGCAAGGCATCGGGCTTATTTTGCTCAGGCTGCTTCGGGCTTGAACAGGCCGACGCGCATATCGGTGGTGGTATAGATACGCTTCCCGTCGGCCTCGAGCCAGCCATCGGCGATGCCGAGGACGAGCTTGGACTTGAAGACGCGCTTGAAATCGACGCCGTAGACGACGTGCTTGACCGAGGGCAGCACCTGATCGGCGAACTTGACCTCGCCGACGCCGAGCGCCCGGCCGCGGCCCGGCAGGCCGAGCCAGCCGAGGAAGAAGCCGGTGAGCTGCCAGAGCGCATCGAGGCCGAGGCAGCCCGGCATCACCGGATCGCCCTTGAAGTGGCAGTCGAAGAACCAGAGGTCCGGCCGGACGTCGAGCTCGGCGCGCACCATGCCCTTGCCATGCGCGCCGCCGGTCTCGCTGATCTCGGCGATGCGGTCGAACATCAGCATAGGCGGCAGCGGCAGCTGCGCATTGCCCGGCCCGAAGAGCTCACCGCGCCCGCAAGCGAGGATATCCTCGTAGCTGAATGACGATTGCCGCTCCATATCCGACTTCACTCCATTCCGGCCGCCCATGCATCCGGCGGCCAACTCCCGATGCCACGTGCCTAACACGGTGTCGCGGCGGAACGGAAGTGCGCAGGGGCGGTTGAACCGTGGAAGATCGAAGCCCGTTTCCTGCCAACGTCCGGTGCCGGAGCCTGTCAGCAGCGCCGCGATGCTTGCGGCTGGGCAACCAAGGCCTTACATCGAATCTAAACGATGACATCCCGATCATGGGGACCGGTTTCACGGAGACGACGCGCGGCATGGACGGCCTGACGCAGGACCAGGGCTACGGAGCGGACGCACGGCAGGGCTGCCCCTTCCACGATGTGCGTCAGAAGCTGCGCCGGGTGGGCCTGCGGCCGACGCGCCAGCGCGTCTCGCTCGGCTGGCTGCTCTTCGCCAAGGGCGATCGGCACATCAGCGCCGAGATGCTCTACGAGGAGGCGATGAAGGCGCGCGTGCCGGTCTCGCTCGCGACGGTGTACAATACGCTGCACCAGTTCACGCAGGCTGGCCTGCTGCGCGAGCTCGCGATCGACGGCGCCAAGACCTTCTTCGACACCGACAATAGCGACCATCACCATTTCGTCGTCGATGGCGAGGACAAGGTCATCGACATCCCGGCCTCGGCGGTCGACGTTGCCGAATTGCCCCCGCCGCCCCAGGGCTACGAAATCAGCCGGGTCGACGTCGTCGTCAGATTGCGCAAGATCGGCGGCTGAGGCTTGCCACGGCGCGGGCGTGTTTTGGGGCTTCGACCGCAATCAGCGTGTCATCCCGGACAAGCCGCGAAGCGGCGCCGATCCGGGATCCATTCCTGAGCCTTTCCGAAAGAGGTTCCGGAATGGGTCCCGGGTCTCCCTCCGGTCGCCCGGGACGACACGCGTACTTTAAATCACAGCCCCCTACTGCACGGTTTCGTTGGGATAGACGCCCCAGAGCCGGTCCTGCTTGATGTAGCCGGACATCTTGCTCACCGTGACGCGGCACCAGGCATTCTGGCATGACTGCACATTGGCGATGACGCCGGGCTCGAGGGTCGCCACCACCGGCGCGCTCTCGCTGGTCGTTTCGCGCAGCGAGAAGGCCTCGCTTTTGTTCTTCGACCAGGGCGAGACCAGCACGGTGCGCCGCCCCGAGAGCAGGCTGTGCAGCACCCAGCCCTCGGTGCCGTCCGCGTCGCGCACGCGGCGCCAAGTCTCGAATTCGGCGGTGATCTCGACCGGCAGGCCGGCGCGCTGGAACACCCAGCTGGTGCGATGCTCCTTCGACGGCCCCTCGCGCAGATTGACCCGGTCCGACTTCAGGCTGACATAGCGCGGCAGCGGCAGGCCGGAGACCGGGCCGTTGGCGACTTCCTGGGCCGAGCCCGGCATCGCCAGCAAGGCCAGGCCCGCCGCAACCAGAAGGCCGAGCGCACTGCGCATCGTCTGAACCGTCATCCCACCTACTCCTCGCCTGCCCCGCTTCCGGCACATTCGCACCAAAGGGTCAGGTTGTGTTCCGCCGCAACGCTGCTAGAGAACGAAACGGCTGCCGACCGTCGAAACGGCCCGACTCAATTCCTGATGCGCCTCGGTTAATGGGGGGTTGAGGCGGAATGGCGACGCTGCGGCCACTGGTCGCGCCCGGCCGGGCGCAGCGCCGGCACTATCGGAGCCTGAGGGGCATCAAGGAGCCGCCATGACGAAGAAAAAGCCCCTGGTCGTCGTTACGCGCAAGCTGCCGGCCGTGGTCGAGACGCGCATGCGTGAGCTCTTCGACGCCAGGCTCAATCTCGACGACACGCCGATGAGTCAGGCCGCTTTGGTCGAGGCGATGAAGACCGCCGACGTGCTGGTCCCGACCGTGACCGACAAGATCGACGCCGGGCTGATCGCCCAGGCCGGCGAGCAACTGCGCCTGATCGCCAATTTCGGCAACGGCGTCGACAATATCGACGTCGCCAGCGCGGTGCAGCGCGGCATTACCGTGACCAACACGCCGGGTGTGCTGACCGACGATACCGCCGACATGACGATGGCGCTGATCCTCGCCGTCGCTCGGCGCATCGCCGAGGGCGCCCGCATCATCACCGACGACGAATGGGCCGGCTGGTCGCCGAACTGGATGCTGGGGCGCCGCATCACCGGCAAGCGCCTCGGCATCGTCGGCATGGGCCGGATCGGCCAGGCACTGGCCAAGCGCGCCGCCGCCTTCGGCCTGTCGATCCACTACCACAACCGCCGCCGGCTCGATTCGCGCATCGAGGAAGCGCTCGACGCGACCTATTGGGATTCGCTCGACCAGATGCTGGCGCGCATGGACGTCGTCTCGGTCAACTGCCCGCACACGCCGGCGACCTATCACCTGCTCTCGGCCCGCCGGCTCAAGCTGATGAAGCCGGACGCCATCCTGGTGAACACGGCGCGCGGCGAGATCGTCGACGAATCCGCGCTCTCGCGCATGCTGGAAGCGGGCGAGCTCGCCGGCGCCGGCCTCGACGTGTTCGAGCATGAGCCGGCGGTCAATCCGCGCCTGCTCAAGCTCGCCCGCCAGCATCGCGTCGTGGTGCTGCCGCATATGGGCTCGGCTACCCATGAGGGCCGCGCCGACATGGGCGAGAAGGTCATCGTCAACATCAAGACCTTCATGGACGGGCATAAGCCGCCGGATCGCGTCCTGCCCAGCATGCTCTGAGACGTCTACCGGGGCGAGTCGACTGGCTCGCAACAAATCGTCGTTCACGCCGCCTCGGACCGCGCTCCGGGGCGGTAGCGGCATTCAGACAGGGCATCGAGCTCTCCGAGATCGGCGGCATGGCGGCGGCCCCAGTCGCACAGGGTCGCGATCACCGGGGCGAGGCTCTGGCCGAGTGGCGTCGCCGCATAGTCGACGCGTGCCGGTACCTGCGGGAAGACCTCGCGGCTGACGAGCCCGTGCTCCTCCATCTCGCGCAATTGCTGGATCAGCACCTTCTGCGTGATCGGCGGAATGCGCTTCTGCAGCTCCGAAAGGCGCTTGGGACCGTCGAAGAGCTGGTAGAGGATCACGGCCTTCCAGCGGCCGGAGATCACCTTGAGCGCCCGCTCGACCGGCAACATCGGCAGGCGCTTCATCGGGTCGGCCATGCTCACCTCTTGGTCTGCTGCAAACAAATCGGTGTGTAGTCATCGGCCGGCATCCTAGCCCAGAACGCAGCCCACGCTCATCCCCTTCGCGTGAGGCCTATCCATGAAAGCCATCCAGTACAGCCGCTTCGGTGGCCCCGACGTGCTCGAGATCGTCGAGATCGCTGCGCCATCGCCCCGCCTCGGCGAAGTGCTGATTTCGGTCGGCGCCGTCGGCGTCAATTTCTTCGAGGTGATGATGCGGCAGGACCGTTATGCAGTGACGCCGCCGCTGCCCTTCATTCCCGGCGTCGAGATCGCCGGCACGATCGCCGCGCTCGGCGAAGGCGTCACCAGCCTCTCGGTCGGCGACCGCGTCGCCGCCGCGCTCTATGTCGCCGGCGTGCCGAGCGGCGGCTATGCCGAACAGGTCGCGATCTCAGCCAATGTCGTCGTACGCCTGCCGGACGAGATCTCCTTCCCGACCGCCACCGCGCTGCAGGTCCAGGGCCTGACCGCGCTGCACCTGCTGCGCAGCCACCCGGCAACGGGGAAGACTGTCCTGATCAGCGCCGCAGCCGGCGGTGTCGGCAGCCTGCTGGTCCAGCTGGCCAAGCGCGACGGCGCCAAGCGGGTCATCGCCATGGCGAGCTCGGCCGAGAAGTTGGCATTGGCACGGGACCTCGGCGCCGATGCCGGCATCGACTACACGCAAGCCGACTGGCCGGAGCAAGTTCGCGCCGCGACCGACGGTGCCGGTCCCGACCTGATCTTCGACGCCTCCGGCGGCGACATTCCAGGGCAGTGCCTGGCACTGCTCGCGCCCTTTGGCCGCCTCGTGCTCTACGGCCCGCTTTCGCTTGCCGACTTCCGACCGGACGCCGAGGCGCTGAAGACCCTGATCTTCGGCAATCGCACGATCGCCGGCTTCTCGCTGTTGCCGCATCTGGCACCCGAGCGCCTCGCAGGCGATCTCGGCGAGCTGTTCAGGCTCGCGATCTCCGGCGAACTCAGGCTGCTGCCCGGTGAAAGCTTCCCGCTGGCACAGGCCAGCGCTGCCCATGCGGCGCTGGAAAGCCGGCGCACGGCCGGCAAGCTGGTGCTGCTGCCCTGACGGGGCTCAGCTGGCGCGGGCAGTGGCGAACTGGCCGGCCTTGCGGAAGCGCCAGAGATAGCCCGGCACCTCGGCCTCGGCCGAGACCGGCGTGATGCCGAGCCCGTGCAAGGTGCGGCCTTCCTTCTCTGCCGTCGCGGAGACGACATTGTCGCTCCCGAGCAGGTTGACCTGATCGCGCGTCAGGATGAGCTCGCTCGGCAGGATGCCGAGCGTCAGCATGTCCGCGAGTTCGAGGATCTGGCCTTGCAGCCGGGCGAGGCCGAAGGGCACCGGCGCGATCAGGCGCTTGCGGCCGGTGACCTCGCAGACATAGTCGACCAGCTCGCGCAGCGTCTTCACCTCGGGACCGCCGAGCTCATAGGCCTTGCCGGCCTCGGCCTTGCCGTCGACGGCGCGCGCGATCGCCTCGGCGACGTCGCCGACGAAGACCGGCTGGAATTTGGTCTCGGCACCGGCGAGCGGCAGCACCGGCAGCATGCGCAGCAGCGAGGCGAAACGGTTGAAGAACGTGTCCTCCGGCCCGAACATCACCGAGGGACGCAGTACGATCGCCTGCTTGACCAGGGCATGGACCGCCGCCTCGCCCTCGGCCTTGCTGCGGGCATAGACCGAGGTCGAGTCGGCACTGGCGCCGAGCGCCGAAACCTGGATCAGCCGCTCGACGCCGAAATTGGCGCAGGCCTGCGCCACGGTGCGCGCACCCTGCGCCTGCACCGAGGAGAAGTTCTGCCGGCCCTTCTCGCGCATGATGCCGACGAGGTTGATCACTGCGTCGGCGCCCTGGACAGCGGCCGCGACCGAATCGGGATAGCGCAGATTGGCCTGGACCGCAGTGATCTGGCCGACAATGCCGAGCGGCTGCAGGAAGCCGGCAAGATCCGGGCGGCGCACGGCAGCGCGCACCCGATAGCCGCGCCGCGCCAGCGCCCGCACGACATGCCGCCCGAGGAAGCCCGAGCCGCCAAAGACCGTGACGAGTTGCGAAGCGGGAGGCAGGACCGTCATGATGACGCGAAGCTCCGTTTGGAAGCGCTGAAAACTGGGCCTATTATGCCTGTCCTAGTTCATCGCAACGCGGCTGTGAAGGCGGCGCGACGCCGCCCGCCCCGCGGCCGATACACTATTGTCAATAAAGCCGGCTTCGCCCGTTGACAGGTCCGTTCGGCCCCCGTAAACGAACCGCCGTTGCCCAGGTGGCGGAATTGGTAGACGCACCAGCTTCAGGTGCTGGCGCTCGCAAGGGCGTGGAGGTTCGAGTCCTCTCCTGGGCACCATTTTTCTCAAGGGTTCTACCAAGCCCTTGAGGCCGAAGGTTTTTCCTTCCGCATCGTAGATGACCTGTCGCCCGACCCGCGTAGGCGGGCGGGGTAGAATGGTCGTGAGAATGCCGAGCCCCGCAAGGCGGGCGGGCAGAACCTTCTCCGTTTTGCGCGTACGCTCCCTGTGATTTCCAAGAGCGTCTGAAAATGAGCGCCGAAAGGCCGCAAGACGGCTCCTGTTCCCGTCGCCGCGCGCGCCTTCCAACATGATTCGGATCTTCTCCGGCCTCCAAGATCCGCAGCGCGCTTTCGCCCAGACGGAACGTTGAGCGATGCGCGCTACCGGCTCCATGACGATCTTGCTACGACGATCCCAGCGCAATGGCAGCATTGTCGATCGGAGGTCGCTTGAGCATCCGTCGCCATCTCGGTTCCTGGGACTATGTCATCGTCGGCGCGGGGTCGGCGGGCTGCGTGCTCGCCAATCGCCTCAGCGCCGATCCGCGCAAGCGCGTGCTGCTGCTCGAGGCCGGCGGCTCGGATAATTACCACTGGATCCATATCCCGGTCGGCTATCTCTACTGCATGGGCAATCCCAGGACCGACTGGGGCTACAGCACGGCGCAGGAAAAGGGCCTCAACGGCCGCTCGCTCGCCTATCCGCGCGGCAAGGTCCTCGGCGGCTGCTCGTCGATCAACGGCATGATCTACATGCGCGGTCAGGCGGCCGACTATGACGGCTGGCGCCAGCTCGGCAATCCCGGCTGGGGCTGGGACGAGGTCCTGCCGCTGTTCCGAAAATCCGAGCGGCATCACAGCCTGGGCGGTGCGTTCCATGGCCAGGAGGGCGAGCTGCGGGTCGAGCGCCAGCGCCTGTCCTGGCCGATCCTCGATGCCGTGCGCGAGGCCGCCGAGGAAATCGGCGTGCCGAAGATCGACGATTTCAACGCCGGCGACAATTTCGGCTCGGCCTATTTCGAGGTGAACCAGAAGGCCGGCTTCCGCTTCAACGCGGTGCGCGCCTTCCTGAACCCGGTGCGCAAGCGCAGCAATCTGACGGTGCTGACGCAGGCGCAGGCCGAGCGCATCGTCTTCTCCGGCAAACGCGCGAGCGGGCTCGAGCTGCGCCTCAAGGGCGAGCCTGTCCAGGTCGATGCCGCCGGCGAGCTGATCCTCTCGGCCGGCGCGATCGGCACGCCGCAATTGCTGCAGCTCTCCGGCGTCGGGCCTGGCGCGCTGCTGTCGCAGCACGGCATCGCCGTCCAGCACGAGCTGGCTGGCGTCGGCGAGAACCTGCAGGACCATCTCCAGATCCGCACCGTCTTCAGGATCACGGGCGCGAAGACGCTGAACGAGCGTCAGGCGAGCCTGTTCGGCAAGGCCGGCATCGCTCTCGAATATGCCCTGCGCCGTTCGGGACCGATGGCGATGGCGCCGAGCCAGCTCGGCATCTTCATGCGCTCCGATGAGCGTTTCGCCACGCCCAACATCGAATTTCATGTCCAGCCGCTCTCGCTGGAACGCTTCGGCCAACCCCTCGACGCCTTTCCGGCGATCACGGTCTCGGTCTGCAATCTCCGGCCGGATTCGCGCGGCCATGTTCGGATCGCCTCGGCCGATCCGTTCGCGCATCCGAACATTGCGCCGAATTATCTCTCCGCCGACAGCGATCGCGAGGTGGCCGCCGCCTCGATCACAGCGGCGCGACGCCTGATGGCGACACAGCGGATGCAGGCGTTCAAGCCGGAAGAGCTCAAGCCCGGGATCGCCGTTCAGGAGCCCAATGAGCTCGCCCAGGCAGCAGGCGACATCGCCACCACCATCTTCCATCCGGTCGGAACCGCGAAAATGGGCACCGATGCGATGGCGGTGGTCGATCCTGAGCTGCGCGTGCACGGTCTCGAAGGCTTGCGCGTCGTCGATTGCTCGATCATGCCGACGATCGTCTCGGGCAACACCCACGCACCGGCAGTGATGATCGCCGAAAAGGCGGCGCAGCTCATGACTTCGCGTGCGTAGCAGCTCTGCGCCCGCGATTGCGGGGCGTCAAACTCACTTGCCCTGCCCGGTGTAAGCGCTATCATCGCTTCTCCGCATGGAGGCATTGGGGTGTGACACCGTTGAAAACCATTCGCGGCCCGGGCCTGTTCATTGCCCAATATCTTGGCCCGGCGCCTTTATTTTCCGATATAGACGGCGTTTCCCGCTTCGCGATACAGGAAGGCTTCAAGGCCCTGCAGGTGCCGGTCCACGACAGGGCAATCGTCGACACGGAGCGCTTGGAAGAGAGCGGTTACATCGACAGCTTGCGCGCGATCATCGAGCGCCGCGGCCTGGTGGTGAGCGAGATCGCGGCCCATCGCGCCGGCCAATTGCTGGCGGTCCATCCGGCCTATGATGGCGTCATGGACGCGTTCGCACCCGCCGACTTGCGCGGCAGTCCGGCGGCGCGCCAACAATGGGCCGAGCAGGAGTTGCAGCGCGCCATCACGCTCGCGGCACGCATCGGCGCCGGCAAGCTCGCGACCTTTTCGGGAAGCCTGCTCTGGCCGTTCTTCTATCCCTATCCGCCGACCCCGCCCGGCCTGATCGAGCGCGGCTTTGCGGCGCTGGCGGCGCGCTGGCGCCCGCTGCTCGATTACGCCGACAGCCTCGATGTCGACATCTGCTTCGAGCTGCATCCGGGGCAGGACCTGCATGACGGCGCGACCTTTGCCGCCTTCCTCGAGCGCGTCGACCATCATCCCCGCGCCAGGCTGCTCTACGATCCCAGTCATCTCAGGCTGCAGCATCTCGACTATCTCGGCTTCATCGACCGCTGGCACGCCCGCATCGCGGCCTTCCACGTCAAGGACGCCGAATTCCGCCCGAGCCCGGATCGTGGCGTCTATGGCGGCTATGGCGACTGGATCGACCGCCCCGGCCGTTTCCGCAGCCTGGGCGACGGCGACATCGACTTTGCCGGCATCTTCAGCAGCCTGACCCGCTACGGCTATGACGGCTGGGCCGTGCTCGAATGGGAGTGCTGCCTGAAGAACGCCTTCGACGGTGCCCGCGAAGGCGCGCGCTTCATCGCCGATCACATCATCCGGACCACACAGCGCGACTTCGACGCAGGCATGCGCCGCTCCGCGCCATCAGACGAGCTCGACCGCATTCTGGGGCTGAAACCATGAGCGAAGGCAATCCCGTCCTCACCGCCCTCGGGCGGCCGATCCGCCTCGGCATTCTCGGCGGCGCCCCGCCCTCGATGATCGGCCCGGCGCATCGCATGGCGGCTGCGCTCGACGGCCGCTTCAGCCTCGTCGCCGGCATGATGTCGTCGAAGCCCGAGCGCTCGCGTCGCGAAGGTCTCGCCATCGGCCTCCCCGAAGAGCGCTGCTATGGTTCGCTCGACGAGTTGCTGGCGCGGGAGAAAGCGCGCGCGGATGGCATCGAGGCCCTCGCCATCATCACGCCGAACGACAGCCACACCGCCTATTGCAAGGTCGCCTTCGCGGCCGGGCTCGACGTCATGGTCGAGAAGCCGCTGTGCAACGATCTCGCCGAGGCGCGCGAGCTTGCAGCGCTGGCGCGCCAGAGCGGCGTCGCGGTGGCGCTGACGCACACCTATTCCGGCTATCCGATGCTGCGCGAGATGCGCGCGCGCATCCTCGACGGGCAGATCGGAGCGGTGCGCCTCATCCAGATCGACTACCTCGCCGGCGGCAATGCCACACTGGTCGAGGCGACGCCCGAGGGCGCGGCACGCTGGCGCCTCAATCCCGAGATCAGCGGCCCCTCGCTCGTCCTCGGCGATATCGGCACCCATGCGCATCATCTTGTTAGCTTTGTCACCGGCGAGGCGATGGCAACGGTCTCGGCCGACGTCGGGACGCTGGTCCCCGGCCGCAAGGTCCACGACATCGCGCAGATCCGCTTCCGGCAGGCCGGCGGCGCTCGCGGCCGGATCGAAGTCAGTAATGCCGCCGCCGGCGCCTCCAACCTGTTCGTCATCAGGGTCTTCGGCGAGACCGGCCATCTCGCCTGGAGCCATGGCGCCCCCAATGAACTGCTGCTGGGCCGGCTCAACGGCGACATCGTCGTGACCGGCGCCGGCAGGCCCGATCTCTCGGCCGCAGCGCGGGACGCGACCCGGCTGTCGCGCCCCGGTCATCCTGAGGGGCTGATCGAGGCGATCGCCAATCTCTATTGCGGCTTCGCCGACCTCATCCTGGCGCGGCGCGGCCTCAAGCCCATCACGGACATGGCGAAGCTGACGCCCTCGATCGAGGACGGCGTTGCCGGCCTCGCCTTCATCATGGCCTGCCTCGAAAGCTCTGCCGCCGGCGGCGCCTCCACTCCCCTCGCCTCCAGCCTCTAGCGGACCTCACATGGCAACGATCGTCATCACCGGCTGCGACACCGGCCTCGGCGTCGAATTCGCCCGGCAATATGCGGCTGAGGGCCACAAGGTCTATGCGACCTGCCTCTCCCCCGAGACCGCGCATGAGACCCGCGCCATCGCGGGAGATGTCGAGGTCAAAAAACTCGACATGACCGATCATGCCGGCATCGCGGCCTTCGCCGCCTCGCTCGGCGGGCGCCCGGTCGACATCCTGCTCAACAATGCCGGCATCGGCCGGCCGCACCCGCCCTTCGGCGAGACCGACTACGCCAACTGGCGGCGCATTCTCGAAACCAACCTGATCGGCCCGATGAAGCTGGTCGAGACGTTGGTCGAGAACGTCGCGGCGAGCGAACTGAAGATCATGGCCTTCGTCTCCAGCCGCATGGGCTCGATCGCGCTGAACCAGAGCGGCGGCTCCTATGCCTACCGCTCGAGCAAGGCGGGCCTGAACATGGTGGTCAAGGGCCTCGCGATCGACCTGGCGCCGCGCCATATCAGTGTCATTGCCCTGCATCCGGGCTGGGCCGCGACCGAGCCGGGTGGGCGCGTGCCGGTCGAAGAGAGCGTCGCCGGCATGCGCGGCGTGATCCACCGCGCCGGACGGCACCACACCGGCATCTTCCAGACCTATCACGATCAGCCCCTGCCTTGGTGACGCCGATGAAGCCTGAGATCGAAACCATCCTGCCCGGCCCTTTCGCTCTAGGCGAAGGCCCGTGCTGGCATGGCGGTGAAGGCGCGCTCTATTTCGTCGACGCGCTCAGGCCGGCGATCCATCGCTGGCATCCGGCGGAGGGGCTCGCCAGCTGGGTGATGCCGGCGATCGTCGGCTCCTTCGCCATCCGGCGCGGCGGCGGGCTAATTGCCTCGCTGCAGACCGGCTTCGCTGCGGTCGATCTCGCAACCGGCGCGGTGACGCCGCTGGTCGATCCCGAACCGGAGAAGCCTGCCAACGTCCTCAATGACGGCAAATGCGACAGGCGCGGCCGCTTCTGGTGCGGCTCGCGTGACGGCGCGCTCAAGGACCCAAGCGGTGCGCTCTATCGGCTCGATCCCGACCTCCGCGCCCGCCGCATGGACCAGGGCTTCATCGTCTCCAACGGCATCGCCTTCTCGCCTGATGACCGCATCATGTACTTCGCGGATTCACGGGCCGAGACCGTCTTCGCCTATGACTTCGACATCGATAGCGGCGCCATCTCCAACCGCCGCGTCTTCTTCTCGACCCGCGAGATCGAAGGCCGCTGCGACGGTGCGACGGTCGATGCCGAAGGCTTCTACTGGTGCGCGCTGGTGCATGGCGGCAAGATCGCCCGGGTCGACCCGAAGGGTCGCTTCGACCGGCTGATCGACATGCCGGTCAAGCACCCGACCATGTGCACCTTCGGCGGCGACGGGCTCGATGTGCTCTACGTCACCAGCGCCGCCTCGATGCTGAGCGAGGAGGAGCAGGCGCAGGTTCCGCAGGCCGGAAACCTCTTCGCCATCCACGGCCTCGGCGTGAAGGGCCTGCCGGAACCGATGTTCGCGGGGTGAATCAACCCTTGCCCGACAACACGAGCGGGGCCGCGAGCTTGGTGTTCTGCGAGCGGAAATAGAGCCGGATCGGGATGCGTTGGGACGAGCCGACGCCGGGCTTCACCGCGCTGAGCTGGATATGGTGCGATGGGTTGCCGGTGATGCGGAAGCTGCCGTCCGCGCCCGTTTTCACGCTGCGGTTCTCGGCGAAAGTGGTGAAGCTGAAGACCCAGAGCGTGACGTCGGCCCCTTCGACCGGTTTGCCCTGCGCGTCCAGAACCTGCCCAACGACGAGGCCGTCATCATGCGTCGAGGCATAGAGATCCCAGGCACCGGCGATGGCGACGATGGCGGCTGGGACCAGGACGAAGCGGTTGAGCAGCCACTTCCTCCAGCCGCTCGAGCGATTGCCAGAATAAGCTTCCATCGCCTAACCCTTCGTCGCGCCGGAGGTGAGGCCCTGGATGAACTCCTTCTGCGCCAGCAGGAACAGGAGAATGCCGGGCGCCAGCACCATGATGCAGAAGGCATACAGCGCCCCGGTCGTATCCTCCTGATAGGACAGGAAGCGCGCAAGGCCGAGCGGCAGTGTCTGCATCTCCGGGGTCCGCGTCATGATCAGCGGCCAGAGGAAATTGTTCCAGGACCAGATGAAGGAGAGGATCACATTGGTTGCCATGGCGGACTTGGCCAGCGGCAGCATGATCGTCCAGACGATGCGCCATTCCGGCAGGCCATCGACCTTGGCCGCATCGATCAGCGAGCCCGGGATCGCATCGAAGCTCGCCTTGAACACGAAGATGCAGATGATCGTCGAGAACTGCGGCAGGGCGAGGCCGACATAGGAGTTCAGCAGCCCGAGCTGTCCGGTGATCAGATAGGCCGGGATGATCGTCGCCTGGAACGGCACCATCATGCAGGACAGGAACAGGATCAGGATGAAGCCCTTGCCCCGGAACTCGCGAGTCAGCGCATAGCCTGCCATCGCGTTGAAGACGATGTTGGCCGCGATCGTGATGGCCGAGACGATGACGCTGTTCAGGAAGTAGCGGGCGAACGGGATGGCGTACCAGACATCGACATAATAGAAGAGGTTCGGGTTCTGCGGGACGATGTTGGGCGGATAGGTGAAGATGTTCTCGCCCGAGACGGACGTCTTCATCACCCAGTAGAACGGCACCAGCATCACGAAGCACACCGCCATCAGGGCGAGGTGGATCGGCCAGGTCGGGGAACGGCGCATCATTCCATGTCCCTCGCGCCGGCATTGCCGCCGGAGAGCCGGTTCGCCGCCCAGGCGATCGTGATCAGGAAGACGAAGAACACGACCGTCACCGCAGCCGCATAGTCGAAGCGCGTCTGCACGAAGCCGAGCTTGTAGATGTAGGTGACGAGGATCTCGGTGGCGCGCCCGGGGCCTCCGCCGGTCATGACGTAGACCAGGTCGAAGCTGGTCACCGAGTTCAGCATGCCGATGACGAAGCACAGGAAGATCGAGGGGCGCAGCAGCGGCAGGATGATGCGCCAGAAGCGATCCCCGGCAGTGGCGCCGTCGATCTCGGCCGCCTCGAACAGCGAGCTCGGGATGTTCTGCAGCCCGGTCAAGAGGATGATCATGTAGAAGCCGAGCATCTGCCAGATATTGGCTGCGACGACCGAAGGCAGCGCCCAGAAGAACGAGTTCAGGAACGGAATCGGCGTATCCGTGAGGTGCAGCAGCCTTGCGACATAGTTCAAGAGGCCGACGCGCTCGTCATACATCCAGCGCCAGATGATCGCGACCGCGACCGTCATCAGCGGATAGGACAGGAAGATCAGCGTGCGATAGATGTTGCGGCCGCTGATGTTGGAGTTGACCAGCAAAGCGAGGCCGAGCGCCATCGCGATCCCGACCGGCGCCGACAGGATGATGAAGACGGTGTTCCAGAGCGATTGCCAGAACACCTCGTCCGTCAGCATCTCCTCGTAATTTTCGAGGCCGATGAAGACCGCCGGCTTCAGCGGCGACCAGGCCTGGAACGAGAGCACGATGTTCCAGGCCAGCGGCAGGATGCGATAGAGCAGGAAGATCAGCAGCGACGGCGCGAGGAAGCACCAGACCAGGATGGCCTGGCGCGTCGTCGCCCTGCGCAGGAACGAGATACGCCGCCGTTCGGGCGCGGCGGACATAGCCATTGCCATAACCGGCGCCGCTCCCCTCTCAGGACCGGCGCATGACGCGCGTCACGGCGCGCTCGGCGTCGGCCAGCGCCGTCTTGGCGTCCTTGCGGCCGAGCACCGCATTCTGGACCTCGGCCCAGAAGGCGTCCTTGACCTGCGCATCGTTGGGCAGGGGCCAGTTGCCGCACATCTTGTCGGTGTGTTCGAGCTGCGTCAGCAGCACGGCATGGGCCAGCGGGTCCTCGGCCTTGACCTTCTCCAGCCCGACCTTGTCCGCGGCGAGGTTGCCGGTGAGGATGCGGCGGCGCAGCGAGAACTCGGTCGCCCATTTATTGCCGGTCATATGCTTGACCAGCGCCCAGGCGAGATCGGGATTCTTCGACGATTTCGAGATAGCGAAGCCGTGATTGGTCGGGGTCGACCAGTTGCCGGGGTTCTGGGCCGCGCCAAGCGTGTCGGGATTGACCCAGGGCGCCTGGCCCTTGACGAAGAAATACGAGGCCGAATGGGCCTGCAGCATGCCGACATTGCCGGAAGCGAAGGCGCCGTTGGGCTCGACCCAGCGCCCGGTCCATGCGATCTTGTTGATCCCGCCCGAGGCCGTCGCCTTGGCCAGCTTCTCCAGCACCTCGATCGTCTTGGGGGTATTGAAGGCCGGCGCCTTCATGTCCGGCTTCAGCAGCTCGACGCCGTTCATCTGCATCAGCGGCCAATAGAGCCAGTCGAAATTGAGCGTCAGGAAGCCGGTCTTCTCACCCTTCGCCATCGCCTGGCTGAAATTGACGATCTCGTCGAAGGACTTGGGCGCATCCGTCAGACCCGCCTCCTTGAACATCGTCTTATTGTAGAACAGCAGCGTCTTGGCGATGTAGAAGGGCACGACATAGTTCTTCTTGTCGTAGACGAAGCTCCCCAGGTAATCCTGGTTGTAGAGCTTGGCGACGTCAGGCTCCTTCTGCATATACGGCGTCAGGTCGAGCAGCGCGCCATTCGCCGCCCACTCCACCCAGATCGCGCCCTGGAGATCGATGATGTCGGGTGCCGTCCCGGCGACGAGCTGCGTCTGGTAGAAGGCCGGCAGCTCAGGCCCCTTCTTGTCGAGCCACTCGATCTCGACGCCCGGATTCTGTGCCTTGAAGTCGGCGAACTCCTCTTTGAACAGCGCCTCCTGGTCGGCGATGTTCCAGGTCAGGATGCTGAGCTTGCGGTTCGACTGCGCCCGCAGATAGGCCGGCATCGCGACCGTTCCCGCCGCAGCTAGGCCGCTCTTGATGAGTGTTCTGCGGTCCATGCCGCCCTCCCTGAAATGATTTGGTACCTTGCCTCTCCGGGCAAGTTTCGATGGCGATGATAGCGGTTACATTCACTCGGTCAAGGCGGGTTCATGCCAGCACAAATTTCCCATTTTTATGCAACTTCCAGCGCATTTCGTTCGATTGACAGGGTTATGAAAGCGATGTCATCTAACGTGTCGCCCCGCCGAAGGAGTTCATGCCGTTGCCGTCCCGCCGCCCTGAAGAATTGCGCAGCGCGCGCTGGTATTCGGCTGAAGGCATGCGTGCCTTCGCCCATCGCCAGCGCATGCAGCAGATGGGCCTGCGCCGCGAGGAGTTCATGGGCCGGCCGGTGATCGCGATCCTCAACACCTGGAGCGATCTCTCGCCCTGCCACGCGCATCTGCGCGAGCGCGCCGAGGCGGTGAAGCGCGGTGTCATCCGCGCCGGCGGGCACCCGGTCGAATTGCCGGCCCTGTCGCTCGGCGAGGTCATGGTGAAGCCGACCACCATGCTCTACCGCAATCTCCTCGCCATG
Source organism: Allobosea sp. P4_H5 (assembly GCF_056400825.1). Classification (NCBI taxonomy): domain Bacteria; kingdom Pseudomonadati; phylum Pseudomonadota; class Alphaproteobacteria; order Hyphomicrobiales; family Alloboseaceae; genus Allobosea; species Allobosea sp. P4_H5. Next base: position 66,991 of record NZ_JBFUKM010000009.1, on the reverse strand, counting down.
GAGGCGGAGGAGCTGCTGCGCCAGCACCCGATCGACGGCGCCATGCTGCTCGGCGGCTGCGACAAGACCACGCCCGGCCTGTTGATGGGCGCGCTCAGCATGGACCTGCCGGCGATCTTCTGCCCGGCGGGGCCGATGCTCAACAGCAGCTGGCAGGGCACACGCGTCGGCGCCGGCACGCACACCATGAAATACTGGAACGAGTACCGAGCCGGAAAGCTCAGCGAGACCGAGCTGGTCGAGATCGAGGGCATTTCGACGCGCTCGCCCGGCACCTGCAACACCATGGGCACGGCCTCGACGATGACCGCGATCGCCGATGCGCTCGGGCTGACGCTGCCCTTCGCCTCCAGCATCCCCGCCATGGACTCGGCCCATACCCGTATGGCTTCCGCCAGCGGCGAGCGGATCGTCGAGATGGTCTGGGAGGACCTCAAGCCCTCGCGGATCCTGACGCAGGGCTCGGTCCGCAACGCGCTGCATGTCGATGTCGCCCTGTCGGGCTCGACCAATGCGGCGATCCATCTCATCGCCATGGCGCGGCGTGCGGGTTTGTCGATCTCACTCGACGATTTCGATGCGATCGCCCGGCAGACGCCGATCCTCGCCAACATCTTCCCGGCCGGGTACTTCCTGATGGAGGATTTCTACTTCGCCGGCGGCCTTGGCGGGCTGATGTCACGGCTGACGGACCGGCTCGACCTTTCCGCCCGCAATGTGCTCGGGCAGACCTTGGGCGAGGCGCTGGAGCGGACGCGGATCGTCGATGAGGACATCATCCGGCCGCTCTCGAACCCGGTCAGCCAGGCGCCCGCCATCGCTGTGCTACGCGGCAATCTCGCGCCCGATGGCGCCGTCATCAAGCCGTCAGCCGCGACGCCGGAGCTGCTGGTCCATCGCGGTCGGGCGGTCGTCTTCGACGGCCCCGTCGCCCTCGCCAAGGGCGTCGAGGACCCCGACCTCGACGTCGACGAGAACAGCGTGCTCATCCTGCGCGGCGCCGGCCCGGTCGGTGCGCCCGGCATGCCGGAATGGGGCGCGCTCGCCCTGCCGAAGAAGCTGCTCGCCAAGGGCGTACGCGACATGGTCCGCATCTCCGATGCGCGCATGAGCGGCACCCATTATGGCACCTGCGTCCTGCATGTCGCGCCGGAATCGCATGTCGGCGGGCCGTTGGCGCTGGTCCAGACCGGCGACGAGATCGTGCTCGACGTGCCGAACCGGCGCCTCGACATGCTGGTCGACGAGGCCGAGCTCGCTCGGCGCCGGGCCGCCTGGAAAGAGCCGCCGCCGCTCTATGGCCGCGGCTACGGCATGCTGTTCCAGCGCACAGTGACCCAGGCCGACAAGGGCTGCGATTTCGACTTTCTCGAATACGGCCCGCCAACGGCCGAACCGGGCATCTTCTGATGAAGAGCGGCAAGAAAGCCGAGGGAACGAAGCCGGCGCCAGCTTTGCGTGAGCGCTCCGGCACGGCGCGCCCGCGCATGGCCGATGTCGCGCGCATCGCCGGCGTCTCGACCGCGACCGTCTCGCGCGCGCTGCGCCAGCCCGAGCTCGTCTCGCCGGAGGTCCGCGGCAAGATCGCGGCGGCGGTCGAGCACCTCTCCTATCGGCCGAACCTGATGGCCGGCGCACTCGCCAGCGCCCGCAGCAAGACGATCGGCGTGATCATCCCCTCGATGATCAACGCCTTCTTCTCGGTGACGCTGGAGGCCATCGAGGAAGGGCTGGCCGGCGCCGGCTACCAGCTTTTGATCGGCAACAGCCATTACGAGATGGAGACCGAGGAGCGGCTGATCGCCTCGATGCTGGCCTGGTCGCCAGCCGCGCTGGTCGTCACCGGCTGCCGGCACAGCCGCGGCGCGATGCGCGCTCTGCTCGACACCGATGTTCCGATCGTCGAGATGTGGGAGCTCACCGACAACCCGATCGACACCGCCATCGGTTTCTCCCAGCGCGACATCGGCGTCGCGGTCGCCCGACATTTCAAGGAGCGCGGCGCCAGGCGCCTCGGCTTCGTCGGTGCCATGCACCAGCGCGATTACCGCGCCGATTCCAGGCGCGCCGGCTTCTTCGAGACGGCGCTGAGCATCGGCTATGAGCCTCCGGCCGAAGTGCAGCTTCCCGGCCTGCCGACCTCCGTCAGAGGTGCCAAGGCCTTTGCCGAGCTGATGGCCGGCCATCCCGATGTCGACGCCGTGCTCTGTACCAACGATATCGTCGCGCTCGGCGCCCTGTTCGAGGCGCAGCGACTGGGCTGGTCGGTGCCCGACCGGCTGAAGATCTGCGGTGTCGGCGATGTCGACTTCGCCGCCGCCTGCGAGCCCGGCCTCAGCACGGTCAGCCTGCCGCGGCGGGCGATCGGCCTCAAGATCGCCGAGGTGCTGCGCGAGCGCATCGCCGGCCGCCTGCCGACCGGCGGCGTTCACGACCTCGGTTTCGAGCTGGTGAGGCGGGGCAGCACGTGAGCTTTCCCGCAAATGCTGTCGACGGTTGGCGCGGCGGATTCGGGCAAGCCGTCCTGCGTCATTCCGGGGCAGGCCAGAGGCCTGAGCCCGGAACCCAGAACCGATGCGGCTTCCAAGAAGAGCGCGGCAGCAGAAGCGGATTCCGAGCCGACGGCATCGGTTCTGGGTTCCGGGCTCGACGCTACGCGCCGCCCCGGAATGACGGCGGAGGTTCCATCGCCGACAAGAGCTGCGGTCTGCTCGCCCTACACCGCGCGCGCGACGATATCATCGAGATCGCCGGCCAGACCGATGCCCGGCCGCTCGCTCAGCGTCACCCGACCGGCCGAAAGCGGCATCAGGCCGGCGATGAGGTTGTCGCGCAGCGGGTTCGGGTTTGTGTCGATCTCCAGCAGGCCCTCGCCGCCCGCCGCCGCCAGCAGATGGGCCGAGGCAAGCAGGCCGATCCCGCCACCGAGATAATGCGGGCAGTAGACGAGGCCGACCGCGCGCGCGGCCCTGGCCACTGCCAGGCAACCGCTGAGGCCGCCCCATTTCGCCGCATCCGGCTGCAGGAAGCGGAAGAGCCCCGAGGCGATGGCTTCCTCGAATTCCGCGACCGCGTTCATGTTCTCGCCGGCCGCGATCGCGATCGGCATCGCCTCATACAGGGCGCGCCATTCCTCAAGCGGGCGGTCGGCCCGCAAGGGCTCCTCCAGCCAGTCCAGCCGGTAGTCGGCGAAGCGTCTGCCATGTGCGATAGCCTGGTCGAGGTTCCAGCCCTGATTGGCGTCGATCATCAGGCGGCGTTCGCCGATCGCGCCGCGGATCGCATCAAGGGAGCGCGTGTCGGTTTCCGTGCCGAAGCCGACCTTCAGCTTGAAGCACTCATGCCCGCGAGCAAGCTCGCGTACCGCGACATCCGCCGGCGCTTCCGGGCCGATACCGCTGGCATAGGCGCCGACCGAGCCCGAGGCCTGCCCGTCGAGATAGGCATAGAGCGGCAGCCCCGCGCGCCGGGCCGCCAGGTCATGGCAGGCGATGTCGAGCCCGGCACAGACCTGCCGCAGCGGCCCCCATTCGCCGGACTGGATGGCGAGGACATGCAACCTGTCCATCAGCCGCGCGAAGACCTCGCCGACCGGCAGTGGCGAGAGCTGCTGGAGCAGCGGCCCGGCCATCTCCAGCACGAGGCGGGCCCGGTGCTCGGCCCCGACCGAGGGGAAATTGCACCAGATCTCGCCGAGGCCGCGCTGGCCGCTGGAGTCCTCGACCTCGACGAAGACCGCGGGCCGGTCGCGCATGATGCCGAAGGAGGTCCGCACATGCGTCTCGATCGGCGCGCGCACCGCCACTGCCCTGACAGCAACGATGACGACCTCATCCGACGGGTAGGCCATGTCTTCAGCACTCCGGCTCGTCCTCGTGCCGGCTTAGACCGCGCCAAAGGCCGGGCGCCAGCTTTTTCACGCCCACCGATCAGACCTCGCCAGTTCCGGGAGAGACGCCTATGACCGCCAGCGACAGCCACGCCACCCGGCCCAACCCGTTCCGCAAGGCGATGCGCCAGGGCCGCCCGCTGGTCGGCATCTGGTCGATGCTGAACTCGGTCGATGCCACGGAAGCGCTCGGCTGGTCGGGCTATGACTGGTTGCTCGTCGACGGCGAGCATGCGCCGGTCTCGCTGCATGACGCGATGGCGCATTGCCGCGCCATCGCCGCGACGCCGACCGTGCCGATCGTGCGGCTGCTCTGGAACGATCCGCTGCTGATCAAGCAGCATCTCGACGCCGGCATCGCCACGCTGATGCTGCCCTTCGTGCAGACGCCGGAAGAGGCTGCCCGCGCCGTCCAGTCGCTGCGCTATCCACCGCACGGCATCCGCGGCATTGCGGCGATGCACCGAGCCAGCCGCTATACCCGCTTCAGGGACTATGCGGCGCAGGCGAGCCAGTCGCTCTTCCTGATCGTCCAGATCGAGACCAGGGAGGCGCTCGACCGCTGCGAGGAGATCGCGGCGGTGGACGGGGTCGATGCCGTCTTCTTCGGGCCGGGCGATCTTGCCGCCAGCATGGGCATGCCTGGACAGGCCGCCCATCCCGATGTCACGGCAGCGATCGAGGACGGGCTCAGGCGCTGCCGGCCCTCCGGCAAGGCGGTCGGCGCGCTCGCGCCCAATGACGAGATCGCCGAGCACCATATCCGCTCGGGCTTCGACTTCGTCTCGGTCGCCAACGACTTCTCGCTGCTCCTGCGCAATGCCGACGCTGCCGCGAACCGCTTCCGCAGCGTCGCCGACGGCATCACCACGAAGAAGGCTTGACCGTCATGCGGGTCGGGCTCGCAGGGTTCGGCGCCTGGGGGCGCCTGCATGCGCGGGTCTATGCGCAGCTGCCGGGCGCCGAGCTCGCAGCCATCTTCTGCCATGGCGATGCGACCGCCGAGGCTGCCGCGTCCGCTTATCCCGAGGCCCGCCTCGTCCGCAGCTTCGAGGACCTGATCACCCTGCCGCTCGACGTCGTCGCGATCGCCGTGCCGAACCATCTGCATGCGCGCCACGCCGTCGCGGCCCTGAGGGCCGGCAAGCATGTCATCCTGGAAAAGCCGCTCGGCGTCACTCTGGCCGAATGCGACGCGGTGCTCGCCGCGGCACAGGCGAGCGGCCGCAAGGTTGCGGTCAATCATGAATTGCGGGTGTCGCAGCAATGGCGGCAGGTGCGCGAGATCATCGCCGGTGGCGAGATCGGGCGCGTGACGCATCAGCACCTCTCGCTCTTCCGCCGCCCGTTTCGGCCGGGCTCGGGCGGCTGGCGGCAGGACGAGGCGCGGGTCGGCTCCTACAGCCTGGAGGAGCTCGTCCACTTCGTCGATCTCGTGATGTGGTACGCTAGGGAGAACGGCCTGCCCCACCGCGTCACGGCGCGCGCCAGCGACGGCTCGGCGATGCCGCAGACGCTCTCGGCCCTGCTCGACTGGCCGGATGGCTCGAGCGCGCTGGTGACGCAGTGCCTTGCCGGCTTCCAGCACCATTCCCTGCTCGAGATCGCCGGCAGCGCGGGCGCGATCCGCACCAGCTGGAGCGGCGCCTTCGACCGCGCCGAGCATCCGAGCTTCTCGCTCTGGGTCCAGGCGGCCGGCGAGAGCGATGCCGGCGAGCGCGCGATCGCCTTCTCGGGAGAGCTGTTCGAGCTCGAACAAAACCTTGCTTCGGCACTCGCCTCCTTCGCCGGCGAAGGCGAGCCATCGCTCAGCCTGATCGAAGCGCGCAACGCCGTGGCCCTCTGCCTCGCCATCCAGGAAGCCGGGCAAGCAGCGAGGCCGGTCTCGCTCGCCAACTACTGGACCGCGCCTGAATAGCAGCATCGCGACGGTGACACGGCCGCGCCGCTGTTCGAACGCTCGGATTGACAGCATCGCATGGCTTGCTAACCAAGCTCCCGAGGTAACGTCCTCGCTCCCCTCTAGGGGAGTTCAATGTCCGGGAACGGCCCGGCCCTTTTCGCTGGGGCCGGCCCATGACGATTGCCACGACCAGGACGGCAAGCTCAGTGCCGCTGATTCGCTGGTTCATCTCCTCCGCGACCCTGACCGTCCCGCAAGCCGCCGGGCCGGTCGCCTTTGCACTGGTCGCCTTGGCGCTGACGGGAGACACCAGCGGCGGGGCGGGGATGATCCTGGCGATGACGCTGGCCCAGGTCGCCGGTGCGATCCCGATTACCCGGGCAGGGCGGGGCCTGCCGCCAGCGAGCTTTCTGCGGCTGCTGATACTGTTCCGCACGGTGTCCCTCGGCGCCGTCGCCTTGCTGGCGTACTACTCGGCGCCCTTCGTCTGGCTGGTGGCGTTCTCGGCGCTGGCAGGGGCGGTGAACGGCGCGGCGTTCGGATATCTTCGGACCATCCTCAACCAGCTCACGCCGCCAACGAAGCTACCGAGGGCGCTCGGCATCGCGGCCACGCTGAACGAGGTGACGTTCGTCCTGGCTCCCGTAGCGGCTTCCGGACTGGGCACCATGTCCCCCGTATTCGCCGTTCTGGTCATCGCAGCCCTTGGCGCAATCCCGGCCCTGCTCGTTCCGACCGTGATGTCGACGCCGACGGAAGAGGTCCATCGGGCCGACGCCTCGGTCATCAGCCCGGCAATCCTGCTCTGGCTGGTCTGCGCCGCGGCAGGCAGCTCCACCGTGGCGGCATTGGAGATCGGCGCCGTCGCCCTGGCGCTGCATTTCGGCTACGCCCCTGCTCTGGCAATCCTCTTCACCGTCCCGCTCTGCATCGCCTCGGTGGCCGGCGGCATCTGGGTCAGCGTCCGCAACCGCATGGGAAGCCGCCGCGCCGTCCTGATCCAGTTGATGATCATGACGGCCGGGGCCATCCTCGGCGCGGCCCAGCTCTCGATGGCTGCGACAGTCCTTGGCGCCGTGTTGGTCGGAGCGGTTCTTGCTCCGTTAGGCACCCACTATTCGCTTGCCCTCGATTCCCTCGCACCGCCCGAAAAGCGGCCCGAAGTCTTCGCATTGCTGCGCACCGCAAATGCCACCGGGATCATCCTCGCCAGCGCGGTCATGACCGCCGTCTCGCTGGCAACGGCCCTGATCGTGGTGAGCTCGCTGATGGTCGCCGTCGTGATCGTCGTCGCCATGGCCTCGCGCCGGCATAGTCGCGCCTGATCGCAGCCGCTATCGCCCGGCCCTGATCCCGTCGAGCAGGGTCGCGATGGCCAGCGCCGCAACCTGGTCGCTGCTGGCGCCGCTGGCGCGCATCCATTCCGGCACGCGGTTTAGCCCGCCGAGGAAATACGGCACCAGCAGCTGCAGGTCGATGCTGGCATCGACCTCGCCACTGGCGACGCCGCCGGCGAAGAGATCGTGCCAGAGCTGGGCATAGGTTTCGCGCATCTTGCGGCTGCGCCGTTTGATGACTGGCGGCAGGTGCTCGTAGACGTGCATGTAGTTCTGGTCCTTGCCGACCAGACTCGAAATATGCACCCCGACCGCCGCGGACAGCCGGCCCGCGAACGGCGCGTCGGTCGGCAGGCTGCGGATCGCCTCCGCCACCCGGGCATGGAGCGTTTCGATGCCCTGGTTGAGGATCTCCTCGACGATCTCGTCCTTCGACTTGAAGTGATAATAGAGGCTGCCGGCCTTCATATCGATCAGCGCCGCCACCGCCCGCATCGTGCAGGCGCCATAGCCTTTGCGTACGATGATCTCGGCAGCGGCGGCGAGGATCTCGCCGCGCATCGGGCTTGGCTTCGTCACCTCCGCCGTCGCGGTCCGGGCCGGCTTTCTCGCGCTGCGTGCTCTCATGCCCTGCCTCGAGCGCCCTCGGCTCTCGCGGCGGCCGCATTCCGGCCGAATGCCCGTTCCGCGACGGGACGCAGGCTTTCGTCACTATCGCCCCTCGGGGCACTGATCAAGGCGACCCATCAAACGTTCGTTTCAGGTCGACTCACGCCACCGGCGCCGATCTTCTTGCCGTCCTTCACCGGGATCGTCCCCGGCACGGCGCGTCACTATCCCCAAGCCGATGGAACTTCTCCCACGGCGAAGTTCAGTGCTGGCTGCCCCTCCCTCAGAACAGGAAGTAGCGCTGCGTCATCGGCAGCGAGGTCGCGGGTTCGCAAGTGATCAGCTCGCCGTCGACGCGCACCTGGTAATTCTGCGGGTCGACCTCGATCTTCGGTGTCAGCGCGTTGTGGATCATGTCCTTCTTACGGACCCCACGCGTGCCCTTCACCGCCACCAGCTGCTTCTGCAGGCCGAGCCTGTCGCCGATCCCGTCATCGAGCGCCGCCTGCGAGACGAAGGTGACCCCGGTCTTGCCGCGGGCGCGCCCGAGCACGCCGAACATGGGCCGGTAATGGACCGGCTGCGGCGTCGAGATCGAGGCGTTCGGATCGCCCATCGGGGCGGTGGCGATCATCCCGCCCACCAGCACGAGCGACGGCTTGACGCCGAAGAAGGCCGGCTTCCAGAGCGCGAGGTCAGCACGCTTGCCGATCTCGATCGAGCCGACCTCATGGGCAAAGCCGTGGGTGATCGCCGGGTTGATCGTGTATTTGGCGACATAGCGCTTGCAGCGGAAATTGTCGTTGCGCGCGTTGTCTTCGGGCAGTGGCCCGCGCTGGACCTTCATCTTGTGGGCCGTCTGCCAGCAGCGCAGGATCGTCTCCCCAACGCGACCCATCGCCTGCGAATCCGACGACATCATCGAGAAGGCGCCGAGATCGTGGAGGATGTCCTCGGCTGCGATCGTCTCCTTGCGGATTCGCGATTCGGCGAAGGCCACGTCCTCGGGGATCCGCGGGCTGAGATGGTGGCACACCATCAGCATGTCCAGATGCTCGTCGATGGTGTTGACGGTGTAGGGGCGGGTCGGATTGGTCGAGGAGGGCAGGATGTTCTCCTGGCCGGCCGCTGTGATGATGTCCGGCGCATGGCCGCCGCCGGCTCCTTCCGTATGGAAGGAGTGGATCGCGCGGCCTTTCGTCGCCGCAAAGGTGTCACCGACGAAGCCGCTCTCGTTCAACGTGTCGGAATGCAGCCCGACCTGAACGTCCATCTCGTCGGCGACGGACAGACAATTGTCGATCGCCGCCGGAGTCGTGCCCCAGTCCTCATGCAGCTTGAGGCCGATGACGCCGGCCCGGACCTGCTCGCGCAACGGCTCGGGCAGGCTTGCATTACCCTTGCCGAGCAGGCCGATATTGAGCGGCAGGTCCTCGATCGCCTCGAGCATGCGGTGAATGTACCATGGGCCCGGCGTCACCGTGGTGGCGAGCGTACCGACGGAGGGGCCCGTGCCGCCGCCGACAAGCGTGGTCGTGCCGCTGGCAAGCGCCATCTCCGCCTGCTGCGGACAGATGAAATGGATATGGGCGTCGACGCCGCCGGCAGTCAGAATCTTGCCCTCGCCGGCGATCACGTCGGTGCCGGGACCGATGACGATGTCGACGCCGGGCTGGATGTCGGGATTGCCGGCCTTGCCGATCGCGGCGATGCGCCCGTCCTTGATCCCGACATCAGCCTTCACGATGCCCCAATGGTCGAGGATCACCGCATTGGTGATGACAAGGTCGGGCACCTCCGCGGCATTGCGCTGGCTCTGGCCCATGCCGTCGCGGATGACCTTGCCGCCGCCGAAGGTGACCTCCTCGCCGTAGATCGTGTGATCCGTCTCGATCTCGATCACGAGCTCGGTATCGGCGAGGCGGATGCGGTCGCCCTTGGTCGGACCGTAGAGCGAGGCATAGTTCTCGCGGGTGATGCGCGCCATCTCAGGCCTCCAGTCTGCCCATGACCCTGGCGTTGAAGCCGTAGACCACCCTGTCGCCGTCCAGCGCGACCAGCGCGACCGTGCGCGATTGTCCCGGCTCGAAGCGGACGGCCGTCCCCGCCGGAATGTCGAGCCGGAAGCCCCTCGCCGTCTCGCGCTCGAAACGCAGCGCCGCGTTGGTCTCGTAGAAATGGTAGTGCGAACCGACCTGGATCGGCCGGTCGCCGGAATTGGCGACCTCGATCGACCGCCGCTCGCGGCCGACATTGAGCTCGATCATGCCGTCCTCGATGAAGAACTCGCCCGGGATCATCTCGCCGCCTCACGGAATCGGGTTGTGGACGGTGACCAGCTTGGTTCCGTCCGGAAAGGTGGCTTCGACCTGCACGTCGTGAATCATCTCCGGGACGCCTTCCATGACATCCTCGCGCGTCAGCAGCGTCGCGCCATAGGACATCAGCTCCGCCACGGTACGCCCGTCGCGCGCGCCTTCCAGGATGGCCGCCGACAGATAGGCGACGGTCTCCGGATAGTTCAACTTGACGCCTCGTGCCTTGCGCCGCTCTGCCAGCAGCGCCGCGGTAAAGAGCAGAAGCTTGTCCTTCTCGCGCGGAAGCAGCTCCATCGCCTTCCCCCATCCTCGCAATCGATCGTTTCAGGTGGCCCAGATGCGCGGAATATCGGCCACCTTGCCCTGCCCCAGGCTCCGAAGCACGTTCCATGCCCGCACGAACAAGGCCTTGCCGTCCGCGACCCGCGGCCCGAGATAGCGGCAGACCACGGCCTCTTCGAGCTGGCTGACCGAGAAGACGCCGTCTCCCGCTGCGCCGATCGCGGCCCGCACCTGCTCCGCCGCATTCTCGGCGACCGTGCCGGCATAGACCATCGTTCCCCAGCTCGGCTGGCGGGCCAGGGAAAAGGCAGCCTCCAGCAGAGGCGAGCCGCCCCGCAGTTCCAGGCGCTCAAACCAGATCGGCCTGCCATTCCGGACGATCTCGATGCGCTGGCTGAGGCGCCCCGTCTCGAAGCGCTCGCCTGCAGCCGGGCGCCCAAGGCACAGGAAGTCCCAGCCGACATAGCTGGCGTCGGCGGCAAGCGACACCTTGGTCTCGATCCGCGCATCGGCCCCGTCGAAGACGATGGTTTCCTGCGGCAGGTATTCACAGACAGCGCCGGCGCCGACCGCGATATCGGCCGATTGCGTGCCGGCGCTGTGCTCGCTGCGGTAGAATTTCGTCGCGCCGGGGGTCGTCAGCAGCGCGCGCGCTCCGGCGTCGAGATGGAAGCGCAGATCGAGCCGGTCACCACCGGCGACACCGCCCGGCGGGTGCAACAGGTAGACATGGCAGGTCCCGTCCTTCTCCGGGTGGAACGGCCGCTGCACGACAAGCGGGCCGAAATGACGGCGGCGGACGAGGCGGGTCTTGCCGGCATTCAGCGCGAACCACAGCTCGAGCTCGGCAGGCCACGCGCTCGGTTGCGCCGCATACTGGGCGCGAGCCGGCGAAGCCACGGTCGAATGGGCCGGTTCGGAGGATCGAGTAGGCACAACTGCGTTCATGGACCGCGCTTCAGCCGGCGTAAGCCGCCCCATGCTTCAACCGAGAGCAATTTAGAGCCTGTATTATCAGCATTCGCCCATTGTTTGGGCAATTGAAGCAATTGATCCTCGATCGAGCGTTGACGAACATCCGGATCGAAGCTGTTCTGCAACCGGAGACTGACGCCCCGTCTCGCTTTGGGATAGTTCTCGGACTTTCATCCCAGCGCGAGCAGGACCGCGTCCGAAACGGGGTTCAGCATGTTGAAAGCGATAGCCGTCCGACGCGCGGGTGATGCGGCCACGCCGCATGAGCCTGTGCTCGGCCGCGCGGTCCTCGAGCACGACGCGCGGCATCTGCGCCGGCGCATGATCGAAACCATCGATGGCAACAAGGTTCTTGTCGACCTGCCCGAAACCGTCGTGCTGTCCGCCGGAGACGCCCTGGCGATCGAGGGCGGCGGCCTGGTCGAGATCGCCGCCGCCGACGAGCCGCTCTATGCGATCCGGGCCCGTGATCCGCTGCATCTTGCCGAACTCGCCTGGCACATCGGCAACCGTCATCTCGCCGCTTCCATCGCGACAAACCGCATCCTGATCCTGCGCGACCATGTCATCAAGGCCATGCTCGAAGGGCTCGGCGCCGAGGTCGAGGACATCGTCGCGCCCTTCGACCCGGTGCGCGGCGCCTATTCCGGCCATGGCCACAGCCACGCGCATGACCATGGACATGAACACGATCATGGCCACAGCCATGACCAAACGCATTCGCATGACCACGGGCACCATGATCACGGCCACGGGCATTCGCATCACCATGGGCATTCCCATGGCGACGGGAAGCACGATCACCATCACGGCTGAATCCGACGCGGGAAGCCTGTAGGCTGCATCACACGTCCATCGTTCGAGGCCCTGCGCTCATGATCTCGAAGAACGGCCCCCTCCGCGTCGGCATCGGCGGCCCCGTCGGCTCGGGCAAGACGATGCTCACGGAGAAATTGTGCAAGGCGATGCGGGAGGACTACTCCATCGCCGTCGTCACCAACGACATCTACACCAAGGAAGACGCCATGGTCCTGGTGCGTCGGCAGGCCCTGCCGGAGGAGCGCATCGTCGGCGTCGAGACCGGCGGCTGCCCGCATACGGCGATCCGGGAGGACGCCTCGATCAACCTGCAGGCCATCGCCGAGATCAACCGGCGGATCCCCGATCTCGACATCGTCTTCATCGAATCCGGCGGCGACAATCTGGCAGCGACCTTCTCGCCCGACCTCGCCGACCTGACGCTCTATGTCATCTCCGTGTGCCAGGGCGAGGATATCCCCCGCAAGGGCGGGCCGGGCATCACCCGCTCCGACTTCCTCGTCATCAACAAGAGCGACCTCGCCCCTTATGTGAACGCCGATCTCGACGTGATGCAGACGGATGCGGCCCGGATGCGCGGAAAGCGGCCCTTCGGCTTCACCGATCTCTCGCGCGGCAAGGGCCTCGACACGATCGTCGATTTCATCGTCGCGCATGGCGGCTTGCCGACGCAGCGCGCCAGCGAGGCCAGCCCGGCCGAGGCCTGAGAGATGGACGGCGCCCCAACCTCCGACGGCGACCGGGATTCGCTCCCGCTGCATCTGCTGCGCCTGGTGAGCCAAGGCCTGCCGGTCGGCGGCTTCTCCTATTCGCGCGGGCTCGAAGCGGCCGTCCATGCCGGTTGGGTCTCGGACGAAGTGAGCGCACGCGACTGGATCCTCGGCACGCTCAGGGCCAATGTCGCGCAGCTCGACGGCGCACTGTTCTGGCGCATGGCGACGGCGCTGGAGGAAGGCGACCAGGAGCGCTTCCTGATGGCCAATGCCTGGCTCGCGGCCGGGCGTGAAAGCCGGGAATTCCAGCGCGAGGACAGGCGGCAGGGCGAGGCGCTGCTGCGGCTGCTCGCCGATCTCGACGTCCCCGCCGCCCGACATCATGCTGGCGACACGCTGACCTACGCCGCCGCCTTCGCTCTCGCCGGCCAGCATTGGCGCATCGCCCCGGAAGCGGCCCTCAAAGGGTTTCTTTGGGTCTATGTCGAGGGGCAGGTGACCGCTGCGATCAAGCTCGTGCCGCTCGGCCATACCGCCGGCCAGCGCCTGCTCATCGAGGCCACCACGGCCATCGAGGAGGCTGCGGCCCAAGCCCGCTCGCTTGGCGACGATGAGATCGGTAACCTCGCTCCCGCTTTGGCGATGGCGAGCGCCTGGCACGAGACGCAGTACAGCCGCCTGTTCCAGTCCTGAAGCCGGACGACCGGCGCCTATCGCAGCGGCGGCGCGTAGAGCACGCCGCCCATGCTCCAGAGCTGGTTGAGGCCGCGCGGGATGCCGAGCTTCGAGCCGGTGCCGAGGTTGCGCTCATAGATTTCGGCATAGCTCCCGCCCGCCTTGACGGCGCGGACCGCCCAGTCCGCCTCGAGGCCGAGCGCCTTGCCGAAACCGCCCTCAGCACCGGTGAAGCGACGCACATCCGGCTTCTGCGACTTCAGTGCCTCATCGAGATTCGCAGCGGAGACACCGAGTTCCTCGGCATTGACCAGCGCAAAATTCACCCATTTCACCACCGTGAACCAGGGGAAGTCGTCGCTGCGCACCACCGGCCCGAGCGGCTCCTTCGAGATCACGTCCGGCAGCACGATCGCCTCGGCGGGCTTGGCCAGCCTGAGCCGCTCGCCGTGCAGCGCCGACTGGTCGCGGGTCAGCACGTCGCACTGCCCACCCTCGAAGGCGGCGAAGGCCTCGGCTGCGCTCGGATAGACCTTCTCCTCATAGGTCATCGAGTTGGCCTTGAAGAAATCGGCGAGGTTGAGCTGCGTGGTGGTGCCGGCCTCGACGCAGATCTTCGCCTTGTCGAGCGAGAGGGCTGAATCGACCTTGAGCGCGCGCTTCGCCAGGAAGCCCTGGCCGTCATGATAGGTGATGCCGGCGAACGCCAATCCGAGCTCGGCCTCGCGTCCCAGCGTCCAGGTCGAGTTGCGCGCCAAGAGATCGACCGTGCCGCCCTTCAGCGCATCGAAGCGCTGGCTCGCCGACAATGGGGTGAAGGCGACCTTGCCGGCATCGCCGAGCACGACCGCCGCGACGGCGCGGCAGAAATCGACATCGAAGCCACGCCAGGCGCCCTGGGCGTCCTTCTCCGAAAAGCCGACCACCCCTTCGCTGACCCCGCATTGCAACGCGCCGCGCTGCTTTACGGTGTCGAGCGTGCCGGCAGCGGCGGGAAGTGCGAAAGCCGCGAGGGCGGCGAGGCCGAGACCACAGCGGGCAATCCAGGAGACCTTCGACATGTCTGTCTGTTCCTTCTGCAGGTCGGCGGAGGCGGCGGGGCCGGTCACAGCGTCGCCTTGTGGCGGATGACGACCTTGGTACCGAGCGGCACGCGATCGTAGAGGTCGGCGATGTCGCCATTGGCGAGCCGGAAGCAGCCCGACGAGATCGCCTGCCCGATCGTCTCCGGCTGGTTGGTGCCGTGGATGCGGAAGACGGTCGAGCCGAGATAGAGCGCGCGCGCTCCCATCGGGTTGCCGGGGCCGCCGGCCATGAAGCGCGGCAGATAGGGCTGGCGCTGCAGCATCTCCGGCGGCGGGCGCCAGTCCGGCCATTCCGCCTTGCGGCTGACCTGGACCTGGCCGGACCAGGTGAAGCCCTCGCGGCCGACTCCAATGCCATAGCGCAAGGCCCGGCCATTGCCCTGCACCACATAAAGGAAGCGCTCGGCCGAATGGATCACCACGGTGCCGGGTGCCTCGTTCGAGCGATACAGCACCATCTGGCGGGCATAGGGCCCCTCGGTGATGCTGACCTCCTCGGTCGAGACACGGCCCGGCTCATCGCCGACGTCCATCGTCTCCTGGAGCGCCGCTGGCGGGCGCGGCTGCGCCGCCGCGACGCCCGGCAAGGCGAGAGCAGGCGCCAGCCCGAGCCCGGAGACGATCAGGCCGTGCAGGGCGGCGCGAATGATCTGGTTCATCTGATCGCCTCCGTTCAGCCGCAGCGGCTGTAGATGAAGGTGCCATAGCGGGCATGCACGTCGGGATCGACGAAGCGCGCCACGATTTCCTTCGGCTTCACCGACAGCAATTCACGGTCCTGCGGATCGCCGGCCGGCGCCTCGAAGCCGAGATAGGTCTTGCCCCCGGCTCCGGCCTTCAGCCTGAGCTCATAGAGCTTGGGATCGTCGGCGGCGTGCATCATCACGCCGTCGCCGGGGCCCTGCGCGATGACATAGGGCTGCTTGCACTGCGCCCGCGCCTCGGCTTCCGTGCGCTTGCGGTCCTTTTCCGTGTGAAAGGATGCGACACCCCAGCGCCCGATCAGGGCATTGCGCGAGATCCCGGCCGGGGCCGGCGCGCTTGCAGCACTATTCGAGGACGACGACAGCCCCTCGCCGCCACCGCAGCCAGCCAGCAGGAGCGGCAACGCGATGCCGCATGCCACGGCGCCCGCGGATCGCCGCATCGTGTCTCGAGCACGTCCGAGTTCGATCGTCATCGTTCCTCCTTGCAGCACGATAATCCATGCCGCGCCGCCGTCTCGGCTCCGTCATGCTCGTCCGTTCCCGGACGACTGCGGACCCTGGATTGTCGGGACTCCCGGCAAATTCGACACCGATCATCCAGCTTTCCCGAAAGCGAACCGGGAAACCGCATGAGAGCCGCAAAGGCAGCCGCGATCAAGCCGTCCATGACCTGCAGCCGAATGAACCGCGACGATCGGCTCCCAGGCGCCAGCTCCGGCGAGCACGCGGCAGCTGAACGAGCCGACGTCGAAGGCAGGCCGATCAGCACCAAGCGCAGTTATGGAAATATCAGATTGCGTGATTGATACATCAGTTGTAAGCAACCCTATCCGGGTGGACGCTCCGCCCGCCGGCAGCAGCTCCCGGTAGCGCTGCTTCGCGGGAAGTCGGTGGCGGCCTCGTCAGGCCCTGGAACCGACGGGCCACATTGGCGTATGGAGCCGCGCATGCCTTCAATCAGCCGTCGTGATCTCATGGCAGCTGCGGCCGCCACCGCCCTCGCTCCCGCCTTTGCCTCGACAGCCCGGGCCCAGAAGCTGCCCAAGGTCGAGTTCCTCTATTCGCCCTTCGCCGACTACGCGCCGTTCTTCGTCGCCAGGGAGCTCGGCTTCTTCAGGGAATTCGGCGTCGAGGTGACGCTCCAACCGAAGGGCGGCACGGCCGAGACCATCCAGCTGCTCGCCTCCGGCAACATCGAGGCGGGCGCCGCGACCTGGGGCGCCGGCCTGTTCAACGCGCTCGACCGCGGCGCCACCGTCGCGATCATCGCGACCTCGGCCCGGATGCCGGCGACGGTGCCCTCGCCCTCGCCCTTCATGATCTCGCAGAAGGCCTGGGACGCCGGCATCCGCAGCGTCGCCGGTCTCAAGGGCAAGCGCGTCGGCATTCCCGGGCCGAGCGGCTTCGGCATGTTCTCGGTCGCCAAGGCGCTGGAAAAGGGCGGGCTGACGATCGAGAACATCGAGCCGGTCTACCTGCCGCCGCCGGCCACGGCCGCTGCCTTCGCCAATGGCGGGCTTGAGGCCGGCTGGAGCATCGAGCCCTTTGCCCGGCAGCTCGAAAAGCAAGGCCTCGGCCGCCGGCTGGTCGAGGACCACACCTTCGGCACCGAGCTCGGGCTGATCGCCTTCAACCAGGACTTCGTCGCCAAGAACGAGGATGCAGTGGTGCGCTTCATGGCGGGCTATCTCAAGGCTGCCCGCCTGCTCGACAAGGGCGGCTGGCAGGACGACAAGATCCTCGACATCGTCGCGAAGTACACCGGGACCGAGCGCGACGCCCTGCGCGGCATCCCCTACACCGTCCGCTCCGAGGATGGCGCCATCGACATGGCTTCGGTGCGCGAGCAGGAGGAGTTCTTCCGCAAGCGCGGCGCGCTCGAATACAAGGGCCCGGCCAAGATCGATGCCGTCTACCGCCTCGATCTGCTGAAGCGCGCCAACGAGCTCGCCGCGAGCAAGCCCTGATGGCGCCGGCGCTCAAGCTCGTGAGCCCTGCTCCCCCCGAAGTGACCCGGCCCGCCATCGAGGTCGCCCATCTGACCAAGGCGTTCTACGACAGCGAGGGCGACCGGGTGACCGTCGCCGTCTCCGATGTCAGCTTCTCCGTGGCACCAGGCGAGTTCGTCTGCATCGTCGGGCCGAGCGGCTGTGGCAAGACCACGGTGTTGCGCATCCTCGCCGATCTCGAGCAGACGCTCAGCGGTACGATCAAGTTGCACAGCACGACCCCGCCGGCCATGGTCTTCCAGGAAGCCTCGGTCCTGCCCTGGCTGACCGTCTCGGAGAACATCGCCTTTCCACTCTGCCTCAAGGGCGTCTCGCGCGCTCAGCAGGACAAGCGGGTCGCCGAACTGCTGGCGCTCACCGGCCTCGCCGATTTCGCCGGGGCCCGGCCGCACCAGCTCTCCGGCGGCATGAAGCAGCGCGTCTCGGTGGCACGCGCGCTCGTCGACGACCGCGACATCCTCCTGATGGACGAGCCCTTCGGCGCGCTCGACGAGCAGACCCGCCTCACCCTGCAGCAGGAGCTGCTGCGCATCTGGGAGACGACCGGCAAGACCGTGGTCTTCATCACCCACAGCGTCGACGAGGCGCTGACGCTGGCCGACCGTGTGCTCGTGATGTCGCCGCGCCCCGGCACGCTGGTCGCCGACCTCAAAGTGCCGTTCGAGCGCCCGCGCGACGTCGTCGAGATGCGGCGCGACAAGCGCTTCTGGGATCTGACCTACGAGGTCTGGCATTTGCTGGCCTCCCCGGCGAGGGCCTGAGATGAGCGCCATCCCTGCGACCCTGACGGAAGACGAGCTGCGCCGGCTCAAGGCGCCCGCCCGGCGCGAGCAATGGTTCCGGCTCGCCTCCTATTTCAGCCCGCTGCTCCTGCTGCTGCTCTGGGAAGTGTCCAGCCAGCTCAACCTGATCGACCGGCGCTTCTTTCCAGCGCCGAGCGCGATCGCGCAGACTGCCTGGCGGATGGTGCTGAGCTTCGAGCTCTTCGACCATATCGGCGCCACGCTGCAGCGCGTCGGCGTCGGCTACGCCATGGGCGCGGTACCGGGCATCGTCATGGGGTTGATCCTCGGCCTGTCGCGGCCCACCCGGCGGGTGCTCGGGCCGATCTTCTCGGCGCTCTATCCCGTGCCGAAGATCGCCATCCTGCCGCTGATCCTGCTGATCTTCGGCGTCGGCGATGCCTCGAAATTCGTGGTCATCGCCATCGGCGTCTTCTTCCTCATGCTCTACAACACCATGAGCGGGGTAATGCAGACGCCGCAGATCTACATGGATGTCGCCAAGAATGCCGGCGCGAGCCGCCTCCAGACCTTCCGACGCATCGCCTTCCCAGCTGCATTGCCGAACATCTTCACCGGGCTGAAGCTCGCCGCCGGCTCCTCCTACATCATCATCGCCGCCGCCGAGTTCCTCGGCGCTCGCAGCGGCGTCGGCTTCTTCATCTGGGCGTCCTGGCAGACCTTCGCGGTCTCCCGGATGTTCGTCGGCATCGTGGTGATCTCGGCCATGGGCTACCTCACCATCCTCGCGCTGGAGGCGCTGGAGCGGCGCTTCGTGCCCTGGGCCAAGCACTGACGACGCTGGAGATCGAAGACTCATGAGCCTCGACACCAGCCCAGCCGCCACCGCCCATACCCCCGTTTCGGAGCGCATCTACCTCGCGCTCCGGCGGGAGATCATGCGCTGCGAGATCGCGCCGGGTACGACGCTCGACGCCGCCGCCATCGCCGATCGCTACGAGGTCTCGAAGACGCCGGTGCGCGACGCCATGCAGAAGCTCGCCGCCGACGGGCTGATCGCGATCCTGCCCCGCAGCGGCTATCGCGTCGCCGCCATCACCTTCCAGGCGGTCCACGAGATCCTCGATTTGCGCGCCGCCATCGGCCCGCACGCCGCCCGGCAGGCAGCGCGCTATGCCACCGCCGCTGAGATCGCCGAATTGCGCGGGATCGTCGCGGAATATGCCGCGCCGCTCGATGTCGGCGCCATGCAGCAGGTGGCGCGGCGCTTCCATGTCGCCATCGCCCGCTGCAGCCGCAACAAGCGCGTCATCGCTCTGTCGGAAAGCCTGTTCGACGAGCTCGAACGGCTGCTGCGCTTCGCCATCGACTTCACCGTCAAGGCCGGGCAGCATTCCGACGAGCATACGGCGCTGGTCGATGCGATCGAGGTCGGCGACGGCGAGCGCGCCGCCGCGATCGAGACCGCCCATATCCGGCATGCCCGCGAGTTCCTGATCGAGCGCCTGATGACGCTGGGCTATCTCTCGGAAAACGAAATCAGGATCGGCGGCGCCACGCGGAGCACCGGCCCATGATCGCGGGCCCCGATGCAGTAGCAAAGCTGTCGGCCGCGCTCGGCGACAGCCCGGCGGCAAGGCTCGCTGCTTCCGCTCTGGTGGAGGCCGACGCGCTCGGCCTGCCGCGCTTTGGCATCGCCATGCTCGACGAGTGGACCGCCGACGCCGCGCCTCTCCCGACGACGTACGAGCCGCAGGCCATAAGCTGGCACGACAGCTCCTCTTGTTTCGCGCCGCTCGCCGTCGCGGCCGCCACGCTCGATCTCGAAGTCGCCGCCCAGCAGTTCGGCCTCGCCGCCATCTTCCTGCGCGGCGTCCGCGGTTTTGGCCGGCTCGCCCCCTTCGTCCGCCATATCGCCGATGCCGGGCTCGTTGGCCTTGCTGGCGCCGAAGGCCCGCCCTTCGTCGCCCCGCATGGCGGCACGCAGGCCGTGATCGGCACCAATCCGCTCGCTATCGCCATGGGCCGGAGCGAGGAGCGCGTTCTCATCGACGTCGCGAGCAGCAGCGCCACCATGGCCGATATCCGTACCGCCCGTGCCACCGGCAGGCCTTTGCCGGAGGGAATCGCGCTCGATGGCGATGGCCGCCCGACGAGCGTCGCCGCCGAAGTCGCGGCGCTGCTGCCGCGCGGGGGCCAGGTCGGCTCGCTGCTCGGGCTCGTGGTCGAACTCATGGCGGGGATCGCCGGCGGCGGCCGCGGCGATCCGAAAGGGCGCGGCGTCTTCCTCCTCGCCTTCGATCCTGCGGCCGCGGAGGAGTCCACTGACTGGCAGGCCAAGCTCGCCAGATTGAAGAGTGATTGGACGACTGGCGGCGGCCACTGGCCACGCGGTGGCGGTCTGCCGGCGGGAGCCACGCTGGATGCGGAGTTCGCCCAGCGTCTCGATGCCTATCTCGACCGCATGACAGGCCAGGGAAACCGGTGATGCAACGGACACTAGCCTAGATGACGACGCCCTCCACCTCCCGGCCCGTTCTCACGGTCACGCCTGCCGACGGCCAGATCGACGAACCGCGCCGGATCACCGTCACTGGCCTAGCTCCCGATGAGCTCGTCGCCGTCTCCGCCCGGACGCTGCGCTCGCGCGGCGTCGTCTGGGACAGCCAGGCGACCTTCATGGCCGACGCCGATGGCGTGGTCGACCTCAGCCGCGACGCGCCGGTCGGCGGCGACTATGCCGAGGTCTCGGCGATGGGCCTGCTCTGGGGCCAGCACCCGGCTGAAGGCACGAGCCAGGAGCTTTTCGCCGACGACGTCATGCAGCCCTTGTGGACGGCGCTGACCGCCGAGACCGCTAACGGCGCCCGCGCCGAGGTCGAGCTTCTCCAGCGCTTCGCCGCGCCGGGGGTAACGCGCCGGGAAATCCGCGAGGACGGACTCGTCGGCACGCTGTTCACGCCGGCAGGTCCGGGCCCGCACCCCGTGGTGGTCGTGCTCAACGGCTCGGGCGGCGGCACCAACGAGCCGCGCGGCGCGCTCTACGCCTCGCATGGCTACCAGGCCTTTGCGCTCGGCTATTTCAAGGCGCCCGGCCTCTCGCCCTTCATCACGGAGACGCCGCTCGAATATCTCGAAACCGGCCTGCGCTGGGCGCACCGCGAGCTCCAGCCGCGGGACGGTTTCGTCGCGGTCAGCGGCCAGTCGCGCGGCGGCGAGCTCGCTCTCCTGCTGGGCGCAACCTTCCCGGAGCTCGTCTCGGCCGTGATCGCCTATGTGCCTGGCGCCATGGTCCATGGCGCCCAGGGCGCCGGCGATCCGGCGCGCGGCGGCTGGCAGGGCGTGACCTGGACCAGGGGCGGCGTGCCCCTACCCCATCTCTGGCAGGACAATGCCGCCGTGCACTGGCATCCCTGGGCCGGCGATGCCCCGCCCAGCCGGCACCATTCCGTCTTCTTCGAGGGGCTGAAGGATCGCGCCCTGGCCGAACGTTCCCGCATCCCGGTGGAGCAGATCGCCGGCCCGGTGCTGCTGGTCTCGGGCCGCGACGACCGTGCCTGGCCCTCCAGCCTCTATTCGCGGATGGTGGTCTCCACCTTGAGCCGGCACGGCCACCGCCACCTCGTCCGCCATCTCGACTTCGACGATGCCGGCCACGCCATCAACCTGCCCTTCGTGCCGACGACGCAGCTCAGCCGCGAGCACCCGGTCTCGAAGGTGCCCTACACCAGCGGCGGCACGCCCTCCGGCAATGCCAAGGCCGATGACGGCTCCTGGCGCGGCGTCCTCGCCTTCCTGGCCGAGGTCACCGGCCGCTAGGCCGGCACTCGGCCCCAAGCAGACATTCAAAGCCTTCGAAGGACAACGACCATGCCGACGCGAGAACATCTGGAAGGCCAGTGGCGCGAATGGCGCCATGCCCATGTCGCCACCATGTTCCGCCCCTATGGCTGGACCGCGCTCGTCGCCCAGTACTGGCTTGAAGACAGCGACCGCGACGTCGCCTTCGAGCTGCTTCCCGGTCGTTGGTCGATCGAGAACGGCCGGGTCATCTTCACCCCGCCCGCCTCGGGGCCGACCCTGTCGGTGAATGGCGAATACCCGGCGGGCCCGGTCGAGATCATCCCAGGGCGCAACCAGACCTATGGCCATGGCAAGAGCGTGCCGGTCTATTTCGGCGTGAACGAGGTCGAGACCATCGTCCGCACCAAGCATGACGGCAGCCGGCTCTACGGTGTCCGCGTGCGCGACCCGCGCCAGGCGACGCGCCTGGAGGATGCCGGCGTCACCGCCTTCGACTACGATCCCGCCTGGCGCCTTCCCGGCGTCTACACCCCGGCCGAGCGCGTCGAGTTCGAGGCCGAGACGGTGGAGGCGGGCGTGCGCGAGACGACGCCGCGCATGGGCACCTTCACCTTCAAGCGCGACGGCAAGAGCCACACGGTCGCGCTCATCGGCAAAGACACGCCGACCGGCGTGCAGCCCGTCGCCCATGTCCGCGACAAGACCAGCGGCCCGATCACCTATGGCGCCGGCCGCGTCATCGAATTGCAGTTCACTGATGCGGCGAACACCCGCATCGACTGGATCGACTTCAACTATGCGGTGGCGCTGCCCTGCGCCTTCACCAATTTCGTCACCTGCCCGCTGGTCCCGCCCGAGAACCATCTCGACTTCGAGGTACTGGCCGGCGAGAAGCGCCCGGCGCAGAGCGTGGCGCGGACGATGACCTATCAGCCCAAGGCAGGCATTGCCCGGTAGAACAGCTTCGAGCGAAAGCGCGCCTACAACTGGCCCATCGCAATAACATCCAACTGGACGTTTTGCCCGGGCCAGCTCTGCGCCTATGTCACAACTAGACTGGCCACGCATACGGAAGATGATGCTTCGCCCATGCCAGTTTCTGGCTGCCGCGACGGGCGCCGACGGGGATTGGAACGTTGACTGCTGCAGAGTTCGACCAGCCCCCGACCGACACATCGCTCTCCGCCGCTGATATCGAGCACTTCGGCCCAGATCCGGTCGGCACGTTCCGCGCCAATCTCGCCGCCGTGGAGGAGCGCATCGCCCGGGCCTGCGCGCGCGCCGGGCGGGACTGCGCCTCGGTGCGGTTGCTGCCGATCACCAAGACCGTGCCGGCACAGGTTCTGCGCTGCGCCTTCGCGGCGGGCATCATCGCCTTCGGAGAGAACAAGATCCAGGAGGCGATGGGCAAGCGCGAGGCGCTGGGCGATCTTGCCATCGACTGGAGCATCGTCGGCCATCTCCAGAGCAACAAGGTCAAGTATCTCACCCGCTTCGCCCGGGAGTTCCATGCGCTCGACAGCCTGAAGCTCGCCGAATTGCTCGACCGGCAACTGGAGCGCGATGGCCGCAGCCTCGACGTCTACCTGCAGGTCAACACCTCCGACGAGGACAGCAAGTTCGGCCTGCATCCGGATGCGCTGCTGCCCTTCGTCGACCGGCTCGGCGAATTCCCGCAGCTGCGACCGCGCGGCTTGATGACGCTCGCTCTGTTCAGCTCCGACATGGCGCGGGTGCGCCCCTGCTTTGCCCTGCTGCGCCGCCTGCGTGACGAGGCCGCTACCCGCCATCCCGACCTGACCGGCCTGTCCATGGGCATGACCGGCGATTTCGAGGAAGCGATCGCGGAAGGGGCGACCGTGGTCCGGGTCGGCCAGGCGATCTTCGGCAAGCGCCCCACCCCGGACGGGCATTACTGGCCGGGCTTCGCGAAGTCTGGCTGACTTCTCGCATCGGTTCCGACCGCTGAACAGCGGTCGGAAGGACCGCAGGGGTTCCCGTCAGGACGACCAGGCAGCGCCGCCTATTTCAGCACCGCCCGCCCCTCGACCTTGGCTTCGACCGTGCCGAGGCGGCGGATATAGACCATCACCTCGTTCGCCATCAGCTTGCCGTCGGTCAGGCCGATCAACGTCTTGCCGCGGCCGAGCGCGGTATAGCCGTCGCCGCCCGTCAGCATGAAATTGTTGGTGGCGACGGTGTATTTGCCGGTCGGATCGATCTCCTTGCCGTCGACCTTCACGGAGGTGACGCGCGAGCCCTGCGGCTGCTTGAGGTCGGCCTCGAAGATAAGACCGGACACCACCGGGAAGCGGCCGGAGCCCTGAGGGGCATCGCGCAGGCCGTTCTCGATCGCGTCCTTCACGTCCTTGCCGGTGATCTCGACCATGGAGGTCGCATTGCCGAAGGGCAGTTCGCTCAAGACGTCGCGCCGCGTCAGCTTGTGGCCGGCGGGATATTGCTTGTTGGCGCGGATGCCGCCGGCATTGGTGATGGCGAGCTGCGCGCCGGTCGCGGCCCTGATCGCGTCGGCGATCAGATTGCCGATCGCGGTCTCCTGCGTGCGGATCACCCCGGTGCGCGAATCGAGCGGGGCGCCCAGTGTCGCGATCTCGATATCGAGTTCCTTCGACAACTCGGTCTCGTAGCCCTTGACGATGGCGGCGACCTCGGGATCGGGTGTCGCGGCGCGGCTGTCGTTGACGCGGAAAGTCGGCGTCCACTCGACCTTGCGATTGGCGCCCTCGCCCGAAGCCTTGGCGGCGATGTCGATCGCGGTGACGTAATTGCCCTCCTCGTTCGATTCGACCATTACGACCTTGCCGTCATAGGCGATGGCAAGGTCGTGGTCGTGGCCGGTCAGCAGGATGTCGACGACCCGCGAGCGCACGATCTCGTAGTCCATCGCCCGGTCGGCATGCACGACTGCGACGAGGATGTCGGCGCCCTCGCTTTTCAGCTTGCGCGCCTCGCGCCGCAGCGCCTCCATGGTCGAGGAGAATTTCAGGTCGCCGGGATTGGAGAGCTGCGGCGTCGGGTCGAAGGTCGTGCCGATCACCCCGACCTTGATGCCGCCGAGCTCGAAGATCTGGGAATCCTTGTGGCCCGGCAGCGGGTTGCCGGCAGCATCGCGCAGATTCGCCGCGAAGGTCGGATAGGTCTGTGCGGCAGCGAGCTTGAGATAATTCTCCTTGCCGAAGTCGAATTCGTGATTGCCGGGCACGAAGACGTCGATGCCCATCTTGTTCTGCATCGCGACGATATGGGCGCCCTGGTCGAAGCCCGACATCAGCGAGGGCGAGTAGCAGTCGCCGGCATGGCAGAACAGGACCGGCACGCCGCGCGCCCGTTCGGCCTTGGCGATGCCGGAGGCCCGGGCGAAGCCGCCTTTGCCCTTGTCGTCGCTCATCTTGTAGATGTCGTTGACCAGCAGCAGCGTGAAGCTCGCAGGCGGCGTCTGCGCTTTCGCGACCGGCGTGGTGGCGGCAAGGGCTGCGGGTGCGCCGAGAACGCGAAGCGCGTGGCGGCGGGTCATCTTGGTCATCGGCGTGAACCCCTGCGGTTTTGATTTCGATAAAGACTAGCAAGAGCCTAGCCGGCTTGCGAGACCCCTGCTTACGCAGTGTCGCACCCCATGCGGCCCGACTGGACGAAAACCGTAACTCGTCTAAATCACAGCCGAACGAAAGCGGATGTGATGAGCCTCAAGCCGAGTTTGCCTCCCGACCACGCCACCATCAAAAGCGGCCGCATCGGTGTGCTCTTGATGAACCTCGGCACGCCCGAGGGCACGAGCTACCGGCCGATGCGGGCCTATCTCAAGGAATTCCTCTCGGACCGCCGCGTCATCGAGGAACCGCGCTGGAAATGGTGGCCGATCCTCAACCTGATCATCCTGTCGACGCGCCCAGGCCGGAAGGGCAAGGACTACGCCTCGATCTGGAACAATGAGCGCAATGAGGGTCCGCTCAAGACGATCACGCGCTCGCAGACGGAGAAGCTCGCCGAACGACTGGTGGGGGCTGCCGATGGCCGCATCACCGTCGATTGGGCGATGCGCTACGGCCTGCCCGATGTGAAGAGCCGCCTGAAGGCCCTAATCGCGCAGGGCTGCGACCGCATCCTCCTGGTGCCGCTCTACCCGCAATACGCCGCGCCGACCTCGGCGACTGCCTGCGACCAGGCCTTTCGCGCCCTGATGGAAATGCGCTGGCAGCCGACAGTACGGGTCGCCCATCCCTATTATGCCGACCCGACCTACATCGACGCGCTCGCCAGCTCGATCCGCGCCTCGCTCGGCAAGCTCTCCTTCGAGCCGGAAGTGATCCTCTGCTCGCTGCACGGCATGCCCAAGGAATACCTGCTCAAGGGCGATCCCTATTACTGCCAGTGCGCCGTCACCGCCCGGCTGCTGCGCGAGAAGCTCGGCCTCTCCGAGGAGCGCTTCCGCCTGACTTTCCAGTCGCGCTTCGGCCCCGATGAGTGGCTGCAGCCCTACACCGACGAAACCGTGAAGGCGCTGGCGCAGGGTGGGACGAAATCGCTGGCGATCGTCGCGCCCGGCTTCTCGGCCGATTGCCTGGAGACGCTGGAAGAACTCGATGTCGAGAACCGCGAGATCTTCCTGCACAATGGCGGCAAGGAGTTCGCCTATCTGCCCTGCCTCAACGATTCCGAAGAGGGCATGCAGGTGATCGAGGCGGTGGTCCGCCGGGAGTTGATGGGCTGGGTGTGAGGTAGGACGCTACCCCACCACGAAGCGCGTCACGCTCTCCACAACCTGCTTGGCCTGCAGGATGCGCCGGTGGCCCAGCCCGCTCGTCTCCTGCAGCGCCACGAACGGCCCTGCCGCCGCCAGCGCCTGCGCGTGGTGGAAATCCAGTTCCCGGTCCTGCCGGTCATGGATCACCAAAGTCGGCAGGCCGATCGCCTCCAGCTGATCACGTCCCTCGAAGGCTTCGACCGGATTGCCGGCGACGCTGTGGATGCGACGCTCCAGCGCCGCCTGGCCGCGGCGGCCGAGCCCGATCGTCGCACCGAAATTACGGGTGATCGTCGTCACCGACGAGGGCGCCGCAACCAGCGCGAGCCGGTTCGACTTGACCCGCGGCTGCCCCGGCACGCTGCGGGCCAGCGCCGCCAATGCGATCGCCCCGCCGAAGGAATGCGCCACGATCGCATGCACCGGTGAAAAGACGCGCGCCACGGCGGCGAGCGCGCCGACCCCGAGCGGGATGTTGAGCTCGGCCCCGGTCGAGGTGCCATGCGCCGGCATGTCGAAGGCGACGACGCGGAAGCCCTGCGCGAGCAATGGCTGCACGAAAGCGGTCATGAACGCCGCCTCGCTGTTCCAGCCATGCAGCAGGATCACTGTCGGCGCCGGAGCATCGCCATCTTGCAAGCGGGGCTCAGGTTCGAACAGATAGGTGCTGACCGTCCCGCACGGGTAGGATACCGCCTGCCGGATCGCCGGCGCGAGCCGGCCGCGGGCGGCGATGATCGCCTTGCCGGTCCGGCTCTGTGGGCCGGGCGGGCGCGGCGGGGTACAGAAGAGTTTGAAGGCGGCGCGCCCGGCCGTATGCGGAGCGATGAAACTGCCGATGCGGACGAGAGGACGAATGACGCGAAGCGCTGTGCCGGGCATGATCGGAAACCTTGTTCGTTCAGCCTTGAACTATTATGTTCAGCGATGAACAAAATGCAAGAGCCAATTTCCGCACCGGCAAGTGAGCCGAGTAGCACCGTGAAGTCGGGGCTTCCGTGGGACCTGCCGCGTTTCAAGAACTGGCTCGCGGTCGCGCGCATGCACCAGCTCTGGAAAAAGGTCTTCTCCGAGGCGCTGGCGCCGCTCGGCATCCAGCTGGCGCATTACGATGTGCTCGCCAACGTCTTCCGTACCCCCGGTCTGACCCAGCAGCAGCTCGCCGAGAAGCTCCTGGTCGGCCGCAGCGCCATGAGCATGCTCCTCCCCGAGCTCGAGCGGCGCGGCCTGATCGAGCGCCGCAATGACGAGGCCGACCGGCGCGTGCGCCGGCTCTGGCTGACCGGGGATGGCGAGGTCCTGACCCGCAAGGCGCTGGCGATCCACGCCGCCCGGATCGAGGCGATGATGGGCGTGCTCAGCGACGAGGAATGCAATGCCGTCGGTACGATGATGTGGCGGGTCGTCGGCTACCTCGAAGGCAAGCCGCCGCGCGAGCCGTCATCAGACGCTCGCAAAGCCGCGCTTGAACGAAATTCCCCGATTGAGCCGGAGAGCTGAGATGAATCCCACTGGCTTCGACATCGTCGTCGTCGCACTGGTCGCACTGGTCATCCTGACGATCGCGCTCGGGGTCCGCACCATCCCGCAGGGCTTCAATTATACGGTCGAGCGCTTCGGCCGCTATTCGCGCACGCTGGGGGCGGGCCTCGGGCTGATCATCCCCTATATCGAGCGCATCGGCCACAAGGTGAATGTGATGGAGCAGGTGCTCGACATTCCCTCGCAGGAAGCGATCACCAAGGACAATGCCGGCGTGCGCATCGACGCCGCCGCCTTCTACCAGGTGCTCGACGCCGCCAAGGCCTGCTACGAGGTCTCCCATCTCGGCCAGGCGCTGATGGTCCTGACCATGACCAATATCCGCACCGTGGTCGGCTCGATGGACCTCGACCAGTTGCTCTCGCATCGTGACGAGATCAATGAGCGGCTGCTGCGGGTGATGGACGCCGCCGCCTCGCCCTGGGGCGTCAAGGTCACCCGCATCGAGATCAGGGACATCCTGCCGCCGGCCGACATCGCCGGCGCGATGAACCGGCAGATGAAGGCCGAGCGCGAGAAGCGCGCCGCCGTGCTCGAGGCCGAAGGTCAGCGCCAGGCCGAGATCCTCAAGGCGGAAGGGCAGAAGCAATCGCAGATCCTCGCGGCCGAAGGCCGCAAGGAAGCGGCCTTCCGCGACGCAGAGGCGCGCGAGCGCTCGGCCCAGGCCGAGGCAGCCGCGACCGCCATGGTCAGCGAGGCGATCAGCCGGGGCGACATCCAGGCCGCGAACTTTCTGATCGCCGAGCGCTATACCGAGGCGCTGAAGGCGATCGCGAGCGCCCATAACAGCAAGGTGGTGATCGTGCCGATTGAAGCTGCGGCGCTTGCTGGCACCGTCGGCGGCATTGCCCAGCTGACCAGGGCCGTGTTCGGCGAGGATGCGGTGGCGAACCGGCGCTCCGGCTCCGTCCCGGCGGCAGGCCGCACGGAGGGCTGAGCATGCTCGACTGGTTTGCCTCCTTCGGCGGCTGGGGCTGGATCGTCCTCGGGCTCGTCATGGTCGGTGGCGAGATGCTGGCACCCGGCGTCTTCCTGCTCTGGCTCGGGCTCGCCGCGCTGTTGACCGGCGCCGTGGTCGGGCTGACCGGCCTCGCCTGGCAAGGCGCCTGGCTGGTCTTCGCAGGCCTCGCCGTCGCCTCCGTCGTCATCGGTCGCGCCATCACGCGCCACCGCAGCGACGAGCCTGACACCGCGAGCGGCCTGAATGATCGCGGCCGCCAGCTGATCGGCAAGGTCTTCAGGCTGGAGGCGACGATGACCGGCGGCGAAGGCCGCATCCGCATCGGCGATTCCTCCTGGCGCGTCACCGGCCCCGAACTGCTCGCCGGCACCGAAATCCGCGTCGTGCGGGTCGATGGCGCGACGCTCGTTGTCGAGAAGGCCTGAGCGCCGACCTGCGGCAGGCATTCGCCTGGCACGGGATTAAGCCCGGATTCATGCTGAATCGAGGGTTCACCATGCTGCTGAACCGTCGATTCACCGGCAGCCCGTCCAAATCCGCTCCCGAAGTACTCAGCTGCGCAGGGAGAAGGCCATGGCGGGCCGGCACGGACCGATCGATTTCATCGTCGCAGCGGCGCTCTCGCTGCTGATGCTGCTGGCGGTGCGTCCCGCCCAGGCACGCGAGGTCGTCGACTTCCCTGACTATCGTTACCAGCCCGGCACGATCCTGATCCGCACCGCCGAGCGCAAGCTCTACTACATCGCCGCGCCCGGCCAGGCGCTGCGCTACACCATCGCCGTCGGCAAGGCCGGCAAGCAGTGGCGGGGCGTCAAATATGTCGAGGAGCTCCAGGTCGATCCGGCCTGGAGCCCGCCGGCCGAGGTCAAGCGCGACAATCCGCGCCTGCCGGACGTGATCCCGGGCGGCGCGTCCAACAACCCGATGGGCGCACGCGTCATCGGTCTCGGCCCCGGTGGCCAATACGCCATCCATGGCACCAACAACCCGCGCTCGGTCGGCACCGCCGCCTCCTATGGCTGCTTCCGGATGCACAACAGCGACGTCATCGATCTCTACGCCCGAGTCCGCATGGGGACGCCCGTCGTCGTGACGCCCTGACGGCTGGCGCGAGCGCCTAGATCGCAACCGGCGACAGCAGCGGCCGGCCGGCGAAGAATGCTTCCAGATTGGCGAGCAGCAGCTCTTGCTGCGCGACCTGGGCCGATTCCGCGTTGGCGGCGATATGCGGCGTCAGCACGACATTCTCGAGCGCTTTGAGCCGGTCCGGAATAGCGGGCTCGTGCTCGTAGACATCGAGCCCCGCGCCCGCGATTGTTCCGTTTTCCAGCGCCTCGATCAGCGCGGCCTCGTCGACCGCGATGCCGCGCGATATGTTGATAAGATGGCCTCCTGGACCGAGCGCGAGCAGGATCTGCGCATCGATCGCATGCCGTGTCTCGCCGCTCGCACGGACCGAAACCATCAGGATATCGGCCCACTCTGCGAGTCCGAGCAGGCTGGCGTGATATTGATAGGGCAACTCCGGACGCGGCGAACGGTTATGATAGCCGATCGTCATGTCGAAAGCGGCAGCGCGCGCCGCAATGCGCTGACCGATGGCGCCAAGCCCGAAAATGCCCAGTTTGCGGCCAGCCAGGCCCGGCACCGTTGCCATGCGCTCGATCGCATTGCCCTGCCAGCGGCCGGCCCGCACGAAGCGTTCGGCAGCTCCGATCTGCCGGGCGCTCGCCAGCATCAGCGCCATGGCGAACTCGGCGACACTCGTCGCATTGGCATCGGCCGCGTTGCTGACCAGAATGCCGCGCGCCTTGGCAGCGGCCCGCTCGACGCCTTCATTGCCCGTGCCGTAGCAAGCAATGAGGCCGAGATTGGGCAGGGCCTCGATCAGGGCCGCGTCCGTTTTCCAGGTTCCGACTGTCAGGAGCACGCGCGCAGCCTCCGCTCCGGATGGCAATGCCTCCGGCCCGGGATGGCTCATCGGCCCGAGCACCTCGTACTGTTCCTGCAAGTGCGCCACCAGGCGGGCCGGCATGCGCGGGGCCATCAGGATCGTTGGCTTCATGGCTGAAAGGTCCCCGGGTCGATTGCTGCATCGCAGCACTTGCCGCCCCCTGCTTCAACAACCCCTGGCGCCGATCGGCCATCTCGCACATGCAATACGAAAACACCGGGCGATCGACGGGATTTTCCCGAACCCCTCCTCTCGCCTGCGACAAAAAAGCCGGATATCGTTTCCGAAGGCGTAACGCTGAGTCCAGCGCGCCTTCGAACCGATGTGTCTTCAGAGGGGTACTCGATGGATCATCTCGCCGACGTCAAGAAGTTCGCCAAGAAGCCTGTCAACGAGGCCGCCTTTGCCGGCATGAGCAAGTCCTATGCATTGGTGATGAGCAAGCCCGACACCCGCTATGTCGCCTGCTCCGACCCCGCAGAACTCGACCGCGTCCGCGAGAATTTCCTGAAGAAGAAGCTGGGCTTGAAGAGCGCCGACCTCGACGCCTCCATCAAGGCGACCTGCGATCACATGAAGGCCGACAAGACCAAGTCGCGCCTGACCTTCTACTATCTGCTGGCCGAACATTACGGCAAGCTCGACGCCTTCGTGAAGAAATAGGTCTGACAGCCTGGCCTGACCTGATGGCGCCCCTTCGGGCGCCATTCGCATTTTCACAGCCTGCCGCGAAAACTGCGCAGAGCGCCGCAAGACCGGGACATCAACGCTCCACCCTTGGGGGTTTCGATGTTCACGCTGTCCCGCTCCGTCCTCTCCGGCCACGCCCAGACGCTCTTCGCCGTCGCCGAAGCCAGCTTCGCCTCGATGATCGTCTTCGGTGCGGGCCTCGCCTTCGGCGCCACGATCGGCTTCTTTTGAGGCGGCCATGCCGACCGCCGCCGCCTCAGCCACCCGCCCGCATTTCAAGATCGGGCGCGACCGCGAGGGCCATTGGATCGCGGTAGAGACCCATGGACGCGGCGGCGGGTATTTCCGCAGCCGGGACGATGCCCTGCACTATGCCCGCGCCGAAGCGGGCACAGGCGCCGTGACCTTCAGCGCTCGGCCGCTCGCACTGCGCCTGTCGTAACCGCGCTCAGCGATAGAGATCGACCCGCGTCAGCGGCAGGCCGGACGGGCCCTTGCGCCGCTTCGAGACCAGCGTCTGGTTGACCAGCGCCCCGCCGCGCTCGAAGGCGAGCGAGCACCCGGCGAGATAGATCAGCCACATCCGCGTCCGCTCCGGGCCGATCTCGGCCTCGGCCTGCGCCTTGTTGGCATTCAGCTTCTCCCACCACAGCCGGGTCGTGCGCTGATAGTGCTCGCGCCAGCCTTCGACGTCATGGACCTCGAAGCCATGGCGCTCGAGATTGGCGATCGACATGCCCAGATGGTCGAGCTCGCCGCCGGGGAAGATGTAGCGCACCAGAGCGCGATACTCGGCCGGCATCCTGTTGAAGGCCTTCTCGGTCTTCTTGGCGCGCCGCGAAATCGTATGGTGCAGGTACAGGCCGCGCGGCTTGAGCAGCCGGTTCACCGCCTGGAAGTAAGTCGGGTGGTTGCGGATGCCGACCTGCTCGAACATGCCGATCGAGGAGATCTTGTCGAACTCCCCTTCCATCTGGGTGAAATCCTTGAGATGCAGCGTGACCTTGCCTGAGAGCCCAAGCCGTTCGACCTTCTCCCGCGCGAACTTCAGCTGCTCCTCGGCCAGGGTCACGCCATGCGCCTCGACGCCGTAATGCTGCGCGGCATGGCAGATGAGGGCGCCCCAGCCGCAGCCGATGTCGAGCAGCTTGTCACCCGGCTTCAGCCGCAGCTTGCGGCAGATCATGTCGAGCTTGTCGCGCTGGGCGCGGCCAATATCGCCATGGTCTTCGGTGAAGTAGGCGCAGGTGTAGACCATCTCCTCGTCGAGGAAGAGCCGATAGAACGCGTTCGAGACGTCGTAGTGATAGGCGACATTGGCCTTGTTGGTCGCCGGGTCGCCATCTCGGGCGATCTCGTCGCCGCGCCGGTGGGTCACCGCCGCCTGCGCCTGTCCCGGCGCAAAGATGAAGCGCCGGACCACGTTGAACACCGCCGCCTTGGAGATGCCGCGCGCCAGCCGGCCAACCTTGCCGTCGGGCCGCGCCGCGGCAAGATCAAAGATCGAGCCGTTCTCGATCGAAATCCGATCGGCGATATAAAGGTGCAGCAGCGTATCGAGCTTGGGCTTGCGCAGCAGCGCCGCGACGACGCCGGCATCGCGAAGCGCGATCATCAGCCCGTCTGCAGGCCAGTCAGCCGGCACGCGCGAGCCGTCCCAGAGAGAGAAGCCGAGCTTGAGCCCGAGCTTTCGATGGGCTTCCGCCAGGAGCCGCCGCAGCGCCTCGATCCTCTTGCCGTCGCTGCTCATGCCGTGCCTGTTCCAATCATCATGCGCCGCCCTCTTAGCGCGGTTTGCGGCAGATCGGAATTCAGGCTGTCACGGCAGGGGGCTGCGACACGAGCCTCGCAATCGATGGCAACGGCTCTCGCTAAGCAACGCGTAAAACGTGCATGACGCCGACTAAGCAACCGTTATCCGTTTCTTAACCATACTTTGTTCTGTTTCCAAAGTGGCCAACGGGCGTCACGCATCGTGATTGGGGGATCACATCATGTCGTCAGGGGATCAGCTCGACAGACGGCTGGATTTCATGCAGCTCGATCACGAGGCGCGCGGGCGCATCGCCGGGATGGAAAAGAGCATCCTCGGCGCTTTGCCCGGCGCGCTCGATGCCTTCTACGCCCAGGTCGCTGCCTTCCCGGAGACCAGGGCCTTCTTCAGCAATACCGCCCATATGGACGGCGCAAAGAGCCGCCAGATCTCACATTGGAACCGCATCGCCAAGGGCCAGTTCGACCAGGATTATGTCCGCGCCGTCACGACCGTCGGCGAGATCCACGCCCGCATCGGACTGGAGCCGCGCTGGTATATCGGCGGCTATGCCCTGCTGCTCGAAAACCTGCTCGCCAAGGTGCTGGAGGAGCGCTGGCCGAAGAGCCGTTTCGGCGGCAAGTTCCCCGGCGCGGCCGAGCGCGGCGCCGAGATCGGCGCCATCGTCAAGGCCGCCCTGCTCGACATGGACTATGCCATCTCGGTCTATCTCGAAGCCTCGGAGGCCGCCCGGCTGAAGATCGAGGCCGAGGCCCGTTCCGTAGAGGAAGCCAAGGCCAAGGAGCGCGACAAGGCGATCGGCTATGTCAGCAACGGCATGGCGGCTCTCGCCCGCGGCGACTTGACCCATCGCATGGCCGACGACATGCCGGCCGAATACGCCAGTATCCGCGACCACTTCAACGACGCCATGGCCAAGCTCGGCGAGATGGTCGCGAGCATCAAGACCAGCTCCTCTGCCATCGCCGCCTCCTCGCAGGAGATCAACAGCGGCGCCAACGACCTGTCCTCGCGCACCGAGCAGCAGGCGTCGGCCCTGCAGCAAACCGCGGCGACCACCGAAGAGCTCACCGCCTCGGTCAAGAACTCGGCGCAGTCCTCGCGCCAGTCGGTGACGCTGGCGGACAACGCCTCGGCCGTGGCCCGCACCGGCGGCGAGATCGTCAAGGACGCGATCGAGGCGATGGCGCGGATCGAGGGCGCCTCCAAGAAGATCTCCGAGATCACCAGCGTGATCGACGGCATCGCCTTCCAGACCAATCTGCTCGCGCTCAACGCCGCGGTCGAAGCTGCGCGCGCCGGCGATGCCGGGCGTGGCTTTGCCGTCGTCGCCGCCGAGGTGCGCGCCCTCGCGCAACGTTCGGCCGAAGCCGCCAAGGACATCACCGGCCTGATCGGCTCCTCCGACACCGAGGTCGTCGAGGGCGTGCGCCTGGTCCGGCAGGCCGGCGAGACGCTGGAGAAGATCGTCGAGGCCTCGATGCAGGTCTCGGCCACGGTCAACGAGATCGCCGCCGCCGCCGGCGAGCAGGCCAACGGCATCGACGAGATGGCGCGCACCGTCAGCCATATGGACGAGATGACCCAGAGCAACGCCGCTTTGGCTGAGGAGAGCGCCGCTTCGGC
The DNA here is from genome assembly GCF_056400825.1 of Allobosea sp. P4_H5. Taxonomy (NCBI): domain Bacteria; kingdom Pseudomonadati; phylum Pseudomonadota; class Alphaproteobacteria; order Hyphomicrobiales; family Alloboseaceae; genus Allobosea; species Allobosea sp. P4_H5. The sequence goes on along the minus strand of NZ_JBFUKM010000009.1, from coordinate 31,814 downwards.
GCGCGCCTTGCTCGATCAGATCGAGCGCCTCAATCGCTTCGTCAGCACCTTCCGGACCACGGAAGGTCAGGACGCGGCGGTGCCGGCGCGGCGCAGCAGGGCGGCCTGAGCAGCACTCCATTCCGCGGCGCCTTCGGGCGCCGCGTATCCGCCAGCTCAAAAATCGCTGGCGATGCCCTTCACTTCCCAGTCGTCATAGCGCACCGGCTCGAGCCCGCCGCGGCCGTCGACCTCCCTCTGCTGCCTGAGTTCGGCAGCCTTGGCGTCGATCGCCGCGCGGCGCGCCTGCGCTTCCGCCAGCGCCCGTTGCGCCGCCGGCGACAACGCCTTTGCCGGAGCGTTGGTCTCAGCTTCATCCATCTTCGTCTGCGCGCTCATGATCGGCCATTCTCTTGCAGGATCGGCATCGCCCCCACCACATAGAGCAGGATGCGAAAAAGTGGGAACCGGTTTTTCGCTGTAATCCTGCTCTAACTCTTTGATGAGAGACGGATTCAGACTTCAGATGCAACCGCCTTGCGGTTCCATCCGAGATCATCCGGCTCTAAGGACGAAACCGCGTTCCGGCGAGCCTTTCCGCACCGGGCGGCGCCGCAAGAAAGGGTTCCTGCATGAACTATGTCCGTACCGGCATGCTGATGGCGGCGCTCACCGCGCTGTTCGGCGTGGTCGGCTATCTGCTCGCCGGCGCCGGCGGCATGCTGATCGCGCTCGGCATCGCGGTCGCGACCAATCTGTTCAGCTACTGGAACTCGGACAAGCTGGCGCTCGCCGCCTACAACGCCCAGCAGGTCGATGCTGCGACCGCGCCCGAGCTCTACGGCATGGTCCAGGGCCTCGCCCAACGCGCGGGCATGCCGATGCCACGCGTCTATATCATCCAGGAAGACCAGCCGAACGCCTTCGCCACCGGCCGCAATCCGCAGAACGCCGCCGTCGCCGCGACGACCGGCATCATCCGCACGCTGAGCTATGACGAGCTTGCCGGCGTGATGGCGCATGAGCTCGCCCATATCAAGAATCACGACACGCTGACCATGACGATCAGCGCCACCATGGCCGGCGCGATCTCGTCCCTTGCCTCCTTCGGCATGTTCTTCGGCTCGCGCGACAACCGTCCCAACGCCATCGTCCAGATCGCGCTGATGATCCTCGCCCCGCTGGCGGCGACCATCGTCCAGATGGCGATCTCGCGCTCGCGCGAATATGAGGCCGACCGGATCGGCGCCGAGATCTGCGGCAATCCGGTGGCGCTCGCCGACGCGCTTGCCAAGATCGCCGGCGGCGTTTCCCACATCCCGAACGAGACGGCCGAGGCGAAGCCTGCTACGGCGCATATGTTCATCATCAACCCGCTCTCAGGCCGCGGCATGGATTCATTGTTCTCGACCCACCCCGATACCGGCAACCGCATCGCCGCACTGATGGAGCAGGCGCGCGCCATGGGCGCCGGCGCGAGCCGGAACCCCTTCGCCGGCGGCCGCGAGCCCGGGCCCTGGGGCTGAGATGGCAGCTCCTCACGAAAACCGCGCGCCGGCTGACGATGCCCCCGGCCTCGCCGCGCGCCGCCTCGCCGCAACGCTGATCGACGAGGTGCTGCGCGCCGGCACCGCGCTCGACGAAACCTTCGAGCGGATGGTAGCGACGGCAGGGCTCGAGCCCGCCGATGCCGGGCTGGCGCGCGCGATCGCGACCGTCGCCTTCCGCCGCCTCGGCACGATCCGCCAGGTGGTCGGCGCCCGCCTCGAACGCGGCAGCCCGCGCAAATCCGGCCCGTTCGAGCCGATCATGGTCGCCGCTGCCGCGCAATTGCTCTTCCTCGACGTGCCCGACCACGCAGCGGTCGACCTCGCCATCCGCCAACTACACGAAGACGCCCGGTCCTCTCGCTACGTCTCGCTCGGCAATGCCGTGCTGCGACGGCTGGCGCGGGAGCGCGAGGCGATTCTCGCCGATCTCGAACCGCTCACGGATACGCCCGATTGGCTGCGCGAGAGCTGGACGCAGACTTACGGCCCCGATGTCGCGATGGCGATCGCCGCGGCTCATGCCGAGGAGCCGCCGCTCGACCTGACCGTCAAATCCGATCCGGCCGGCTGGGCCGCCAAGCTCGACGGCATCGTCCTGCCGACCGGCTCGGTACGCCTGCGCGGGCGCGAGGCGGTCACCGGCCTGCCAGGCTTCGCTGAGGGCGCATGGTGGGTGCAGGATGCCGCCGCCGCGCTTCCTGCCCGGCTCCTCAATGTCCAGCCAGGCGAGCGCATTGCCGATCTTTGCGCCGCGCCCGGCGGCAAGACCGTGCAGCTCGCGCAATCGGGCGCAAAAGTCGTTGCCGTCGATCGCTCCGGCCCGCGCCTGCGCCGGCTCAACGCCAATCTCGACCGGCTCGGGCTGAGCGCAGAGGTCGTCACCGCCGATGTCGCGACCTTCGAGGCCGAGCCCTTCGACGCCGTCCTGCTCGACGCACCCTGCAGCGCAACCGGCACGATCCGCCGCCATCCCGACGTCGCCTGGGCGAAGCAGCCCGAGGATGTCGCCAAGCTCGCAGCACTGCAGGCGCGCCTGCTCGACCAGGCGGCGCGGCTCACCAAATCAGGCGGGCGCCTGATCTACTGCACCTGCTCGCTCGAACGCGCGGAAGGCGAGGCGCAGATCGAGGCCTTCCTGGCGCGAAACGCCGACTTCGCGCGCGATGCGATCAAGCCGGCGGAGATCGGCGGCCAGGTTGAGGCGCTGACGGCGCAGGGCGACTTGCGCACGCTGCCGCACCAGCTCGCCGGCGAGACGCCGCGCCTCTCAGGATGGGCGGGATTTTACGCTTGTCGCCTGATAAGATCATGACTCGATCGGGGATTCGCCTTCGCAGGGAGGCGGCGGGACGGCGAGGCAGCGGGATTCATTGAACGGCTGGTCGGAGCGCGGAGGCCTGGCACGGGCAGCCATCGGCAGGGCGGCGCGGCGCACGCGCGGCCAGGTCGTCGGCGCCAAGCGCGCGCTCTGGCCGTTCGGCCGCCTGCGCGCCAGCCGCCTGCTCTTCGCCCCGCACGACCTGCGCACCGCCGACCCGACCACGGCGAGCGACATCTATGCCGGGTACTTCGCGCTCGCCGGCCGCACCGTGAACTGCCATGGCGAATCGCCTTTCCTGGTCGCGCCGCCGAGCGAAGCCTGGTCCGAGGCGCTGAACGGCTTCGTCTGGCTGCGCCACTTACGGGCCGCCGACACCGCGATCGCCCGCGCCAACGCCCGCGCCCTCGTCGACGAGTTCATCACCCGCCGGCATGATCGCGACGAGATCGCCCGCCGCCCGGCCGTGATCGCCCGCCGGCTGATGTCTTTCCTGTCGCATTCGCCGCTCCTGCTCGAAGGCGCCGACCACGCCTTCTACGAGCGCTTCATCCGCCATGTCGCGCAGACGGCAGAGCGCCTCCAGCTCGCGCTCGCCGGCGCCGTCGAAGGCGCGGCGCGGCTGCAATGCCTGATCGCAATCTGCTTCGCCGCTATCTGTCTCGACGGCCAGGAGCGACGGCTGCGCCGCTATGAGATTGCACTCTCCGACGAGCTGGAGCAGCAGATCCTGCCGGATGGCGGTCATCTCAGCCGCAATCCCCGTATCCTGATCGACCTCCTGCTCGATCTCCTGCCACTGCGCGAGACCTTCACCGCGCGCGGGCTCGAACCACCCCGCGCCGTCATCATGGGGATCGACCGGATGATGCCGCATCTCAAGCTGTTCCGGCATGGCGACGGCGCGCTCGCTCTGTTCAATGGCATGAACGCGACGCCGCCCGATCTGATGGCGACGCTCGCCGCCTATGACGATGTCCGCGCCCGGCCGATCGAGCACGCCGCCTATTCCGGTTATGACCGGCTCAGCGCCGGCACCAGCATCGTCGTGGTCGAGGCCGGGCCGCCGCCGCGCGGCGCCAACTCGATCGAGGCCCATGCCGGCTGCCTCTCCTTTGAATTGTCGACGGGCTCGCAGCGCATCGTGGTCAATTGCGGCGCCAGCCGCTTCGGCACGTCCGAGCTCAAGCTCGCCGCCCGCGCCACCGCCGCCCATTCGACCGTGACGCTGAACGACCGCTCCAGCGCCGTCTTCGGCCTGGTGCTCGGGGAGCGGCGGATCACCGCCGGCCCGGTCGATGTCCGCGTCGCTCGCCAGGATGGCGAGGACGGACATGAATGGGTCGGCAGCCATGACGGCTACCGGCGCGCTTTCGGCACCGTCCATACCCGCCGCCTGCTGTTGTCCCGCAATGGCAGCGAGCTCGTCGGCGAGGATGCGCTGAGCCCGCCGGCCGCGCTGGCGAGCCTGCCGGCCGCCGCGCGCTTCCATCTGCACCCCAACGTCAAACCAAGTCTGATCCGCGACGGCGAGGGTGCGTTGCTGGCACTGCCTTCGGGCGAGATCTGGGCCTTCGAGGCCTCCGGCCTGCGGGTCGGGCTGGAAGAAAGCATCTTCTTCGCCGCCGCCGATGGCCGCCACAAGACCGCGCAGCTCGTCGTCGAGTTCGACGCCGTGGCGACACCACAGGTCATCTGGCGCTTCGCCCGCCTCGGCACGCCGGCGCAACGCAAGACCAGACCCGAAGAGGCCCGGCAGGAACAGGCCGAAGCGGAGCCCGACCTGCCGCTCTGACCTCTCCGCAGGGCAAGGCTGCGGCGCCTTGTGCTTTGCAGCAAAGCCCGGGCGTGATAGGGCGCGCGCGAGTATTCCGCGCTTCGCGCTCATCAACCCGGACCTGATTTTCCCATGCCGAACGAACTCCGCCGCGTCGAACGCGCGCTGCTTTCCGTTTCCGACAAGACCGGGCTGATCGATTTCGCCCGCGCCCTCTCCCGCCTGGGCATCGCCCTGGTCTCCACCGGCGGCACCGCCAAGGCGATCGCCGAGGCCGGCCTTGCCGTCACCGACGTCTCGGACCTGACCGGCTTCCCCGAGATGATGGACGGCCGCGTCAAGACGCTGCATCCCAAGGTCCATGGCGGCCTGCTCGCCGTCCGCTCGCATCCCGAGCACCAGGCCTCGATGCTCGGCCACGGCATCGCGCCGATCGATCTGCTCGTCGTCAACCTCTATCCCTTCGAGGCGACGGTCGCCGCCGGCAAGCCCTATGACGACTGCATCGAGAACATCGATATCGGCGGCCCGGCGATGATCCGCGCCGCCGCCAAAAACCACAACGACGTCGCCGTCGTGGTCGAAGCCTCCGACTATGCCGCCGTGCTGGCCGATCTCGAGACGCACAAGGGCGCGACCACGCTGACTTTGCGCCGCAAGCTGGCGCAGAAGGCCTATTCGCGTACCGCTGCCTATGACGCCGCGATCTCGAACTGGTTCGCTGGTGAGCTCGGCGATACCTCGCCGGCCTTCCGGGCGCTGGGCGGCCGCCTCGCCGAGACGATGCGCTATGGCGAGAACCCGCACCAATGGGCCGCCTTCTATCGCACGCCGGAGCAGCGTCCGGGCGTCGCCACCGCCCGCCAGGTCCAGGGCAAGCAGCTCTCCTACAACAACATCAACGACACCGACGCCGCCTTCGAATGCGTCGCCGAGTTCGATCCCAACCGCACCGCCGCCTGCGTCATCGTCAAGCATGCCAATCCCTGCGGCGTCGCCGAAGGCGGCTCGCTGCTCGAGGCCTATGAGCGGGCCCTCGCCTGCGACCCCGTCTCGGCCTTCGGCGGCATCGTCGCGCTGAACCGCAAGCTCGACGCGGAGGCCGCCAGGAAGATCGTCGAGATCTTCACCGAGGTGATCATCGCCCCCGATGCCGACGAGGAGGCGATCGCGCTCGTCGCCGCCAAGAAGAACCTGCGCCTGTTGCTGACCGGCGGTCTGCCGGATGTCCGCAAGTCCGGCCTTTCCCTGCGCACTGTCGCCGGCGGCTTCCTGGCGCAGGCGCGCGACAATGCCGTCGTCGACGACATGGAGCTCAAGGTCGTGACCAAGCGCCAGCCGAGCGAAACCGAGCTCGCCGATCTGCGCTTCGCTTTCCGCGTCGCCAAGCACGTCAAGTCGAACGCGATCGTCTACGCCAAGGGCCTCGCCACGGTCGGCGTCGGCGCCGGCCAGATGAGCCGCGTCGATTCCTCGCGCATCGCCGCCTGGAAGGCCGGTGAAGCCGCCAAGGCGGCCGGCGCGGTGGAGAGCCTGGCCAAGGGCGCGGTCGTCGCCTCCGACGCTTTCTTCCCCTTCGCCGACGGCCTGCTCGCCGCGGCCGAGGCCGGCGCCACCGCGGTGATCCAGCCCGGCGGCTCGATGCGCGACGACGAGGTGATCAAGGCGGCCGACGAGGCCGGCCTCGCCATGGTCTTCACCGGCCATCGCCATTTCCGGCACTGAGACCGGCAAAGCCGCTTTTATGAACCTTGGCTAAGTTTTCCGTCATTCCGGACAAGCCGCGAAGCGGAGCGCCGGAATGACGAGGCTTGATCCAAGCCTTGCCCGCGGTTCCTGACAACCTCTAGGATTTCGCAGGATAGAGAGCGTGGGGGCGGGATGAGCGGCAACAGCGCTAGACGACATGTGCTGCGCCCGCGTGCGGAGCACACGCACAACAAGGTCAGCTTCGTCGAGCTCTTCTTCGACTTGGTCTTCGTCTTCGCGATCACCCAGATCTCGCACACGCTGCTCGAGCACTTCTCGGCGCTCGGGCTCGCCCAGGCAGCGCTGCTGCTCGGCGCGGTCTGGTGGGTCTGGATCTATACGAGCTGGGTGACCAACTGGCTCGATCCCGACCATATCGCCGTGCGGCTGATGCTGTTCGCGCTGATGTTCGGCGGGCTCCTGCTCTCGACCTCGCTGCCCGAGGCCTTCGGCGAAAAGGGCCTGATCTTCGCCGGCGCCTATACAGCGATGCAGATCGGCCGCTCGCTCTTCACCATGCTGAGCCTGAAGCCGCACAGCCCCGGAAACTACCGCAATTTCCAGCGCATCACCGCCTGGCTCGTCCTGTCCGGCATCTTCTGGATCGCCGGCGGCCTCGCCGAGGGCAACAGTCGCTTCGCCTTCTGGGCGCTGGCGCTCGGCCTCGAATACGTCTCACCCTCGCTCGGCTTCTATGTCCCCGGCCTTGGCCGTTCGACCACTGCCGACTGGACCATCGAGGGCGGCCATTTCTCCGAGCGCTGCGCTCTGTTCGTCATCATCGCGCTCGGCGAATCCGTGCTCGTCACCGGCGCGACCTTCGCCAAGCTGGCGATGACGCCGGTCATCGTGCTCGCCTTCGCCAACAGTTTCGTCAGCTCGGTGGCGATGTGGTGGATCTATTTCAACATCGGTGCCGAGCGCGCCAGCGAGCAGATCGCGCGCTCCGACGATCCCGGCCGGCTGGCCCGCATCGCCTATACCTATATCCACCTGCTGCTCGTCGCCGGCATCATCCTGGTTGCGGTCGGCGACGAATTCGTGCTCGCCCATCCCGGCGGCCATACCGACATGAAAACGGCGATCGCGATCATCGCCGGGCCGGCGCTCTACCTCCTCGGCAACCTGTTCTTCAAGAAGGTCACCGCCGGCTGGCATCCATTGTCTCATCTGGTCGGGCTCGGCCTGCTCGCCCTGCTCACGCCGCTGGCTGGCAGCTTGCCGCCGCTCGGGTTCAGCATGGGCGCGACCGCGATCCTCATTCTCGTCGCAGCTTGGGAAACCTTGTCCCTGCGTCCGAAGGAACCGTGACATGCATACCGTCAAGGTCATCGCCGCGGGCTTTGCCCTGCTCGGCGTGCTGCTCCTGATCGCGCCGCGACTGAACACGGGCGGGCGCCATCCGATCGTCTTCGCGATGAAACTGTTCATTCCGCTGTGGTTCGCCGCCTCGGTGATCAATCTGATCGTCGGCATCACCCGGGCCGGCTACAGCTTCCTGCAGGAGGCCCCGATCCTGCTCGTCGTCTTCGGCGTGCCGGCGCTGGTGGCATCCCTGATCTGGTGGCGCTTCGGAAGGAATGTGTCGTGAGCCTTGAATCCGTCCGCGCCTTCTTCGCCGAACATGCCCCCGATATCGCGATCCTCGAAACCGACGGCAGCAGCGCCACGGTGACGCTGGCGGCGGCGGCTTTCGGCGTCGAGCCGGCCCGCATCGCCAAGACCCTGTCCTTCCGCCTTGGCGAGCGCGTTGTGCTGCTGGTGACACGCGGCGATGCCCGCCTCGACAACAAGAAGACCAAGGCCGCCTTCGGCGCCAAGCCGCGCATGCTCGACCTTGACGAGGTCGTCGCCATCACCGGCCATCCGGTCGGCGGCGTCTGCCCGTTCGGGCTACCGACGCCGCTGCCGGTCTATTGCGACATCTCGCTGAAGATCTTCGACGAGGTCGTGCCGGCCGCCGGCTCGACGCAGACCGCGGTGTGCATCAGCCCCGACCGCATGGCCGCGCTGACCGGCGCAGAATGGGTCGATGTCTGCCAGGAGCCAGCGGCGCAGGCCGCGGAGTAGGCCTCAGCCGCGCACGCGCTCGATCAGCGCCATCGCCGCAGCGGGATTGCGGACCTTGTCGCCGCTGATGACATAGAGAAAGACGTCGCGTGGCGTCTTCTCCGCCGCAGGCGCGACCAGCTCCAGATCATCCGGCGCGCCCCCCTTGGCCCAGTCCCTGGCGCGGCCAGCCCAGGCGTCGAGCTGCTTGGCCGGATAGCCCTGCGCCTCCGCCTCCTTGGTGCCCATGATCCGCGCATAGACGAAGGGCGCCGTCACGTCGGCGACCTGCGGGAAATCGGAATCGCCGGCGGTGATCGCCGCCACGCCATACTTCCGCAGCAGTGCGACGAAGTCGGGCGAACGGAAGCTCGGATGACGCACTTCCACGGCATGGCGCAGCCTGATGCCGTCGACCTCCTTCGGCAGCAGCTTCAGGAAGGCCTCGAAATCGACGGGGTCGAAGGCCTTGGTTGCCATGAATTGCCAGTTGATCGGGCCGAGCTTTTCCTTGAGCTCGCTGAGGCCGGAGGTCACGAACTTCTCGACCGAAGGCCCGGCCTCGGCCAAAATGCGGCGATTGGTGCAGAAGCGCGAGCCCTTCAGCGCGAAGACGAAGCCGTCAGGCGTCTCCGCCCGCCATTTCGCAAAGCTCTCCGGCTTTTGCGAACCGTAATAGGTGCCGTTGACCTCGATCGACGTCAGCTTGCTCGAGGCATATTCGAGCTCGCGCTTCTGCGAGAGCTTGTCGGGGTAGAAGGTTCCACGCCAAGGCTCGAACACCCAGCCGCCAATGCCGATATGGACCTGTCCGGCTGTTTTGGTGGCCATGGCTCGCATCCTCGACCGCGTCGCTCAATCTGAAGCGAAGAGTAGTACGCTGCGGCCCCTG
>NZ_JBFUKM010000009.1:0-15000 GCF_056400825.1 Allobosea sp. P4_H5 | reverse complement strand
CGGCCACGCGCGAGCCGCAGGTCGAGGAAAAGCTCCTGATCACCCGCCGTGGCGAGAATTTCGAAACGGTGGTGCGCAATGCCGGCGCCAACCGCGACCAGATCGTCTCGATGATGAAGGCCTTCGACGGCCGCGTGAAGGTCGCCGCCCTGCCGGAGGGCCAGGTGCTGCAGGCGCTGTTCGCGCCCGGCCCGCGCCCCGGCGACCCCCGCCAGATCGTTCGCGTCGCCCTGCTCGACAATGGGCGTCCCTCCGCCGCCGTCGCGATCAACGACAAGGGCCTGTTCGTCCCCGTCTCCCTGCCGCGGGCGGAAGTTGCCGGGCCGCAGCAAAAATCGCAGGTCGGCGCGCAGGACGACGAGGAGGAAGAGGAAGAAGAGGGCGGTACCGGCGCGCGCCTCTATGAGAGCCTCTACGAGACCGGGCTGCGTCACGACCTGCCGCGTCCGCTGATCGACGAGCTCGTCCGGATCTTCTCCTATGATCTCGATTTCCAGCAGCGGGTGCGCGGCGGCGACAATCTCGAAGTCATCTTCACCGACGACGACGATGGCGAGCGCGCCGAGATCCTTTCGGCGAGCCTCACCGTCAATGGCGAGACGCGGCAGGTCTTCCGCTATCAAGCGCCCGAGGATGGGCTGATCGACTATTTCGACAGCGATGGCCGCTCACTGAAGAAGTTCCTGCTGCGCAAGCCGATCAGCGACGGCGAGATGCGCTCGGGCTTCGGCATGCGCTACCACCCGATCATGCGCTATTCGAAGATGCATACCGGCATCGACTGGGCCAACAAGATCGGCACGCCGATCCTGGCCGCCGGCAACGGCACGATCATCAAGGCCGAATGGGATTCCGGCTATGGCCGGCGCATCGAGATCCAGCACGCCAACGGCTACGTCACCGCCTACTCGCACCAGTCGGCCTTCGCCAAGGGCATCGCGCCGGGCGTCAAGGTCCGCCAAGGCCAGGTGATCGGCTTCCTCGGCAATACCGGCCTCTCGACCGGGCCGCATCTGCACTATGAAGTCCTCGTCAACGGCAACTTCGTCAACCCGATGAAGATCAAGGTGCCGCGCGGCCGCGAGCTCGACGGCAAGGCACTGGTCGAGTTCAAGCGCCAGCGCGACGAAGTGCTGGGCCTGATCGAAAAGGCCGGAGGCCAGACCGCGCAATTGCGCTGAACCCTCGTTCCCCTGCCCGGCGGGCCTGATGCTATCCTCTTTCCTCATCGTCCTTCCCGTCTTCGGCCTGATCGCGATCGGCTATGGCGCGCGCTGGCTGAAGCTTCTGCGGGAAACGACCGGCGAGGGCCTCTCCGACTTCGTCTTCGTCCTCGCCATCCCCTGCCTGCTGTTCAAGACGCTGGCGACAGCCACGATCCCGCTGGACCAGCCCTGGGGCTACTGGATCTCCTATTTCACCGGCCTCGCCGTCGTCTGGGTAATCGCCCAGCTCGTAGCGCGACATCTGTTCGCCCGCAAGGGTCCCGAGCTCGTCGTCTCCGGCTTCGCCGCAGCGCAGTCGAACACCGTCTTCGTCGGCATCCCGATGATCCTGAAAGCCTATGGCGAGGCTGGCGCCGTGCCGCTGAGCCTGCTGCTCGCCGTGCATTTGCCGGTGACGATGACGGCCGCGACGCTGCTCGTCGAAGGCAAGGGGACGTCGCCGCTCCTGCTGCTCAGGCGCCTGTTCACCCACCCGATCGTCGTCGGCATCCTGCTGGGCAGCGCCGCGCGTCCCTTCGTCGGCATGCTTCCGGCGCCGTTCTGGTCGATCGTCGACCTGATCGCCGGCGCTGCCGTCCCCTGCGCCCTGGTCAGCCTCGGTATCGCGCTCCGGCGCTACGGCCTGGCCTCCGGTATCGGCCTGCCTGCGATCCTGAGCTTCCTCAAGCTCATCCTGCACCCACTGATCGTCTTCCTGCTGGCGACGAAGGTCTTCGCCATGCCGGTGGCCTGGGCCGGCGTCGCCGTGCTCTTCGCCGCCTGTCCCTGCGGCATCAACGCCTATCTCTTCGCCGAACGCTACAAGCAGGGCGTCGCCGACGCCTCCAGCGCGATCGCGCTCTCGACCGGCCTCTCGCTCTTCACCACGATCGGCTGGCTAACTTTTCTGGGCGTCGGCTGAGCGTCTTGCCGGAGCAGCAGCCCGCCGGACAGCGATTCACGTGAAACCGAGCTGGCGCCGGATCGCCTCCGGCGTCGCGCCGTCCGCCCGCAGATCGGCGAGGCTCCGGGACAGCCGGCTCTTCGCCAGCTTCTGCCCGGTCTCGTCGCTGAGCAGCCGGTGGAAGTGATAGCGTGGCGTCGGCAGGTCGAGCAGACGCTGCAGCAGCACATGGATCCCGGTCGCAGCCTCCAGATCCCTGCCGCGCACGACATGGCTGACGTTCTGCAGCGCGTCGTCGACGACCACCGAGAGGTGATAGCTCGTCGGCACGTCCTTGCGCGCCAACACGACATCGCCCCAACCAGCCGGATCGACGATGACGTCCCGCTGCGCTCCAGTTTCGTCGAAGAGCCGGTAGACGAGCGCTTCGCCGGCCATCCGCGCCAGGGCCCTGTCCATGGCGAGCCGCAGCACATGCGGCTCGCCGGCCTCGCTGCGTCGGCGTGCTTCGGCTTCATTTAGGTCACGGCAGGTGCCGGGATAGAGCGGCGCACCATCGGGATCGCGCAGCCAGGGCGTTCCGCTCTCGGCCTCGCATCGGCCCACGGCGTCCTTCACCTGCTGGCGCGAGCAGAAGCAGGGATAGATCAGCCCCATCGCGTCGAGCCTGTCCAGCGCCCGGCGATAGTCGTCGAAATGCCGGGATTGGCGCCGCACCGCAGGAGCGAAGGAAACGCCGAGCCAGGCGAGGTCGTCATGGATGCCCTGCTCGAATTCGGGCCGGCAGCGCGTCAGGTCGATATCCTCGATCCGCAGCAGCAGCTCGCCCGCCGAACGCGCCGCCAGCCGCTCGTTGAGCAGCGCCGAATAGGCATGGCCGAGATGCAGCCGCCCGTTCGGGCTCGGCGCGAACCGGAAGATCGGAGAAGACGGAGCCATCGCCTCCTGTCTATGGTCCTGCACATCCCTCGCCAAGTCCGGTCTCCTGACACAGCCCGGACGTGCGATCGGCGATAGAGCAATTCCAGCAAAAGTGCGTAGCGGTTTTGCGTCCGGAATTGCGTAAAACAAGGAGATAGAGCCCTTGATGCGAACTTCTGCTCGCCGAAAATGCTCTAGACCGGATCAGCATGACCACGATTTCCTGCACCGCTGATCTCGAAGAGGGCATGGCTGCCCTCGCCACGCTCGATCCCATCTGGGAACAGATCATCGCCCGTACCGGCATCCCACCGCTGCGTCGACGCGAGAGCGGATTTTTGAGCCTGGCCTCGATCATCGTCTCGCAGCAGCTCTCGGTGGCGAGCGCCCGCGCCGTCTGGGCTAGGGTCGAGAGCGTGCTTACCCCCCTGACGCCGGAACGCGTCCTCGCTGCCAGCGACGAGGAGATGCGGCTGTCGGGCCTGTCGCGACCGAAGCAGAAGACGCTGCGCGCCGTCGCCGCGGCGATCGCCGAGAACCGGCTCGACCTCGCCGCGCTGGAGACGGCGACGCCGGAGTTCGTCCACGCGCACATGACCGCCGTCTCGGGCATCGGCCCCTGGACGGCGGATGTCTACTTGCTGTTCTGCCTCGGCCATCGCGACGGCTTCGCCGCCGGCGACCTCGCGGTGCAGGAGGCCGCGAAGGTCGCCTTCAATCTGCCGACGCGGCCGAAACCTGACGAACTGGCCGAATTGGCGGAGGCATGGCGCCCATGGCGCGGCGTCGCCGCGCGCCTGCTCTGGGCCTATTACGCCGCGCTGAAATCACGCGAAGGTATCAACGCCTGATACCGAACCCCTCTGAAGGATTCGGTATTCCATCGGCGGGACTTCAGCCCTTGATCACCTTGAGCGCCGCCTGGCTCGCCGCGCGCAGCAGGCCGGTATCGCTCATCACCGTGACCAGTCGCGCGCCGAGTGCTACACCTTCCGCGGCCCGTTCGGCGCTCGCGGCATAGAAGGCGACCGGCTTCTTCACCGCATTCGCCCGCGCCACGATATGGCGCAGCGCGTCATCGACCTCCTTGGCCGCCGCATTGACGGAGGCTCCGCCCGACAGCGCGATCGAAAGATCGGACGGGCCGACGAAGAGCGCGTCGATCCCCTCGAGCGCGAGGATGTCATCGACGATCGCCATCGCCTCACGGGTCTCGATCATCGCGAAGGTCAGCGAGAAGCTGTTGGCCTGCTTGAGATAAGCGTTCTGGTCGAGGCCGGAGGCGCCGAGGCCGCCATAGCTGCCCCAGCTGCGCTCGCCGAGCGGCGGATACTTGGCATAGGCCGCGAGCCGGCGCGCATCCTCGATCGTGTTGATCATCGGCGCGATGACGCCGGAGGCACCGGAATCGAACAGCTTCGAGACGTTCTGGAACTCGCCGACCGGAATGCGCGCCAGAGCCGGCTTGCCGGCGGCGTTGATCAGCGGGATCGCCCGGATCACCTCGGCGAGCGTGATCGGGCCGTGCTGCATGTCGAGCGTGACCGCGTCGAAGCCTTCCTGCGCCAGGATCGCGGCAATGCTCGGATCCGGCAGCCCGCACCAGGCGGACAGCAGCGTCTCGCCCTTGGCGAGACGATCGGCGAGCGAGGACAGCACGGTCGGCTTGGCGGCGGTCATGAGCGCATTCATCCGGTTGCCCGCTCTTCACCACTGGCGGGTCCGGCGACCCTGGACCGAACCGGCGGTGAAAGGCAAACGATGCGGCATGCACCATGCTCAAGGGCGCAATGCGGTGAAGTCCGCCTTGCGCCCGAGCGTCGTTCAGCGGCCGGCCTGGATCTCGTCGGCGGCCTGGATCAGGAGCTCGGTCATCGTCCGACGGATCTCATCGTCCGCGACCGCGACGCCGCCCGCGGCGAAATCGGCCTTGACCTTGCGCAGCACGTCGTCGTCACCGGCTTCCTCGAAATCGGCGAGCACCACCGACTTGGCATAGGCATCGGCATCGGCGCCGCTCTTGCCGAGCTTCTCCGCGGCCCACAGGCCGAGCAGCTTGTTGCGCCGGGCCGTCGCCTTGAAGCGGAGCTCCTCGTCATGCGCGAACTTGTTCTCGTAGGCATCCTTGCGCTGGTCGAAGGTGGTCATCTGGTTCTTATCCTCTTCGGAGCGGCAATCTTGCTGCGGCGCGATATCAGCTTCGCCATATAGCAATGTGATGGCGGTGCGGGCTAGAGGCCCAGCTGCCCAACCTGATCCGGCGCGGTCAAATCCGACGTCGCGACCTCGCCTCAGGCGCTTTGTTGCGTTTGCAGCACGAAAGGCCCATATAGCGCGACGTGTGGCCGGTTCTTAGGGAGCAGGGCCCGCATGAACCAGCCGGACCGGCGCGCTAGGATCGAACTCGACAGAGCAACGAGATTGCGCGAGAGCGTGCTGAAAAGGGCCATGATCCCGCCGCGGGCAACCGCGACCAGAGAGAGGCCGACCCTTTGGATTTCCTCAAGCCACGGTATATCCCGATGAACCGCCGCCGTCGCATTTACGAAGGCAAGGCGAAGGTCCTCTATGAGGGACCGGAGCCCGGAACGCTGATCCAGCATTTCAAGGACGACGCAACCGCCTTCAATGCCAAGAAGCACGAAGTGATCGACGGCAAGGGCGTGCTCAACAACCGCATCTCCGAGCACATCTTCAGCAATCTCAACGATATCGGCGTTCCCACGCATTTCATCCGCCGGCTGAACATGCGCGAGCAGCTGATCCGCGAGGTCGAGATCATTCCGCTCGAGGTCGTGGTCCGCAATGTCGCTGCCGGCTCGCTTTCGACCAAGCTCGGCATCGAGGAAGGCACCCAGCTGCCGCGCTCGATCATCGAGTTCTACTACAAGAACGACGCGCTGGGCGATCCGATGGTCTCGGAAGAGCACATCACGGCCTTCGGTTGGGCGACGCCGCAGGAGATCGACGACATCATGGCGCTTGCCATTCGCGTCAACGATTTCCTCTCCGGCCTCTTCCTCGGCGCCGGCATCCGTCTCGTCGACTTCAAGATCGAGTGCGGCCGGCTCTGGGAAGGCGACATGATGCGCATCGTCGTCGCCGACGAGATCAGCCCCGATTCCTGCCGGCTCTGGGACATCAGGTCGAAAGACAAGATGGACAAGGATCGCTTCCGCCGCGACCTGGGTGGGTTGATCGAGGCCTATACCGAAGTGGCGCGCCGCCTCGGTATTCTCGGCGAGAACGAAAAGCCGGGCCCGGCGGGCCCCCGGCTGGTGCAGTAATTGCCGCGCGTCGTGCTGTGAGCGTGACGGCTACCGAGTCCCAGACGACCGGACGGGGGCGCTTGCGCTCCCGTTTGCGTTTCGGCGCGCTCGCGCTCGGCATTATCCTGATCGCCGGCTGCGCCGATCATTTCGGGCCGGGCCTGGTCCAGCTCGCAGCCGGGCGCGGCTGGGAACCCCTGCCGATCCAGAACTGGGTCGTCAATGACGGCATCAATCCGAAAGCGATGGTCTTCTGCACGCCGCAGGACTGCGAGCGGCCGGGCGTTGCCGCGCTCCTGAGCTTCGAAGGCAGCGAAGCCACGGACATGGCGCGAACGCTTGCGCTCAACCCGGCGCGGCTGGCACGCGAGTTCTCCAAGCGCCCGAAAGCGAAGCAGGCGCAGAAGCCGAAGAGCACGACCACTGTCTCGCGCTTCAAGCAGGACGGCACCGACGGCATCCTCGTCGAGATCCGCGCCAAGGACGGCGGCCGTCTGGCTGCGACCGCGATCCTCTACGCGCGCAAGGACACCACGCTATCCATGGCGATCGCCGTGACCGATGATTCGCAGGCCGCCCAGGACTTCGCCCGCGCCACCTGGGCGAGCCGCTGACATCATCGATAGACCGGCAAGCAGGAGGCCTCGATGGGCGACAAGCCGCAACTCGACCCGCAACTGGTCCAGGATTTCGTCCGGGCCGCGCATGGCAATCCCGACAAGGTCACGGCACTCGTCGCCGAGCATCCGACCCTGGTGAACGCAGTCTGGGACTGGGGCGGCGGCGATTGGGAGAGCGGACTCGGCGCAGCCGCCCATACCGGGCGACGCGAGATCGCCGAGGTCCTGCTGGCGCGGGGCGCGCGGATGGACGTCTTCGCCGCGGCGATGCTCGGCCATCTCGACCTCGTCCGCGCCCATCTCGCCGCCATGCCGACCGCCCTGGATGCGCCCGGCCCGCACGGCATCCCGCTGATCACGCATGCCAGGATGGGCGGCGATCTGGCGAAGCCAGTGCTCGACCATCTGCAGGGTCTGCTGGACGGCCGCGTCACTGCCGCACCCGCGTTCGACGCGACAAAGAGTTGAGCCCTCGCCGATTCACCGCTAAGGCACCCCGACAATCCCGCCCGGAGATCACGATGAAAGCCCGCGTCACCGTCACCCTCAAGACCGGCGTGCTCGACCCGCAGGGCAAGGCGATCGAGGGCGCGCTGAAATCGCTCGGTATCGAAGGCGTCGGCTCGGTCCGCCAGGGCAAGGTCTTCGACATCGAGCTCGACGGCACCGACAAGGCCGCGGCCGAGGCCGCCCTCAAGGCCGCCTGCGAGAAGCTCCTCGCCAACACCGTCATCGAGAACTACCGCGTCGAGCTGGTCGGCTGACCGTTCGCTTCCACCGAGAAACCGTCCACCATGCTCAAGATCGGCCTCGCTGCCCTGCTCGCGCTCACCCTGGGCGCCTGCCAGACGACTGCCACCAAGCCGCGGCGCCTGGCCGAAGGAGAGTTCGACACACCGATCAAGGCTGGCGAAACCCGGCTCCGCCTCCAGAACTTCGATCGCGAGAAATGGCAGAGCCGCGGCCTCGACACACTGAGCGCGGCACGCACCGCCTTCGTGTGCCGGCCATTGGCCTGCCCCGCCCCCTCATGGGTGGTATACGCTCGCCTCAACAGCCCGACACGCAAACCCGACCCGCAGGCGCTCCTCGATCTGGCGCAGCGCGTTGCCGACAAGGCGGCACAGGAGGGCGCGACCATCACGGCTCAGCCGCGCACCGGAACCACCAAGGGCTTCCCTTCCTTCAGCTTCGCCTACACCAAACAGCGTGACGGCAAGACGGAGTTCGGCAGCTCGACCTCGGTATTTGCCGGCTCGCTTGCCTTCAACATCCTGTCGGTCTCGCAGAACGAGGCGGCCACCGGCCGCCATCTCGACGAGTTCCTCAGAGCGGTCGAGATCGTCGATGGCGGTCCGCGCCGTAACGCCAGCCGTCGATAGGAAAGGGCCATCCCATGCGCGCCGCCGTCATCACCTTCCCCGGCTCGAACCGCGACGGCGACGTCGCCAAGGCCCTGCGCCAGGCGGGCGCCACGGTCGATCATGTCTGGCATGGCGACCATGAGCTGCCGGCCGGGACCGACCTCGTCGTCCTGCCGGGCGGCTTCTCCTATGGCGATTATCTGCGCTGCGGCGCCATCGCCGGGCGCGCCCACATCATGGACGCGACGCGGGCCCATGCGGCGCGCGGCGGCCTCGTTCTCGGCATCTGCAACGGCTTCCAGATCGCCTGCGAGGCCGGTCTGCTGCCGGGCGTACTGGCCCGCAACGCCGATCTGAAATTCGTCTGCAAGCGTCAGCACCTCAAGGTCGAGCGCAACGACACCGCCTTCACCTCGGCCTATGCCAAGGGCCAGACGATCGATGTCTGCATCGCCCATGGCGAGGGCAACTATATCTGCGATCCCGAAACGCTGGCCCGGCTCGAAGGCGAGGGGCTCGTCGCCTTCCGTTACTCTGATGCTGAAGGCAACGTCACGACGACCGCCAATCCGAACGGCTCCCTCAACGGCATCGCCGGCATCTATTCGCCCGGCCGCAATGTGCTAGGCCTGATGCCGCATCCGGAGAATCTGATCGACGGCCTCGTGGGCGGTACCGACGGTCGCGGCATGTTCGCGAGCCTGGTCGGCGGCAAGAAGGCGGCCTGACCTCAGGCCGTCACTTCACCAGCGCCGCCGCCTTCGCCAGCATGCGTGACGCCGCCTGCCCGTCGAGCGGGCCGACATGCTTGTCGAGAATACGCCCGTCCGGCCCGATCAGGAAAGTCTCGGGTACGCCATAGACGCCCCAGTCGATCGCGGCGCGGCCGGCACGATCGGCACCGACGGCGGAATAGGGATTGCCGAGCGCGCCGAGGAAGCGGCGGGCGTTCTCGGCCTCGTCCTTGTAGTTGAAGCCGACGAGCTGGACCTTGCCCTGCTTCACCACGGCCGAATCGGCCATGGCGACGAGGAAGGGATGCTCGACCCGGCAGGGCGCACACCAGCTGGCGAAGACGTTGACGATCGTCGCCTTGCCTTTCGCCAGATCGGCCATGCCGAAGCTGGGAACCGGCTGTCCGTCGCGCTGCAAGCCTTCGAGCGGGACCAGTGTGACTGCCGGGGCCGGCTTGCCGATCAGGGCCGAGGGCACCTTGCTGGCATCACCCGAGAACAGCCCCTTGGCAAACACCGCCGCCAAAGCGGCGAACACCAGCAGCGGGATCGCATAGAGCCAGGGCGAACGTCGCGGCGGTGAAACGGACGCTTCGCTCATGACGACGCTCCGCCACGACGGCCGGCGCCGCGCTCTTCCAACGCCGCGAGCGCGCGCCTCTGCGCGCGCCGATCGAGCAGGATCGCGGCACCGAGACCGCCGAGGATCACGGCCGCCGCCAGATAGGCGGCGAGGATGAAGCCGGCATGGGGTCCAAGCAGATCGATCATTGCGCCGCCTGCAGCGAGAGCCGGTCGAGGCGCTCGGCCTCGAAGATCGTCAGCGTCCGGACCCGCCGGCGCAGGATCTCTGCCTGCATGGCGGCACCATGCAGAGCCAGCGCCAATAGCGTGAAGCCGATAGCGGTGATCACCAGCGGCCAGAGCATCGAGGAATGGATGGTCGGCCCGCCCAGCCGCAGCACCGAGGCCGGCTGGTGCAAGGTGCTCCACCAGTCGACCGAGAACTTGATGATCGGGATGTTGACGCAGCCGACCAGCGTCAGGATCGCGACGGCCCGGCCGGCCCGCGACGGCTCGTCAATGGCGCGGCGCAGTGCGATCAGGCCGAGATAGAGCAGGAACAGCACCAGCATCGAGGTCAGGCGCGCATCCCAGACCCAGTAGGTGCCCCACATCGGCTTGCCCCAGAACGAGCCGGTGAGCAGGCAGATCAGCGCGAAGCAGGCGCCGATCGGCGCCGCCGCCTGCTGGGCGACGTCGGCGAGCGGATGGCGCCAGACCAGGACGCCGAGCGCCGACAGCGTCATCATCGAATAGAACATCAGAGCCAGCCAGGCGGCCGGGACGTGGATGTACATGATCCGAATCGTTTCGCCCTGCTGGTAGTCGGACGGGGCGACGAACCAGACGAGATAGAAGCCGAGAGCGAGCAGCAGCGCCGCAGCCCCCGAAAGCCAGGGCAGCAACACGCTCGACAGGCGCATGAAGCGCGCCGGATTGGCCAGTTCGGTGAGGCTCGCCATGAAGGTGGTGGCCGGCTCTGCTCTTTTTCGACCAGAGAGCATGTAGCAATCGCCGGCCCAGCTCACAATCGACGAGCCGCACCTGCGACGATGAGGCCGCTATTCGCCCTTGTCGCTTTCGGAAGCAGCGGCACCGCCCTTGTCGACGACGCCGAAGCGTCCGGAGGGCACGCCTTCGCCGGCCGTAAGAAAACCTTCGGCCGCAAGCCCACGCCTGAGCAATTCGCGCACCGCGGCCGCGCGGCTCGGCATGCGCTTTTCGAAGCGAAAATTCTCGACGGCGCGAAGCTCTTCCGCGCTCAGCATGATCTGCAGACGCTCGCCGCGCTCAAGATCCGTCATCCACCGCCCCGCCGTCCGGAATGAGTAAGTGATGATATCTGCTCATCGTTGGCAAACTCAAGACGCCGCTCAGGCGCAGCCACCGACGGTGTCTGAGCGGCAGCAGCCACCGACATCAATGGATATTTCTACTAACTAATTGAAATATAAAGATTTTTCTTGAATTTCCTGACCGACGGCAGTAGCTTGTGCGAGAAAGGAAAATGTCATGCTTTTCAAGTTCTCCGACCCAATGCGGGAGCATATCGAGGCGGCCGTTCGGCTGAAGTCTGGACAGTCGCGCGTGCTGGACGTTTATGCCCTGGCCGAAGAGGTGCAGGCGCGCTTCATCGACGCCAATGTCGCGCTCGAGGATATCGTGACCATGATCACGAATCTCGGCGCCCAGAGTGGTTGCGCCCTCGAACTCGACGAGCACAGGCGAGCGCTGACCTAATCCGACTGGCGCAGTGCCGCCGCCGCCGCGATGCAACCCACAACCGCAGCGATCAGCGACAGCGCCGCCAGCATCAGCAATGGGCTCTGTAACGGCATCGGCCCGCGCGTAGCGTCCGAGGCTGAGACGCCGAAGATCAGTACGGGCACGCAGAGCGGTGCGACCAGGATCGGCAGGATCAACCCGCCGCGGCGCAAACTGGCCGTCAACGCTGCGGCCGCCGCACCGATGAAGCTGAGCGCCGGCGTGCCGAGCGCGAGGCTCGCGGTCAGCGGCAACACACCCTCTGCCGGCAGGGCGACGAGCAGCCCGAGCAGCGGCGCAGCCAAGGTCAGCGGCAGCCCTGTGGTCAGCCAGTGCGCCAGCGCCTTCGCGAAAATCGCAAGTTCCAGCGGCAGCGGCGCGCTGCGGATCAAATCGAGCGAACCGTCCTCCTCATCAGCCTGGAACAGCCGGTCGAGCCCGATCAGCGTCGCCAGCAGCGCCCCCAGCCAGAGGATGGCCGGCCCGATCCGCGACAGCAGGTTGAGGTCGGGCCCGAGCGCGAATGGGATCAGCACGACGACGGTGAGGAAGAAGACGAGCGCAAGCTCGCCGCCGCCGCCGGCCCGGACAGCCAAAGCGAGATCGCGCCTGAGGATGGCGAGGAAGGCGCCGGTCACGGGCCGATCCTGAGTTCGCGTGCGCCCTCAAGGCCGAGCGGGCCATGGGTCGCCGCCAGGATCGCGCCGCCCGTCGCCAGATGCGCCTGCATCAGCCGCGACAGCATCGCCTGCGAGCCGGCATCGAGCGCCGCCATCGGCTCGTCGAGCAGCCAGATCGGCCGCGCCGCCACCAGGAGGYGCGCCAATGCCACGCGCCGGCGCTGACCAGCAGAGAGATAGCCAACCGGCAAGGACCCGGCATGCGGCAGGCCGACCGTCGCGAGTGCCTCAGTCGGGTCGAGGCCCGGCTGGCCAAGCAGATCCTGCGCGAAACGCAGGTTCTCGGCGGCGGTCAGCGCGGTCTTGAGCCCGTCGCGGTGGCCGACCAGATGAGCCGCCTCCGTTAACGGCATATCGTCGAGCCCCTCAAGCTCGATTATCCCGGCTTCGGGCCGCAGCCGCCCGCTCAACATGGCGATCAGGCTCGACTTGCCGGCGCCGTTGCGGCCGGTGAGCGCGATCGCCGTGCCATTGTCCAGGCGGAATCCGACACCATCGAAGATCGCGCGCCCGCCGCGGCGGCAGGCGAGCCCCTCGGCCATCAGGGCGAATCTCTGGAATGGAATCTGCGTCACGCCGAGCCTGTCTTCCGAAGCGTCATTAGCTCTTCATCTGACGCATATCGAGCCTGTAGCGAGCTTCTTGGAATTGATCTATAGAACCCGTGGCTACGCCGCACGCCGATCCGGCGCGGGGCTCGGGCACTCCCGGGGCGGCGTGCGCGTCATGCGCAACAGGCCTTCGACCGGATTCATCCGCAAGGAGGGATTCGGCTCGTGACCGCAACCCCTTGATCAGGATGTAAGCCAAAATGGCCTCGCTCGATTCATTCAAGTGCCGCAAGACGCTGACCGTCGGCACGAAGAAATACGTCTATTACTCCCTCAAGGCTGCCGAGAAGAACGGCCTCGCCGGCATCTCCAGGCTGCCCTTCTCGATGAAGGTGCTGCTCGAGAACCTGCTGCGCTTCGAGGATGGCCGCTCGGTCACCAAGGGCGACATCGAGGCTTTCGTCGGCTGGCTCGACGACAAGGGCAAGGCCGGCAAGGAGATCGGCTTCCGCCCCGCCCGCGTGCTGATGCAGGACTTCACCGGCGTGCCGGCGGTGGTCGACCTCGCCGCGATGCGTGACGGCGTCGTCGCGCTCGGTGGCGACCCCAAGAAGATCAACCCGCTGGTGCCGGTCGACCTCGTCATCGACCATTCGGTCATCGTCGACGAATTCGGCTCGCCCAAGGCCTTCAAGCAGAACGTCGATCTCGAATATCAGCGCAATGGCGAGCGCTACCGCTTCCTGAAATGGGGCCAGGGCGCCTTCGACAATTTCCGCGTCGTCCCGCCCGGCACTGGCATCTGCCACCAGGTCAACCTCGAATATCTCGCCCAGACCGTCTGGACGGCGAAGGAAAAGGTGAAGAAGGGCAAGAAGACCGAAACGGTCGAGGTCGCCTATCCCGACACCGTGGTCGGTACCGACTCGCACACCACCATGGTCAACGGCCTGTCCGTGCTCGGCTGGGGTGTCGGCGGCATCGAGGCCGAGGCCGCCATGCTCGGCCAGCCGCAGTCGATGCTGCTGCCCGAGGTGATCGGCTTCAAGCTCACCGGCAAGCTCAAGGAAGGCATCACCGCGACCGACCTGGTGCTGACGGTCACGCAGATGCTGCGCAAGAAGGGCGTCGTCGGCAAGTTCGTCGAGTTCTTCGGCCCCGGCCTCTACAACCTGACGCTGGCCGACCGCGCCACCATCGCCAATATGGGTCCAGAATACGGCGCCACCTGCGGCTTCTTCCCGGTCGACGCCGAGACGCTGAACTATCTGGAGACCACCAGCCGCAAGGCCGCCCGCGTCGCCCTGGTCGAGAAGTATGCGAAGGCTCAAGGGCTGTTCGCGACCCGCTCGACGCCCGATCCGGTCTTCACCGACACGCTCGAGCTCGACCTTGGCACCGTACAGGCCTCGATGGCCGGCCCGAAGCGTCCGGAAGGCCGCGCCGATCTCGGCGCGATCAAGAGCGGCTTCGCCGCCGCGATGGATACCGACTACAAGAAGGGCGGCGAGCTTTCCCGCCGCGTCAAGGTCGAGGGTGAGAAGTTCGACCTCGGCCATGGCGACGTCGTCATCGCCGCCATCACCTCGTGCACCAACACCTCGAACCCCTCGGTGCTGATGGCGGCCGGCCTGCTCGCCCGCAATGCCGTGGCGAAGGGCCTCAAGGTCAAGCCCTGGGTCAAGACCTCACTGGCCCCGGGCTCGCAGGTCGTGGCCGAGTATCTCGCCAAGGCCGGCCTGCAGAAGGACCTCGACAAGCTCGGCTTCAACCTGGTCGGCTTCGGCTGCACCACCTGCATCGGCAATTCCGGCCCGCTGCCGGCGCCGATCTCGAAGGCGATCAACGATCAGGGCCTGATCGCCGGCGCCGTCATCTCGGGCAATCGCAACTTCGAGGGCCGCGTCTCGCCGGACGTGCAGGCGAACTACCTGGCCTCGCCGCCGCTGGTCGTCGCCTATGCGCTGGCAGGTTCCGTGCAGATCGACCTGACCACCGAGCCGCTCGGCATGGGCAAGGACGGCAAGCCGGTCTACCTCAAGGACATCTGGCCCTCCAACAAGGAGATCCAGGCCTTCATCGCCAAGAACGTCACCAAGGCGATCTTCAAGGCGAAGTATGCCGACGTCTTCAAGGGCGACGCCAACTGGCAGAAGGTCAAGGCGCCGACCGGCCAGACCTATGCCTGGGACGACAAGTCGACCTATGTCCAGAACCCGCCCTATTTCCGCGGCATGGGCAAGCAGCCGGTTCCGGTCACCGACGTCGTCGGCGCCCGCATCCTCGGCCTGTTCGGCGACAAGATCACCACCGACCACATCTCCCCGGCCGGTTCGATCAAGGCCGCTTCGCCGGCCGGCGCCTATCTCACCGAGCATGGCGTCGCCGTCGCCGACTTCAACCAGTACGGCACCAGTACGGCAC
>NZ_JBFUKM010000008.1:0-306117 GCF_056400825.1 Allobosea sp. P4_H5 | reverse complement strand
CCGTCGAGAAACGGCCGGAGACCCCGCCCGAGGCGGTCAGGATCGTGTAGTTGGTCGAGGCTGCGTAATTGCCACTCTCGGCCAGCACCTGCACCGTGCCGCCCGAGATCGTCGCCGAGCCCGACGCCACGATCCTGTCGCCCTGGCCGGCCGCGTTGATCTCGACCTGATAGGTCGAGCCACTCGCGAAGGCGACATTGCCGGAGACCGTCAACGTCCCGATCGAGTTGCCCGGCGCAACCGTCGCGCCGCTGCCGACGCTCACCGTCCCGACCGTGCCCGAGCCGCCCAGTATACCCCCATCCAGAGTCACGTTGCTGGTGATCGAGCCGTTGACGACGAGCTTGCCGGACGAGACCGTCGTGCCGCCGGTATAGGTGTTTGTCCCCGTCAGCGTCAGCGTGCCCGTGCCACGTTTGGTCAGCGTGCCCGTGCCCTCGATCACCATGGCGAGCGTTGCGCTGTCGGTGAAGTCGGCGACGATCGCGCCGTCATTGACGATCGCGCCGGCATTGAGCGTGACCGAGCCCGCCTTGCCGCCATTGCCGATATTGAGCGTGCCGAGCAAGCCGATGCCGAGATCGCCGGAGGCGATGACGAGCCCGCCGCCATCGGCGACGGTGACCGAGACCGCATCAGTCGAACCCGAGCCGCCGATCCCCAACCCGCTGCCGCCGACGATCCATTGCGAGCCGGCGCCGGTCACCAGCACGGATGCGGTCGCGCCGAAGCCGCCGACAGCAGCGCCGCCACTGCCATTCAACGTTGCGCCGCCCGAGACGGTGACCGAAGTCGGGCTGAAAGCCCCAAAGACCAGCACATTGCCGGTCGTCACCAGCGTGCCGGCACCATCGATGCGGACGGTCGAAACGACGAAGAAGGTGGCGGGACCGTTGTCGAGCTTGCTGCCCTCGCTGACCACCAGCGTGCCGCCGATGACCTGGATATCGCTACTAGCCGTCAGCGAGGCCCCCTGGTCGAGGACGAGCGTGCCAGCCTCGACCTGGATGCCGCCACCGAAGGTCAGCGCGCCGCCGCGGACGATGAAGGCGCCAGTGCTGCAGCTGCAGATGCTGAGATCGCCGCCAAGCGTACCGGTGCCGGTGACGATCTGCGTGCCGGAGCCGACGAACTCGAGCGAGCCATCGCCGAGGAAGGTACCGGAGAAGGTGGTGGTCTGGTTGGTAGTCCCGGTGATCAGCATCTCATCGACGCCGATCCGCACGAAGCCGGCCCCCGACAGCGAGCCGACAGTCGCAACGGTACCAGAACCGCCGGCCACTTCGAGCACGGCGCTTGAGGCAACCGTATAATCCGAATTCGCCGAGAAGCCTCCCGAGCTGCCAGCGATCAGGCGCCCACCGAGAACCTGCGTCTCGCCGGAATAGTCGTTGTTGCCGGTCAGGACCGTGATGCCGGCGAGCTGACGCACCGAGCCGGTGCCAGTGATCGCGGCGGAAAACCCATAGCCGACATCGGTATGGTTGAAGACGACCTTGCTCGCGCTGGTGTTCAGCGAGACGGTGTCGACGACGAGGGTGCCGGCCGCCACAGCAGCGCTGCCCTCGGCCGCGCCGATATTGATCGTGCCGCCGGCGCTGCCGCCGACGAGGCCTGCCTGCAGGATCGAGCTGGCGCCGGTGAGCTCGAACTTGCCGCCGTCCGAGAGCGTCAGCGAGCCGGCGTTGGAGTGGCCGATATAGACCTGCGTGCCGTTGCCCACCCATTGCGAGCCCGAGCCGGTGATCGTGACCGAGCTGTCGCCGCCAGCGCCGACGATGCCGACCGTGCCCCCGCCGCCGCCGGTCGTCACCGAGCCGCCATTCTCGATGCGCAGCGTGCCGGAGCCGTGCTCGCCGACCCGCATCTGGCCGAAGGTCTCCCAGCTCGAGCCGGCGCCGGTGACGATCGCGGTCGCGCCATTGCTGATATAGGCCTGCCCGCCGGCGCTGTTGCTGCCGAGCTTGCCGCCGCCCTCGATCCGTAGCGTGCCTTCGTTGACCCAGGTCCGGCCGTTATAGCCGGCCGAGCTGTCGCCGGTCAGCACGAGCGTGCCGGCGCCCTGCTTGATGAAACTGGCGCTGCCGCCGGTCGTAATCGAGCCGATGAGCGTCAGCGTCGTCCCCGTATCGGTCTCGATCCGCCCGCCGCCATTGGCGAAGGCGATGTTCCGGGCACTCGTAAACGAAGCGGTGGTCCGCAGCACGGCATCAGCACCGGTCCCGCCTCCGCCGACGATGGTCGAATTGGACAAAGTGATCGCCGTGCCGGGGCCACCGAGATTGGCATCCGATGAGACCGAGACCGTACCTTGCGAAATCTGCGTCCCGCCGGTGAAAAAATTGGTGCCGGTCAGCGTCAGCGTGCCGCTTCCGGTTTTGGCGATGCCGCCTGTGCCGAAAATCGCACCGCCCATGGTGAAATTCTGGCCAGCGGTCACCTCGACCGTGCCATAGGCGTTGAGCGTCGTCGTCCGCGCCGTGGCGAAGCTCCCTGTCACCTGCAAGGAGCCGCCGTTGAAGGTGAGTCCGCCGGAGGCATTGCCGAGATTGGCATCCTGCGAAACCGAGAGGGTGCCTCCGTTGAAGGTCGTGCCGCCGGCATAGGTGTTGGTGCCGGTCAGCGTCACCGTGCCGGCGCCCTGCTTGTCGATAGCTCCGCCGCCGCTGATGACATTGCCGACCGTGACGGCGGTCGACTGGTTGAAGACCAGCGTGCCGCTGTCGACGACGATGCCGCCGGAGAGGCCGCTGCTGGCATTGAGGAAGGTGAGCGCATTGGCGCCGCCGGTGAAATGGATCGCCGCCGCTTGGGTCGTGCCGTCGCCGGCCATGCCGCCTGCAATCGTGCCTGACATGGTGATAGTCAGGTTCGAGCCGACGATGCCTTCGCCGCCCGCCCCAGATGCCGCTGCACTGCCGCTAGGCCCGCTCGCGCCTGCCGCCCCGCCATCACCACCTCGCACCGTGCCGGTGACCGTGAGGTTCGCATTGCCGGAGGTGAAGAACAGGCCGACGCCACCGGAGCCACCGGAGCCGCCGGAGCCGTAGCCCATGCCTCCACTGGACCCAGCAGCGGCATTGCCGCCGTCGCCACCGCGACCGCCGGCGACGAGGCCCGACAGGCCACCGAGGGCGCCGCCTCCCGTGACGACGGCACCATAGCCACCTGCGCCGCCGCCGCCGCCGCCTATATTCGGCGCGCCGTTACCATAGGTACCGTTGCCGCCATTGCCGCCATCGCCACCGGGCGTGCCGCCAGCCGGAAGACCCGCACCGACCTCGCCATGAGCGCCGCCGCCGCCGCCGCTACCGGAGGTACCGAAAATATTGGAGACCCCAGCGCCGCCGGCACCGCCCGTTCCGGCACCGGCGCCACCACCGCCACCGCCGCTGGCGCCAACGCTGGTGTCGCTGCCTGCCATGCCGGAGCCACCGGGAGTGGTGGGATTATCGGCTCCGCCGGCTCCGCCCGCTGCCAAGTTTAGCCCGCCGTCCAACGCCCCGCCGCCGGCGCCGCCATTGGCCAGCGCCGGGCCGGCGAACGTCATGGCGATCAGCACGAGCGCCGTACCGACAAGCAGACGCCGCGCCAGCCGCGCGCGGCTCGGCTCCTCAGTCTCGGCAAACAGCACGGATGTCACGAAGGTCCCCCAACCAATCGCAATTATATCGCGTAGCGCTCCCGCAGCCTATGAACCGCTGTTCACATCCGTCATCGGCGGCACTCTGTTGCAGACTTGCCGCAGCGTTCGCTGCCATTGCCCCGGATCATGGCGATTGCGCGCCACGCAAAATCTCATTTCGTTCAGGAAAGCACACGCCGGGTCGATGGCGATTCCATCATGGTGCCGCGACCAAATCCCCACCCGACAACACAGAGATATTGCCCCTACGTCAAGTGCGTGCCAGCCAGCGTCGCGGGGACAACCTCCCAATCAATATTTCGACATCGACGCTCGACATGGCGGCGAGAGGTCGCCGCCACCGACCCCGCGCACCCCTTGGGCTCACGCTCGCCTTTCAGACCCTCGCGGCTTAGGCCGGCGAGGCTATCGGCGCAGCTAGCGCGAATCCTCGCGCACCATCTGCGCGCCCTTCTCGCCGATCATCATGCTCGGCGCGGCGGTATTGCCGGAGGTGATCGCCGGCATCACCGAGGCATCGATGACGCGCAGGCCCGCAACGCCGCGCAAGCGCAGGCGCTCGTCGAGCACGGCCATGGCATCGTCCTCGCGCCCCATCTTCACCGTGCCGACCGGATGGAAAATCGTGGTGCCGATCCGGCCGGCGATCTCGGCCAGCGCCTCGTCGCTCTCGTAGCCCTGCCCCGGCAGATGCTCCTGCGGCTTGAAGCGCGCCAGCGGCGGCTGCGCGACGATGCGGCGGGCGAGCCTCAGCGCGTCGACCGCGACCTGCCGGTCTTCTTCCGTCGAGAGGTAGTTCGGCGCGATCGCCGGCGCGGCGGCGGGGTCCGCCGATTTGAGGTGGACGCTGCCGCGGCTCGACGGGCGCAGGTTGCAGACGCTGGCGGTGAAGGCGCCGAACGGGTGCAGGCCGTCGCCCCATTTATCGAGCGAGAGCGGCTGGAAATGGAATTCGAGATTGGCGCTGGCGTAATGCGGGGCCGACCTGGCGAAAGCGCCCATCTGCGAGGGTGCCATGGTCAAAGGGCCGGTGCGGCGCGCCGCATATTCCAGCGCCATCAAGGGCCGGCGCCAGAGCTTGGCATAGTCGGTGTTGAGCGTGCGCACGCCCTCGACCTTGTAGATCGGCCTCAGTTGCAGATGGTCCTGCAGGTTCTCGCCGACGCCGGGGGCATGGCGGACGGTCTCGATGCCGAGCCCTTGCAGCCGCTCGCCGTCGCCGATGCCCGAGCGCTCGAGGATGGCGGGCGAGCCGACGGCACCAGCGCTGAGCAGCACCTCGCCCGAGACCCCGGCGAGATAGCGCTCACCACCACGCGTCAGCACGACGCCGGTCGTCCGCCCGTCCTCGACGACGATGCGCTCGACCATGCAGCCGAGCTCGACGCGAAGATTATCGCGGTTGAGCGCCGGCTCCAGGAAGGCGCGCGCTGCGCTGAAGCGCCGCCCGCGCTTCTGGGTGACCTGAAAGTAAGAGGAACCCTCATTGTCGCCGGTGTTGAAGTCGTCGATCTTGCGGATGCCCGCCGCCTCGGCCGCGTCGCGCACTGCATCGAGGATATCCCAGCGCACGCGCGGATGCTCGACGCGCATCTCGCCACCGGAGCGATGGAAGCGGCCATCCGGGGCGATATGATCCTCATGCTTGAGGAAGAGCGGCAGGACGTCGTCCCAGCCCCAACCGCTGAGCCCCTGCTGGCGCCAGCCATCATAGTCGGCCGCCTGGCCGCGCATGTAGATCATCGCGTTGATCGCCGAGCTGCCGCCGACGACCTTGCCGCGCGGATAGGCGAGCGAACGCCCGCCGAGCCCGGCCTCGACCTCGGTCTGGTACAGCCAGTCGGCCCGCGGATTGCCGATGGCGTAGAGATAGCCGACCGGGATGTGGAACCAGATCCAGTCGTCCTTGCCGCCGGCCTCGACGATCAGCACCTTGCGGCTTGGATCGGCCGAGAGCCGGTTGGCCAGGACACAGCCGGCCGAGCCGGCGCCGATGACGACGTAATCGAAGCTGCCGATGCTGCTCTCGCCGGCCATGGTCGCCGCCCTGCCCTGTTCGCCTGGTCTTTTGTCAGGGATAGAGTGGCGATGCGGCGCCGGCAACGCATGGCGGGCTGAATCGACCGGAAAGCGTCAGAGAACGGCGCCTAGGCCTCCGCCGATCTGCGCCTATCGTCGGCAGATCAAGCCATTGCCTCTTGAGCGAGCCCTTGCCCTTCGCCGAATTCGCGGCCCGGGATCGAGGCGAGCAACGCCTTGGTGTAGGGGTGCTGCGGCTCACCGAAGACCGTGCCGATCGGCCCGGCCTCCACCACCTCTCCGCTCTTCATCACCGCGACGAGATCGCAGACCTGCGCCGCGACGCGCAGGTCATGGGTGATGAAGACGATCGAAAGGCCGAGGCGCTGGCGCAATTCCGCCAGCAGCTTCAGCACCTGCGCCTGCACGGAGACATCGAGCGCCGAGACCGGCTCGTCGGCAACCAGCACAGCCGGCTCCAGCGCCAGCGCCCGGGCGAGGCCGATGCGCTGGCGCTGGCCGCCCGAGAATTCATGCGGATAGCGTTCGGTCGCCGCCGGGTCGAGCCCGACCAGCCCGAACAGCTCCTTGGCGCGGATCATCGCCTGAGGCCGCGCCATGCCGTGAACGATCAGCCCCTGCGCCACCGCCTCGCCGGCCTTGCGGCGCGGGTTCAGCGAGGCGAACGGGTCCTGGAACACCATCTGGATATCGCGCGTCGCCGAACGCATCTCCTCGCGGCTGAGGCTCGCGAGATCGATGCCGTTCAAGCGGATCTCTCCGCTCTCGGGATCGATCAGCCGCACGAGGCAGCGCGCCAATGTCGACTTGCCCGAACCGGATTCGCCGACGATGCCAAGCGTCGCGCCTTTGGGCAGCACCAGCGAGACATCCTTGACCGCATGGGTGACGCGCTGGCCGCGCCCGAGGAAGCCGCCGGTGCGGTAGGTCTTCGAGACATGGCCGATCGTCATGATCGGCTCGTCGGACAGCACCCGCGCTGGCGGCGCCTTGAGGGGCGGCACCGCGGCGATCAGTTGGCGGGTATAGGCGTGCTGCGGGTTGCCGAGCACGGCCTGCGTCGCGCCTTGCTCGACGACATGGCCTTTGCTCATCACCGCGACCCGGTCGGCGATCTCGGCGACGACGCCGAAATCATGGGTGATGAACAGGACGGCCGTGCCCTTGCGGCGCTGCAGGTCGCGGATGAGCTTGAGGATCTGTGCCTGGGTGGTCACGTCGAGCGCCGTGGTTGGCTCGTCGGCGATCAGCACCTTGGGATCGAGCGCCAGCGCCATCGCGATCATGGCGCGCTGGCGCTGGCCGCCCGAAAGCTCGTGCGGATAGGCCTTGAAGGCGAGCGCCGGATCGGGAATGCGCACTTCCTCGAGCAAAGCGAGCGTGCGGGCCTTGATCTCGGCCGCCGACAATTCGGTATGCAGCTCGAACATCTCACCGATCTGGTCGCCGATGCTGCGCAGCGGGTTCAGCGCCGTCATCGGCTCCTGGAAGATCATCGCGATACCGGCGCCGCGCACTTTGCGCATCTCGGCTTCGCCCAGCCCGCAGAGGTCGCGCCCCTCGAACAGGATGCGGCCGCCGTCGATGGTGACGCCGCCGGGCAGGAGCCGCATGATCGCATTGGCCGTCATCGACTTGCCGGAGCCGGATTCGCCGACGACGCAGAGGATCTCGTTCGCCGCCAGCGAGAGCGAGACCTTTTCCATGGCGTGCGAGCGGTCGCCGCCGGCCGGCAGCTTCACGCTGACATCGTCGAGGACGAGGATCGGGCTCATCGGCTCTTCAGCCTCGGATTGAGAGCATCGTTGAGCCCCTGCCCGACCAGCGAGACGGCGAGCACGGTGACGAGGATGGCGATGCCGGGAATGGCCGAGACATACCATTGCACACGCAGCACGTCGCGGCCGGCGCCGATCAGATTGCCCCAGGACGCGACGTTCGGGTCGGAGAGCTTGAGGAAGGCCAGCGCGCTTTCGAGCAGGATCGCGATCGCCATTACGACGCTGGCATAGACGATCACCGGCGGCAGCGCGTTCGGCAGGATCTCGCCGAAGATCAACTTGATGTCCTTGAGGCCGAGCGTCCGGCCCGCCTGCACGAATTCGCGATTGCGCAGCGAGAGAAACTCGGCCCGCGTCAGCCGGGCCGAGGCCGGCCAGGAGACGATGCCGATCGCGATGGTCACGGTGGTGATGGTCGAGCCGAAGACGGCGACGAGCACCAGCAGCAGCAGGAAGTTCGGCAGGGTCTGGAAGGCCTCGGTGACGCGCATCAGCGCGGTGTCCACCCAGCTGCCGTAATAGCCGGCAAGGGCGCCGATGGTGATGCCGATCATGACCGAGATCACCGTCGCGACACCGCCGATCAGGAGCGAGATGCGCGCGCCATGGAAGATCTGCGCGGCGATGTCGCGGCCGGAATTGTCGGTGCCGAGCAGGAAGCGCGGATTGCTGAACGGCCAGATCAGCGGCCGCCCGGCGAGCGCCAGCGGATCGCGCGGATAGAGAAAGTCGGCGCTCGCAGCCATGGCGAGCACGAGGATGAGCAGCACGAGGCCGATGACGGCGGCCGGGCTGCGAACATAGAGCTTCACCAGGTCCATGGCTCAGCTCCCCGCTGTGATGCGCGGATCAAGCCGGGCATAGAGCAGGTCGACGATGAAATTGACCGCGATCACCAGCAGCGCAGAGACGAAGACAATGCCGAGCAGCGTGTTGAGGTCGCGCTGGATCACCGATTCATAGGCGAGGCGCCCGAGCCCCGGCAGGGAGAACACGCTTTCGACCACGACCGAGCCGCCGAGCATGGTACCGGCCTGCAGGCCGATCAGCGTTACCATCGGCAGCAGCGCGTTGCGCAACACATGCCGCACCACGACGCGGGTCTCGTCCATGCCCTTCGAGCGCGCGGTGCGGACGAAATCGAGGTTCAGTACCTCGAGCATCGAGCCGCGCATGATGCGGAGGTAAATCGCCATGTAGAACAGGCCGAGCGTCAGCGTCGGCAGGACGAGGTGCAGGGCGATGTCGAGCGTTCGCCGCAGGCCGGTATTGCTGACAGTGATGTCCTCGAAACCGCCGGCCGGGAGCCATTGCAGGTAGATCGAGAAGACGACGATCGCCATCAGCCCGAACCAGAAGGTCGGCATCGCATAGAACATCAGGCCGAAGGTCGAGATCAGCGTGTCCGGCCATTTGTTGACGCCGCGCGCCGCGACGACGCCGAGGATCAGCCCGAAGAAGAAGGCGAAGGAGAGCGAGGCGGTCATCAAGAGGATGGTCGCCGGCAGCCGCTCGGCAATCACCGTCGCCACCGGCTTGCCGTAGATCGCGGAGAAGCCGAGATCGAGCCGGACCAGCCGCCAGAGATAATTGCCGAGCTGGGCCCAGATCGAGAGGTCGAGCCCGTAGAATTCGCGCAGCTGCTTGGCGGTCGTGGCATCGCCGCCGCCCATCTGCGCCATCAACGCATCGACGGTGTCGCCGGGCGCGAGCTGCAGCAGCAGAAAGACCCCGATCAGGATCAGGAACAGGGTCGGGATCGAGGCGGCAAGACGCCGCCCCGCGAGACTTAGAACACGCATGGCAACTGGCCGTATTGGGCTGACAACGTAGGCGAGAGCGTCACTCCGCCAACCAAAGATCGTGCCAGGAGGACGAGCCCCAGCGCGGCGTGTTGGAGTGGTTGCGGGCCTTGGCGCTGATCGCGGTCAGGAAGATCTGCTCGATCGGCGTCCAGATCGGCAGCTCGGTGTTGGCGCGCCGCACGAAGTCGCCGTAGAGCGCCTTGCGCTTGGCCGCATCGACCTCCGTCGCGGCGTCGTCGATGATCTTGTCCATGGTCGGGTCGGTCCAGTCCCACTGATTGGTCCAGGGCGCGCCCTTGGGCTGGCCCGACCGGTACCACACCGTGGTCGAGACGGCCGGGTCGTTGCGGTACTGGTGCCAGCCGGTGGCGAGATCGAAGGCGTGGTCGTCATAGACCTGTTTCAGGAAGCCGCCGCCATCGGTGCGGACGATATCGACCTTGATGCCGACATCGGCGAGCGACTGCTGGATGAAGGTGGCGAACAGCGAAACGTCCTCACCCCAGGGCGCCGGCAGCAGCCGCAGCGAGAAGCGCGTTCCCCCAGTGCCGGGCTTGAAGCCGGCTTCGTCGAGCAGCTTGGCGGCCAGCTTCTTGTCGAACGGATACTGCGGGCCGTTGTCGGCCGGGTAGAAATCGGTCGAAACCGAGGGAACCGGCCCGGTGCCGCGCTTGGCGAAGTCGCCGAGGAAGTTCTCGATGAAGAAGGGGATGTCGAGCGCATGCGCAATGGCGCGCCGGACGCGGATGTCGGCGAGCTCCTTGCGGCGGAAATTGAACTCGACCGTATTGGTGCGGGCATTGCCCTCATTGCCCTTGGTCGAGACGATGAAGCGCGGATCCTTGCCAAGACGGGCCGAGTCCGAGATCGTCAGGCCGGAGAACGGGCTGTAATGGATCTGCCCGGCTTCCATCTGGGCGGCGGCCGCGGCGCGATCGGTCACCACGCGCCAGACGATCCGGTCGAGATAGGGCGCATTGGCGCGCCAGTAATTCGGATTGCGCTCGGCGATGACGTGCTGGCCGCGCTCGTACTGGACGAACTTGAACGGCCCGGTGCCGACCGGCGCCAGATTGACCGGGTTCTGCCGGATGTCGCCCTTGCCCTCGTAGAGATGGCGCGGCGAGATATAGCCGAGGTCCGGCAGTGCGCGCAGCAAGAGGTTGAGCGGCATCGGGCGCTCATAGCGGAACACCGCCGTCAGCGGGTCGGGCGTATCGACCGCGGTGAGGAAGAGCTGCAGCGTGGTGCCGTAATTCAGGATCTTCTTCCACATCTCCATCGCCGTGAACTGAACGTCGGCGGAGGTGAAAGGCTTGCCGTCATGCCAGGTCACGCCGGGGCGGAGCTTGAAGGTGATGGTCTTGCCGTCGGGCGCGGCTTCCCAGCTCTCGGCGAGCACGCCGACGGGCTGGCCCTTGGCGTCGAGATCGACCAGTTGCTCCTGGATCTTGCCGCCGATGATGTAGACGCCGGTCGAAGCCTGCAGGCTCGGGTTCAGCTGGCGCTGCTCGGCGCCGTAATGGACGGTGAAGACGCCGCCCTTGCGCGGCGTTTCCTGGGCGAAAGAGCGCATCGGGAACAGCACGCTGGAGGCGATGGCGGCGCTGGTCTTCAGCGCGGCGCGGCGGGTCATATCCATGGATGGTCTCCTGGGGGCCGGCGTGCAGGCTCGGCACGATGCGGGCGTCACAAGGCCTCGTCAATGCGACGAGGCCGCTCTCGGAAGCGGGAAAACCGCACTATTGCGGCAGGAAGCTCACAATCAGGCCATTGGCGGAGGCGGCGGGGACGCTGAGCGCCGCGCCATCGCGGACGCCGACAGGGCCGAGCGCCTTGGCGGCGCCATCGAGATCGGAACTCGCCAGCACGATCGCTACCGCGCCGGCGGGGGCTGCGCCGGCCCGCACTGCTTCGGGATAGCGCCGGGCGAGGCCGGCCGCATCGTAGAACAGGAAATCGGCGCGCCTGCCGCCGGAGGGCACCAGCCAGCCATCGTCCTGCTGCGTCACCGGCTCGTCGATCAGCCGGCTGAGATGCTCGGCCGCGGCCTTCGGATCATCGGCGAGCACCTCGACGCGGATGATCCGGCTCGCACCATTGGCATGGCTCTGCAGCTCGGGGATCCAGACGGTGTCGCGGGTCAGATGCTGGCAGGCGAAGATGCGCAGGCTGCCTGGGTTCTCGTCGAGTGGCCAGCGGAAGACGTTGAACCTGGCCTCTCCCTTGCCGCCACTGGGCAGGTCGACCGGACGGCCGAAATGGACCGGGCCGAGCGGCTCGAGACCGCGGCTCTTGAGCTCGGCCGCGCCGGCAGCCGCGTCATCGGTGGTGAAGGCGGCCCGCTCGATGCCCTCGCGCTCTTTGAGGAAGTCGCGGGTCGGCTGGTTGTGCTCGGTCTCGGCGAGGATGCCGAGCAGCTCGACATAATCGTCGCCGAACATGATCGTGTAGTTGCCGCTGCCGAGAATGGGCGAATGCGTGCCGCGCGGCGAGACGGTGAAGCCGAGGTTCTGCCACTGCCGGGCCGAGGCGTCGAGATCGCGAACCGTCACCACGACATGGTCGAGACCGAGAATGTGCTTGAGCGGCATGACGCCCCCTTGTGACCAGAACTCAACGGAAGGGAGAGTTCATCCGAACGGAAGTTAGGGCGCAACCGTTTCGGGATGACGATTCCAGCAGCCCCCGCTGCGCCGGAGACATAGCGTCGGGAGAATAGTCTTTTCAAGGAGACGAGCGGAGAAGCCAAAATTTGGTAGAATCAGTTCGTTTCAGCCAAGAAATATAGAAAACTGTTCTCTCTCGGATGAACGACTGGGAATAGCCTGCTTGCAGCTCGGCGGACATGGCGGCAAGGATAAGGCTGGCCCGCCACGCGGGTCCTCACTCATTCATGCCCAGCCGAAAGACGCCGCCGATGACTGCCCCCTCCCCCGTCACCTGGCCGCCCTCGCTCTGGGCTGCGACGGCTCAGCCCGGCCCCATGCTCGGGACGCTTGAAGGCGCAATCGAGAGCGATGTCGTGGTCATCGGCGCTGGCTTCACCGGCCTGTCGACCGCGATCCATCTGCGCGAGAGCGGGGTCGGCGTAACAATCCTTGAGGCGGCCGAACCGGGTTGGGGCGCCTCCGGGCGCAACAATGGCCAGGTCATCCCGACTTTGGCCGGTCACGATCCCTCCGCCATGACTGCCCGCCATGGCGAGGCCGGCGAGCGCTTCAACGCCGTGCTGCGCGATGCCGCGCAATATCTCTTCAACCTCGTGCGGAAATACGAGATCCCGGCCGAGGCCGAGCAGGCTGGCTGGGTCCAGCCGGTGCATTCGCCCGGCCGCTTCAAGCTCGCCGAGAAACGCGTCCGGGAATGGTCGGCGATCGGCGCACCAGTCGAGCTGCTCGATCGCGCGGCGACGGCCGAGATGCTCGGCTCGGATGCCTGGTTCGGCGGCTTCTGGAATCGCACCGGCGGTCATATCAACCCGCTCGCCTTGACCCGGGGCCTTGCCGAGGTCGCGCTCAGGCTCGGTGCAACCATCCATGCGCGCTCGCCGGCCGTGAGCATGACGCATCAGAACGGCCGCTGGGTGGTGACGACGGCCAAGGGGTCGGTGACCGCACGCGCGCTCGTGCTGGCGACGAACGCCTATACCGGCGAGTTCGAGCGCGGCCTCGCGCCGGAGATCGCCAATGAGGTGATCCCCGTCCTGTCCTGGCAGATGGCGACCAAGCCTGTCAGCGACAACATCGCCAAGACCGTCATCCCTGGCCGGCAGGCGATGTCGGACACGCATCGCGAACTCTATTTCGCCCGCTGGGATGCCCGCAACCGCCTGGTTACCGGCGGCGCCGCGATCCTGCCGGGAGCTGGTGGGGCCAATCTGCGCCCGACGGTCGCGGCGCGGCTGAAGCGCCTCTGGCCACAGCTCGGCGAGGTCGAGTTCGACTATGTCTGGTCCGGCTATGTCGGGATGACCCCCGACAATCTGCTGCAGCCGCAGGTGCCGGGCTATCCGCGCATCCACCAGCTCGGGCCGAACGGTTTTGGCTGGGTCGGCTGCAATGGCCGCGCCGTCGCATTGTCGATCTCGCTCGGCCGCGAGCTGGCCAAGGCGACGCAGGGGGTGGCGATCGAGACGCTGGGCCTGCCGCTTTCGACGCCGAAGCCGCAGCCCTTCCAGGGCCTGATCCGCCGCATCGCGCCGCTGGCCCTGCCGCTCTACCGCAGGCTGGACGCGCAGGAGGTCTAGGCGGTCTCGCCCAGCAGGATCGCGCGGATCTCCTGCCAGCTCTGCGCATCGGGCGCGCAGAGCAGCCCCAGCGTCGGCTGCGCCGGCCGGTAGAGCTGGCCGTCCAGCATGCGGACATGGCCGCCGGCCTCGGCATGGATCAGCGAGCCCGGCGCGTGATCCCAGGGGTTGAGCCGGCCATAGAGCAGGAAATGGCCGTTGCCGGCGGCGGCGAGCCGGTATTCATGGCCGCAGCAGCGCAGCGAGCAGACATTGGCGAAGGCCGGCGTGCGCCCTGGCAGCGTGCTGCGCAGCGGCTCCGGGAAATACTGCCAGCTCATCATCCCGGTCATCTCGCGCGGGGCGGCCGCCTGCGCCACCCGCAGGTCACGGCTGGTGCCGTCGCCGGCGAGCCAGGCGCCTTCGCCGCGCAACGCCATGGCGCTGTCGGCGACGACGGGATCGTGGATCACCGCAGCGACGACCTCGCCCTTGACCAGCGCCGCCGCCATCACCGCAAAAAGCGGCAGGTCCGAGGCGTAGTTCAGCGTGCCGTCGATCGGATCGATGACGAAGGCGAGCTCGGCATCGCCAAGCCGCTCGATCAGCGCAGGATCGGCAGCGGCAGCTTCCTCGCCGATCAGCACCGCGCCCGGAAAGGCGCGGGCGAGCTCGGCGCTGATGAAGCGCTCCGCCGCCTCGTCGGCCTCGGTGACCAGATCGGTCGCCGAGCGCTTCTCGCGGATCTCGCCCTCGCCGAGATTGCGGAAGCGCGGCATGACCTCGCGCCGGCCCGCTTCGGCGAGGATTCCGGCGAGCCTCTCATGGTCCTGGCGGGTGAAGATCATCGTGGTCCAGTCGGCAAGGGGGATGAGTTAGCCGAGGTCGAACTCGACGAGGATCGGCTGGTGGTCGGAAACCTTGGTCTCGATATCGCAGGTGATGGTGCGGGCTCGCGCCGCGAGATCGGGCGTCGCCAGCACATAGTCGAGGCAGCCCGCCTGGCCATAGGTCTGGTCGAACAGGTTGGCGGTCGGCGGATGCGGAACCTCGCCCTTCACCGCGGCCCAGAGGTCGACCAAGGGCGGCTCGCCGCCGTCGAAGGGCGCCAGCAAGCGCGCTAGCACGGGATCGTCAGGCCGCATGTTGAAGTCGCCGGTCAGCACCGCGCTCGCCGAGCTCGGCGTCATCCGGTAGGTGTGCGGCCCGGCCGAGCGCGGCTTGGCGTGGCGGGCCAGTGCCATGCGGTGGGCCTCGCGGATGCCCTCGACCTGCGCGGCGCGCAGCTCCGAGGCCGAGTATTCGAGATGCGTCGTCATCAGCCTCACCGGGCCGAGCGGCGTCAGCGCCATCGCTTCGATCAGCATGCGCGGCATGTTGCGGGTCTCCGCCGCCTCCCAGGGCAGGAGATGGCGCAGCGCCTGCGCGACCGGATAGCGCGTCAGCAGGAGGTTGCCGAAGCGCTGGCGGCCGCCCTTGCCGTCAGCGACATCGACGCCGATGCCCTCGATCGCGGTGAAGCCCGGCAGCAATTCTGAGAAGCGGGCGAACTGGTCGGTCTCGTCGTTGAAGTCGAGCTCGGGGAAGTTGTCGGCGACCTCCTGCAGGCAGAGCACGTCGAAATCCGCCATCTGCCGGGCATGGGCGACGACGCGCGCCGGATCGACGCGGTCGTCCATGCCGCGGGCCCATTGGATGTTCCAGGTGATCAGCTTCATCTCACTTGATTCCCGCGCGCATGAAACTCTGCACGAACTGGCGCTGGAACAGCAGGAAGCCGACCAGCAACGGCGCCGAGGTCATCAGCGTCGCGGCGCAGATTACTGCCCAGTCGATGCCCTGGTCGCTCGACGAGAACACCTGGAGACCGACTGTCAGCGGCCGCGACTCGACCGAATTGGTGACCAGCAGCGGCCAGAGGAAGTTGTTCCAGTGATAGCTCACCGAGACCAGCCCGTAGGCGATATAGGTCGGCTTGGCGAGCGGCACATAGACCTTCATCAGCACCTGCAACGGACTTGCGCCCTCGACGCGGGCGGCATCGTCGAGCTCCTTCGGCACGGTCTTGAAGGTCTGCCGCAGCAGGAAGATGCCGAAGGCCGAGGCGATATAGGGCAAGGCGATCGCCGGGATCGTGTCGATCAGGTTGACCCTGGCGAGGGTGCGGTAGTTCTCGACGATCAGCGCGTCCGGCATGATCATCAACTGCGCCAGGATCAGCGCGAAGGCGATGTCCCTCCCCCAGAAATCCTGCCGCGCCAGCGCATAGGCGGCGAGCGTCCCCAGAACGAGCTGGAAGGCGAGGATCATGGTGACGAGGATGAAGGTGTTGAGGAAATAGCGCGCGAAGGGTGCGGCCGCCCAGGCGCGGGTGAAGTTGTCCAGCGTGAGAGGTGCGGTCAGCTCAAAACGGGTGGTGTACTCGGCCGGGTGGATCGCGGCCCAGACCGCATAGGCCAGGGGCAGCACCCAGATCAAAGCGAGCAGGATCGCCCCCAGGGATTCGAGCGTCAGCGCCAGGCCTTTCGGCGCGTAAGGGTCGGGACGGGTTGCGGCCATCGGCTGCGGTCGAGGCGCAGCGCTCATTGATAATGCGTCCTGCGTTCGAGCCAGCCATACTGGACGAAGGCGACGAGCGCGAGCAGCGCCAGCAAGACGCAGGTCAAGGCCGCCGCATAGGCGGTGTCCCAGAAGCTGAAGCCGACCTGGTAGATGTAGAACAAGAGCAGCGTCGTCGCGTTGTCCGGGCCGCCGCGCGTCATCACGAAGATATGGTCGACCATGCGGAAGGCGTTGATCACCGCATTGATCAGCACGAACAGTGTCGTCGGCATCAGCAGCGGAAACTGGACGCGCCGGAAGAAGGTCCAGCGCGAGGCGCCCTCGATCGCTGCCGCCTCGCCCAGGCTGGGCGGGATCGCCTGCAGCGCCGCGAGATAGAAGATCATGAAGAAGCCGGCTTCCTTCCAGATCGCGACGATGGTGACGGCGTAGAGCGCCGTATCCTGCGAACCCAGCCAGTTGGTCGAGCGCCCGCCGAAGGCGCCGACGATCTGCTCGAGCAGGCCATATTGCGGGGTGAAGAAGAACAGCCAGATGTTGGCGACCGCGATCATCGGCAGGATGGTCGGGGTGAAATAGGCCATCCGGACCAGAGTGCGGCCGGCGATCCTGTCGTTGACCCAGACCGCCATCAGCAAGGCCAGCGCGATCGAGGTCGGGATCGTGCCCATGGCGAACCAGAGATTGTTCGCCATCGCCTTCCAGAAGATCGGGTCGGCCAGCATCTGCTCGTAATTGTCGAGCCCGACGAAGCGCGCCGGACGGCGCGCCCGCGGGGTCGACATGAAGCTGTCGATGAGGCTCGCGACCGCAGGCCAGTGCGTGAACAGGGCCAGGCACGCCATCGCCGGCAGCAGCAGCAGCCAGCCATGAACGGTAGCGGTCGCGCGGCTATTCATCGGCTCAGCGATAGGACTTCAGGATGCGCTCGGCTTCCGCCTGGGCGTCGGCCATGGCCGGGCCCGGCTGCTTGGTGCCGGTCAAGGCCGCCTGAAGGCCGTCGTTCAGCGCCTTGGTGACGCGCTGGTTCTCATGGGTCGAGAGCTCGGCGACGGCGGTCGGCAGCTGGTCGCGGGCGACGAGGGCCTGCGGGAAGTCGGCAACGTACTTCTTCATCGCCTCGGTTTCGTAGGCCGCCGGCGTCACCGCGACATAGCCGGTATCGGCGCTCCACTGCGCGGCGCGCTCCGGCGCGGTGATCCAGCGCACGAACTTGAATGCCGCTTCCTGCTCGGCCGGACTCGCCTTCTTGGAGAGGTAGAAATTGCCGCCGCCGGTCGGGCTGCCGGGCTTCTTGCCGGCGGGGAGGACGGCGACGCCGAAGGGGAACTTGGCGTTGGTGCGGACATTGGTCAGGTTGCCGGTGGTGGTCCACATCATCGCGACCTTCTTCTCGAAGAAGTCGCGCGGGGTGGTGCCCCATTCGACGATGCCGGGCGGATGGACCTTGTGCTTCTGCGCCAGGTCGACCCAGTACTGCAGCGCCTCGACGACGCCGGGATTGGCGTAGTCGGTCTTGTCGCCGGCCGCATTCGCGAGGATGGCGCCGGCCTGCGTCGTCAGCCCCTGGAAGAGCCAGTAGGGGAAGCCGGAGGACGGGATCTGGATGCCCCACTGGCTGGTGTTGCCGGCGGCGTCGCGCTTGGTCAGCTTCTGCGCGAATTCAAGCTGCTCGGCCCAGGTCTTCGGCGGCTTCTCGGGATCGAGGCCAGCTTCCTTGAACAGCTCCTTGTTCCAGTAGAGCACCACCGTGGAGCGCTGGAACGGGATGCCCCAGGTTTTGCCTCCGGTCTGGCTGTTCGCCATGAAGCCGGGGAAGAAGTTGGAGAGCCACTTCCTGTCGTCCTCGGTCTTGATGAAGGGATCG
Organism: Allobosea sp. P4_H5; assembly: GCF_056400825.1. Classification (NCBI taxonomy): domain Bacteria; kingdom Pseudomonadati; phylum Pseudomonadota; class Alphaproteobacteria; order Hyphomicrobiales; family Alloboseaceae; genus Allobosea; species Allobosea sp. P4_H5. The sequence goes on along the minus strand of NZ_JBFUKM010000008.1, from coordinate 288,188 downwards.
AAGGGAACGATCGCTTCCTCGTCGATCAGCGTGAACATGTCGGTCGAGAGCAGCACCGAGAGCACCGGCGGCGTGCCGCTCTTGTGCGCGGTCAGCGCCTTGACGATCGTCTCCTGATAGGTGCCGGCATAGATCGGCTTGACCTTGATGGTCGGGTTTTCCTTCTCGAAGCCGGCGGCATAGGCGTCGATCAGCTTGGTGATCGGCCCGCCCACGGCGACCGGGTAGAAGAAGGACAACTCGGCCGATTGGGCGAGAGCGGGCCTCGCCATGGCGAGCGAACCAGCCACCGCCGCCGTACCGCCCAGAAATTCGCGCCTGTCCATAGTCGTGCTCTCCCCTTGGTTGCGGCGCTTGAGCGCCTGGTTGTTCAGGCATCGTCAGTCGAGGACGAGCCTCTGCTCGGTCTTCAGGTCGAACCAGTGCACCGCCGATTGCGACAGGCTGATATGCACCCGGTCGCCTGCCGCAGCACGGATTTTCCCGGGCCGGCGCACGATGAAGGGCTGGCCCTCGATCCGGGTCTCGACCAGCGTGTCGGCGCCGAGATATTCGACGGCCACGACGTCGGCAGCGATGCCGGTCTCGGTGAGTTCGGTCATTTCAGGGCGGATGCCGACAGCGAGCGAGCCCGGCTCGGCATAGGATGGCGGCGCGAGCCCGTCTCCGCCCGCCGCCAGGATGGATGCGAGCGGAATGACGTTCATCGGCGGCGTGCCGACGAAGCGCGCGACGAAGATCGTCGCCGGGTTCTCGTAGAGCTGGTCGGGCGGTGCATCCTGCTCGATCCGGCCGTTGCGCATCAGCACGACCTGGTCGGCCATCGTCATCGCCTCGACCTGGTCATGCGTGACATAGACCATGGTGATGCCGAGGCGCTGCTGCAGCTCGCGGATTTCGCGGCGCATCTCGACGCGCAGCTGGGCGTCGAGATTGGAGAGCGGCTCGTCCATCAGGCAGACCGGCGCCTCGGCGACGATGGCACGGCCGAGCGCGACGCGCTGCTGCTGGCCGCCGGAGAGCTGCGAAGGCTTGCGCTCGAGCAGGCCGGTGAGCCCGAGGATCGAGGCGGCACGCTTGAGCCGCTCGTCGCGCTCGGCGCGCGAGACTTTCCGCACCTTCAGCCCGAACAGGATGTTCTCGGCGACAGAGAGATGCGGGAACAGCGCATAGTTCTGGAACACCATGGCAATGCCGCGCTGCGAGGGCGCAGCGCCGGTCACGTCGCGCCCGCCGATTGCTATGGTGCCGCCACTGCTGTCCTCCAGCCCCGCGATCAGCCGAAGCGTGGTCGACTTGCCGCAGCCGGACGGGCCGAGCAGCGCGACGAGGTCGCCGCCCTTGACCGTGAAGCTGATGTCGTCGACCGCGGCCGCGCCGCCCCAGTGCTTCGAAACGGCCTTGAGATCTACCGAAACCATGCGCGACCCGGCCATCCCCAGCGCCATCGTGAGCCGGCGCAGAAAACTGCCCTCGCCGGCTACGATCAAGCGGTGAGATTGATGCTAAAATTCGAGCAGAGACAAGAGTGACCCCGCCGCATTGCGCAAGCTCCTGTGCGAACTGCAGCAAAGCCGTCGCATTCTCGGAGCACCGATCCACGCCGGCGCCGATCATCGGCGGGTATGAGCCCGCCGGCGCGCTACGGCTTGCGTAGAGGCCGGGCGTCCTTGCCGAAATCGGCCCAGACGTCGTCCAGCTTGCGGTCGACGAGATCGATCGCCTTGAAGCCATCCGGCTCGACCGTCCCGAGCGCGTCCCATGGGATCGGCATCGCCACGGCGGCGCCCGGACGGGCGCGCGTCGAATAGGGCGCGATCGCGGTAGCGCCGCGGCCATTGCGCAGATAGTCGATGAAGATCCGGCCCTTCCGTGCCTTTTTCGACAGGGTCGCGGTGAAGCGCTTGGGTTCTGCCTGCTCCATCGCCTTGGCGAAGTCGCGGGCGAAGGTCTTGACCTCGGCCCAGTCCGCCTTCGGCTTCAGCGGAACGACGACGTGGAAGCCCTTGCCGCCCGAAGCCTTGAGGAGGGCGTCGAAGCCCAGTTCGCCAAGGCGCTCGCGCACGGCGAGCGTCGCGCTGCGCAGCTCCGCAAGCCCGATCCCCGGATCTGGATCCATGTCGAAGATGACCTGGTCCGGCGTCTCGATCGCCGCCATGGTCGCGCCCCAGACATGGATTTCGACGGTGCCGAGCTGGACCAGCGCGGCAAGCCCGTCGAAGTCGCGGATGAAGAGAAGCTCCTCGCCGTCACTGTCGCGGCGGGTCGAGATCGCTTCGTGCATGCCGGGCGGAGCGTGCTTCTGGAAGAATTTCTGCCCTTCGATGCCGTCCGGCGCCCGCAGCAGGCTGAGCGGCCGCTCCAGCACGAAGGGCTTCATCAGCGGCCAGACATGAGCGTAGTAGTCGAGCAGGCCCTGCTTGGTCAGGCCGGACTCCGGCCAGAGCCGCTTGTCGGGATTGCTGAGCGTCACGGTCGTCATTGCGGCTCGCCGGGGGCTCCCCTTCCCTTTCGCTGCGGCTCTGGTCGGGCGTTCGCCGCCCTGCTCCGCCGCCTGCCACTCACCATGCACCTGCGGCGCCGGCTTGTCTTCGCGCAGGCCAAGGAAGGAGGCATGGCGCAGCGTCTTTAATGCGGTCCAGGCGCGGAACTCGATCTCGGCCACCAGCTTCGGCTCGACCCAGACGATACCGCGCTCGCGCGCGGCTGCGCCCGTAAAGGGAGACGTCTTCGCCTCCAGCCGGTCGAGCTTCGCCTTCAGCGCCCTCGCCGACTTCTGCGTGAAGCCGGTCCCGACCCGCCCGGCCGGCCTGATCACGCCGTTCTCGTAGTAGCCCATGACCAGCGAGCGCAGGGTTCGACCCGCGGCCGCCGACGGCACATAGCCGGCGATAACCAGCTCCTGCCGCTGGGTGCATTTCGACTTGATCCAGCTGCGGCCCCGGCCGCTGCGATAGGGCGCGTCGCGGCGCTTGGAGACGACGCCCTCCAGGCCGATGCGGCAGGCATGGCGCAGCATCGCCGCGCCCGGCTCGACGAAATGCTCGCTGAAGCGCAGAGGCCCCTCCTCCGGAGCCTGCTGCAGCAAGGCCTCCAGCCGCTCCTTGCGCGCAAACAACGGCTCGTCGCGCAGGTCCTCGCCGTCGAGATGGAGCAGGTCGAAGGCATAGAAGACGAGTTGCTCGACCGTACCTTCGGACAAGGCAGTCTGCAGGGCCGAGAACGATGAGCCGGTCTCTGACAGCGCCACGACCTCGCCATCGATCAGCGCGGCTTCGCAAGGCAGTTCTGCGACGCTCGCGAGCAGCGTGCGGCCGAAACGCTCGGACCAGTCGAGCCCCGAGCGCGTCAGCAGCGTGACCTTGCCGTCGGCTAGGCGCGCCTGCAGGCGATAGCCGTCGAACTTGACCTCGTGCAACCAGGCCTCGCCCTCGGGCGGGCGGCTTTCCAGGGTTGCCAGACAAGGCTCGACAAAGGCTGGCATCTCGGCGCCCGCGTGGCGGGAAGGCTTTGCCCGCTTGCTCCGTGCCGACAGTTTCGGCGCCGCCCTGGCCTTGCGGCTCGCCTCGGCGCTGACGACCTGTTCGACGCCAAGGCCGGATTTGACCGAGTCCGGCGCCGTTTCGAGGATGTCCTCATCGCTGCGGGCGGCCGCGTCGTCGACCTTGATCAGCAGCCAGTTGTCGCGCTTTTCGCCGTAGCGCGGCTTCATCCTGACAAGGTGCCAGCGCCCCGTCAGCTTGTGGCCCTCCAGGTCGAAGATCAGATGGCCCTTCTTCATGCCGGCGGCGGGATCGCCTTCCGGCAGCCACTTGCCCTCGTCCCAGACGATCACCGAGCCGGCCCCGTATTGCCCGGCCGGAATCGTGCCCTCGAAGGCGCCGTATTCGAGCGGGTGATCCTCTACATGCACCGCCAGGCGCTTCTCCTCGGGATCGAGGCTTGGCCCACGCGTCACCGCCCAGGACCAGAGCACGCCATCATGTTCAAGTCTGAGATCGTAGTGCAAACGGCGCGCCGCATGCTTGTGCACGACGAAAGCTCCGCCTCTGTCGATGGGTTTCCGCCCGGCCTTGTCGCCCTTCGGCTCGCGGGTCCGGCTGAAGTCGCGCTTGGCGCGGTAGAGATCGAGACTGGACATCGAACGCTCCCGGCCGATGACGGATCAGGCGCTCTTCTTGGCCTTGCCCGCCGCTTTCGCGGCAGGTTTGCGAGGCTTGCGCGGTGGCGAGGAGGCGTTCTCCTCGCCAGCGAGGCTCTTCTTCAAGGCATCGAACAGGTTGACGACATTGGCCGGCGGCTCGGCCGCCCGAACCACGGGCGGCTTGCGGCCCTTCTGCTTGGCCCGGATCAGCTCCAGCAGCGCCTCCTCATAGCGATCCTCGAAGCCGGACGGATCGAAGGCCGCCTGCTTTTTGTCGATGATATGGGTGGCGAGCGAGACCAGCTCGTCATCGAGCGTCTTCCTGGACAGGCCTTCGAAGACCTCCTCCGGCTTGCGCACCGTCTTGTCGTAGCGCAGCGTCGTCAGCAGCAGGCCCTTGTCGAAGGGCTCGATCATCACCGGCCGCTCCCGGCGGTAGAGCACGATGCGGGCGATCCCAGCCTTCTTCTCCTTCGCCATCGCCTGGCGAATGACGGCGAAGGCCTCCTCGGAGACCTCGTCCGCCGGCGTCACGTAATAGGGCGTGTCGAAATAGATCGGTGGGATGTCGGCGCGGTCGACGAAGGATTCGATCGAGAGCGTGTGCGAGGATTCGACCTGGACGGAATCGATCTCGTCCTCCTCGACGAGCAGGTATTCGTCATCCCCGATCTCGTAGCCCTTGACCTCGTCCTCGTCGGCGACAGGCTTGCCGGTGACGCTGTCGATATATTGACGCCGGACGGTGTTGCCGGTCTTGCGGTTGATGACGCGAAAGGAAACCTTCTCGCTGCGGTCCATCGCGCCGGTCAGCTCGATGGCGCAGGAGACGAGCGAGAGCTTGAGATAGCCCTTCCAGGCCGGACGCGGAGCCATGACGGCGCCTCTTCGTTCGTTGCTTCGGCGGGCGCGCTCGCCCGCCGAGACGAACGTCGGCCCCAGGCCGAAGGTTCCCCGAACTCCGACGCCCGCCCTCGTCTGCTCGGAACAATCCCGCCGGGCCACCGCGTTCTATCGCCCCTGCGCCAGGTCCCGGATCTGGCGCAGAATCGAGGACGAAGGTCTCGCAAGCCTGCGTACGAGTCACGTCTCCGAGCTGGCGCAGAATCGAGGACGGAGTGCACGGTGGTGAAGCTGCGGCGCGCCCGGAACTCCGCCTCCCAGCGGTTGCCCGAGATCTGCAAGGCCTTGCCGGTCATGGCCCCTAGCGGACTCTCTGGCGGTCCGCTCTTAGGCAATCTGGCTAATAATATGATCGCCTTGTCGGCCTTCTAGTTTCGGCTTCCAACGATATTCAGTTTCAAGCGACTGTCTGACGATGCAGCTTAGAAAGCGCAATCGTTACTCATGTTGCATCGACGTCGATCCCAAGTTGGTTCTCGCGCAAGATGACCAGTCTCAGCGATTTATCACGCATGATCCCGCTATACCGCCAACCGCAGCAGCAAGCCTGGTAACTTTTCGGGCAAGGTCTCGATCGACTTCAATTGAACGCAATTCCGGCGCCTGAAAATGCGGGGCGCGTAGGATTCGGCGTCCGAATCGAGGACGATGGAGAACACGTCGATCCCATCGTTGCGCAGACCGTGGACGGCCGTGCGCGCATCCTCGACCAGATAGCGGCGGTCGTCGACATCGATGTCATGCGGCTCGCCATCGGTGATGATCAGGAGAAGCCGGCGATAGCTCAGCTGCCGTTTCAGGTCCTTGCCGGCATGTCTAATCACCGCTCCCAGCCGCGTGGAATGGTGACTTTGCAAGCCCGCCAGCCGGCCCTCGGCCGCCGTATCATAGCGGCCCGCGAAATCCTTGATCCGCTGATAGCCGATATTGTCGCGTGTGTTTGAGGAGAATGCCGCAAGCGCGAAAGGATCGCCAAGTTCGGTCATCGCCTTCGCCAGCATGGCCACGGAAAGGCGTTCCGTCTCCAGCACCGTCTCGCTGCGACCGCTGACGCGTTCTCCGGTGGAGGCGGAGGCATCGATGAGCACGAGAACGGCGAGATCGCGATGGCGGCGCTCATAGCGCCCGTAGAGACGATCCTCCGGCATTTGGCCGGAACGTCGTGCGATCACCGCCTCGATCGCCGCGTCCATGTCGAGGAATTCGCCTTCCGCTTGCCGGCGAACCCGCTGCTGGCGGCTGACTTTCGAAGACCTGATGATGGCGGTCAGGCGGTTGGCGAGATCGGCGCGTTGCTCGATGGCGCGATGCAGCGGGGCAGGCGATGCCATGGGAACGGCCGGCTCATGGACCGTGCACCAGTCCGGTCGTTCGCGCCCGGTCACATAGTCGAATTCCGGATAGCGCGCGACGGCCACATCCTCGCTTGCCTCGACCATGGCTGCGCGGCCGCTCGGATCGCCGGAAATGGTGTCGGGCTCGGGACGGCCGTCGTCGCTATCGCGTTGCTCGAGGCGCGCTCCCTCGGCAGGCGCCTGCATCTCGTAGGGAACCTCGGGATTCTCATCGCCGAAATCCCAAATTCCCATGCCGTCGTCGCGATAGGCCGGCTGCACGACATAGCTCTTGGCGTCGAACTGCAGGCGCATCTGGCCGATGTCATTGCCCAGCAGCCCACTGATATGGCGGCTGAGCTCCTGGGAGCCGATGTCGACTGCGGCAGCCTCCTCGAAGAGTATCCGACCCTTGCTCACCCAGCCATGCGGGTCCTCATATGACGGATCGAGCAGAGCCCGCGCCAACCGCGCCATCAGCATGATCGCAACCGGTGCGCCCTCAGGGCGCGCCACATGGAAGCCCCGCCAAAGGGCGAACAGCCCCGGCATCTCACGCATGGCCAGCCGCTCGACCCGCGCATCCTCGATCAACGAAACCAGCGCGAGCTGCAACGGCTTCAGGCCCGTGGCCAAGAACTTCCTGCTGGTAAAGCAGTGATGCGCGCCGATATGGGCGAGCGTCGCGCGATGAAGCTGTTTCTGATCGCTCGCCGGAAAACCGGCATAGGATGGCGGCAGACGGATGCCGCCCCCGCCGAAGCCGGCGCGGCGGCGCATCGCTTCGGGAGCATCGCCCGGTGTTTCCGCGATCGGCGGCGAGATGCCCCAAAGTGCGCGGAGATAGGGCTTCAGCCCGGGCAGCAATTCCGGCAACGAAGCGGATGGGTGCTGCCGTTCGAGCAGTTGGCGCACTTCCGGGCTCTGCAGCGCAAAAAAGGCCAGCCGGCGAGCGTCATCGCGGCCGAGATCGAGCCCCATGCGCGCAAAGACCGCAAGGCCTTCGAAACCGAGTATGTCGAGAACCTGCGAGCCGTTTTGCAGGAAGGCACTCAGGACCTTCGGCGCACGCTTGGCGATGTCGTCGATCAGCTCGAGCCACGATCCGAGCTCGGATGGATGACGAGCCGCCTCAGCGGCATGCAGGGCCGCATCGATCAGCAGACAGGCTGCCCGGCGGCCAGAACGAATTGTGACGAGCGACACGGATTCGCCAAGCCGGATCGCCTCGGCCGGCCCCGTTCTTGCCGCGACGATCGGCCCGGCGCTGCGATAGGCGCCGGCCACGAGTTCGCCATAGCCGGCGTGGTCGATGCGCGCATGGGCCGCGCTCCAGCGGTCCTGCCATTCGGCCGGAAACGCTTGAACCGTCTCCTTTCGGCCCTCGGTCGTCGTCATGGCATCAGACACAGGCAGCGATGGCACCCGTCAACGCATCGCGCAGATCGTCATCGTCGGTGATCGGGATCACGAGCGCGACCTGGCAGGCCTCCATGATCGGGACACCGGCGGCGACGAGCAGGGCGGCGTTGACGAGCATCCTTGTCGAGGCGCCTTCGTCCAGCCCACGGCCCTTGAGGTTTCGTGAGCGCGCGCCGATGCGCACCAGCGCCTCGGCGGTGCGCTTGTCGGAGCCGGCCTCTCGAATCACGATCTCGGCCTCGCCCGCCGCTTCGGGATAGTCGAAGGGGATGGCTGCGAAACGCTGCTTGGTCGATTCCTTGAGGTCCTTGAGAACGCTCTGGTAGCCCGGGTTGTAGGAAATCACGACCTGGAAGTCGGGATGGGCCTTCACCACCTCGTTCTTCTTCTCCAGCGGCAGGATGCGCCGGTCGTCCGTGAGCGAGTGGATGACCACGGTGGTGTCCTGCCGGGCCTCGACGATCTCGTCGAGATAGCAGATCGCGCCCTGGCGAACCGCCAGCGTCAGCGGCCCGTCGTGCCAGACCGTGCCTTCCGCATCGAGCAGATACCGCCCGACGAGGTCCGAGGCGGTCATGTCCTCATGACACGACACGGTGATCAGCGGCCGGCCCAGGCGCCAGGCCATGTGCTCGACGAAGCGGGTCTTGCCGCAGCCGGTCGGCCCTTTAAGCATCACCGGCATTCGGCTGCGATAGGCAGCCTCGAACAGTCCGACTTCGCCTCCGACCGAGCGATAGAAAGGTTCCTTGGCGATGCGGTAGGCGTCCAGATTCGTCACGTCGTCAGGCCCTTGATGGTCGCGCGGCGGCTGTCTCACACACCGCCGCGCGCGCTGCGTCAGGATGCGAGGAGTTCCTTGAGCTTGTCGTCGAGGAACTTGATGTCGACCGGATTGGTGCCTGGGCCGCCGGCGAAATGCCCCCAGATCGAGGGAATCGGGACGAAGCTCGCATTCGGCATGTTGTCGACCTCGTTGCGGCTGTCTTCCGGCGGGAAATACAGATCCGTCTGGCCGGGCATCACGTAGGCCTTTGCCTTGATCGCACGGAGCGCGGCCTTGTAGTCGCCGTTGTAGAGATCGTTGGCCGAGATATCGCCGTTCTGCCAGGTCCACAGCATGGCCAAGAGATTGTTGGGATCCCGGTCGAGGAAGAAGCCTTCCCAGAAGGCGACCAGGAAGTCCTCGAGCGAGCTGTATCCCAGCGCCTTGATGTCCAGCTCCTCGCGATAGAAGGCCTGCGAGAAGCCCCAGCCGGCATAGACCCGCGCTGCGGCGCGCAGGCCCTTGTGCGGCTTGTCGACATACCAGCCGTCGCGGAAGGCGTCGTCCGCGGTCAGCGCCGCCTTCACCCCTTCGAGGAAGACGAAGTTGTGGCGGGAGCATTTCGCCGAGCCGCAGAACGGTGCGAGCTGATCCATCATGTCGGGATAGAGCGCACCCCAATGGAAGGTCTGCAGCGCGCCCATCGACCAGCCGGTGACAAGCCGCAGATGCTCGATCCGGAAGTGCTCGGTCACAAGCCGGTGCTGCGCGCGGACGTTGTCATAGGCCGTCACCCTCGGGAAACGGGCGGCGTTGTAGGGCTCGGGCGTGTTGCTCGGCGACGAGGACAGTCCGTTGCCGAACATGTTGGGGATGATGATGAAGTATTTGTCGGGATCGAGCGCCATGCCGCGCCCGACCAGCCATTCATTGTCGTAGTGCTGGCCGGAATACCAGGTCGGATAGACGATGGCATTGTCCTTGGCCGCGTTGAGCGTGCCGAAGGTCTTGTAGGCCAGCTTGGCGTTGCGCAGCGTCGCGCCGCGCTGAAGGGCATGATCGCCCAGCTCGAAGATCTCGTAGTCGGTCGTCATCGCGATACTCTCTCTATGGGGATGTCGATGGAGCCGGCCCGGTCAGGCCGGAGCGCGGTCCGCAGCGCGTCCGGCCGCGAAGGAGGTCAGGACGAGATGGGCGATGGCGGCGACGAGACCGGCGCTGATCGCCGTCGAGAGCTGGGGCGCATAGAACTCGACGATGAAGCCCACCGCCGCGCCGATCGCCCAGGAGACGAACGGCAGCGAGCGCCATTCCTTCTGCGCCACCGATCCGTGCTTCAACACATAGGCCTCGACGAGCAGGATCATGCCGATCGGCGGCACGATGATCCCGAGCAACGACAGCCACTGAATGAAGAAGGCCCAGACATTGCCGGCGGCGATGGCGATGCCAACGAGGCCGAGGATGACGGCCATAAGGCGCATCTTCGAGCGCAGGATGCGCGACCAGCCGGTCGCGGCATTATAGAGGCAGTGCGAGCAGACGGAGCCGAGATTGATGTAGAGGAACAGGAAGGCGAGGGCACCGAGCCAGCCGATCTGCAGTTTGTTCATGTAGCCGAACATGTTGTCGGCGCCGAAAGGGTTGGCGTTGGGCACGGCGAGCGCCGCCGTCATGATGCCGCCGACGAGCATCGCGACGAGGTTCGAGACCGGGAAGGCGGAGAAGGTCGCGATCAGCGAATGGGTACCGGTCTTCGACCATCTGTTGAAGTCGGCGGTCACGGTGCCGGCGTCGATGAAGAGCGCGATCACGACGGTCAGGCCGACGCCCATCGACATCGTCGCGACGCCGTTGTTGCCGGCGTAGTTCCAGATCGCATCGAAGCTTGTCGTACCGGCTGCGTGCACGACGACGAAGAGACCGAGCACGAAGAACAGCGGGACGGAGACCATGCCGATCAGATGCAGGCCGCGCACGCCGACGAAGGTGATCCCGATATAGAGCAGCCCCGCGACGATGGTCATCGCGACATAGTTCAGCCCGTAAGTGCTGGCGACGAGTGCGCCGGTGATGCCGGTCTGGACCGCAAACCAGCCGAGCAGCAGGGTCGAAAGCAGGCCGGAAGCGAGCGCATAGCCCTTCGTTCCGAAGACGCGTGACGCGATCAGCGCGAAGTTCATGCCGCTACGGGTCGCCGACAGGCCGAGCGCGCCGACATAGGCGAGCATGATCAGGTTGCCGATGATCATGGCAACGAGCGCACGGGAGAAGCCCATGCCCAGAACCAGCAGCGAACCGGTCATGGCGCCGGTGATGATCATCGGGAACCCGGCCCAGACCATCACCATCGAGAACAGGCTGCGCCGGGCCGCCATCGGCACCGGCTCGTGCTCGTATTCCTCACCAAGCACGTGATCAGTATCGGCCGGCGCAGCCGCGCCCGGCCCTGCGGAATGTTTGGACACCGCGTTTCCCCCTTTTTGTTGTCGGATGCTCGGTCGCGCCGCCCGGCGCTGGCGCGCCGGGCGGCTTCGTTCAGCTCAGCGATGGGCCGATTTGTTCGGGATGCCGTCGATCGGGCACTCCTCGGTGCCGACGGTCGCGCGCGTCATCGCCTCGACCATCTCGCGCGTGCCTTCGGGATCGTTGATCCATTTGGCGTAGAAGTTGTAGGGGCAGGCCGCCGTGCCCTTGTCGCCGTCGCCGGAGTTGATCATGCCGGTGTAGCCACGGTGCAGCAGCTTGAAGAGATGGTTCTGCGACTGGCCGTTCTTGCGGGCATCGCGGATCGCCGACACCGAGAGCTGGGCGTATTGGATGCCGTTCTCCTCGGTGCCGCACTCGCCGAGCGTGCGGCCGTCGAAGCCGACGATCGCCGAATGGCCGAAGTAGGAATAGACACCGTCGAAGCCCGAGGCGTTCGCAACGGCGACATAGACGTTGTTCGCCCAGGCCATCGATTTCGAGATCTGCACCTGCTGCTCCTTGGCCGGGTACATGTAGCCTTGGCAGCGGATGATCAGCTCGGCGCCGCGCATGGCGCAGTCGCGCCAGATCTCGGGGTAGTTGCCGTCATCGCAGATGATCAGGCTGATCTTCAGGCCCTTCGGCCCTTCCGAGACATAGGTGCAGTCGCCGGGATACCACCCCTCGATCGGGACCCAGGGCATGATCTTGCGGTATCTCTGGACGATCTCGCCCTTGTTGTTCATCAGGATGAGTGTGTTGTAGGGCGCCTTGTTGGGATGCTCCTCATGGCGCTCGCCGGTCAGCGAGAACACGCCCCAGACATTCGCCTTCCTACAAGCGGCGGCGAAGATCTCCGTCTCATCGCCCGGAATCTGCGAGGCGGTCTCGTACATCTCCTTGGAATCGTACATTATTCCGTGGGTCGAATATTCCGGGAAGATCACCAGATCCATGCCCGGCAAGCCGATCTTCATGCCCTCGATCACCGCGGCGATGTTGCGCGCGTTGGCGAGCACCTCCTGCTTGGTATGCAGGCGCGGCATCTTGTAGTTCACGACGGCGACGCCGACGGTGTCCTTACTGCTCGTAATATCGCCGTGATACATGGTCTGGCCTCCTTGGTTTGCCCGTCTCAGACGACGAAGTAGCGATGGATGAGATCTTCGGAGAGCGCTTCGATGCGGTCGCTGACCGCGACACCGCCTCGGTTGAGCATCGCGAAACGGTGCGATGCGCGACGCGCGAAGGTGATGTTCTGCTCGACGAGGATGATCGACAGACCGCGCTTGCGGTTGAGATCGATCAGGATGTCCTCGATCTGCTCGACGATGTTAGGCTGGATGCCCTCCGTCGGCTCGTCGAGCAGCAGGATCTTGGGCTGGGACAACAGCGCGCGGGCGATGGCGAGCTGCTGCTGTTGGCCCCCGGACAGATTGCCGCCGCGCCGACCCAGGAATTCCCGCAGGATCGGGAAGAGGTCGAAGACGTAGTCCTGGATACGCCGTTCCGAGGTCTCGGCGGCGTAAGTTCCCAGCAGCAGGTTCTCGCGCACGGTGAAGTCGGGCAGGATGCCCCTGCCTTGTGGCACATATCCCAGTCCGGCCTTGGCGCGGCGATGCGTCGGCAGCTCGCCGATCTCGGTGCCGTCGAGCCGGATCGAGCCCGAGGTTTTCGACATCAGGCCCAGGATGGTGCGCAGCAGCGTCGTCTTGCCGACGCCGTTGCGCCCGAGCACGCTGACGAACTCGCCCTTGCCTACGCTCAGCGAGACTGATTGCAGGGCGCGGCTGCGGCCGTAGAACCCGTCGACATTGTCGAGCTCAAGCATGGCCGATGCCTCCCGAGCCGAGATAGGCCTCCCGGACCTGGGGATCGTCCGAGACTTCGTCGGCCGTGCCCTGCGCCAACAGCCTGCCCTGGTGCATCACCGAGATCGTCTCGGCGATGTCGCGTACGAAGCCCATGTCGTGCTCGACCACGATCAGCGTGTGCTTGCCGCGCAGCGCGTTGAAGAGCTGGGCCGTCTTCTCGGTTTCATGGGCGGTCATGCCCGCGGTCGGCTCGTCCATCAGGATGAGCGGCGGGTCCTGCGCCAGGATCAGCGCGATCTCGAGCCATTGCGTCTGGCCGTGCGAGAGCTGTGCCGCCTGCTTGCCGAGCTCGTCCGAGAGGCCGACGAGCTCGGCAAGCCGCTCGAGGCGTTCCCGATCGGCCGCTCCGCCGAATCTGCCGAGATTGCGCAGAACGCCGTGCTGGCGCGAACTGCCGATCTCGAGATTGTCCCGCACGCTGAGCTCGCGGAAGACGCTCGGTACCTGGAACTTGCGGCCGATGCCGGTCCGGGCAATCTCGAATTCGCTGAGCTGGTGGATCTCCGTGCCGTCGAAGACGATCGCGCCGGAGGAAATCCGCGCACGACCGCAGATCAGATCGAGCGTCGTGGTCTTGCCGGCGCCGTTAGGACCGATCAGGCAGCGCAGCTCGCCCCGGTTGACCGCAAGGTCGAGGCGATCGACGGCTACGAAGCCCCCGAAGGATACGGTGACGTCGCGCAGAGCGAGCTGCGCCTGTGCCATGCCGGTCATGCCGCCCTCCCTGCAGGAGCGCCGGTGGCACCGACGGGGTGGGACGGCTGCGCCGCGGCCTTCTGGGCTGTGTCGCGGCGGCGCAGGCCGGAGACAATGCCGGCCAGTCCGCGCGGCATGAACAGCACGATCAAGACGAACAACCCGCCCATCACCAGCGTCCAGGTGCTGAGGAAGGTCTCCGATTCCGACAGGCTCCCCTGCACGCCCGTCACCAGGAGCGCGCCGAGCATGGCGCCGAGCAAACTCTGGCGGCCACCGACCGCAGCCCAGATGACGATGGATAGGCTGAGCGGCACGCCGAGGAAGGTCGGCGAGGCAAACTCCATCACGATCGTGTAGAGCATGCCGGCCAGGCCAGCGATCGCGGCGGAAGCCGCAAAGATGAAGGTCTTGTAGCGGGCGACGTCATAGCCGAAGAAGCGGACGCGCTCCTCCTGATCGCGGATCGCCTGCAGGATCAGCCCGGTCTTCGAGCGCGTCACCGCGAGCGCGGTGAAGAGTGCCAGCGTCAGGCTGCCCGCGACCAGGAAATAAGTGGAGCGCGCATAGGCGTCGAAGGTGATCCCCAGCACCTCGAAGCGTGCGAGGTCGGTGATGCCGTTGAAGCCGCCGGTGTAGCTCTGCTGGTCGACAATGATCAGGTTGACCACGACCATCGCGGCCAGGGTGATGATCGCCGAATAGACGCCGGCGACACGTCCTCCGAACATGAACCAGCCGAGCAGCGCGGCGAAGGCGGCGGGAACGAGGATGCCGGCCGCGACGGCGAAGGGCAGCGACTGGAACGGCCACCAGAGCCAGGGCAGTTCGGTGACGTTGTTCCAGACCATGAAGTCCGGCAGACCCTCGGCGCCGGTATGGATCGGCACGGTCTTCAGCTTCAGCGCCATGGCCATGCAATAGGAGCCGAGGCCGAAGGTCGTCGCCTGACCGAGGTTGAGGATGCCGGCATAGCCCCAGGACAGGCTCAGTGCGACGGCGAGCATGCCGAAAATCAGGTAGCGCGCGAATTTGTTGAGCAGGAAGGCGTCGTCGACGAAGGCCGGGATCAGGAGGAGCGCCAGGCAAACGGCCCCGTAGATCGACAGCTGCAGGATCGGTTTGTTTGACATCGGCAAGCTTCGTTTCATGAAAGCGTCAGGTGCGGATGCGGGGCGTGAAGAGCCCCTGCGGCCGGAAGCGGATGATGATGACGACCGCGGCGAGCACGAGCGCCTTGGCGATGGTGTCGTTGCTGAGATAGGCGAGCGCGCCGGTGAGCTCTCCGAGCAGGCCGGAGCTGACGACCGTGCCAAACAGGCTCTGGACGCCGCCGACCACGACGACCATGAAGGCGTCGACGACATAGCCCGTGCCCATCTCCGGCGAGACGCTCTTGAGCGGCGAGATCAGTGCGCCCGCCAGCCCGGCGATGCCGGCGCCGTAGGCGAAGATCAGCCGGTAGGCGCGGCCGGCGTTGATGCCGAAGCTCGAGGCGATCTGGCGGTTCTGGGTGATCGCCCGCAACTGCAGGCCGATCGAGGTATGGCGGTAGACGTACCAGGTCAGGGCGAACAGCCCGAGCGCGACCGCCAGCACGAACAGGCGATAGGCTGAATCAGTGGCGCCGAGAATGTTGACGCTTCCGGAGAGTGCCGCCGGCATCTGGACATAGCGCAATTCGCCACCCGCCAGCAGGCGCACGATCTGCTGCGCCATGACGCCGAGCCCCCAGGTCGCCAGGATGGTGTCGAGCGGCCGGTCATAGAGATGGCGGATGACCAGATATTCGATGGCGAGGCCCAGTAGCGCCACGGCGACGAAGATCGGAATCAGGCTCGGCAGCAGGCCCCAGCCGAGCTGGGTCTGCAGCAGCCAGGCGCAATAAGCCCCAAGCATCACGAACTCGCCATGGGCGAGATTGATGACGCCGGTGACGCCGTAGATGATGGCTAGACCGAGCGCGACGAGCAGCAGGATCGACGACAGGCTGAGCCCGGTCAGCAACTGAGAAACGACGAAATCCATGACGAACCTGTCCGGAGGCGTGCATGGCGGCCGCTCCACGCGGCCGCCGGCGAAATCGTGAGATCAGATTTCCTTCAGCCCTTCGGCCGTGCACTTCTGGTTCGGATAGGCGCTGTAGGGGTTCGGCTCGAGCCAGTTCGCCGATTGCTTCAAGATCTTGAACTGCCCGTCCGACTGGCATTGGCCGATCTTGGGATGCAGCCAGCAATGCAGGTTCTCGGGCTCGACCTTGACCAACCCCTGGGGCGCCTGGAACTGCTCGCCCTTCAGGGCCTCGCGGATGGTGAGCGGGTTGATGTCGCCCGCCTTCAGCTTCGCCACCGCCTGCTTGAACAGATGGACTTGGAAATAGGACGATTCCGACACGAAATGCGTGACCTTGTCGGCGCCCCAGCGCTTCCGGTAGGCCTCCACGAACCGCCGGTTCTCGGGGGATTCGTGCACCATGAAATAGGGCGCCGAGGTGAAGTGGCCGGCGGCGGCGTCACCGCCCATCGCCGCAACCTCGTTTTCCGAGGTGGTCAGGCTCGCCATCGGCATCGTCGCCGGGTCGAGGCCCGCGGCGCGATATTGCCGGTGCAGCGCCACGACCGAATCCCCGACCACGGTGGAGAAGATCACGTTCGGCTTCTCGGAGCGGAACTTGTTGATCACCGACGAGAATTCGGAGTGTCCGAGCGGAACGTATTCCTCGGCGATCACCTCGGCGCCGAGGCTCTTCAGCAGCTTCTTGCAGTAGTTGTTCTCTTCCTTCGGGTAGATGTAGTTCGAGCCGATCATGTACCAGCGCTTGCCGAATTTCTCGACCAGCCAGGGCACGAAGTCGTCCTGCTGTTGATTGGGGACGGCGCCGGTATAGATGACGTTCTTCGAGCACTCGCGGCCCTCGTAGAGCGTCGGGTAGAAAAACAGGTTCGCCTGTCTCTCGAAGACCGGCAGAACCGCCTTGCGGCTGGCAGAGGTGTAGGACCCGAACACCGAGACGCATTTGTCGCTGAGCACGAGCTTGCGGGCCTTCTCGGCGAAGGTCGCGGGATCGGACGCGGGATCCTCGACGACAGGCACGATCTTCATGCCGTGGATGCCGCCTGCGGCGTTGATCTCCTCGATCGCCATGATCGTCGCCTTGTTCAGCGACTCCTCGATGATGGCGGTGGTGCCGGTGAGCGAGAAGAGGACGCCGACCTTGATCTGCCCGCTCTGGGCATAGGCCAGCGAAGCGTTCTTCGACCAGATATGCGGAAACCCTGCGGCGGTGAAAGCGCCCGCCGCGGCAGCGTGTTTGATGAATGTGCGCCTGTCGTTTTTCACCCTCTTCCCCTTTTTTCTTGCAAAAGAAAAAGCCCCGAGCGGCGCCGTCCGGATGGACGGAGTCGTTCGGGGCTTCTTCGCCTCGGAATGTGGAGTGCGGCAGCTTCGCCGCGCAAACGCGTATCGAACTGGGCCTAGAAAACAAAAAACCCCACGCTTCGCTTCCGCGACTGCGTGGGGGCATCATCACCCGCTATGTGCCGACGGCGTCCTTGCCGTCGTGAAACTGTAAAGACGCTAACTGAGCAGATCATGCGAGTCAATCACGGCCGTGGCGACGGCCGCGATGGTGACGCGCTTTTCCATGGCCTGCTTGCGCAGGAAGTTATAGGCCTCGTCCTCGGTCAGGTTCTTGAGCCGGATCAACAGTACCTTGGCGCGTTCGACAACCCGCATCGTGCGCAGATTCTCGTCGAGCTTGTCGATCCGGCCGCGCAGGCGCCGCTCATACTGAAAATGCTCGCGCGCGAGCATCAGTACCGACTGAATTGCTCGCGACGTGGCCGGATAATGCAGCAGGCCGTGCGCAGCACAGTTGTGGATGAGCTTGAGGTTCAGCGGTGCCTTGCCGTCATCGACCAGGATCAGCGCCGAGGAGGGCTCGCCTGGCACCCAGGGGATGCGCTGCGGCAGATCCACAGAGAGCGCACAGAAGATGGCGTCGTATTGCAACGGAATCTGCGACGGCAGCGGCCAGACATGCCGCACGGTGACGCGCTGGCGTTGCAGTTCGCGGATCAGGAATTCGCCATGGTCGTCGCGCTCGACCATCACGGCGATATTGAGCTCCGGTTCGACGGCACCCTGCCGTACCGGCCGTTCGGAAACGGTGGTTCGGGGCTCGGCGGGATGCGGCCCGCCGGCGCGTTCGTATGCGTATCCTGACATCGCCATGAAGCTGGTCGCCTCTTCCCCGTCGCGGCCGTTGGCCATTCTCGTCTGGTCAGCACAGCTCAAGCGCGCGGCCCTGCCCCATCAGGTAGGGGTCCGACTTCACGCTTGTGGCAGACTGGAAGACGATATCGAACTGCCCGTTGCGGTTGGCGCGCCCGATCCGCGTCCAGACATCGGCATGTCCCCAGACCGGATTGATCGAGACGCAGCCCTGCGGCGCGTCGAATTCGGCACCCATGACCCAGGAGCGCAAGCAGCGCGTATCCAGCGAGTTCGTCGCCTCCAGCGACTTCGCGAAGACATTGACCTGGAAGTAGGACGATTCCAGGCACATGTTCGTCGGTTCGTCGTCGCCGTAGCGCTTGTGATAGCGGGCGACGAAATCCGAATTGCGTTCGTTCTCGACGCATTGGAAATAAGCTGCGGCGGTGTAGTGCCCTTCCCCGACATCGTGGCCCATCTCCCGGATCTCGGCCTCGGTTGTGGTCAGGCTCGCGATCGGAACCGTCTTCGGGTTAAGGCCGAGGTCGTGATAGGCCTGATAGAGGAATGTGGTCGATTCACCGACGACGGTCGAGAAGATGACGTCGGGCTGGGCGCGCTTGATCTCGCGCAGCAGGGGCACGAACTCGCTGCGGTCCGCTTCCAGCCGCAAATACTGCTCGCCGACGACCGTGCCGCCATTGCTGCGGACGAGATCGCGCATCACTCGGTTGGATTCGCGCGGATAGATGTAGTCGGAACCAATGAAGAAGAAGCGGGTGCCGAATTGCTGCATCAGCGCGCGGCAGAGCTGCACGGAATTCTGGTTCGGCGTCGCGCCCGTATAGATGACGTTGGGTGAAAACTCGAAACCCTCGTAAAGCGTCGGATACCAGAGCAAGCCGTCGAGTCGCTCGACCACGGGCAGGACGGCCTTGCGACTTGAAGACGTATAGCAGCCGAAGATCGTGCTGACCCCGTCCTCGACCATCAGCCGCTTGGCATATTGGCCATAGGAGCGTGCATCCGACCCCGGATCGTAGATCACCGGTTCGATCGGCCGGCCGTGAATACCGCCGCGATCGTTGATCTCGTCGATCGCGATCAAGGTTCCGCGCAGCTGCGTCTCTTCGATGACCGACATGAAGCCGGTCCGCGAAAACAGCACGCCCACACGCCACGGAGCGGATGTCCGTTCTGCGCAACGAACCGCTTTTCTCATCGCTTCTTATCTCCTCCCGCGTCCCTCAACGCGTTGGGCGGCATCTCGTTCTTTTCGCTCGCCCTGAGTAATCCCTGCTCAGGCAACCCCTTCCGGCCATCCCTCCGCCAAACAAAAAAGCCCCCACGACCGGGTCGAACCCGATCGATGGAGGCAGCATCGCCTGTTATGTTTCCGCAGCCTCGTCGCTGCGCCCGAAACGCTCGTAAGAGCAATGCTAGTTTCAGAGTGCCGAGTATGTCAACGAGATGTCCGCTGCGCACAGCACCTTGCTTCGACGTACAGACTGGTCAGTTGGTGTGCCTCCAGTTTCCTGACCGCTCGGAGCAGGAAATTGCCAGATGCTGCCTGGCGTCATGCATGCCAAAACTTCGGTATTTTGTTCGCGGGAGGAGTGCTCGCTCGTGAGGCCTGGCTACTCCCCGTAGAGCCGAATGACCTCCTCCAGATTCTCGGCAACGTGTTCCGTGACGCTGCCCGGGCTCAGCTTGGTGGCGTAAGCGAGACCGTGGTTCACCGGCCGGGTGATGATCCAAGCGCGGTGCTCTCCCGCACCCTTCTTGAACTCAAACGAGAGCGCAAACTCGCCAAACGCGTGGCCGGTTCCACCTTCGGCTCTGGCTCTGGCTTGGCGGGCTATTGGGAGACGAGCGGGGGGCGTATCGTCTACACGATGCATACTGCCAGCCTGCGCAAGGCGCTGGGGAGCGATGAGCGCCCCGATGCTATCCTGCTCTTCCTGCGAGATCGCAAAGCGCTCATAGGGCAAAAATCATCAAAAGCCCCGAAGCAGTCGCTTATCCAACTATGCGAAACAAGCCCTCGCTGGCCGGACGGCCGGAACGTCCGATCCCTTGTGTTCTTCCAGCGGACCAGGTCACGGCCCAAGCCCTAATGAAGTTCCCGAGCTTGGTCCTAGAGGACCATTGGCTCTTTCATTCCTTCACATCCCGCAAATGCCCCGCAAATCACGAGAGCGTGGACAGCATGTGGACAGCAAAAGGTTGCAAACCGCCATGAGGCGGAAATCTACACCGGCTAAGTCATTGAAGTTCGTGGTGGGTGATGTAGGGCTCGAACCTACGACCCGCTGATTAAGAGTCAGCTGCTCTACCAACTGAGCTAATCACCCGTACGCCACGAAGACGTTGTCGGCGAGGCGTGGACCGCGTCCCGACGGGCGGCGATGTAGCAAACACCCCCGCCCCTGTCCACCCGTTTGCGACAGAAATATGCAAACTCGTTCTGGAGAACGTCGGCTCGCCTCGTAGCGAACTTGGAGAAAACCTGCCGCAGCGGGCGCGGCAGGCCGTTTTTGTGGAGTTTTCAGGCCACCGAGCGGCGGTTGAGCAAATGGTAGAGCGCGATCGCGGCGAAGGTTGCCGTGCCGATTCCGCCGAGCTCGTAGCCGAAGATCGGCAGCTTGAGATCGCCGGCGCCGAGAATCAGCGCGGTCGCCACCGTCAGGAGATTCTTCGGCTCGGCGAAGTTCACCTTGTTCTCGACCCAGATCCGGCCGGCGGTCGCGGCAATCAGGCCGAAGACGACGACGGCGAGACCGCCGAGCACAGCCACGGGAATCGTCCCGATCACCGCGCCGAACTTGGGCGAGAAGCCGAGCAGGATGGCGATCACGCCGGCGGCGACGAAGACCAGCGTCGAATAGACCCGCGTCACCGCCATCACGCCCATGTTCTCGGCGTAAGTTGTGACGCCGGTGCCGCCGCCCGAGCCGGCGATCATCGTGCCGACGCCGTCGGCGAAGAAGCCGCGCCCGATCAGCCCGTCGAGATTGCGCCCGGTCATCACCGAGATGCCCTTGATGTGCCCGAGATTCTCCGCGACCAGGATGATCGCGACCGGCACGATCAGCGCGATGGCCTTGGGATCGAACACAGGGGCGACGAAGTTGGGCAGGCCGAACCAGGCGGCGGCCGCGACCTTGCCGAAATCGACCGGCGGCGCGCCGAAGCTCGTCGCCGTCGCGGCATAGAGGATATAGGCGGCGAGCCCGCCAATCAGCACCGGCAGACGCTGCGCCAGCCCGCGGCCGTAGACGGCGACCAGCGCGACCGCGACCACCGTGAACAGCGCGATCCATTTGGTGTAGGGGCTGGCCGAGATCATGTTGATCGCGACCGCGGTCAGGTTGAGGCCGATCGCAGCGACGACCGCGCCGGTCACCACCGGCGGCAGCAAGGTCTCGATCCAGCGCGTCCCGATGCCCTGCACCAGGATGCCGATCGCGGCATAGACCGCGCCGCAGGCGATGATGCCACCGAGCGCGACCGGAAGATTGGCGTTCGGGCCGGTGCCGGCATAGCCGGTCGCGGCGATGACGACGCCGATGAAGGCGAAGGAGGAGCCGAGATAGCTCGGCAGCCGCCCGCCCGTGATGACGAAGAACAGCAGCGTCGCGATGCCGGAGAAGAGGATCGCGACATTAGGGTCGAAGCCCATCAGGATCGGCGCCAGCACCGTCGAGCCGAACATGGCGACGACATGCTGCAGGCCGGCGATCACGGTCTGCCCGGTCGGCAGGCGTTCGTCCGGCATCACATCGCCGGAGGTCTTCAGCGTCCAGTTCGGAAAATAGCCAGCCATCTCGCCGCTCCCAGCCATCGCGCTTGCGTGCACCGGGAGGCAATAGTGGCAAGAATCGGGCGCACGCCAAGCGAGTGACAGGCACCGTCCACCGCAAACAGCGCGCTAGGACGCAGAACCCTGTTGAAAGCCGGTCTTCATCCCCAGGACCGGCTGCCGAAGCGCCTCAGGGCGCCACGCCGAAGGCGCGGTAGCGCTCCTCGGCCTGCGCGTCGAGCGCCTTCGCCCTGGCGAAGTCGGCCGCCGCCTCCGCCGCATCGCCACGGCGCTGATGCGCCAGGGCGCGGCCGTACCAGGCCTGGCCGAGCCTGGCGTCGAGCGACAGCGCCCGGTCGAAATCGGCGATCGCCGCATCGGTCTGCCCGAGCGCCGTGCGCAGCGCAGCGCGCGCCACCCAGCCATCCGGATCGGCCCGATCGGCAGCGACCGCGGCGTCGAGATCGGCCAGCGCCCGCTCATATTCGCGCGCACGCTGCAGCAGCAGCGCCCGGTTGAGCAGGGCCGCGGCATTGGCGGG
This sequence comes from Allobosea sp. P4_H5, assembly GCF_056400825.1. Lineage (NCBI taxonomy): Bacteria > Pseudomonadati > Pseudomonadota > Alphaproteobacteria > Hyphomicrobiales > Alloboseaceae > Allobosea > Allobosea sp. P4_H5. The sequence continues at coordinate 266,022 of NZ_JBFUKM010000008.1, read as the reverse complement.
CGCGACCGCGACGACATCGTCATAGGCCTTGAGCGCGGCGCCGAGCTGGCCGCGCGCCGTCAGCGCCCTCGCCCGCTGGAACAGCGCCTCGATCGAGCGCGGCTCGCTGCGCAGCGCCGCATCCGCATCGGCCTGCGCCGCGATGAAGGCGCCGTCGCGGAAATTCAGCCGGGCGCGCTGTACTAGTGCCGCCGGGTTCTCCGGCTCGAGCAGCAGGGCGACGGCGAGATCAGCCCGCGCCTGCGCCTCGCGCTGCGGCTGGCCGATGCTGAACTGGGCCCGCCGGATCAGGCGCGGCACGTCGAAGGCATCGAGCGCCAGTGCGGCATCGAGCGCCACGAGCGGATTGGGCGGGACAGGCAGGGGAGTCGGAACCGCCTGCGACTGCGGCCGCAGGGCGCGATAGACGCCCTGCAGCGCGGCGCGCTCACGCACATAGCTATCGCTGGCACTCTGCCACAGCCCGGCGAGGCGCGCCGGCCAGACCTCGATCGAGCGGCCGAGCGCCGGCAGCAGCTCCTCGCGCCGTTCGAGCGCCCCCTCATGCTCCGGATCGACCGCGAGCAGTGCGCCATAGGCAGCAGCAGCCGCACTGCGGTCGCCGCGGATCTCCTGCGCCAACCCGAAGCCGAACAAGGTGGCGTGATCCTGCGGCTTCAGCGCAAGCGCGGCGCGATAGGCGCCCAAGGCCGGCTCGGGCCGGCCGAGCGCCAGCAGCGCATCGCCGCGCATGCCGTGCCAGGCGCTGGCATCGTGCCCGGGCCCGGCCCGGTCGAGATCGCGCAACGCCTTGTCGTTGTGGCCGAGCGTCAGCAGGAGCTGCGCGCGGTTGCGCAACGCATTGCGGTCATCGGGGACGAGCGCGATGGCGCGATCGAGGTCGCGCAGCGCCTCTTCGCGCCGGCCGAGCCCGGCGAGCAGGCCGGCGCGATTGTTGAGGCCGAAGGCAGCCTGGGGCTGGACCGTGAGCAGCCGATCATAGGCCGCGGTCGCGTCCTCGGCGCGGCCCATGCGCTGCAGCAGGAAGGCGCGCCGGGACAGCGATGCCTCGTGCCGGCCGTCGAGGCGCAGGGCCCGCTCATAGCTGGCGAGTGCCGGCCCTTCATGACCGAGCATCTCGAAAGCCCGCCCGCGCTCCAGCCAGACCTGCACGACAGTCGGCTCCAGCCGCAGGGCGCCATCGAAGGCAGCGATGGCCTCGCGCGGCCGCGCCAATGCGACAAGCGAGAGCCCGCGTCGATAATGATAGGAGGTGACCTCCGGTTCGAGCGCCAGGGCGGCATCGAAATCGGCGACTGCCGCCTCGTGCTCGCCCTCGTCCTGCCGGAACCGCCCCCGCGTACCGCGCGCCCAGCTATTGGAGGGATCGAGGGCGATCGCATCGTCGAGATCGGCCCGCGCTCCCGCGATATTGCCGGCGCGCTCGCGCAGCAGGGCCCGGTCGGCCAGTAGCGTCGCGCGCCCGCCGAGGACCATCGCCCGCTCGATCAGCGCCGCCGCCTCGGCATGCCGGCCGAGCTCGGACAAGGTGTGCGCCCGGCCACGCAGGGCGGCCAGATGATTCGGCACCGCCTTGAGCGCCGCATCGAAGTCGCGCAGCGCCTCATTGAGGGCGTTCTCGGCCTCGGAGATCCAACCGCGGCTGGCGAGCAGATCGGCCCGAACGGCGCGGTTGAACTCGCCGGTCAGGCTCTCGTCGCAGGCTGCCCGCCGCTCGGCGCCGCCGGCTTCGATCGCCCCCATGCAGACGCGCATGCGCTCCTGCGCTCGCTCGGCCCGCTCGGGCACCGCGGCAGGCGCATAGGCCGCGGCGGGCTCTGCGCCCCACACGGCAAGCGCGCCCAGCGACATCAGGCGCAGCAACTTCATCGACGGACTCTCACCATGGCTCCCTCAGCCGACGATGATGAGATCGGCAAAGGCCGCCAAAGGTCCAGAGGTCGCTGCGCCTGCGCAGTGAAAAAGAAACGAAAAAGCAGCCACTGTGCCGCCCTCACAACAGCGGGCGTGACCTGTGGTGATCAGCCTCCGCGGCAGCCGGTCACCCGGCCTCCCCAATCGTCTTCGGTTCAGAACTCCAGACCAAGCTCCCGATAGCGCTCGTCGATCTCGCCATCGAGCGCGCGCGCCTTGACGAATGCTTCTTGGGCAAGCCCGGCCTCGCCCTTGCGCAGAAGGGCGATGGCGCGCCCGAACTGGGCAAACGCGCTCCTGGGGTCACGCTGGATCGAGCGCTCGAAAAAGGCGAGCGCCAGGTCGATATCCCCCTCATGCATTTTCATCGCGCCCAGGCTGTGAAGCGTGGTCGCTCGCTCCGAATCGAGCTTCAGGGCTTCGGCGCAGTCCCCACGAGCCAAATCAAACTGCCGAAGCAGGACGCGATAGTAGCAACGGTTGTTCCAAATCGCCGCGCTGGTGACTCCGCGTTCTATCGCTGCGGTCAGATGGATGACGGCCGCCTCGTAGTCACCGCTCCCATAGAGCGCGTTGCCAAGATCGACCGTCGCCCCGCCATGTTTGGGCTCCAGCCGCAAGGCCTGTTCGAGATCGACTTTCGCTTCGCCAAAGCGCTTTTGCTTGAGGCGCACGAGCCCGCGATAGCGCCAGGCATCGTAGTCTTTTGGCTGAAGCTCGATCGCCCTGCTGAAATCCGCCTCGGCGTCCACGAGGCGACCAGCCGTTCTGTGCAACAGGCCACGGTTAAAGAGCGCGCCTGGCGACTTTGGGGCAAGGGCGATCACCGTCGTATAATCGGCCACCGCTTCCACGTTCTGCGATAGCTCCGCCCGGCCGCGAGCTCGCCAGAAGAAGGCATCGGAGTCCTTCGGGTTTTTCGCCAGAACACGCTCCGCATCGACAACGGTCTGCGGATAACGCCTCTCGTCGTAGTGGATGCGGGCTCGCACCAACAGCGCGCCGGCATTCTCCGGATCGTGCCGCAGCAAGCGCTCGACATCGTCGAGCGCGCGGGCCCGGCCTTCGGCCGCAGCGGCCAGCAGGCGTGCCCGCGTCAAGCGCGCCGGGTCGTCATAAGGATCGAGCTCCAGCCTCTCGTCGAGCTTGCTCAATCGCTCCCCGGTCGACTGGCCGGGCTTCGCCGAGGCCTGGCTCTGGGCAGCCAGCGCCGCCCGCTTGATAGCTGCGGCCGTCTCGACCAGCCGGATGCGCCAGATCTCCCGCTCCCGCCCGAGCTTGACCAGCACTTCATCCCGCTGGATCGCGGCCTCTTGCGTTTCGGGCTCGATCTCGAGCGCCTTGCTGAAATGGCCGAAAGCCTCCGCCCAGCGCCCGCGCAGCTTCTCGGTCAGGCCACGATTGTAGTGACCGTACATCGCGGCTGGAGCCTGCTTGATCACCTCGTCGAAATCCGCCGCCGCATGGTAATAGCGCTTCAGGGCCAGCGCAGTTCGGCCACGCATATTGATCAGCTCGATCGTCTTATGGCCGAGCGCCGCGGCACGGCCTAACGCAGCATAGGCTTTCCGATAGTCCCCCTTCTCGAAGTAGATCAGCCCTCGGACATAATGAGGCTGCCCGCTACGCGGATTGACCACGATGGCACGATCCGCATCCTGCATCGCAATCGCGTAGTCGCCCTTTTGCGCCAAGTGCCAGGCACGGTTCCCATAGGCGACGTCGTCACGCGGATAGGCCGCCAAGAGCGTGCCGTAAGCATTGATCGCAGCGTCGTCACGGCGAAGCATGGAGAGCACATAGGCCCGGCGGAACAGCAGGGTCTGATTCTTCGGCGCCTGCTTGAGGCCCAGATCGTAGGAACGCAGGGCTCCGGCATAGTCGCTCCGCTTTTCCTGCAACTTTCCGCGCTCGAGCCAATTGCCGGCATCCTCAGGCTCGACCGCCACCAGCCGATTGAACGCCAGCAGCGCGGCGCGCTGGTCACCCTTTTCACTTAGCCCCCACGCGTACCAGTACAGGGCCGGCGCATCCTTCGGATCGCTCTTCGTCGCAGCATCGAGATCGACGAGGGCAGCGGCGTAATCCTTCCTGTCCAGCGCCAGCCGGCCACGCTGGACCAACGCATCGACAAAGCCCGGAGCGAGCTGAAGCGCGGCATCGAAATCGACAAGCGCCTGCTCGCGCCGACCAGCCCGGCGACGAACGAGGCCGCGATCGAGATAGATCAGCGCGCGCGTCTCGTTGTCGACGAGCATCGCCGTAAACGCCCGCTCGGCTTCGTCATAGCGCCCCAGATCCGAGAGCATCACGGCGCGCCCGCGCAAGGCCGCATCGCTGCCCGGCGCGAGCTTCAGGGCGGCTTCGAAGTCGTTTAGGCTGCTGCCCCGATCGCCGCTGCGGCGCTTCTGCCAGCCGCGCGAGATGAGGAGCAGCGCGCGCTGCGCCGGACGGGCCTCCAGCACAAGAGCCCTGTTGCAAGCGTCGATACGCTGGCCGATTTCGCCACTGTCGGAGCGGCAATCGCTCCAGAATTCGACCGATGCCTCAGGAGATCGCCGGAAATCGGCGAAGGCCGATGCCTGCGTACCAAGCACGCCAGCAACCAAGATCGACGACCGCAACAGCCGACGCCAACGCCTCATCGAGCCCCCCGAGCTTACCCAAACGAGGCCTATCATCACTCGACGTGCATCTGGCATGATTTTCGCGGAATACGATTACCAAGCCGCTATCTGGATGTACCGTCGTCGCGCCGCGGCCGCCCTCTCTCGCCCAGAGGAAGCGGCCGCACATTGATCGGGCAAGATTACTCCGCTGCCTGCGCGTGCACCCGGCTGCCGCGGGCGACCAGCTTGTTGAGCGCCGCCAGATAGGCCTTGCAGGAGGCGACGAGCGTGTCCGGATCGGCGCCGCGACCGGTCACCGCCGCGCCGTCGCTCGACAGGCGCACGCTGACCTCGGCCTGCGCGTCGGTACCCTCGGTGACGGCGTGGACGTCGTAGAGCTCCAGCACCGCCTCATGCGGCACCAGCGCCTTGACCGCGTTGAACACGGCGTCGATCGGTCCGTTGCCCTCGGCCTCCTCGGCGACGACGCGGCCGTCGATGTCGAGCTTCAGCATGGCGCGCTGCGGGCCGCGCGTGCCGGCGATCACCGTCAGCGAGACCAGCCTCACCCGGTCATGGGCGGTGGCGAGATTGTCGTCGACCAGCGCCTCGATATCCTCGTCGTAGACATGCTTCTTGCGGTCGGCGAGCGCCTTGAAGCGGGTGAAGGCGTCCTCCAGCTGGTTGTCGCCGAGCGCGTAGCCCATCTCGTTCAGCTTCGAGCGGAAGGCGGCACGGCCGGAATGCTTGCCCATCACCAGCGAGGTCTTGGTCACGCCGACCGAGGCCGGGGTCATGATCTCGTAGGTCTGCTGGTGCTTCAGCATGCCGTCCTGGTGGATTCCGCTCTCATGGGCGAAGGCATTCCGGCCGACGATCGCCTTGTTGTACTGCACCGGGAAGGAGCAGGCGCTCGAGACCGCCCTGGAGGCGCGCATCAGATAGGTCGCGTCGATGCCGGTGTCGTAGGGCATGACATCGCCGCGCACCCGCAGCGCCATCACGATCTCCTCCAGCGCTGCATTGCCGGCGCGCTCGCCGATGCCGTTGATCGTGCACTCGACCTGGCGCGCCCCGCCCTCGATCGCCGCCAGCGAATTGGCGACGGCGAGCCCCAGATCATTATGGCAATGCGCCGAGAAGATCGCCTTGTCGGCATTGGGCACGCGCTCGCGCACTGCCTTGAACATCGCCCGGTACTCGTCGGGCGTGGCGTAGCCGACCGTGTCGGGCAGGTTGATCGTGGTCGCGCCGGCCTTGATCGCGGTCTCGACCGCCCGGCAGAGATAGTCGATCGGCGTGCGGGTCGCATCCATGCCCGACCACTCGACGTCGTCGACCAGGTTGCGCGCCTGCGTCACCGTCCTGGTGATGATCTCCAGCACCTCCTCCTCGCTCTTGCGCATCTGGTACTGCAGATGGATCGGCGAGGTCGAAACGAAGGTGTGGATGCGCGGCCTGGCTGCATGACGCACCGCCTCGCCGGCGCGGGCGATGTCGGCGGGAATGGCTCTGGCCAGGCCGGCGACGGTCGCGCGTTTGATCCGGGAAGCGATGGCGGAGACCGCTTCGAAATCACCGTCCGAGGCGATCGGGAAGCCGGCCTCGATGATGTCGACACCCATCGTGTCCAGCATGTCGGCGACCTCGAGCTTCTCCTCGAAGGTCATGGTCGCGCCGGGGCATTGCTCGCCGTCACGCAGCGTGGTGTCGAAGATCAGGACGCGGTCCTTGGCGGACACGGTGTTGCCTGCATTGCTCATGGGTCTTGTCCTTGGTCAGGACGCGCCGCATCTCGGTTCCGGCGGGCGCGTAGGGTCGGAGGCTTGGTTCCCGTCATCCCCTGAGCGCCCAGGCACACGTGCCCGGCCGGCCCTCAGGGGCTGGTAAGAAGAAGCAGCTGACCAAGGAGCGAGGGAGCGCACATGCCGGCCGTCCGCGCGATGGCGCGGTTCAGGCTCTCGGCATGGGTGGCGAATTGGGCCACGAACAATCCTCTCGACGACTTGGGCTGTCTACCGGATCGGAGGATAGGAAGGCAAGCCCGGAAGGTCTTGAACGTTCGTGCGCGGGCTCAGCCGGCAGCGCCGGCCCGCTCCTTCAGCGTCCTGGTCTCGGCGTGAGGTCCCGGCCAGATCTGCAAACGGTAGAAGTCGTCGCCTTCCAGCCCGTCGTCGCTCAGGCTGTCGAGGCCGACATAGGAGACCCGCAAACGATACCTCCCCGGCGCCAGCGAAAAGCGCGCCCGCTCCTGCGGCGAGCCTTCGGTGCAGCCAATCAGCATCATCTGGCCCGAGCGCGTGCGGAACGAGCACTCGTTGACCAGCTCCCATTCGCTGAAATCGGCTTCCGGCGCGGCGTCATGGACAGAGAGCACGACGGGTACGTTCATGTTCCTGGCAGTGGCGATACCGACCGAGCAGTCGCCGACGGCGAGCATCCGCTCCACCGTCTCGTCGGTCCAGAACGCCCCCCAATCCTCGTCGACCGCCTCATCCTGAAGATAGAACTGGAAGTAGTCGGCGAAGATTTCGAGCTCGGTGGTATGCAGCACGATCATGACGATCAGGGTTCCGTCGAATTGTGACGGGAGTAAGAGGCTTCAGCCACGCTAGGCCGCTTTGCATCGGCACGGTGGACCATCTGCGTGGATTAACTGCCCGGTGCGATTCGGCCCATGGCCGCGCGCACCGGACGCCCACCGCCTGAATGGAGTGCCTTGCCTGTGCTGCGCTATGATCGTCCCGCCATCGGGCTCGCCTTGGGCCTCTCGGCGCTCGCCGGCTTCGTCGATGCGCTCGGCTTCCTGAACATCGGCGGCTTCTTCGTCTCGTTCATGACCGGCAACACCACCCGCCTCGGCATCGAGCTGGCGGAAGGCCGCTTGGACGGCGTCCTGGTGGCCGGCATGATCATCCTCCTCTTCGTCGTCGGGGTGATCTGCGGTTCGCTCGTCGGCCATGTCGGCAAACACCGGCGTCAAGCCGCCGTGCTGGCTTTCGTCGCGCTGGCGCTGGCGCTCTCTGCCGGTCTCTACAGCGCCGGGCTGGCGATCGCCGCCGCCGGCATCCTCGCTCTGGCGATGGGCGCCGAGAACGCCGTCTTCCAGCGCGACGGCGAGGTCACGATCGGCCTGACCTACATGACCGGCACGCTGGTCAAGATGGGACAGCGCCTCGCCGGCGCCCTGCTCGGCGGCTCCAGGCGCGCCTTCCTGCGCCATTTCGTGCTCTGGCTCAGCCTGCTCGTCGGCGCGTTCCTGGGCGCCTATGCGCATGGGCACGTCGGGCTGGGAGCGATCTGGCTGGCGGCCATGGCAGCAGCCGTCTTCACCATCCTCGCCTTCTTCATGCCCAGTCAGGACTGAGCATATTCGGGAAGGCCTTTGCCTCTCGGGCGGAATCAACCATGGTTCCGATCCGACCAGCCGGAGCTCCGCTTATGCGCGTTGCCTTCTTCGCCGCCGCCCTCGGCCTTTCCCTCGCCGCCTGCCAAACGGCCGCTCCCCCGCCGGCACCATCGCCCGAGCAGGCGCCGACCGGCGTCACGCCCAACACCTTCCGCATGCCGACTGGCTCGGGCTGCGCCGGCGAGGTCGACCGCTTCCAGGCGGTCATGGACAACGATTTGCAGACCGGCCACACCACCAAGGGTGTCCATACCCGCGTCAGCGCCGAGATCGAGACGGCCCGCAAGAGCTGCGCCGCGGGTAATGACGCCGGCGCGACCTCTCAGATTCGCGCGACGCGGACGAAGTTCGGCTATCCGTGAGCCTGGCCTCGCTTCGGTCACAGGAAAGGTGCACCTGATTGCCTCGCTCCCTCGGCACTGACAGCCTTCGCGGGGCGAATGCCGACAGGACCTGAGGGAAAGCCTGACTATGATCACCCGCCGCATCTTCGCCACCGCGCCCCTCGCGCTGGCGGCGTTGCCACTGCCTGCGCTCGCCGCGCCGCGCACGCTCTCGGGCACGGTCACCTATCGCGAGCGGATCGCGCTGCCGCCGGGCGCCGTGGTCGAAGTGAGCCTGCTCGACGTCTCGCTCGCCGACACCCCGTCCCGCACCATCGCCCGCACCCGGATCGTCCCGCGCGGACAAGTGCCGATCCCCTACCGGCTGCGTTTCAACGATGCGGTGATCCGGCCCGGCCATCGCTACGCGCTGCGCGCCGAGATCAGGGTTCGCGGCCAGCTCTGGTTCACCACGACGGAGCACCACGCCGCGCTCGTGCCGGATGCGAGCGGCGAGATTGTCGTCCAGCGCGTCGCGCCACCGGCCGAGGTCGGCGGTCCCACCGGCTCCTGGCGCGTCGAGAGCCTGCGCGGCCGCCCGCTGCCTGAGGGCGTGCGCGCGACGCTCAAGATCGAGCAGGACGGCCGCGTCTCCGCCCATAGCGGCTGCAATGGCATGGGCGGTCAGGCGACGATCCGCGACAGGCAGCTCCGCTTCGGGCCGCTGGTCGGCACGATGATGGCCTGCCCCGAGCCGCGCATGCAGATCGAGCGGCAGTTCCGCGAGGCGCTGGAGGCGACGCGGAGCTGGCGGATGGAACGCGGCGCGCTCGTCCTGCTGAGCGGGCGCGGCGCGCGGCTTGTCGTGCTGGCGCGAGAGTAGCGACGGCCTAAGCCGCCAGCCCCCGCTTCTCCAGCAGCGCATCCGGCGTCGGCAGGCGCCCCCGGAACAGGGTATAGGCCTCGGCCGGATCGCGCGTGTCGCCGGCCGAATAGATGTAGCGCTTGAGCTTGCCGGCGACCTCCGGGGCGAAGACATCGCCCGCCTCGATGAAGGCATTGAAGGCGTCGGCGTCCATCACCTCGGACCAGAGATAGCTGTAATAGCCGGCCGAATAGCCGTCGCCCGAGAACACATGCGAGAAGTGTGGCGTGCGGTGGCGCATGGTGATCTCGCTGGGCATGCCGATCCGCGCCAGCTCCTTCGCCTCGAAAGCGAGCGGATCGACCTCCGCCGGCGCCTCCAGCGAATGGAAGGCGAGGTCGACCAGCGCCGATGAGGTGTACTCCACCGTGGCGAAGCCCTGGTTGAAGGTCTGCGCCTTCTTGATCTTCTCGATCAGCGCGTCAGGGATCGCCTCACCCGTCTCGGCATGCAGGCAGAAGCGCTGCATCACCTCCCTGGCCAGGAACCAGTGCTCATAGAGCTGCGAGGGCAGTTCGACGAAATCGCGCGAGACCGAGGTGCCGGCGAGCGAGCCGTAATGCACGTCCGAGAGCAGGCCGTGCAGGGCATGGCCGAATTCGTGGAAGAGCGTGCGGGCATCGTCGATCGAGAGCAGCGCCGGCTTGCCCTCGGCGGGCTTGGCGAAGTTGCAGACATTGACGATGATCGGCCGGACCTCGCCGTCGAAATTGCGCTGGCCGCGATAAGCGCTCATCCAGGCGCCCGAGCGCTTCGAGGCACGGGCAAAATAATCGCCGAGGAAGAGGCCGATATGCCGGCCGCTCGCGGTCTCGGTCACCTCGAAGACGCGGACATCCGGGTGGTAGCCCTGAAGCTCCGGACGCTCGGCAAAGGACAGTCCGAACAGCTTGCCGGCCGTGTCGAAGGAAGCGGCGATGATCTTGTCGAGCTGAAGATAGGGCTTCAGCACGGCCTCATCGAGCGCGTAGGTCTTCTGCCTGACCTTCTCGGCATAGAAGCGCCAGTCCGACGGGCGGATTGGCGCGTTCTCGCCTTCGCTCTGGGCGAGCGCGGCAAGATCGGCCGCCTCCTGCCCGGCGCGGGCGCGGGCCGGCTTCCAGACCAGTTCGAGGAGGTTGCGCACATTCTCAGGCGTCTTCGCCATGGAATCGTCGAGCTTGAAATGGGCGAAGGTCGCAAAGCCCAGGAGCTTCGCCTTCTCGGCCCGGAGCTTCACCATTTCGGCGACGATGGCGCGGTTGTCGGTTTCCCCGCCGTTCTCGCCGCGCTTGCTCCAGGCGGTGAAGGCCTGCTCGCGCAGCGCTGCCTTAGTCGAAAAGGTCAGGAAGGCCTCGATGATCGAGCGTGCCAGCGTCACCGCGTGCTTGCCCTCCTGGCCGCGATCGGCAGCGGCGCGCGCCATCGCCGCGACGACGAAGGATGGCAAACCGTCGAGATCGGCCTCGTCCTCAATGATCAGCGCATAGCTCGCCTCGTCCTTGAGCAGGTTCTGGCCGAAGCTGGTGCCGAGGCCGGCCAACCGCTCATTGATCGCGGCCAACCGCGCCTTGGCCTCGCCTTCGAGCTTGGCGCCCGAGCGGATGAAACCGCGATGCGTCCGCTCCAGCAGGCGCAATTGCTCCTCGTCCAGCCCGAGGCTCTCGCGCTGCGCGAACACGGCATCGACGCGGGCGAAGAGCTCGTGATCCATCATGATCGCCGACCAGTGCCGCGACATCACCGGCGACATCTCGCGCTCGATCGCCTGCAGCGCCTCGTTCGTGTCGGCCCCGGCGAGATTGTAGAACACGCCGCCGAGCCGGCTCATGCCGCGGGCGGAGCGCTCCAGTGCCTCGATCGTGTTGGCGAAGCTGGGCGCCGCATCTTCAACCTTGATCGCCTCGACCTCGGCCCGGTGCTGCTCCAGCGCCGCCGGATAGGCCGCCTTGATGTGCTCCGGCGTGATCTCGGCGAAAGGCGGCAGGCCGAATGGCGTCTCCCAGGCGCGCCCGAACGGGTTGCCTTCAGGCAGGACAAGGACTTCGGACGCATCGGCCATCGGCAACCTCGATCGGTAAAGGGTCATTCCCGCCCGAAGATATGGACGAGATAGGGCATCATGAAGGGCGGCATGTCGTAGGCCGCACAATCGGCGAGATTACGGACGATCACGATGTCGGAGAGTTCCGGCTCGTCCTGTTGCGCGATCCGCTCCAGCATCAACGCCTGCGCCGCCTCGGCGCTCCAGGAAACCGCGACCGGCCGCATAAAGGCGACACGCCCCGGCACCATCACCGCCGTCCAGCGCTCCTCGACCGTGATTTCATCGAGCGTCAGCCCGGTCTCCTCACAGAGCTCGCGGGTGACGCTGCCGGCGAGGTCGAGCGTGCCATCCGGTCGGGCATCCTCCCTGTCCGGCGTGCCGGCTGCGAAATAGACCTTGCCTGGGTTGGCGGTGTGATCGCCCATGCGGCCGAGCAGGAAGGCGCCATCGGCCGCCCTGAGCGCCGCCATGGCAAAGCCGTTGCGGATCACCGGTCCCGGCAAGGGACTCTGAACACCGAAATCGCGCCAGCTCAGGAAGGCCGCGTAATCGGCCTCGAAATAGCCGGCATGGAACACGCCATCCGCGATCGCCGCCCGGTGCTGCAGCATGACGCAGCCGTTGAACATCGCCGGCTTGCCGGCGCTGATCGCATCCCAATGCGCCGCGATCTCATCGGCACGCTCACGAGCGAAAGCCCAGTCGAAGGCCTCGACCCGCGCCTCGACGCGATCGAGCGCGACGATCGTTCCATCGACGACACCATTCCCCGTCACAGCAGCACGCCCTCGCTCATCACTACTGCCGCGCCACCGATCGTCGCCGATGCCAGCGCCCCGCCTTCGACCGTCAGCGTCAGCTCGATCTGCGAAGGCCGGCCCATCTCGTAGCCCTGCTCGATGACGAGGCGATGTGTGCCGTCACCCGCCCGGTCGAACGCCATGATCGCGCCGGCGAAGGCGGCGGCGGCCGAGCCGGTCGCCGGATCCTCGGTCACCCCGGCCTCCGGCCAGAACATCCGGGCGTGATAGTGATGCCCGGCCTCTTCCGTCTGGCGGCAATAGACGAAGGCGTTGCCGTTCTGGGCCGCCGCCATGGTGCGCTCGAATGATCCAGCGACGCGCGCCTTTGCAACCGCCCCGCGGTTGGCGACCGGCACCATCGTGTAGGGGACACCCGCCGAGAACGCGCTAGGCCGATGCGCGTCGAAGCCGAGATCGGCCACGTCCAGCCCGAGCGCCTCAGCCAGCGCGGCATCGTCAATCGGCTGCGCGATCTGCTCCGGCAGCTTCGGCAAGGTGAAGGTGGCGCGGGCGCTGCGCGCATTGCCGAGCGCGACCACGCACGGGACCAGCCCGACCTTCTCTTCCAGCACGAGTGCGTCCGCCGCCCGCCCCTCCGCCGCATCGCGCAGCGCCAGCAGCACGGCGGTGCCGACCGTCGGATGTCCGGCGAAGGGCAGTTCCTGCCCGGGCGTGAAGATGCGGATGGCGGCGCGATGGGCAGGGTTGGCCGGCGGCGCGACGAAGACCGTCTCCGACAAGTTGAACTCGCGGGCGATCGTCTGCATCGCCGCGCCGTCCAGTCCTTCGCTGTCGAGCACCACGGCGAGCGGGTTGCCGGCATGCGGCCTTGTCGTGAACACGTCGAGCGTGACGAAGCGGCGGCTCATGCGGTTTCCTTCGGGATCGAGAGCTCGATCGTCAGCGGGCAATGGTCGGAGGCTTTCGGCCTGTCCCAGCCGACGCGCGGATAGCGGTCGCAGGTCAAGGCGAGCTTGGCCATCGAGCGATCGGCCTCGCGCGGGTCGAGCGGCACGCGATAAGGCAGGCCGCGCCGGATCATCTGCATCACCGGGTTCGGATTGGCCGCGGCGAGCGCCGGCGAGAGCAGGATATGATCGAGCGGCATATGGCTGTCGACCAGGCTCTGGCGCTCCTCCAACCAGTAGCGCCGGAAATGCGTCCAGCGCTCATGCGGCGGCAGGCTCTCGACCGGATCCACGGCGAAATCATCGAGCAGCGGCTCGATGCCGCTGTCGCCCTCGTCGACCGGCGCCGCCAGGGGCCCGAGCCCGATGCGATAGCCGTTGAGATCGCCGAGAATCGCCCAGTTCGCCTCGCGCCAGCCCGGCCCGAACCAGTCCTTGATGATCTTCCTCACCGCCAGCGCCTCGGCCCGCCGGATCGGCAGGGTCGCCTGCCGGCCGTCGTCGCGGCCATTGTTCATCGACTTGAAATGGCAGCCGAACAGGGCAAGCCGCCGGTTGCCGAAATCGAGCTCGACCGCCAGGCAGTCGCGGGCGAAGACCTTGTCACGCGGGCCGATGCCGAAGGCGGCGACCTCCGGCGAGAATGCCTCGGCATCGGCAAAGCTCATGCCCTTGTAGGAGCGCACCGTGACCTGCCGCGGCTGCACCAGATCGCGCCTGGCGGCGAAGCCGATATCGATATTGCGCCGGTCATTGCCGTCGACCAGGGTGAAATGGCCGTAGCGATGGTCGGCGATACGGTGGACATAATTGGCGAAGAAGGCCTGCAGGCTCGCCAGTGAGTCGACCTCCTGCAGCATCCAGAGATCGGCATTGGCCTCGGCAATGGCGAGCGCCGTCATCTGGCGCTTGTCGTCCTCGAGCGCGACCGCGAGCGAACGCTCGACCGCATCGCGCTCGTCAGCGCGCGGGAAATGGAACAGCGACATCGCCGCCGCCGTTTCGGTCCGCCCACCGGGCTCGAAGCGATGGCGCGTCAGCAGGTTCTCGACATTGAAGGTGCCGAGGCGAAGCTTCATGCCAGTCAGACCGCTTCGGCTGTGAAGAGCTGCGAAGGCGTGACGAACTCGTCCTGCGCCGCCACGGTCAGGATCTCGCGCGAGCCGGCTTCCTTGGTCCGCTTCAGCAGCCCGTAGATCGAGGACGCTGCCTTGCCGAGCGCGCTCGCGGCCGAGCCGTCGCGCAGGTAATGCACGAAGAACAGCGCCGCGATCGCATCGCCGGCACCGTTGATGTCGATGTCGATCTTCGGCGTGCGCACGCGATAGGTGCCCTGCCCGTCCGCCGCCATCAGGTCGATCGAATCGTCGGGCGTCTCGTTGGTGATCAGCGAGGTCACGAGCACGACCCTGGGGCCGGCATCGCGCAGCGCCTCGACGGCGCGGTGCGCGTCGGCCAGCGTCTTCACCTCGACATCGGTGAGCAATTCCAGCTCGAACTGGTTCGGCGTGACGATGTCGGCGGCCGGCACCGCCTGCTCGCGCATGAATTCGGGGATCCCCGGCCGCACGAAGACGCCGCGACCGACATCGCCGATCACCGGGTCGCAGCAATACATCGCCTTGGGATTGGCCTCGCGCACTCTGGCCACCGCCGAGAGGATGGCATGGCCGATATCGGCCGAGCCCATATAGCCGGAGAGCACGCCGTCGCATTTGCCGAGCACGCCGCGCTCGCCGATGCCCGCCATCAACTCATCGATCGTGGCACCATCGAAGACCTGCCCCTTCCAGGCACCGTAGCCGGTGTGGTTCGAGAACTGCACGGTGTGGATCGGCCAGACCTCGACGCCGAGGCGCTGCATCGGGAACACGGCCGAGGCATTGCCGACATGGCCATAGGCGACATGGGACTGGATCGAGAGGATGTTCATAGGGGTAGGCCAACCTTCGACGGAACGACGCGGCGAACCTAGCGGCTGGTGCGGCCCGCGCCAATCGAAAGCGGTGATGGGAGCGATCAGGCTCGGCGCTACGGGCTCGACAATCGCGCCACGGCAGCCGTGTCGGTGAACTGGGTCACGCTCTTCAGCTTGCCGTCCACGATGGTGAAGACATCCATGATCTCGAAGGCGTCGCTGCGACCGGTCGGCTTGCATGCGACATTGGCGCGCCAATGCAACGTCGCCTTGTCACCGTCGACCGTCAGCGCCAATTCCTCGATGTCGCTGAAGACATAGGTCGCGATCAGCCCGGCCATCTGCTCGCGCACGGCCGCCTGCCCTTCCGGCTGTACGAAGATTTCGGCAACCTGCGGCCCGCCGGCCAGCCGATAGCTGCAATCGGGGTGCATGTAGCCCATCAGGGCATCGAGATCGCCGCGGTGGCGGGCAGCATAGGCATCACGGATCAAGGCTTCGACGGCAGCGCGATCGGTCATGGCGCCTCTCCTTGCGTCAACGGCACTCTCGCGCCGCGGTGGCTGCAAGTCCAGCGTGCAGTCGCTCAGGCCGGCGAGCCCATGATGTAGGGCACACTGGCGATGACGATGGCGAGCTGGGCGGCATTGCACGCCATCCCGCCGCAATGCAGCCGGCGCAGACGGCGACCGACATCGGCGGGCCAGGCAGCGATCTGGGCATCCATCCGCGCCAGGAACCAGCGCCGCCCCAGCAGCGTCGTCGCCAAGACGCCGACGCCGATCACGAAGGCCCAGCGTTCCGTCAGGGCGAAGACCACCGTCCCGACGACGGCGGCAACGGCAAGCACCTGGAAATAGGCACTGAACATCATCCGCATCAGCCGGGCGACCGGCAGGACATCGAGCTTCACGAACAGGAAGCCGGGGGCCGCCAGCAGCAGATAGCCCATCGGCAGGATCAGGATGACGAAGGCGAACAGGGCGGCGGCATTCGGCGTCATGCGAGCACCTTCTGGCCTCCTCCGCCGGAAGGATCTTCCAGCGGAGGAGGCCGCAATATTCATCCACCTGCAGTTGCAGACAATTGGACTTTCGGCTGATGCAAATTGCGCCGCCCACCGAACGAATACAGGAAAAAGCTGGTCCGAAAGCAGGCAAATCCTCTGCCTCCGAGAGGCCCCTCCAGAATCCAGCACGGCTGCCGAGCAAAAAGCTGGGCCTAAGGTCTAGTTGTAGAAAGCTGAATTCTTCATCACCCTGCTTGCCGCAAGCCGGATGCTTGACGCAACAGCGCAGCGGCCGGCACCAAAAAGAAAAATCAAGAATCGAAACAGCGGAGGATGACGATGAGCAAGTTCTCCTGGCTTTGGCGCGCGACAAGCAGGAACAAGCCCCAGGACGATGACAAGACGTCTTATGAACAGCCTGAAGGCGGCGATCGCCGTCGCCTGCTTCAGGCGCTGTCCGCGCTAGTCGGCGGCAGCGCGCTGACCGCGATGTCGCCGCCGGCCGAGGCCAAGGATTCAAGCGAGCTGCCGCCACCGAAGCGGGCGCTGACTGGCCGCGATGCAGCCGGCAAGTCGGTGTTCAAATCCTTCGACGTCACGTCCAAGGTGGTGGAGATCGACTCCAATCCGGGGCTGACCTTCTACGAACTCTACATGACCGAGGGCGTGCCGCAGCTCACCGGCCTGGAACCCGACCCGATGCTGAAAGGCACGGTCGCCTTTCCCGGCCCCGGCGGCACGATGTTCCGCCTCATCTCCTATCCGCCGCGTCGCCCTGAGGGCTGGAAACCGCCAGCCGGCGTGACCTTCAAGAGCGCGCTGGAGGAAATGTCGGAGAAGGTCCCACGCATGGGCGACCATTTCGATCTCAGCGCACCGGGCATGCACACCTCCGATACCATCGACTACGGGGTTGTGGTTCGTGGCGAGATGACGCTCGAGCTGGACGACGGACAAAGCATCCATCTGCGCCAGGGCGACTGCATCGTGCAGAACGGCACCCGGCATCGCTGGCGCAACCCGCTGCCGGAGCCCTGCTTGATGGCGTTCATTTCGGTGGGCGGGAAGCGGGCTTAGGGCAGGTTTCTTCCTTCTCCCCTCGGGGGAGAAGGTGTCTGCGGAGCAGACGGATGAGGGCAGTACGACTAGGTGAGACGATAAAGGGCCGCTCGCGCGGCCCTTCCCTCATCCGTCAGCGCTTCGCGCTGCCACCTTCTCCCCCGAGGGGAGAAGGAAGCCTCGGCTATGAGCCCGCCGCCGCCTTCTTCGCGAACGAGTCGATGAAGGTCTTGTTCAGGTCGACGTTGGAATTGGTCAACTCGGGATCGAGCAGCTTGAGCGAGTCGTACATGCTCTTCATCGCGTCGGCGGTCGGGATGCCGGTGCGCGAATAGCTCTCCTGCGAGTTCTTCACTGCGGTGAGGTAGAGCGGCTTGTCGCCGAGATGGTATTCCGCCGGGACGAGGTCGGCGACATCCTCGGGCTTAGCCGTCTCCAGCCATTTCAGCGACTTCATCAGCGCGTTGACGAGCTTCTGCGTCGTCACCGGATTCTTCTCGGCAAAGTCGTTCTTGAGATAGAGCACCGCCGCCGGGTTCGAGCCGCCGAACAGCGCCTTGGTGCCGGCCTCCGTGCGGGTGTCGATCAGCGAAACCACATCGCCATCCGATTCCAGCTTCGAGGTGACGGGGTCGAGATGCGAGATCACGTCGACCTGCTTCTGCTTGATCGCTGCGACCGCGCTGGCGCCGGCGCCGACGCCGATGATCGCGGCGTCCGTCGCCTTCAGCCCCGCCTTGACCATGGCGTATTGCGCGGTCAGCGCCGTCGAAGAGCCGGGCGCGGTGACGCCGATCTTCAGGCCCTTGAAATCGGCCGCGGACTTGACCTTGTCGGCAAGGTCCTTGCGAACCGCAATGGTGATCGCCGGGAAGCGCCCGAGCTCGATCACGGCGCGGATGTCCTGGCCTTTTGCCTGCATGCGGATGGTGTGCTCATAGGCACCGGTGACGACGTCGACCGAGCCGCCGACGAGAGCCTGCAGCGACTTGGCGCCGCCGCCGAAATCGTTGATCTCGACGTCGAGCCCCTGATCCTTGAAGAAGCCCTTCTTCTCCGCCACGGTCAGCGGGAGATAGTAGAGCAGTTGCTTGCCGCCGACGCCGAGCGTCAGCTTCGGCTTCTCGGCATTCTGGGCGAAGGCCGGCGAGACGCTGAGGGCCGTGGTAACAGCGAGCGCGGCCAGCGCCGCACGACGAGTGAAAAACATCGGTTTCCTCCGGTTGAGCGATGACGCGCTTCGAAAAAGGCGCGATTTCGCGACGAAGATAGGCGCATTGCCGCAAGCGGGGCAAGCGCGGGCATGCCGCGGCGCAGACCATCAAGCCGACCCCGATCGCCGCGGAAGCGACGGGAAAGATTCAAGGCTTGTTAAGGCCCGGCTTTCACATTGGCCGGATGCAGTGACTCCCGACGACGCCTCGATAACGGCTTTCGACCAGAACGGACGAAACAGGAGACGGTCATGGTGGACGCAGTAGCGGCCCGGACTGCGCCTTTCCCCTATGAACTTCCGCAGAGCGCGCCCTCGGCAGGCGTGCCGGCTCCGGATAGGGCAAGCTCTTCGCCTGCCACGGTGACGTCGGCAACGCCCGATCGGGACGATGCCGTCATCCTCGACCTGTCCGACCAGGCTCGCACCGCCCTCGCCCAAGGCAGCACCAGCGCGCAGGCACCAGGGTCCGGTGTCGACGACCCGGCCGAGCCGAGCTGGGTCGAAAAGCGCTTCAAGCTGATGACGGAATACACGGCGCTGCAGCAGGAACTCGTCTGGCTCAGCGACCGGACCATGGCCCATGCGCTTGACGAGATGTTCCAGGGCAGCGCCGCAGTACAGGGCGAGGACGGCACGACGGACAAACAGGAGCAGTTCGACCGCGACATGCAGCGGCGCGAAGAACTGATGCCGCGTTACGCCGAGCTGATCCGGATGCTCGGAACCTCGCCGGGCCAGGAGAGCACGGAAGAACCGCGCTAGCGGAAGATGCGGCTCGCATAGAGCGCAATGGCGAAGCAGGCGAGCGCGACGCCGAGCAGGATCCAGTTCGATTCCGTCGGATTCTCCAGAGCCGCGTTGGACGGATCCTGCGGGTCGTAATGCACCTCGACCGGCGCGCCGGCCGGATAGCGATCGACGATCCCCTGCGCGAAGCTCTCCGAGCCCGAGACCTCCAGGCCGAGCTTGACCTGCCGGCTGTGCAGGCGGTTGCCCTCGACGGTATAGGCGAACTCGACGACGGGGAGATAGGTGGTGTGCGTCTTGCCGTTTTCCGTCGAGCGGCGCTGCTCGACGGTGCTGGAGACGACCTCCCCGGCAGTGACCGGCCAGGCATTGGCGCGGGCGAGATAGCGCCGGTGGCCGACGAAGAACAGCAGCGCCGCAGCGCCGAACAGGCCGGCGAACAGCATCACCGGGACATCCGCATCCGGCATGCGCGCCTTGAGGACTTCAGCCCCCTCGGTCGCTACCCAGTAAAGCCCCCAGACCAGGAGCGCGACGACGAGCAGCGCGAGACCACAGCCCTTGACCGCGCCCTTCGGCGCCTCGCGCTCCAGGACGCAGTCGCTGGGATCGGTCGGGTCGTAATAGACGGTCACGCTTGCGCCGGCCGGAAAGCGCGCCAACGCCACCTGCGCATATTTACCGCTGATATCGCCGAGGCTGACCCGCGTGCCCTGATAGGTCACCCCGCCGACCGAAAAGGAATAGGTCACGGCGGGGACATTGACGGCAGTGCCGATCTCGTTGCCCTCGGGCGGGCGCCGCACCCCCATCTGCGAGCGGATAATGCGCCCCGGCGCCTGAGACCAGCCCTTGGCGCGCCTGACCTTGAGCACGGCATTGACGACCATCGCGGCGACCATCACCACCATCGGCAGCGCGATCAGCGCGATATTGCCCATGGTCGTTCCGGCGAAAGGCAGCCGCTCGATCCAACTCTCCGGCAGCACCTCCGCGATCACGAAGATCAGCGCCAACGAGGCGATCACCGCCACGATCGCCCAGACCGGCGGCTCGCCTCTAGCCTCGGCCGCCTTGGCCGGCGAGACCTTGGGCTGCCAGGCCAGCTTGCCGCGCCAGCTCTTGTCGCCGCCGAGATAGGCGAGCAGGATCCGCTTCAGCGTCGCGCCGTCGACCGTCTCGGCGGCGTCGAAGCGAGCCTTGCCCGAATGATAGGCCAGCCGGAACCGGCCCCTCCCTTCCAGCCCCGCTTCGACATAGCCGTCATCGTCGGAGAGGGTGATGAACCAGTCGGGATCGTCGCCGCGCTGGTCGATGGCGCGGGTTATGTCCTCGGCCGTCGGATCGGCCGTTATGCGATCGCAGACATCAAGTTCCATGATCGCCCCCGATGATGGAAGGGCGATGATGGCGCTCGTTCGGGCCTCAAATCAAGTCAAGCTTACCTTACGTCGTGGTGGTCGAGCTCTGCCCCGGCCGCCAGACCAGGAGCCGGTTCTCGACCAGCGTCACGATCGAATCGATCAGGATCACGAAGATCGCCAGGATCAGCATGCCCGAGAACACGCCGGTGACGTCGAAGACGCTCTCGGCCTCGTGGATCTTGTAGCCGAGCCCCGCGGACGAGCCGAGATATTCGCCGACCACGGCGCCGACCAGCGCGAAGCCGACCGAGGTGTGCAGCGAGGAGAACATCCAGGTCAGCGCCGACGGCCAATAGACATGGCGGAAGAGCTGGCGCTCGTTCATGCCGAGCATGCGGGCATTGGCCAGCACGGTCGGCGAGACCTCGCGCACGCCCTGGTAGACGTTGAAGAAGACGATGAAGAACACCAGCGTGAAGCCGAGCGCCACCTTCGACCAGATGCCGAGCCCGAACCAGAGCGCGAAGATCGGCGCCAGCACGACGCGCGGCAGGGCGTTCGCCGCCTTGATATAGGGGTCGAACACCGCCGCCAGCAGTTCGTTCCGGGCGAAGGCGAAGCCGAAGAAGATGCCGGCCGCCGAGCCGATGACGAAAGCGAGTACTGTCTCGGTCAGGGTGATGCCGAGATGCCAGTAGATGTCGGCGCCGGTGAGCTGCTTCCAGGTCCGCGCCAGAACGTCGGCCGGGGTCGAGAAAAAGAACTGCGTCGTCTTGATGTCGCCGAACAGGCTGGTGGTGGTGACGACATGCCAGATCGCCAGAAAGACGATCATGACCAGGATCTGGAGCGAAAGGAGTTTTACGCGATTCATGACGCGGCCCCCTCGACCAGTTCCTTGCCCTCGCCCATGGCATAAGCCTTCTGCACCTCGACCCTGAGCGAAGCCCAGATGTCGCGATGGATCTCGTGGAAGGCCTTCTCCAGCCTGATCTCGGCGATGTCGCGCGGACGCGCCAGCGGCACCTTGTAATCGGCGACGATGCCGGCGGCCGGCCCCGCCGTCATCACCACCACCCGGTCAGACAGCGCGATCGCCTCCTCGAGATCGTGCGTGACGAAGATCAACGCCTTGCGGTCCCGGCTCCAGAGATCGAGCAGGAGATTGCCCATGATCTGGCGGGTCTGCGCGTCGAGCGGCCCGAACGGCTCGTCCATCAGCAGGATCTCGGGATCGCGGATCAGCATCTGCGCGAGGGCCACACGCTTGCGCTGGCCGCCCGAGAGCATGTGCGGATAGCGCTCGACGAAGGCGCGCAAGCCCACCCGTCCGAGCCAGTCGCGCGCCCGCTTGTCAGCCTCGGCATCGGAGATGCCCATCGGCTCGAGCGCGACCTTGACGTTGTCGAGCGCCGTCTTCCACGGCATCAGCGCGTCCTGCTGGAAGAGATAGCCGGCGCGGCGGTTGAGGCCGGACAGCGGCTGGCCGAAGATCGAGACCTTGCCGGCGGACGGCGTCAGCAGACCCGCAGCAGCGTTGAGCAGGGTCGACTTGCCGCAGCCGGTCGGCCCGACCACCGAGACGAACTCACCGGGCGCGACGGACAGATCGATGCCCTTCACCGCCTGGTAGCGGCTGCCGCCCTTGAGATGGAAGGTGATGTCGATGCCGGCGAGCCTGACCGCCGGCTGCTCTTCTGCCGCACCCGCATTGGCGGGCCGGCTGACCTTGGACTCCATGGATTATCCCGTCCCCTGCCGTCGGCGCCGTCCCGGCGCGCGGCTTATTTCCGTTCGGGGCGAACTTAGGCGATCGGATCGTGAAGGCAACCCGTCCGCGGCATCCGGTCTCGCCATCCCGCCGGATGGTAGCGAAAAGTCGACGCTTCTGCTCTATCGCTGGCCTGACCGCAGGAGGAATCGCTAGCCCATGCCCCCGTTCGAGCAATGGATGCACGAGCTCGTCGCGTTCATGCGCGTCAACCAGTACTGGGCCGCGCCGATCGTCTTTCTGATCGCCTTCGCCGAATGCGTCGCGATCCTGTCCTGGCTGGTGCCGGCGACGGTGTTCTTCACCGCTTTCGGTGCGATCGCCGGCGCCTCCGGCCTCAACCTCGTGCCGCTCTCGCTTGCGGCAGCGCTCGGCGCAGCCTCAGGCTTCTGGATTTCGTACTGGGTCGGCCTCGTTCTCGGCCCGCGCGTCAATGACCATTGGCCGATACGCAACAACCCGGCCCTGCTTCAGCGTGGCCACGACTTCTTCGAGAAATGGGGCGTGCTCGGCGTCGCCATCGGCCATTTCTTCGGACCGATCCGGGCGGTGATCGCGCTCGTCGCCGGTATCGTGAAGATGCCGTTCTGGCCCTTCCAGGTCGCGAACTTCGCGGCGTCCTTCGCCTGGGGCTTCGGCCTGATCTACGGCGCCGGGCGCTTCTCCGAATACATGATGCAGTTCACCGGGAAGTAGCCATCGCATCGGGCCGAAAAGTGGATCCCACTTTTCGGAGAAATCCGATGCGACAACAAATAGATCGATCGCCGCTATCGCGTCCGTTCGGACGCGCGGCGATCTAGCCAATCGCGGCGAAAATCCGGCGAAGAGCACAACGGCAGCTGAACGCTCGCCTCAGATCGCGTTCAGCCGCGCCGGCCGAAAGTCCAGCCATCGCGTCGAGACCGGATCCTCCGGTTCATAACCGGCGCGGCGGCGCGGACGGCCCGGCATCCGCGCAGCTCAGCTTCCCCCCGGGCAGGGCTTACAGGAGTCCACGCCATGACGATGTCTCGTTTCGCTATCGGCCTCGCCGCGCTCGCTCTCGCCGCCGGCCCGGCCCTCGCACAGACCGCGACCCAGCCGACGACCCCAGCCAAGCCGGCTGCGCCCGTGACCACGCCTGCCGCCCCGACCGCTCCGGCCGCGAAGCCGGTTGCTCCGACCACTCAGGCCCAGGCCAAGAAAGTCAACATCAACACCGCCAGCGCCAGCGAGCTCGAGCAGCTCAAGGGCATCGGCGAAGCCCGCTCCAAGAAGATCGTCGAGGAGCGCGCCAAGGCGAAGTTCAAGAACTTCGACGATCTGGTGAAGCGCAGCGTGCTGCCCTCCAACGTCGAGGCCGACATCAAGGATCACGTCACCTTCTGATCCCGATCGGAACAGACGAGCCGGCCGCTTTCGCGGCCGGCTCTTTCGTTTGTCCGCGAGCTAGTGCCCGCTCGCCTGCGCCTGCGAGGCATCGGCCTCCCGCAGCGCCTGGGCACAATCGTCGCAGCAGACCTCGACGGTATTGCCGCCGATCGTGACCTTGATCGGGGTCTCGTCGAGTTCGCAATCGCAGGCTGCGCAAGTTCCACTCATGGCCTTCCTCCTTCTCGGGGCCGCTCATTCGGCCGCCCTGAGAAAGACCACCCGGCTGCTTACGGCGCTGTCGGATTCTTTAGCGATCCGCTCGGGCCGGGCCGGCGCTCCTGCACTTAGTCCGCGCAGGACCTCGTCGACGCTTTCTCCGCCCGCAAGGCCGCGCCGCTCTTCGGCGCGCAGCGAGATGATCGCTGTCGGGTCGCCGAAGAATGGCGCCGCCGTCGCGTCGCGCAGATCGCTGTCGCGCAAACCGAGATCGCGCAGATCGCGCTCGGTCATGTCGCAGAGCGTGCGATAGTCGCGGCGCGACTGCAGCCAGTGGCCGATCGCCCCGAAAATACGGCCGAGCCCCTCGACCATTGCGAGCACGGGCTTGGCCGATCCGATGATGAAGCTGATCATGACCTGTCTCCGTCGTTGTGATGATAGAGACAGGACACCTTCGAGCTGACAGCCGCTGTCAGAATCTTTCGCGATCAGTGTCAGCTTCTGTCAGCGGAGATTGAGCGAGCGCTGGAACTCCGCCGGCGTGCGGCCATAGGCCTGCCGGAAGGCGGCGCTGAAGTGGCTATGGCTGGAGAAACCGAGCTCGAGTCCGAGCTGGGTCAGGTCGTCATAATCGCCGAGCAGATCGAGCGCCCGCGCCAGCCGCAGGCGCAAATGATAGCGATAGAGCGGCACCGCCTCGACCTGGGCGAAGACCTGCGTGAGATAGACCGGCGAGACCCCGACATCCCTCGCGATCTCGGCCAGCGTCCAGCGCCTGGCGAGATCGGAAGCCATCACCAGCTTGGCCCGGTCGACCAGCTTGCGCCGTCCGAGCGATGCTCCGGCGGCATGCGACGTCCGTTCGCCCAAGGCGCGCCGCAACAGCGTCAGCGCCAAGGTCTCCGCTTCCAGCGGCTCGGCAACGCCGCGCTGCAGGCTGTGCCGCAGCAGGGCCACAAGTACCTGTGCGCGTAGGTCGATGCGGCGGCGCTGCATCAGGAAGGAAGCCGCCCCCTCGCGCAGCAGCTCCGCCGGCGCGAGTTCGTCCAGAGTGTCTTCGCTGAGGCGCAGATCGAGGCAGGCATCGCCGCCCGGAACCGGGTGGCTGACATGGTAGCCCTCATGCGGATTGAAGAACAGGACCTGGTTGCTCTCGGCAACCGCATCGTCGCGCCCGACATGGCGGACGAAGATGCCTCGATAGGGAAAGACCAGATGGGTCGCGTGCGCGCATTCCTCGTCGCTGCGATGCCGGCATTCGCCGGAGCAGACGACATCGCGCACCAGCACGATCTCGCTGTCGAGGAGATTGCTCACCGAGAACTGCGACATCCCTGCCTTCCGCAGCGCGCTCAAAGAGAGAACCGACCCGGTCAGGCTAACGCAGCCTGACCGGGTCGGCTCTAGCGCCATGGCGGACTACAGCACGCCAAAGACGATCATTGTCAGCAGGGCGAACGAGGCGCCCAGCGCCAGATGTGCGAACTTGAACTGAAAACCCTGGGACGCAGGCATCGATCGGATCGGTGTCATCATCGCCTCCATCTGTTCAGCTTGAAATTGCTTCGTCAGGACATGTCTTTCGTCTCGGATGTGTCGGGCCGAACTCGGCTCAGTAGGCCCACATTTCGGCAAGGGCCCAGCCGACCATCGCCAGCGCCAGTCCGGCGACCAGAACGACCAGAACAGGCCGGTCGAGGAAGCCTTGGCGCGCTTCCACCGGGGTCTCGACCGCCGGATCGGCGTCGGAGTGGACATCCGCCCGCATCGGCGGGATCGGCTCGCCGCCCTTCTCCGGAATGCGCGCCTCGCGCACCTTGACGTCGTCTTGCATGACGGCCTCCGTCTGGTCCTTCGCCATCAGCCTCCGACGGCGCGCATCAGCACGCTCGCCAGCAGCGTGACGGCGAGAAATCCACCCAGCAGCAGGATCGGCAGCTGATCCTCCCACGACACCGGCCTGGCGACATCGGCGAGCCCGTGGCGGGCATGGCGCTGATGCAGCCGCTCGATCGCCCTCTCCCTCAGTTCGTCCTGGCCGGTCATCGCACGCTCCTGCTGCTATCGACTGGAGTATCAACGCCTGCCGCGGGAAGCGGTTCCCACGAGTGGTTTATCCAACACGAAACGGGCGCCCTTCCGGGCGCCCGTTCCTTTGATTTTCAAACAGTTGCAAGCGTTTCCGGAATCAACGTCGCACGGTCTTGAATCCGCGTGCGAAGCCCGGCGCTCGCCTCGGTTCTTGGTCTTGTCGACCAGGGCCTTGGCCTTGATCCCAAAGGCCCGGCGGCAGCCGGGCCGTCGCGAAACGAAGAACCGTGGACGACCCTCAGTTCTTGGTCTTGTCGACCAGGGCCTTGGCCTTGATCCAGGGCATCATGTCACGCAGCTTGGCGCCGACTTCCTCGATCGGATGGGCGGCGTAGCGGGCGCGGGTCGCCTTGAACGAGGTCTGGTTGACCTTGTTCTCCAGCATCCAGTCGCGGGTGAACTTGCCCGACTGGATGTCGGTGAGCACGCGCTTCATCTCGGCCTTGGTCTCGGCGGTGATGATGCGCGGGCCGGTGACGTACTCGCCATACTCGGCCGTGTTCGAGATCGAGTAGTTCATGTTGGCGATGCCGCCCTCGTAGATGAGGTCGACGATCAGCTTCACCTCGTGAAGGCACTCGAAATAGGCCATCTCCGGGGCGTAGCCGGCCTCGGTCAGTGTCTCGTAGCCAGCCTTGATCAGCTCGACCAGGCCGCCGCAGAGCACGACCTGCTCACCGAACAGGTCGGTCTCGCACTCTTCCTTGAAGGTGGTCTCGATGATGCCGGCGCGGCCGCCGCCATTGGCCGAGGCGTAGGACAGGCCGAGGTCATGGGCGTTGCCGGTCGCGTCCTGGTGGATCGCGATCAGGGTCGGCACGCCGCCGCCGCGCTGATACTCGGAACGGACGGTGTGGCCCGGGCCCTTCGGGGCGACCATCAGCACGTCGAGGTCCTTGCGCGGCTCGATCAGGTTGAAGTGGACGTTGAGGCCGTGTGCGAACAGGAGGGCAGCGCCTTCCTTCATGTTGGCATGCAGCTCGTCGCGATAGATGTCGCCCTGCAGCTCGTCAGGGGTCAGCATCATCATGATGTCGGAGACCTTGGCGGCCTCGGACGGGGTCATGACCTTGAAGCCGGCCTCTTCAGCCTTCTTGCGCGTGGCCGAGCCGGCCTTCAGGGCGATGATGACGTCCTTGACGCCGGAATCGCGCAGGTTGAGCGCATGGGCATGGCCCTGCGAGCCGTAGCCGACGATGCAGACCTTCTTGCCCTTGATCAGGTTGATGTCGGCGTCGCGATCGTAATAAACGCGCATTGGATGCGTCCTTCCTTGGGTTGATCTCTTGGCTTCAGGCTTTCGGTGCGGTCTTCGGCCGCCCGTGAAGTGCGAGGAACTGGTCGGTGGCCCGGGCTGCATCGCGCTGGATCTCGGTCTTGCCGGAGGCGAGCGCATCGCCCAGCAGCAACCTGATCTGCACATCGCGGCCGACCAGGCCGAAGAAGGTGCGGAACGCCGTCTCGGCATCGTCGAAATCGAGCAGTCCCGCCGCGCGACCAGCCTCGAGAACCGGCTTCAACCGCTCGCCAATGGCAACACGTCCGTTCGCCAGGACGATGCCGCCGAGATTGCTCTTGCCCGAGGCGGCATGGCCGATGGCGGCGCGATTGAGCGCGATCGAGGTCTGGCTCGTGATCACGCTCAGCCAGTTCTCGGCGAAATCCCGCAGACTCTTGCGCAGCGTCGCCGCGTCGAGCGCCTGGCGATCGTAGTTGTCGGCGCGGACCTTCGAGGCCTGCCATTGCACGGTCGCGGTGAGCAGGCCGTCGCGATCGCCGAACCATTTGTATAGTGTCTCCTTCGAGCAGCTCGCGCGCCGCGCCACCGCGGTCATGGTGAGCTGGTCGCCCTGCTCCACCATCAGCGCCAGCACGGCGTCGAGCACGGCCTGCTGCCGCTCGCTCAGCGCCTCGCCTTGGCTATGGGTCGCGGTGTCGTTCATCGATCCGGAGAGTACCGTACGTTACGGTTCTGGCATCTACCGCACGGCTTGCCGGGGCGCAAGGGCGTGATTGAGAAATTTCAACCCAGCTACATCGTTGGGGCGTCAACCGGCCAGTAGCGGTGGACGGCAAATCGGAATGTAGCTAAGGTAGCGTGAGGTAATACCTCTTAGTGGATCATGGACCTATGGCCGCGGTCACTTCCATCAAGCTCGATGACGAACTGAAAGGCCGCGTGCAAAACTTGGCTGCAGCGCGTCGCCGCACCTCGCATTGGATCATGCGCGAGGCGATCGCGCAGTATGTCGAGCGCGAGGAGAAGCGCGAGGCCCTGCGCCAGGACACCCTTGAGGCCTGGGAGGAGTTCCAGGCGACCGGGCTGCACGCAACGGCCGAAGAGGTCGAAAAATGGCTGTCGAGCTGGGGAGCTGACAACGAGCTGCCTGCGCCCGAATGCCACGAGTGATTTTCGCCCCGGCCGCGATCCGCGACCTTGAGCGGCTCAGGGCCTTCCTGCGGCCCAAGAATCCCGCGGCGGCCAAACGAGCGGGCGAGGCGATCGTCCAGGGCGTCCAGGCGCTCGGTGCCCATCCTCATATGGGTCGCCTCATCGAGGAGCTACCCGAGCAATACCGGGAATGGATCATCGACTTCGGGGATAGCGGATATCTGGTCCGCTATCGCATTGACGAGCACGCCGTGACGATCCTCGCCGTGCGGCATCAAAAGGAAGCGGGATACTGAAGGCTGTTCCCACGCGAGAATCCGGCTAGCCTTATCACTTCTCCGAAGAGAGCCTTTGATCCGGACCAGCATGACCCAGCCTACTCCGCCAGCCGCCGCCGAGGTCCTTACCTTCTGGCGCAAGGCTGGTCCGGACAGATGGTTCGCCAAGGACGACGCCTTCGACGCCGAGATCGCCAGGCGCTTCCGGCCGCTGGTGGATGCCGCCGCGCGCGGCGAGCTCTCGGAGTGGGAAGAGACGCCGGAGGGTGTGTACGCCCTGCTGATCCTGCTCGACCAGTTCCCGCGCAATCTCAACCGCGGCTCGGCCGATGCCTTCGCGGCCGACCCGCTCGCGCGCGAAGTCGCCGGCCGTGCAATCGCGCGCGGCTTCGACGAGGCCTTCGACAACCCGGAACGGCGTTTTCTCTACATGCCGTTCATGCATTCGGAGACGCTCGACGACCAGGAGCGCTGCCTTGCGCTCTGCGAAGCTGCGGCAGATGCCGAAGGCGTCAAATACGCCATCATCCATCGCGACATCATCCGCGATTTCGGCCGTTTCCCGCACCGCAATGCCGTCCTCGGCCGAGAGAGCTCGACCGAGGAGCAGCGCTTCCTCGAAGACGGCGGCTTCAGCGGCTGATCAGCCGGCTTAAGTCAGGCCCCCGCGGCCTTCCGATGAGCCTCGGCCAGCTCGGCCATGTTCTTGAAATGGAAGTCGACCTTCGGCTGGTTCGCGGGGATTTGCGTCGCTCCGCTCCCCGCCATGCCGAAGCGCCGGTCGATCCAGGCGCGCGCCAACCCGGCCCGCTCGGCCGGGACGTGGTCATGGAACAGGCTCTGCGCGATGTGCAGGACGTCGCCAGCCTTGAAGCCGAGATCAGCCTCCAGATGCGCCAGCAGGTAGTCGAAATTGCGCGGAGCGGGCTTGTAGGAGCCGATATCCTCGGCGGTGTAGATCGCATCGAAGGTCACGCCGAGCTTGCGATTGCTGGCGGCGAAGCTCGTCCGATCGACATTGGAGAGGATGACGAGCTTGTAGTGGCGCTTGAGATAGGCGAGCGCCTCGGCGGAATCCGGGAAGGCCGGCCAGTCCGGCACCGAGCCGCCGAAGCGCTCGTTCAGATCGGCGTGGATATGGACGCCCAGATCCTTGGCGAGCCGGGCATGGACGGCGGCGAGCAATGTCGAATAGCGCAACGACGGCCCCGCCTCCTCCAGCTCGCTCTCAAGCTTGCCGAAGCGCGCCAGCGCTTCTTCACGCTCGAGGTTGAGCCGGCCGGCGCTGATCAGCGGCTGCAGCGCATTCCAGATGCCGGTCTCCCAGTCGATCAGCGTGCCGTAGCAGTCGAACGTCAGAACCTTGAAATCGGTGAGCTTCATCGCGGGTGATCCTCATGGATGCGGAGTTGCATCGACCATAGCGAGCTCCCGCACCGCCGTGATGAGGCGAAGCTCCGAACGACTTGACCGAAGCTGCGCTTCTCTCCCAGTCCTCCCATGAGACCAACCATATGCGGGTCGTCCCGGGCGACCCATCGCGTCCGACCTTCAGTCGGCCCGAAGGCAGGCTCCGGGAGACTTGGACCCCATTCCGGAACCTTTGCCGGAAACGCTCCGGAATGGATCCCGGATCGGCGCCGCTAGCGTGGCTTGTCCGGGATGACCACACGTTTGATGGACGACGAAGGCAGCGAGAGCTCAGCCGTCGCCCCGACCCGCGGCGCGGAACTCCGACGGCGTCAGGCCGAAGCGCCGCTTGAACTGCCGGTTGAAGGACGAGACGTTCTGGTAGCCGAGACTGTAGGCGATCTCCGAGACCGGCAGCGCCGTCGCGACCAACTGCTCAGCAGCCTGGTCGAACAGCCGGGTCAACTGCGCTTGCTTCGGCGACTGCCCCGTGCTCGCCCGGAACAACGCGTGGAACCGGCTTTGGCCGAGGCCGGCAATCCTCGCCATCTCGACCACGCTCCCGGCTCTGCCGTCACGGGCAACGTCCGCGACACGGCCTTCCGCACGCGACAGCGGCCGAGGCATGGCACTCGGCGCGACCAGCTGCAGCCCCGCCATTGCCATGCGCGCCGCATCGCTCAGGCGGCAGGCACCGGCTTCGACCTCGGCGCCGAGTTGTCGAAACATCCGCCAAAGCCAGGGCTCGATCCGCGTCAGCGACGGAACGAGATCGCGCAGCAGCGCCGGCTCGGCCTCGCCGGCGAAGGCTCCCGCCTCGACATCGAGGATGAGCATGCAGCAATCGGCCGTCGGCTCGAAATCATGCTCGTGGTCGCGCGGGATGATCGCGACGCATTGGCTCGACACGACACTGCGGTGCCCTTCGACATCGAGCCGCATCGCGCCCTGCATCGGCAGCAGGATCTGGCTGTAGTCGTGGCGGTGGCGGTCGCCGCCGCGATAGCTGCGGAGTTCGAGCTGGATCGACATCATCCACTCATGCGCAAGAGGTCATGCAGCGCATTTGCCGCCGATTAGCGCAGGCGATCAAGAGCCTGGCTCAGCCTGCCATCTGCTGCGCCGCGATCCGCTGCAGGAAGATCGCCGCGACCGTCAGCACGAAACCGGCCCACCACATTGGCGAACGCAGGCTCTTGCCCGAGCCGAGCGGCTCGGCTTCGGCCTGGCCGCGAAACCGTTGCATGATCGGCCAGGCGAAACAGGCAAAGCCGGCGGCGCCGAGGCCGAGCGAGATCTCATTCAGTCCAATCGTCACCGCTCTGCCCCCTCCCCGGCGAGTGCCGGACGGTCGCTTTCAGCAGCAATCGCAGGCTCCTTCAACCCCAGCCTTCGCAAGGGATCGCCGATCAGCCCGGAGACCAGCAGCGCCAGCATCCGATCGATGCCCGGCAGTCGCGCCAAAGGCGGAACCACCCGGTCGCGGATCAGCGGCAGCACGGCGCTGTCCGACTGGTAGAACGGTGTGAACATCCGGCTCGCCGCCTGATAGAGCCGGACATGCCAGCGGCGCAGCTGTGCGTAGCGATGAAGCGCAGCATCAAGGTCGCCGGCCTGATCGAGCGCCACGGCCAGCGCGTAGGCATCGAGCAGGGCCATGTTCGCCCCCTGCCCCAGCTGCGGACTGGTCGAATGGGCGGCGTCGCCGATGAAGGCGATCTGCTGGCCGTAAGGTCGCGGCAGCGTCTGGTGGCGGTAGTTCGCGAAGGTCAATTGCTCCGGCGCGACGATATGCGCGAGCAGCGGAGTGGTCGCCGGCCAGATGCGTTCGACCTCAGCTTTCCACGCCGCCAGCCCGGCGCTACGCCAGGCGTCGAGCGCATCGGCTCTCAGACTCCAGAACAGCGCCGCCTGCGGCTCCGGCTCCTCGCCATGCCGTCCGATCGGCAGCACGCCGACCATGACGCTGGCACGGCGATAGCGCTGTTCGAGCGCATGGCGGTCGAAGCCGGTGCCGCCGAGCGGGACATTGGCCCAGAGCGCGCCATAGCTCAGTGGCGTATGGGTCACCGGGCGAGCGGCATAGCCGAGCAGGACTGAGCGCGTGCCGGAGGCATCGACGACGAGATCGAACGGGCCGATGCGGCGGCCGCTCGCGGCGATCAGCAAGACCTTGCCGTCAGCACCGGGATCGATGTCGCCGATCTCGACCCCAGTTTCTATGGCAATCGGCCGCTTCTGCACGGCGTCGAACAGCGTCTCGAACAACGCCGCACGGTGGATACCGACGCCGAAGCGTTCCCGCTTCAGCGCCGCATAGCGCACATCGAGCACGACCGAGCCCGTGGCCGCGTTCAGCCCGAACAGCCGGTCGATCCGGCTGCCGGCAGCGATCAGCGACGCAGCGAGCCCCAGATCATCGAGAACCGCGAGCCCGCTCGGCTGCAGGATCAGGCCGGAGCCGAGCGGCTGCGGCTTACCGAAGCGCTCGACCAGCGTGATGGTATGGCCGGCCCGTTCGAGCAGCAGCGCGGCCGCCAGCCCGGCGGTTCCGCACCCAATGATCGCGATCGTCAGGTTGCGACTCATGCCGCAACCAGTCTAGCGAGCTACATCGCCTCCGCGCCGCGGCTCATCGCCGCGATGCCGGTGCGCGAGACCTCGGTCAGCCCGACCACCGTCATCAGCTTGATGAAGCGCTCGATCTCCTCGGTGGCACCGGTGAGCTCGAAGACGAAGGAGGTCAGCGTCGCATCGAGTGTGCGCGCGCCGAAGGAAGCAGCGAGCCGCATCGCCTCGACCCGGTAGTCGCCCTTGCCGACGACCTTGACTAGGCAGAGCTCGCGCTCGATCGCCTCGCCCTGCAGGGTCAGGTCGACGACGCGATGCACCGGCACCAGCCGGTCAAGATGCGCCTTGATCTGGTCGATCACGTTCGCCGTGCCGGAGGTGACGACGGTGATGCGCGAGAGATGCTTCTCGTGCTCGGTCTCGGAGACGGTGAGGCTCTCGATGTTGTAGCCACGGCCGGAGAACAGCCCGGCGATGCGGGCAAGAACGCCCGGCTCGTTGTCGACGATCACCGCCAGGGTGTGGCGGGCGATCGGCTGGGCGGTCGGAGCGGTCGGATAATGCGTCGTGTTCATGACTGGGCTCGGCTTCGGCTGAGATTTGGACGGAAATCGGTGAGGATCGGTTCGTCGAGCTCGTCGACGGCTACGATCCAGGGCTCGGCCAGAGCGGCCTGGCGCCAGGCCTGGAAGCCAGCGGTGCCCTGTACCGCCTCGACATAGGCGGCGCTGACGGGGTCGAGCGCGATCGAATAGGTGGTGAAGCGGGTCGCCACCGGCGCGAACATCGCATCCGCGGCGCTGAATTCCCCGAACAGGAAATCGCCGCCGGCACCGAAGCGCTGGCGCGCATCGCGCCAGATCTCGGTGATGCGCGCAATGTCGGCCGCGACCGCCTCACCGCGATCGCGCGCCGGATGCACCCAGGCGAGGTTCATCGGGCAGGCGCCGCGCAGCGCGCCGAAGCCGGAGTGCATCTCGGCGCAGATCGAGCGCGCCAGCGCACGCGCCGTCCTGTCGCGCGGCCAGATCGGCAATTCCGGATGCGTCTCGGCAATGTATTCGATGATGGCGAGCGAATCCCAGACCGCGATCGCGCCATCGACCAGCGAGGGGACCTTGCGGGCGGGGGTGTACTCGGCGACCATGCGCTTCCAGCCGGGATCGTCCATAGTCGGCCCGAATGGGATCAGGATCTCCTCGAACGGGATGCCGAACTGCTTGAGGACAAGCCAGGGCCGCAGCGACCAGGACGAGTGGGTCTTGTTGGCGATGATCAGCTTCACGCCGCCTGCTCCATCGCCAATGTGAAGTCTAGCGCAGCCTCGACATGCAGCGCCGTGGTGTCGAAGGCCGGGATGTCGAAATCGGCCTGCGAGACCAGGAGCCCGATCTCGGTGCAGCCGAGAATGACGCCATCGGCGCCCTCCTCCCGCACCGCCCGCGCGACGATCTCGCGATAGCGCGCCTTCGAGGCCGGCAGGACCAATCCGCGGCAGAGCTCCTCGTAGATGATGCGGTGGACATCGGTCCGCTCGGCCTCGTCAGGCACCAGCGTCTCGACGCCGAAGGCGCCGAGACGGTCGCGATAGAAGCGCTGCTCCATGGTGAAGCGCGTCGCCAGCAGCAGCGGACGGCGCGAGGCGGTCTTGCGGATCGCCTTGGCGGTGACGTCGGCGAGATGCAGGAAGGGCAGGTTCGTCGCCTGGGTGATGTGGTCGGCGAGCTTGTGCATGGTGTTGGTTGCCAGAACGATGCAGACGGCCCCGCCCTGCTCGAGCCGGCGGGCGCTCGACCCCATCGCCGCCCCGGCGCGGTCCCAGTCGCCCTTCGCCTGCATTTCGGCGATCGGCGAGAAGTCGACCGAGTGCAGCAGGACATCGGCCGAGTGAAGCCCGCCCTGGCGCGCCCGCACGCCCTCGTTCAGCAGCCGGTAATAGACCGCCGTCGATTCCCAGCTCATTCCGCCGATCAGGCCGATGGTCGCCATGTGGTCCCCCATGCTGTGCCGATGCCGTCATTCTCGGGCAGCGCGAAGCGCAGACCCGAGAATCTCATGCGGGATGAGGTGCCCATCCGGCTGGAGATGCTCGGGTCAGGCCCGAGCATGACGCTGCCCAATCAAACGAGCTGCTTGCCCTTGGCGTCGATGATCTCGCCGGTATCGCCCTCGAAATCGGGCAGGATCATCTCGTTATGCGCCTTGCCCGATGGGATCATCGGGAAGCAGTTCTCTTCCTTTGCCACCAGGCAGTCGAAGATCACCGGCCCGGGCGTCTCGATCATCTGCATGATCGCGGCATCGAGATCGTTCGGGTCGGAGCAGCGGATGCCGTGGCCGCCATAGGCCTCCGCCAGCTTGACGAAGTCCGGCAGCGAGGCCGAGTAGCTCTCCGAATAGCGCCCGCCATGCAGCAGTTCCTGCCACTGACGCACCATGCCCATGTACTCGTTGTTGAGGATGAAGACCTTGACCGGCAGCCTGTACTGCACCGCCGTCGACATCTCCTGCATGTTCATCAGGATCGAGGCCTCGCCCGCGACGTCGATGACGAGCGCGTCGCGATGCTTCATCTGCACGCCGATCGCCGCCGGCAGGCCGTAGCCCATGGTGCCGAGCCCGCCGGAGGTCATCCAGCGGTTCGGCTCCTGGAAGCGCAGATACTGCGCCGCCCACATCTGGTGCTGGCCGACTTCGGTGGTGAAGTAGGTGTTGCGGTCCTTGGTCAGCTCGTAGAGCCGCTCGAGCGCGTATTGCGGCTTGATCACCGAGCCGGACTGCTTGTAGCCGAGACTGTTCCGCGCCCGCCAGCCGTCGATCTGCGTCCACCAGGCGGTGAGCGCGGTCTTGTCGATCTGCGGCGAGGTCTCGCGCCAGATCCGGACCATGTCCTCGAGCACATGGGCGCAGTCGCCGATGATGCCGATGTCGACCTTGACGTTCTTGTTGATCGAGGACGGGTCGATATCGATGTGGATCTTCTTGGAGTGCGGCGAGAAGGCGTCGAGCCTCCCCGTGATGCGGTCATCGAAGCGCGCGCCGATGTTGATCATGACGTCGCAGTCATGCATGGCGAGGTTCGCTTCGTAGGTGCCGTGCATGCCGAGCATGCCCAGCCACTGCTTGTCGGCGGCCGGGAAGGCGCCGAGCCCCATCAGGGTCGAGGTCACCGGATAGCCGGTCAGCCGCGCCAGCTCGCGCAGCAGCGCCGAAGCGTGCGGGCCGGCATTGATGACGCCGCCACCGGTGTAGAAGATCGGCTTCTTCGCCTTGGCGATCAGCTCGACCGCGGCCTTGATCTTGTTCAGATCGCCCTTGACCACCGGCCGATAGGTCTTGTGCTGGTTGTCACGCGGGCGGCTATAGGCGCCGGTCGCAAACTGGATGTCCTTGGGCACATCGATGACGACCGGGCCCGGCCGGCCATTGGCCGCGACAAAGAAAGCCTCGTGCAGGACGCGCGGCAGGTCGGCGATGCTCTTCACCAGGTAATTGTGCTTGGTGCAGGAGCGGGTGATGCCGACGGTGTCGCATTCCTGGAAGGCGTCCGAGCCGATCAGATGCGTCGGGACCTGGCCGGTGATGACGACGAGCGGGATCGAATCCAGCAGCGCGTCGGTCAGGCCGGTGACGGCGTTGGTCGCGCCCGGGCCCGAGGTGACGAGGACGCAGCCGACCTTGCCCGGCGCCGAACGGGCATAGCCCTCGGCGGCATGGACAGCGCCCTGCTCGTGGCGGACGAGCACGTGCTTGACCTTGTCCTGCTGGAAGATCGCGTCGTAGATCGGCAGTACCGCGCCGCCGGGATAGCCGAAGAGATGCTCCACGCCCTGGTCCTGGAGGGCGCGAACGACCATCTCGGCGCCGGTCATCATCTCGCTCATAACGGTCTCCTGCGGAGGTCTGTCTGTCGGTGTCGGTCGGAAAAAGGCAATAAAAAAGGCCCTCGGAGGGGCCTGGGCGTGCGCTGGCGTCGGGGACGCCCGGTTGTTAAACCGGCCCCTACCAGCGCACCTCTACGATAATAAGCTTGCGCATGTCGCAGCCCTGTCGAAACGAAAGTTGCCGGACGCTAAACGAGCAGCGCCGCATGGTCAAGCGGGATTAGAGCCGGCAATCGAGGCGCCATTCGCGCAGGCCGCGAGCGCCACATCCAAAGCCGCCTCCGGCGCAGCCGCGGTCCAGCCCTCCATCTGGTGCCGGAACCAGGTCACCTGCCGCTTGGCATAGGCGCGAGTGTCAGCCTTGCCGCGAGCAACCGCCTCCTCCAGCGAAAGCTTGCCGTCGAGATAGGCGATCAGCCCCGGCACGCCGTGGGCGCGCATCACTGGCAGCAGCGGATCGAGCCGGCGCTCGCGCAGGGCCGCGACCTCGTCGAGCGCGCCTTGGCCCATCATCACATCGAAGCGGGCGTCGATCCTGGCACGGACCAGCTCGCGTTCCGGCGCGAGGAAAAGCTTCAGCAACTCCTGACCCGCCAGCGGCCCCGGCCGCCTCGAACCCTGGAAGCTCGCCAGCGAACGCCCGGTTGCCTCGATCACCTCCAGCGCCCGCATCACCCGCAGGCGGTCGCTCGGCCGCAGGCGCGCCGCCATCTCCGGATCCCTACCGGCGAGCTCGGCGTGCAGCTCGCTAGTTTCGCACTGTTCGGCCTTGGCCCGGAACGCGATGCGAACCTCATCAGGCACCGGCGGAATATCAGAGAGCCCCTCGGTCAGCGCCTTGAAATAGAGCCCGGTGCCGCCGACCAGCACCGGCAAGGCGCCCTGCTCAGCCAGCTCCTGCAACAGCGCGGTGACTTCCGCCGCATAGGCCGCTGCCGAATGGTTCACCGCTCCGTCGACATGCCCGTAGAGGCGGTGCGGCGCCGCGCCCATCTCCTCCGGCGTCGGCCGTGCCGTGATGATCTGGAGGTCGCGATAGACCTGCATCGAGTCGGCGTTGACCACGACGCCGCCGAAGCGGTTGGCCAGCTCGACCGCCAGCACCGACTTGCCGCTCGCGGTCGGACCTGCGATGAGCACCGCGCTGTATTTCACTTGGTCTCCGGCTCCGTCATGATGCTCGTCGCCACCCTTGTCTCCGCCCATGGTCAGGCCCTGCTCGACGATGGCCTGCTCGCCCGCCTCAGCGCCGCCGCGCCCGCCCCGGCGAAGGTCGAGCGCCTCGATGGCGAGATCGCGGCCGACCTCTTCGCGGAAGCCGGCGATGCGCGCAAGCTCGAAGCGACATTGCGCGAGGCGCTGGACGGCGCCCCCGTCGACATCATCGTTCAGCCTGCTGCGACCCGCCGCAAGCGCCTGTTCCTCGCCGACATGGATTCGACCATGATCGGCCAGGAATGCATCGACGAGCTCGCCGCCTATGTCGGCCTGAAGGAGAAGGTCTCCGACATCACCGAGCGCGCCATGCGCGGCGAGCTCGAATTCGAGCCGGCGCTGCGCGAGCGCGTCGCACTTCTGAAGGGCATCGCGCTCAACGTCGTCGACGAGATCATCGCCAAAAGCATCACCCTGACGCCGGGCGGCAGCGCGCTGGTGCGCACCATGCGCGCCCATGGCGGCTATACCGCGCTGGTGTCGGGCGGCTTCACCGTGTTCACCGGCCCGATCAGCGCGACGATCGGCTTCGACGAGCACCGCTCCAACATCCTGCTCAGCGAGGGCAACCTGCTCTCGGGGCTCGTCGCCGAGCCGATCCTCGGCAAGCAGGCCAAGCTCGACACGCTGGTCGAGTTGCGCAGCCGCTTCGGCCTGCCGGACGAGGCGACGCTCGCTGTCGGCGACGGCGCCAACGATCTCGCCATGCTGGGCGAAGCCGGGCTCGGCGTCGCCTATCGCGCCAAGCCGGCGGTGGCAGCCGCAGCCGATGCCCGCCTCGACCATGCCGACCTCACCGCTTTGCTCTACGCCCAGGGCTATCGCGGCGACGAGATCGTCAGGAACTGAGCCTCAATCCACGATGAACAGCCGTGCTCCATTCGGCGAGCGCGAGCGATGCGGCTCGGCCTTGTCGGCAACCTGGTAGCTCATCCCCGCTCTCAGCCACATCACCCGGCCATCCGCCAATGTGGTCTCCAGCTCGCCCTCCAGGCAGAGCAGGATATGCCCCTTCTCGCACCAATGGTCGGAGATATAGCCGGGCGAGTAGTCGACCATCCTGACGCGGATCGGGTTGTCCGGCGGCCCGAAGCGGCGCGTGCGCCAGGTCGCCTGACCCTGCTCTCCTGCGAAATATTCGGGCTCGACGGTCGACCAGTCGGTCGTGCCGAAGGGAATCTCGCTCATGCGCATGGGAAGCCTCTCTGATCTCGGCTACGGACCCTGCCGAAGATGCGATCCCGCTTCCAATGCAAAAGCCTGATGGCGCCGATCAGCGGCAACAAAAAAGGCGGCCCGGAGGCCGCCTTTCCTTGATCGATCGTTGAGAGGCGATCAGCTCATCGTCACCGCGACGAAGCGGACCTCGCCCTGGGCGTTCGAGACCAGCAGCAGGGCCGACTTCTTGCCCTCCTTCTTGAGGGCGTCGAGCCGCTTGGTGACGTCCTCCGGCGAATTCACCGGCTCCTGGCCAACCTCGACCACCAGCTCGCCGACGAGGATGCGCTTGTCCGCGGCGTTGGAGTTGGCATCGACCTTGGTGATGACGACGCCCTTCAGCCCGTCCTTGATCGAGTAACGCTTGCGCAGATCATCGTTCTGCGCCGAGAACTCGAGGCCGAGCGCCGAGGCGGTCACCGGCTTGGCGGCCTCGGCCGCCGGCTTGTTGGCCGAAGCCTGCTGGACCTTCTCGCCATCCTCGAGCCGGGCGAGCTTGACCGTCTTGCTCAGTTCCTTGCCCTTGCGCATCACCTGGATAGGCACGTCCTTGCCGACTGCGGTGCTGGCGACGATACGCGGCAGCTCGCGCGAATCCTTGACGTCCTTGCCGTCGAACTTGACGATCACGTCGCCGACTTCGAGGCCGGCCGGCTTGGCCGGGCCCTTCTCGTCGATGCCGGCGATCAGCGCGCCGCGGGCAGTGCCGAGGCCGAGCGCTTCGGCGGCGGCGTCATCGACGTTCTGGATGCGCACGCCGAGCCAGCCGCGGCGGGTCTCGCCGAACTCGCGCAGCTGATCGACGATGTTGGTCGCCAGCGAGGACGGCACGGCAAAGCCGATGCCGACAGAGCCGCCGGTCGGCGACAGGATCGCGGTGTTGATGCCGATCACTTCGCCGGCCATGTTGAACAGCGGGCCGCCGGAATTGCCCTTGTTGATGGCCGCGTCGGTCTGGATATAGGTGTCGTAGGGCCCCTGGTTGATGTCGCGGTTGCGGGCCGAGACGATGCCCGACGAGACCGAGCCGCCGAGGCCGAACGGGTTGCCGATCGCCATCACCGGGTCGCCGATCCGCATCTTGTCGGAATCGCCGAACTTGACGAAGGGCAGCGGCTTGTCGTGCTTCACGCGCAGCAGCGCGAGGTCGACCTTGGTATCCTTGCCGATGACCTCGGCCTTGAGGCGCAGACCATCGCTGAACACCACGGTGATCTCGTTGGCATCGCCGATGACGTGGTTGTTGGTAACGACGAGGCCGGACGGGTCGACCACGAAGCCCGAACCCGCCGATTGCGAGCGGCGCTGCTGCGGCGGCTGGTTCTGGTTCTGGCCCTGCTCGCCGCCGCGGCCGCGGCGGTTGAAGAATTCCTCGAACAGGTCGCCGAACGGGGTGTCGGGGCCGAGCTGCGGCAGCTGCGGCAGGTTGCGGCCGCGCGTCTCGCTGGTCGTCACCGCCGCGATGTTGACCACGGCCGGCATCACCCGCTCGGCGAGATCGGCCAGCGAGATGGTGGTGCCGTGGGCCTGCGGCGCGGCCTGGACGTTGCCAGGCGCCGGCGTCGCCTGGGCGAAGGCGGGCACCGTCGCGAACGCCATGCCGGCAACTGTCGCGATACGCGCCAGGCGGTAGGCGTGGGAATGTGTGAATGCCATCGATGTCCTCATGATCATGATGATGTCGCGCCAAGAGACCGAGGTTGACGGGGTCGCCTTGACGGCATTGCAGCGCAGCCGGAATCCGAACGCAACTTAAGAACGCCAAAATACGGCGGAAGGGCGACGCAAGATTGCGTCATAATGCCGTGATCGCCGGAAAATGGCTCGGAGCCCCGGCAGAACCCGAGCGGCTCCCGTTTGAGGCCCTCAGAGCGGGTTCCGCTCGGCTCGCAGCGCAAGCCGAGCGATCCGGTTCCCGTCAGCTGCGCGCCAGCCAGACCAGGCCCACGCCGACGATCGCCGAGACGATGCCGATCAGGCGCATGCGGTCCGCCGGAGTCTCGGAGGCGCTGCGCAGCGCCTCCTTGGCGATCTCCGGTATCGACGCGAAGAGCAGTCCCTCTATGGCGAAGACCAGGCCGAGCGCCGCGAGGAAATCTGTCATGCGCAGCGCTCAGTCATAGATCACGATGATGTTGGATCGAACCGATCCAACATCATAAAACGTGATCGTTTCTAAGGAGTTAGAGCAGGATTTCTGCGAAAAACCGGTTTCCACTTTTTCGCATCCTGCTCTAGGATCAGGGCTTCGGGGCCGCCGGCGTCGCCGGGGCTGCATCGGTTGCCGCTCCGGCGCGCTTGCCGGACGGGTCGTTGAAGAAGCGGAAGAACGGCGAGTCGGGCGTCAGCAGCATCCGCGTATCGCCGGACTTCAGGCTCGCTTCGTAAGCCTGCATCGAACGGTAGAAGGCGAAGAACTCCGGATCCTTGCCGAAGCCCTCGGCGAAGATGCGGTTGCGCTCGCCCTCGCCCTGGCCGCGGATCTCGTCGGATTTCCGCTGCGCCTCGGCGACGATGATGATCGCGTCGCGTTCGGCCCGCGCCCGGATTTCCTGCGACTGCTGGCCGCCCAGCGCGCGCGCTTCCGCCGCCTCGCGCTGGCGCTCGGTCTGCATGCGCTGGAACACCGCCTGCGAGTTGGCAGCCGGCAGGTCGACCCGGCGCAGGCGGACGTCGACCACGGTCATGCCGAACCGCCCTGCCTCGCGGTTCACGTCGTCGCGAATGCGGTTCATCAGCCGAGAGCGGTCGTTGCGCACCATCGAGGTGAACGTCGCCTCGGCCAGGACCGAGCGGACGTTACCGTTGACGATCGAGGCGAGCTGCGAATTGGCGCGCGGGATGTTGTTGACCGCCTGGTAGAAGCGCAGCGGATCGGAGATCCGGTAGCGCGTGAAGGCGTCGACCACGAGCCGCTTCTGGTCCGAAGCGATGATTTCCTGCGACGGCAGGTCGAGATCGAGGATGCGGTTGTCGAGATAGGTGACCTGCTCGAACGGCGCCGGCAGCTTGAAATAGAGCCCCGGCTGGGTGACGACGCTGCGCACGGCGCCGAAGCGCAGCACGATCGCCGACTGGGTCTGCTGGACGACGAAGGTCGCGGCGTAGAAGACGACCGCGACGATGGCGATGACCGCCAGCACGGCGACGCGGAGAAAACCGTTCATCGCGTCGCTCCCTGCTGGGCCTGGCCCTGGTTCTGGCCAGCCGGCCGGCGCTGCTGATGCTGGCCGATCTCACCGAGGGGCAGATAGGGCACGACGCCGTTGCCGGTGCCGTTCTGGTCGAGGATCACCTTGTCCATGCCGCCGAAGACGCGCTCCATGGTTTCGAGGAAGAGACGCTCACGCGTGACGGCGGGGGCGTTCTTGTATTGCTCATAGACCGAGTTGAAGCGGCTGATCTGGCCGAGCGCCTCGTTGACCGTCTGGTCCTTGAAGGCTTCGGCCGACTGCAGGAGCTGCGCGGCGCGGCCACGCGACTCGGGCACGACCTGGTTGGCATAGGTCTCGGCCTGGTTGCGCAGGCGCTCCTGGTCGGCACGCGCCGCCTGGACGTCGCGGAAGGCATCGATGACCTGCTGCGGCGGGTCGACCTTCTGCAGCTGGACCAGCCGGATCTGCACGCCGGCCCGGTAGGTGTTCAGCGTGTCCTGCATCAGCTGGCGCACTTCGGTCTCGATCGCGGCGCGGTCTGTGGTCAGCACCGGCTGGATATTGCGCCGGCCGATCACCTCGCGCATCGCGCTCTCGGCCACGGCCTTCACCGTGCCCGGCGGATCCTGGATGTTGAAGACGAAGGCCTCGGGCGCGCCCGGATCGATCTGCCACTGCACGATCACGTCGATGTCGACGATGTTCTCGTCGCCGGTCAGCATCAGGCTTTCCTCGGCGATGTCGGTCTGGCGCGAGGTGCGCGCCGATTCGACGGTGCGGAAGCCGACCTCGGTGGTGATGACGTTGGTCACCTGCGGCTTGACCACGCTGCCGATCGGATAAGGCAGGTTGTAGTTCAGGCCCTCCCCGGTCTTGCCGACATATTTGCCGAAGATCAGGTTGAGGCCGACCTCGTTGGGCCGCACCGTGTAGACGCCGGTGGCGAGCCAGAGCAGCACAAGGCCGAGGCCGACGAGCAGGAGCCCGCGCCCGCCGAGATTGCCGCCCGGCATGAAGTTCTTCAGCCGATCCTGGCCGCGCCTGATGATCTCCTCGAGATCGGGCGGAGTGTTGCCGCCGGAAGGACCGCCGCCGCCCCAGGGACCGCCGCCATTGCCGCCGCCGCCACGCTGGCCCCAGGGACCACCGCCACCGCCGCCGCCACTGCCGCCGCTTCCACCGCTCTGGTTACTCCAAG
Organism: Allobosea sp. P4_H5; assembly: GCF_056400825.1. Taxonomy (NCBI): domain Bacteria; kingdom Pseudomonadati; phylum Pseudomonadota; class Alphaproteobacteria; order Hyphomicrobiales; family Alloboseaceae; genus Allobosea; species Allobosea sp. P4_H5. The sequence goes on along the minus strand of NZ_JBFUKM010000008.1, from coordinate 223,034 downwards.
GCATGCCTCAGCCGTTCCTCATTCTTTGCTTCGACCGTGCATAGCTGAACGGCAGAACGCTGTCAGCGCCATCAGACGCAATGCGCGTTGAATTGGGCATCGGCCACGGATTCGTCAACGACGCAAGCGCCTTTGGTCGTAGACCCTTCGTCGCAGTCCTCTCGCCTGAGGGCTCAAGAGACCCGATCCAACGTCGCGAAAGCGAAGGAGAACTCGTCCTCCGGGCCTGCCGGATGCTCGCTGCGGGCGCTCTCGCGGAAGGCCGAGCGATCGAAAAACGGGAAGACCGCGTCGCCCTCCGGGCTGGCATGGACGAAGGTCAGCTCCAGCCTGTCCGCAAAGGGCAGCGCCTGCGCATAGACCTCGCCGCCGCCGGCGACGATGACGGCGCGCGCGCCCATCGCCTGCCCAAGCCGCTGCGCCGTCTCGAGCGCCTGATCGAGCGTCGGCACGACGTAGACGCCGTCCGGCCCGAACTGCGGATCGCGCGACAGGACCACGCTCTGGCGCCCCGGCAAGGGCTTGCCAATCGACAGGAAGGTCTTGCGGCCCATGACGATCGGGCAGCCCATGGTCAGTTCGCGAAAGCGGCGCAGATCGGTCCGCAGCCGCCAGATCAGCTGGTTGTCGCGGCCGATCACGCCATTGTCGGCGATCGCGGCGATCAGGACGACGGGGAGTTTGCCCACTGGCTCAGCCCCCACCGGCGAGCTTGCGCAAGGCCTCGCCATCGACCCGCTTCACCGTCCACTCGCTCTGCGCCACCGCGCCGATCAAGCGGTAGAACACCCGCGAGGGCTCGTTCCAGTTCAGCACCCACCAGGCGAAGCGCGACAGCCCCTCGTCGAGGCAGCGCCTGGCGAGGCGCACCATCAGCGCCTTGCCGATGCCACGGCCGCGCTGCTCGGGTCGGACATAGAGGTCCTCGAGCCAGATGCCGTGCCGGCCGGTGAAGGTCGAATAGGTGTAGAACCAGATCGCGAAGCCGGCGGGAGCGCCGTCCCATTCGGCGATGTCGCAGAACACCTTGGGCTCGGGCCCGAACAGGGCGGCGGCCATATCGGCCTCGCTGGCCTCGACCTCGTGCAGCAGCTTCTCATATTCGGCGAGCTCGCGCACGAAGGAGAGCACCAGCCCGGCCTCGTCGGGCCGGGCGGGACGGATCGTCAGCGTCATACCGCGATCGGCGCCTTGATCGCCGGATGCGGGTCGTAGCCCTCGATCACGACATCCTCGAAGCGGAAATCCTCGAGCTTGCGCACCGCTTGGTTGAGCCTGAGCGTCGGCAGCGCCCGCGGCGCGCGCGAGAGCTGCTCGCGCGTCTGGTCGAGGTGGTTGAGGTAGAGATGCGTGTCGCCAAAGGAATGGACGAAATCGCCGACGGCAAGGCCCGTGACCTGCGCGACCATATGGGTGAGCAGCGCATAGCTCGCGATGTTGAAGGGCACGCCGAGGAACACGTCGGCCGAGCGCTGGTAGAGCTGGCAGGACAGACGCCCGTCGACGACGAAGAACTGGAACAGGCAATGGCACGGCGCCAGCGCCATCTTCGGGATGTCGGCCGGGTTCCAGGCCGAGACGATCAGCCGGCGCGAATCGGGATTGCGCCTGATCTCGTCGACCAGCCAGGCGATCTGGTCGATCGTGCCGCCGTCCGGCGCCGGCCAGGAACGCCATTGCCTGCCATAGACCGGGCCGAGATCGCCGTTCGCATCGGCCCATTCGTCCCAGATGGTGACGCCGTTCTCCTTGAGATAGCGGACATTGGTGTCGCCGCGCAGGAACCAGATCAGCTCGTGGATGATCGACTTCCGGTGCAGCTTCTTGGTCGTGACCAGCGGAAAGCCCTCCGACAGGTCGAAGCGCATCTGGTGGCCGAACAAAGCGAGCGTGCCGGTGCCGGTCCGGTCGTGCTTGCGGACGCCTTCGTCGAGGACGCGCTGCAGAAGGGCATGATACTGGTGCATTGAATCCGAATTCGAATCTGAAAAGCGCAAGATACTAGCGCCATCCGCGCCGGCGCGCTCCCCGCCCGCCGCAGCTCTCAACCGCTTTTCACGCAGCCCTCGCGGCCAAGTCTCACGGCATCGAAATAAATCGTGATCGCTCCGGATATTGCAATGCCGGAGGGGCGCCCCAATGTGAATGCCCTGTGAACAGAAGGGGCGCTTCGGGCCTGCGCTTGGAGCATCGGATGAAAGCGGCTTCCGGTTTCCGGAACGATCCGATGCTGCATCAAAAGCCCGGCTGATGAGGATCGTATCATGAGCAGACTATCCATGCTGGCCGCACTGCTTCTGGCAGTGGGCCTGGCAGGGCAAGCTTCGGCCTCCGCCTGGGCCGAAAGCAAGCCCGAGAACACCGCAGCCGCCACTGCGCTGAAGATCACGGAGTCCCAGGCGCGCTCGATCGCCTTCCGCTACGGTCTGGTCCATATCGAGGAGATCGCCCTCTCCGATTGGCGTTGGGAGATCGCCGGGCGCGCCCAGGGCGGTGTCGAGGTGACGCTCGATCTCAATGCCTATGACGGCTCGGTAGTCGGCAGCGCCGCAGCGCCCTGAGCCCAGCTTGGCTCCTGAAACAACACGAAAGCCGCGGGCCTTTCCCGCGGCTTTTGCTGTGTTGCGCAGAAATTAGCCGGGAGAGCCTCCTGCTCTCTTTCCCCGCGCGCGCTCAGTGCCTATATTCGCCTTGCCGTCCGCAAGGTCGGCTATGGCGATAAACGGACTTCGGAATAAGCCTTTCGGACCCGGGGGCGGTACCCGGCGCCTCCACCACAGCCCTGCGGCGCGAGCAGCAGGGGACTTGCAGCCACAAGGTTGCAGGGCTGCGGCGGGGGCGAAATAGGATCGACGAGGGTGTAAAGGTTGTTCTTTTGCTCGGCATGGTACCGCCGTTATCGGGCCTAAAGCATAGTTGCCAACGACAACAATGCTCGGGTTGCTGTCGCCGCGTAAGCGGTGCTGGTTCCCAAACCAAAGCCCTTGCGTTTAGCCGCGTAAGGCGGGGCTCGGAGGCGCCTGGCAACAGAAGCCTCCACTTTTTTATGCGGCTGGAGCAGCCGTGCGGAGCAGCAGCAGAGCCCCTTCCTTTGCATGAGAAACGCTCTAAACTAATGGAATTGGTCACGTTTTTCGTTTCGGGGAGCTTCCCACCGGTCGCGGCGTGATCTAGAGCATGGTCCGCAAAAGTGGGGACCACTTTTGCGACGAGACCATGCTCAGCTTTTATGATTTTGCGCGAATTCTGATCGTTCGATCGTTTCCGATCGAACGGAAAGCGCGCTAGAGGAGCGGAAACGGAACCCGGACCCGATGACCAAGGATATTCTCCGCTACGACCTGATGGTGCAGGACGCGCTCAAGGGCGTCGTCCGCAAGATCCTGGCCGAGGCGGGCCGTGACGGGCTCCCGGGCGACCATCATTTCTACATCACCTTCCGGACCACCGCGCCGGGTGTGCGGCTGTCGCAGCGCCTGCGCGAGAAGCATCCGGACGAGATGACGATCGTGCTCCAGCACCAGTTCTGGGATCTCAACGTCAGCGACCACGCCTTCGAGGTCGGGCTCTCCTTCTCCGGCGTGCCGGAGCGGCTGCTGATCCCCTATGACGCGATCACCACCTTCTTCGATCCGTCGGTCCAGTTCGGACTGAAATTCGAGACGCAGGACGCTGCCAGCGAAGCGCAGGCGGGCGAGCCGGCAGCTCCGGCCAAAGCGCCGCGCGGCGCCGCGTCCGAGCCCAGCGTCGCACCGGCCGCGCCCCTCGCCCTTCCGCCCAAGCCGGCGCAGAAGGCGCTGCCAGCAAGCGCGAAGAAGGAAGCAGCCGAAGCGGATGCCGAAGCCAAGGCCGAGGAGGAAGGCGGCGCCCAGGTCGTCAGCCTCGACGCCTTCCGCAAGAAGACCTGAGACCTAAGGACTCCCATCATGACCGGATTCCGCAGCGAGACCGATTCCTTCGGTCCGATCGACGTCGCCAACGACCGTTATTGGGCGGCGCAGACGCAACGCTCGCTGCAGAATTTCAAGATCGGCGGGCCGGCCGAGCGCATGCCGCTGCCGGTCGTGCATGCGCTGGTCATGGTCAAGAAGGCCGCCGCCACGGTCAATGCGAAGCTCGGCCTGCTCGACGCCAAGGTCAAGACCGCGATCGTCCAGGCTGCCGACGAGGCGCTCGCCGGCAAGTTCGACGAGCATTTCCCGCTCGTCGTCTGGCAGACCGGCTCCGGCACCCAGTCGAACATGAACGTCAACGAGGTGCTGGCCAACCGCGCTAACGAGATTTTGGGCGCCGGCCTCGGCAAGAAGAGCCCGGTCCACGCCAACGATCACGTCAACAAGGGCCAGTCCTCGAACGACAGCTTCCCGACGGCGATCCATATCGCCGCAGCGCTCGCGGTCTCGAAGGAGCTGCTGCCGGCGCTCGGCCGGCTGAAGGATGCCTTCGACGCCAAGGCGAAGGCCTTCGCCGATCTCGTCAAGATCGGCCGCACCCATCTCCAGGACGCGACCCCCGTCACTCTTGGCCAGGAATTCTCCGGCTATGTCGCGCAGATCGAGCTCGGCATCGCCCGCATCGAACAGACCCTGCCCGGCCTGCTGGCGCTCGCCCAGGGCGGCACCGCGGTCGGCACCGGCCTCAACGCCCATCCCGACTTCGCCAAGGCCTTCTCGGTCGAGGTCGCCAGGCTGACCGGCCTGCCCTTCCGCACCGCCGACAACCTGTTCGAGGCGCTCGCCAGCCATGGCGCGATCTCCTACAGCCATGGCGCGCTGACCGCGCTCGCCATGGACCTGTTCAAGATCGCCAACGACATCCGCCTGATGGGCTCGGGCCCGCGCTCGGGCCTCGGCGAGATCAGCCTGCCGGAGAATGAGCCGGGTTCCTCGATCATGCCCGGCAAGGTCAACCCGACACAGGCCGAAGCGCTGACCATGGTCGCGACCCGCGTGCACGGCAATCAAGCGACCGTCACCTTCGCCGCCAGCCAGGGCCATTTCGAGCTCAACGTCTTCAAGCCGGTGATCGCCCAGGCATTCCTGCAATCGGCCCGGCTCCTCGCAGACGCTGCCGACAGCTTCCGCACCAACTGCGTCGAGGGCATCGAACCCAATCGCGAGCGTCTCGCCGAATTGCTCTCGCGCTCGCTGATGCTGGTGACGGCGCTCGCCCCCGCGATCGGCTACGACAAGGCCGCCGGCATCGCCAAGGCGGCCCATCACAACGGCACGACCCTGCGCGAGGAAGCGCTGAAGGCCGGCGTCGACGCCGAGCTCTTCGACAAGACCGTCGTCGCCGAAGACATGCTGAGCCCCGGCTGAGGCGCGATGGGCGACGTCGTCAACCTCCGCCGCGCCCGCAAGGCCCGCGATCGGGCCAGCGCCGAGGCAAAGGCCGAGCAGAACCGGATCGCGTTCGGCCGGACCAAGGCCGAGCGCAAATTGACCGAGGCAGAGAAGACGCTGGCCGAGCGCCACCTCGAAGGCCATCGCCTCTCCGACGAGCCCGACGGCAAGGACAAGGCGTGAGCGGCAGACCATGACCGGCTTGCGCAAGCGCTCCCTCGCCATCGCCGGCCATCGCACCAGCGTCTCGCTCGAAGAGCCCTTCTGGGAGGCGTTGAAGGAGATCGCCGCTACCGAGAAGCGCCCCATCGCCAGCCTGGTGATGGAAGTCGATTCAGGTCGGGGCGAGCTCAACCTCTCCTCGGCGCTGCGGCTGCGCGTGCTGGCGCATTATCGCGGGCGCTCCGAGCCGATGAAGCTCACTCCCGCGGACTGACCAGCAGACGGCGTGCCGTCTCGACCACGGCGCGCGTCAGATCCGCGAGCCGATCTGCCGCAACCCGGTTGACCTGCCAGAACAGCGGCGTGTCCAGCACCGTGCCGGGCATGAGTTCGCAGAGCCGACCGGCATCGAGATGCTCCCGCACCAGCAATTCGGGATTGGCACTCCAGCCGATGCTGAGCAGGCACGCCTCGACGAAGCCATGTGTCGACGGCACCCAATGCACCGGATGGCCGGGGCTTTCGCCGAAGGCGAGCTCCATCCACTGGCTCTGCAGTCGGTCCTTCTGGTTGAAGACCAGCGACGGCGCCTGCGCCAGCGCGGATAGCGTCACGCCGTCGGTGAAATGACGTACCATGAAGTCCGGGCTCGCCGTCGCGAGATAGCGCAGCGAGCCGAGCGGGATGACGCGGCAGCCCTGGATCGGCTTGTCCAGCGCCGTGACGGCGGCGAGCACCCGCCCCTGCCGCAGCCATTCGGCGGTGTGCTCCTGATCGTCGACGGCAATGTCGAGCAGATGCGGGCTCCGGTTCGTGAACGCGGCGACCGCACCCAGAAACCAGGTTCCGAGGCTGTCGGCATTGGCGGCGACCCGTAGTGTGACGCGCTGCTGCGGCTGATCCGGCTCGGCCAGCGCCGGCAGCCGCGTCATCAGCTCGCCTTCGAGCAGGCCGACCTGCTCCATATGGCGGCAGAGCCATTCGCCCCGCTCGGTCGCTGCGCAGGGCTGCCCCCTGATGATGAGGACAGTGCCAAGCCGCTCCTCGAGCTGCTTGACCCGCTGCGAGACTGCCGAAGGCGTGACGTTCAGGGCCTGCGCCGCCTTGTCGAAGCTGCCGGTCCTGACAACGAGGGAGACGGCCTGAAGGGCAGGATAGTCGAGCATCGCATTAGCTCAGCTTAATCAGCATAACGATGTTTAACTACACTAAGGCGGCTTGGGCAGCTAGGCGGAACGGCAGCAACAGGACCGCCACTCATGCCCTTCTCCGTCTACGTCACCGGCTTCACCATGGGCCTCAGCCTGATCGTTGCGATCGGCGCCCAGAACAGCTTCGTGCTGCGGCAGGGCCTGCGGAACGAGCATGTCTTCGCGGTCTGCCTCACCTGCGCACTGTCGGACGCAGTCCTGATCCTCGCCGGCGTCGTCGGGCTGAAGCAGGCAACGGCGATGCTGCCCATGCTCGAACCGGCGCTGCGCTATGGCGGCGCCGCCTTCCTGTTCTGGTACGGCGCGCGCAGCCTGCTCTCGGCCCTGCGCTCGTCCGAGGCGCTCGCGGTCGGCTCCGCCGGAGGAGCAACGCTATCCGCCAGCCTCGTCACCTGCGCCGCGCTGACCTGGCTCAACCCGCATGTCTATCTCGACACCGTACTGCTGATCGGCAGCATCGCCAGCCAGTTCCCGGGGCAGGAACTTGTCTTCGCTGCGGGGGCGATGACCGCCTCGTTCCTCTTCTTCTTCGGCCTCGGCTATGGCGCCCGCTGGCTACGCCCGCTCTTCGCCGATCCGAGGTCCTGGCGCATCCTCGACGGCATCGTCGCCACCACCATGTGGGCGATTGCCTTCAAGTTGCTGCACGGCGGTTGATCGACAAGGGGTAAAAAACCAGATCGATCAGCAGCTTGCGAGCAAGCGCTGAATCTACTCAGCACACGCTTGAATCAATTTCCCAGCGCCTTGAATCAGTTCTGCAGCGGCGAGCGTGACAGCGGCCGCGGCACCGACTGGATGTCGAGCGGCGGCGGCAATGGCGGCGCGTCGCCACGCGACCTGCCATAGCCCGGCGGATCACCCGGAATGTAGGAGGGCGGCGCGCCCTGCAGGATCATCGGTCCCGGTCGTCCTTCGATCGCAGCCCGGATCGCGGCTTGTCGTGCCCGCTCGTCGGCTTCGGCCTTGCGCCGCTCGTCCTCGGCCTTGCGCAGATCCTCCTGGCGTTTCACAATCTCCGCCTTGCGTGCCTCCTCGGCGATGCGTGCCTCTTCCAGCCTGCGGGCGATCTCCGCGCGGCGAGCCTCTTCGGCCTGCCTCGCCTCCTCGGCGCGCCGCGCGATCTCGGCCTTGCGGGCGTCCTCGGCGAGTCTCGCCTCCTCCGCCTTTCGTGCTGCTTCTGCCTTGCGAGCCTCTTCGGCCAGCCTGGCCTCCTCAACCTTGCGCGCCTCCTCCGCCCGCTTCTCCTCGGCGATGCGGCGCTCCTCCTCGGCCTTCAGGAATTCGGCGAGCTTGCGCTCGTTCTCGCGGAGCTCACGCTCGGCTCGGAGACGGCGGATGTGCATCGCCCGCTCGCGCTGATCCGCCTCGAAGGCCTCGACCCGCTCGATCTCGCGCGCCAGCGCCCGCGCCGCCACGACATTGGAGAGCGCTCCGACATCGGTCTCGCGTCGCGGCGCGTCGAGCGGCCCGCGCCAGGCGACGCCGACTTGCGGCAATTGCTCCGGCCAGCCCTTCGGCGCCGCCCCGAGCGGGCGCAGGTTGAGCCGCAGGTCCGTCGTCATCGCCCGCCAGTCGACCAGCCCCGTCGCGTCGGCCCGCAGGCCTGCACGCTCGATCGAGACCGGCGAGACCCGCAGCACGCCGGCCGCCTGGGTGAAGGGGATGGTGACGTCGCCGAGCGGCCAGCTCGCCTTCTCCAGCGCTTCGCCGATCCGGTCCTGCAGGCGTCCGGTCTCGCTTTCGGACGCGTCATCGCCCGTCGCACCGATCACCTTCGAAATGGCAGCGGGGTCAAAGCGCGTCATGCCAGCGCCCGCAACGCTGATCGAGCCGGCGCCGCCGAGCGCCGCGATCAGGCGCGCCGGACTCTCGCCCGAGCCGCCGGCCTCGAAGCTCCCCGACAGCTTGCCGGTCAGCGCCCCCTTGGTCAGCAAGGCCAGGTCGAGCCCAGCGAGGCCGAGCCTGCCGGTGATCTGCGCCAACCCGCCCTCCCGGCGCGCCGTGAGCCGCCCGCTGACCTCGCCGCCGGCATGGTTGCCGCGCAGATTGTCGAGGACGAGCCCGTCCGGCCCCGCCGCCAGGTCGAGCCGCGCCTTGGTCAGGGCAATGCGGTCGGTCAGGTCGAACCGCTCGGCGGAAAGAGCCAGCCTGATCTCGCCGAGCCCTGTCGCGCCCTGGAAGCGGCTCGGCGACCACTGGCTGCCCGCGACCGGCTGCGACTGGCCGAGCACCGCCGTCAGCGCGGGCTGCAATGCGACATAGGGCAGATCGAGCTGCCCGCCGATCCCGCGTTCGGCCGAAAAGTTCAGCGCACCGCGTGCCGCCTTGCCGCCGGCATTGACAACGAGATCGTCGAGCCGCGCCTCATCGCCGAAGGTGACGCGCCCGGAGGCATCGAGGACGCCATCCGGAACCAGCCGCGCCAGCCCGTCCGGCAGGACCTGATCCGGTCCGTCTGCCTGCAGGCTGAGCCTGGCTGCGCTTCCCGCGCCTTCCAGAACGAGCATCAACCCGGGTCCGGCGAGCGAGCCGACCGGTCCATTCGGCCCGAAGCCGAGCGAGAGTTCGCCCGAGCCGCCTCTGGCCGGGCGCGGCAAGCCGAAGGCGGCGAAGGCGCGGCGCCGGTCGTCGAGCGAGAGCTTCACATCGCCGCCGCTCCACTGGCCGGCAGAGTCGATCTTGCCGTTGAGCGAAAGCCGCCCGGCCTGGGCCGAGCCTTCCGCCACGACGCTGGTCTCGCCATTCGGCGCGCGCGCCAGCTTGAAACCGGCATCGATCCCGGCGAGCCCGTCCTCGATCCGCGGCAGCACGCGCCGAAAGCCCTCCGGCAGCAGGGGCCCGGCCAACGCCGTCAGCGCGGCGAAGCGCGGCGCACGCACCCGCCCGGCGATCTCGCCACCGCCCGGCAGCAGCGCCCCCTCGCCCTCGACCTTGACGCCACCGAAGCCATCGACCGCCAAACGGCTGAGGCGCCAGTCGCTGCCTTGCCGGGTCAGCGCGAGCCGGGCCGAGCCCGGCGGCGTCGCAAGATAGCGCAACCCGTTCAGAGTGAGATCGAGCCCGAGATCCCGTCTGCCGGCGAGCGCATTGAAGCTGTCGCCCGGCGGCAACGTCGAGAGGTCGAGCCCGTTCAGGGTCAGCTTGGCATCGAGCCGGCTGGGCGTGATCGCGCCGGAGCCTTCGAGCCGCGGGCCAGAGCCAGCCCGTGCGGTCATGCGAGTGATCCCAAGACGCTCGCTGCTCCAGTCCAGCGTGGCCACGCCGTCGAAACTGCGCAACGCCGCGAAGCTGTCGGCCAACCCTGCCTCGACGCCGAGCCGCGCCAGCGCCAGCGCCGCCCGGCGCGCATCGGGCGCTTTCGCCTCGACAGTGCCGCGAAAGCCCTGGCCGTCGAGCGCGCCGCGCGCCTCGATGACGGCATTGGCGATCCTGACCGTGGCGCTGCCTGCATCGAGCCCATCGCCATCGAGCTTGCCGCGCAGGGCAAAGCCGCTGAAGTCCTCGCCGCGCCAGACGATCTGGTCGAGATCCAGCGAAAGCTCGACCGGTCCCAGCAATGCCTGCAAGGCGCGCTGGTAGCCCGGCCGCTGGGCCAGCGCCTCCTGCAGCACATCGGCATCGAGCCGGCGCGCCTTGAGCTGGAGGCTGCCCTTGCTGTCCGCCGGATTGAACGAGCCCTCGCCTTCCAACCGCGCGGCTCCGCCGGCGATCTCGATGGCGAGGCCCGAGAAGTCGAGGCGCCGGCTGTCGCCGCTCACCCGTCCGGCGAGACTGACCGCGCCGCCGGGCGCGATCGTGAAGCTGCCCTCCAGCCCGGGCCGAACACTCCGCTCTGCACCAGCCAGGATCAGCGAACCGTCGAAGCCGAATTGCGTCTGCTCGCCGGTGACCGAGGCCTTAGTCCGCAGCCGCCCATCGGCTTCGATCGCACCGGTGGCGAAGCGCAAGGACGAGCCGGCGATCTCGCCCTCGACACGCCAGGGTCCGTGCAGGGCAACGGCCGAGACGTCGACGGAGATCGGCGCCAGCGTCTGCGCCGCCTTGCCGGGCTCGCGCCAGATCACGGCCGAGCGGCGGATCGCCAGGCGATCGATGGCCGTCTCGCTCGGAAGGCCCGTCCCCTCGCGGGCCGGCAGGGCGATGGCGCCGGTCTCGTCTGCAACGAGATTGAGCGTCAGCCCATCCGCCTCGGCTTCGACCAGCCTGAACTCGCCGCGTGCCAGCGGCGCCAGGGCGAGCTCGGCCGTCAATGTCTCGATGGTCGCCGCGCTTGCCGCGTTGCCGCTGGAGCCGAGACGCACCTGGCCCAGCACCAGCCGCGGCGATGGCAGGAGCCGCAGCCCGATCTCGCCGGCGACGCGCGTCTCCACGCCGAGCGCAGCGCTGATGCGCCGCTCGAAATGGGGCCTGTACTCGCGCCAGTCGACGAAGCCCGGCCCCAGCAGCGCGGCCAGCAACGCCGCGACGAGCAGCCCGGCCAGTAAGGTCAGGGCCTCACGCACGCTCTTGCATCAATCCTCGATATGTCGACGGGCGCGATCATGCACGCAAGTCGCGGCAGGATCACGACATTCTTGCGAATGATCCCCGAACGGAATGTCACAAGGCGATGATCTTGCCGGGATTGAGGATGTTCTGCGGGTCGAGCGAGCGCTTGATCAGGCGCATCACGGCGAGTGCGGCCGGGCTGTGCTCGATCGTGAGGTACTTCATCTTCTTCTGTCCGACACCGTGCTCGCCGGTGCAGGTACCCTCCATGGCAAGCGCCCGCTTGACCAGCCGGTCGATGAAGGCCTCGCAGCGCGCGACCTCGTCGGGATCGGCGAGATCGACCAGCGGCTGCGTATGGAAATTGCCGTCGCCGACATGTCCCACGATCGGCGCGATCAGGCCCGACGCCTCGATGTCGCGCTTGGTCTCGTCGACGCATTCGGCCAGCCGCGAGATCGGCACGCAGACATCGGTCGCGACCGATTCCGCGCCGGGCCGCAAAGCGCGCGCCGCCCAATAGGCGTCATGCCGCGCCTGCCACAGCTTCGTGCGATCCTCCGGCCTGGTCGCCCAGTCGAACGCTCCGCCGCCGAATTCGGCCGCGATCTCGCCGAAGCGCTCAGCCTGCTCCTTCACGCCCTCCTCGGAGCCATGGAACTCGACGAACAGCATCGTCGTCTCCGGCAGGCCGAGCTTGGAATGCAGGTTGACGCCGCGCATCATCACGTCGTCGACCAGCTCGATCCGCGCCACCGGCAGGCCGGACTGGATCGTCATGATCGTCGCGTCGCACGCTGCCTTCACCGAGGGGAACGAGCAGACGCCCGCCGACATCGCCTCTGGAATGCCGTGCAGCTTCAGCGTCACCTCGGTGATGATGCCGAGCGTGCCTTCCGAGCCGACCAGCAAGCGGGTGAGATCGTAGCCGGCCGAGGATTTGCGCGCGCGGCTCGCGGTCTTGACGATCGAGCCGTCGGCCATCACCGCGGTCAGCGCGATGACATTGTCCTTCATCGTGCCGTAGCGCACCGCATTGGTGCCGGAGGCGCGCGTCGCCGCCATGCCGCCGATCGAGGCGTCGGCGCCCGGATCGATCGGGAAGAACAGGCCCTGATCGCGCAGGTGCTCGTTCAGCTCCTTGCGGGTGACACCGGCCTCGACCGTGCAGTCGAGGTCTTCCGCGTGCACGGCGACGACCCGCTTCATCTGGCTCATGTCGATTGAGACGCCGCCGAAAGGCGCGTTGACATGCCCCTCCAGCGAGGTGCCGGTGCCGAAGGCGATCACCGGAACCCCATGCTGGGCGCAGAGTTTCACGATGGAGGCCACCTCTTCGGTGCTCTCAGGATAGACCACCGCATCCGGCGGCTGGTTCGGGATCCAGGTCAGGGTATGGCCGTGCTGCTGCCGGACCGCGAGGCTGGTGACGAGCCGATTGCCGAACAGTGCCGCCAGCGCCTGCGTCAGCGCGGCGACGGCCTGCGGCGATGGCGGCAGCTCTGCAGCAGGAGCATGGGGGGACACAGAAGCGGTAGAAGGCATTGTCATGGCTGGAGAACTTCGCCTAGTCTGGAATGGTTCGGCCTTGAGAGCAGCGGCTCGTGTTGTTTTCACGCGCCGCGACCGCGCCGGCAAGAGCCGGCGGTGCAGAGCCGCCTACGCATCGACGAGAGACGGACCGAAAGGAGGAGCCGATGCCGGACGATATTCGCACGCCCGCTTTGTTTTTCGCTCCCTTCGTCTCGTCCCCTATGCGGGTCGAGCCGCATTGGATCGACTATAACGGCCATCTCAACATGGCCTACTATCATGTCCTGTTCGACCGCGCGGTCGATGAGGTCTTCTCGCTGGTCGGCCTTAACCAGCACTATGTCGAGAGCCGGCACGCTTCGTTCTTCGCTGCCGAATGCCACGTGCTCTACAAGCGCGAGCTGACGGAAGGCGATCTCGTGCGCGTCACCGCGCAACTCATCGCCTTCGACGACAAGCGGCTGCATTATTATCTCGAAATGCGCCATGCCAGCGAAGGCTGGCTCGCTGCGACCTCCGAGAATCTCTCCCTGCATGTCGACATGACCGATCGCAGGGTGACACCCTTCCCGCCCGACATCCTCGCCAATCTTGCGATCATGAAGGCGGCGCACGCGCAGATGCCGCGCCCGGCCACGGTCGGCCGGATGATCGGCATGCCGCAGAAGAGCGCGATCACCCTCGGCGAGCCGGTGCAGGAAGCGGAACGCGAGACGGAGACGCGGCACTAGCCGCGCTCGCTATTTGGCCCTTCTAGCGCTGCGGGTAGATCGTCTCGCCGCGCTTGAGCATCTCGACGAAGGCCGCGATCTTCTTGCGCCGCCCGGCTTCCGTCTTGAGATTATGGACGCGGAACGCCAGCGCGAAGCGGTTCTGCGCGCTCAGCTTCGACAGCATCTCCTTGGCCTGCGGCTCTGCGTCGATCGCGGCCTGGAGGTCGTCGGGGATCTTCAGGTTTCGGCCCGCGCCGTAAGCGCGGGCCCAGCGGCCATCGGCCTTGGCCGCATGGACCTGCGCCTGACCATGACTGGTCATGCGCCCCTCCGTGATCAGGCGGGCGACATTGTCGACATTGATCTGGCTCCAGATGCTCTTGGCGGTCCTCGGCGTGTAGCGTTGCAGATAGCTGCGCTCGTCGAGGCTCTTCTTGACGCCATCGATCCAGCCCCAGCACAGCACGACGTCGATCGCTTCCTTCGGCGTGATCGACGGCAGGCCGGATGAGAGCTTGTGGATCTTGATCCAGACTTCGTCCGCACGGTCGTGGTGCTCGCCGAGCCAGTTGTAAAAGCTCGCGGCATCCTCGAATTCCCGGACCTTGTCAGGGTCGACCACAACCGGCGCCATCGCTGCTCCAAATGCTCTCAGTTCGACCGGACGGCCGGACGCCCCCCTCTACGCATCGGGGTGGTTCGCTCCTGTCAGCACCGAAGCTGCTGACCAGGGCCTGCCGATCACTCGTCGTCGTCCGGAATCTTCAGCCGGTGGCCGCAGGCCTTGCAGTGCACGGCGTCGGGGTCGTGCCGCTGCAGTGCGCATTCCGGACAGGGGAAGGTCACCTTGTGCGGCCGGAACACCGCTTGCGCCAGCCGGACGAACAGCGAGATGCCTGTGATCATCACCACGATCGAGGTCAGCTTGCCGGCGATGCCCGGCAGGGTGATGTCGCCGAAGCCGGTCGTCGTCACCGTCGCGACGGTGAAATAAAGCGCCTCGACATAGCCTTCCAGGCCCGGTCGGCTCATGAAGAAGAAGGTGTAGACGAAGCCGCTGACGACGAAGAGGAAGGTCGCGAGATTGACCAGGGCCCGTGCCACGTCCTCCCAGTCGCGGTAGCGCGTCTCGCGCAATTGCGCCCAGATCAGGCCGCGCTGCGACAGCGACCAGAGCCGCAGGATGCGCAGGAAGCCGAAATTCTCCAGCCATTGCGGCGCCAGCAACGTCGCCAGGATGAAGAGGTCGAGCAGCATCGTGGGCTGACGCAGCAGCCGCAGCATGTTGGAGGAAGCAAGGAAGCGCGCTGCGATCTCGGCGGCGACAATGATCGCGACGGCATAGTCGAGCCAGAGGAATTCCGGCCGGTCGCGCAGCATCGGCGTCGCGACGAAGAAGCCGATGATCAGGATATCGACGATCAGCGTCGCGAACTGGAACCGCAGCGCCGTCGGGGTGCGGCCGTGATAGAGCTGCCGGAGCCGGTCGCGCAGCCCGGAACGTCCACTGCTGCTGTCGTCGGGATCGGCGGCTGCACTCATCCCATCGGCGTAGCAGCGTGGCGGCGACGGCGTCCAGCCCCGGCGCTCACGCCGGCCTGATCGCGACCGCCTGCACGCTATAGCCGCCGAACAGCCGTGTGGTCCCGCCAATGGTCCCCGTCTCGGCACAGAGATCGGTCACGACCGCATCGAGGTCCCAGCGTGGCGTGACATGGAACAGCGCCAGCCAGCGGTTCAGCAGCGCCCGGAACGGGCCGGGCAGATGCGCCTGATCGCCGAAATCGACGATGTGCAGCGCGCCACCCGGCGCCACCACCTGCATCGCCTGCGCCAGCACCTCGCGCCAGGGCGGGATCATCGAGAGCGCATAGGAGATCACCACCCGCTCGAACCCGGCGCGGCCGAACAGCGCCTGCGGATCGAAACTGGTCGCATCGGCCTGCGCCAGCGTGATGCGCTCGGCGAGGCCGGCCTTCGCCACCTGTTCGCGGGCGGTACGCAACATCTCCTCGGAGACGTCGAGCCCGTAGCAGCGCGCATGCGGATAGCGCTGCGCGATCTTGATCAGGTTCCTGCCCGTGCCGCAGCCGATCTCCAGCACGGTCCCGCCCGGCGGCGGCTTCAGATCGGCGATTAGCCCATCGCGGCCGAGCAAATAGAACTTGCGGGTGGCGTCGTAGATATGCCGCTGGAAGCGATACATCCGGTCCATCAGGCCGGCAGCATCCGCTCGGCCCTCGACCCCGCTCATGCGGCTGCTCCGCGGACATAGAGATGGAAGGCGCCATAGATCGACGAGCGGTCGCGCGCGCCGAATTCGCGGCTGCGCGCCTCGTCATACTGCCATTGCGCCAGGATCGCCTCCGGCACGCGGCCGGGCAGCAGGCGCTCGTCGGCGGCGGTGCGGAAGATCACCCGTGCACCCGGCGCAGCGCTGCGGGTGATCTGCGTCCACAAGGCCGTCAGATCGGCGTCGTTCATCCAGTCCTGCGCATCGAGCAGCACGAAGCCGTTGCAGCTTTCGGCCGGCTGCTTCTCGAGGAAGGCGGTGATCGCGCTCTGATGATAAGACACGCGCCCGGCGCGCTCTTTCACCGTCTCGAAATTACCCTGCTCCAGATAGGGCGGCACCGCCGCATCCGGCTCCGGCCCATAGCCGCGGCCGAAGGCCTGCCAGGCGAAGTAATTGGTCTTCAGGTCGAAGCCGCAGGCAAGCCGCTCCAGCCGGTGGCGCAGCACGGCGCGGATACCGGCATCGCCATCGGCGGCGAGCGCCTTGTACTGCGCCGGCGGGATGCCGAGCCCGTAGAGCGAGGCCGGCTGACGCACCAGCCAGCGCACCAGCCTCGTTTCGAAGACCGGCGCCAGATGCCGATCGAACAGCGCCCGCTGTTCCTCCATCGTCTTCGCCTGCAGCATCACCCTGGGGTCGCAGCCGAGCCGGCGCGCCAGGAAATGCCCGGTGCCGATGAAGCGGCCGAGCAGGCCGTAGCGATAGAAGTTGCGGGCGAAGACCTCGATCCGGCGCCGGCCGGTGAGGTTGCGCCCCTCCCAATAGGCGCGGCTGACCGCGTCGAGCCGCGGCGCGATCAGGCGGTCATAGGTCGCGACATTGTCCTTCGACTGCGCCTGCCCGAAGAAACGGCGGAAGACCGTGTGGTCGTCGATCTCGGCCAACGCCGCGAGCTTGAGATGGCCGAGGGCGATATGGGCGCCGTTGAGGTCGATCGCGCTGACCTTCGCCGGATCAGCGGTGAGATAGGACAGGATGTTGCACGAGCCCGAGGCGATCGCGACGAGGTGGTCGCTGGGCTGCAGCGCCAGCGCCTCCATGTCGACGACCGGGTCTTCCCAGATCTGCGGATAGACCAGGCCGGAGAAGGCGAGCGTGAACATCCGCTCCAGCACGCCGGCGCGCGAGAGCGGCTTGCTGCGATGGACGGCGCTGGTCAGCCCGAGGTTCGTCGTGCGCTTCACCGCGCGGATCGTCTGCGTCACGAGGCCCTCGTTCGCGCCCTTTGCGATGGCGAGCCGACTAGAGGAGTCGCGTGACGGTTGGGTGACGCGGGACGACGCCGGAGAAGAGCGCCCTCGCCATTGAACGCGAACGTGAAACAGGTCGCGTTGCGCCCCCGTGAAATCAGGAAGACAAATCCCCATATCTCGCGCGACAATCAAGCAAGAGCACGCGGAAAGGAGCCTCGCATGGGCCTGATGGACATGTTCGCCAAGACGGGGAAGCCGGCGGAACGCGAATTCCCCTTCCAGCTCACCGATGCGGAGTGGCGCGACAAGCTGACGCCGGAGCAGTACCGGGTGCTGCGCGGCCACGGCACCGAACGGGCCGGCTCCTGCGCGCTGAATTTCGAGAAGCGCGCCGGCACCTTCTCCTGCGTCGGCTGCGGCCAGCCCTTGTTCAGGTCGCACAAGAAATTCGAGAGCGGCACCGGCTGGCCGAGCTTCGACCAGCCGCTTGAGGGCGCGGTCGAGGAGAGCGAGGACTACAGCTTCGGCATGCACCGGGTCGAGGTGCACTGCGCCAATTGCGGCGGCCATCTCGGCCACGTCTTCCCCGACGGCCCGCCCCCGACCGGCCTGCGCTACTGCATCAACGGCGTGGCGATGGATTTCGCGCCGGAAGCCGGTTGAACGAACGCCTCTCTCGGAAGTGAAGCGCGGGGAACCCCTCTCCTGGAAGGAGAGGGGCAGGGGTGAGGTGTTCGGAGCAGAAACGTCTGGCCTCGACTCAACCGCGCGGTGAGCGCGAGCGGAACTGGTCCAGCGGCCTACACCTCACCCTGCCCTCTCCTTACAGGAGAGGGTTCCCCGCGCTGTCCGAGCCTCAATCGGCGACCGGTGCCCTCGGTCTCGCCAGAGCCTGACCCGCCCTGTACGTTCCATCGAGCTGATGCCGGAGAGCGAGGATGCGGCCGCCGATCGATACCGATCTGCTCAAGACCTTCGTCACGATCGTCGAGACGCGGAGCTTCACCCGAACCGGCGACCGGCTGCACCGGACCCAGCCGGCGATCAGCATGCAGATCAGGCGGCTGGAGGAGGCGCTCGGCAAGGAGCTGTTCGACCGGACCAGGCGCCAGATCCAGCTGACGCGCGAAGGCGAGGTCCTGCTCCACTATGCCAGGCGCATCCTCTCGCTCAGCGACGAGGCGATGAGCCGCATCGGGCAGGCCAGCCTGGCGGACATCGTCCGCATCGGCACCTCCGATGACTACGCCAACATGCTGCTGCCAGCGATACTGCAGCGTTTCGCCCAGATCCATTCCGAGGTTCAGGTCGACATCGTCTGCGACAACGGCGTCGCCATCGAGCGCAGGCTGAAGGACGGGCTCATCGATCTCGCGCTCGTCGCCTGCCGCGGCACTGTCGCAGACGAGGAGCTCGTCAGGACGGAAGAGCTGGTCTGGATCGCTGCTGCCGCATCCCAAGCGAAGAGCCGCCCCCTCCCCTTGGCCGTATTTCCCGAGGGTTGCGTCTGCCGGGCGACGATGGCCGAGGCTCTGGATGCTGCCGGGCGCGACTGGCGGATCGGCTTCAGCAGCGACAATATCGGCGCGATCCATGCTGCCGTCCGCTCCGGCCTGGGAGTGAGCGCCGCCGAACGCAGCCTCGTCCCGGCGGGCGTGCGGATTCTGGATCAGGCCGAAGGCCTGCCCCTGCTCGCTCCCGTGCACCTCTGCCTCAAGCTCAACCGGGACAGGGCATCACCAGTCCTCGATGCGCTCGCCGACGAGATCCGGATCGAACTCTCGCCAACGCCATTCCGGTACGAGCCGCAAGCCGATCACGTCTGAGGCGCGACCTCGCGCCGTGGCTCACGCGGCACGACGGCGATCGCGCTCAGGATGATAAGCGCAAGGCCTGCATAGGCCCAGCGATCAGGGACATCGCCGAAGACGAGGTAACCGAGGATCGTGGCGGTGATCACCTCCGCATAGGTGAAGGGCGCGAGCAGGCTCGCTTCAGCCCGCTCAAACGCCTTGACGATCAGCAGATGCGCGAGCGCGGCGACGCAGCCGGTCGCCATGAGCTGCAGCCATTGGACTGCGCTCGGCGATTGCCAAACCGGGACGACCGCAAGGCTCGACAGGACGCAGCCGACGAGCCCGGTCTGGTAGACCGAGACGATCGCCGGAATCCTGCTCTCGACGACCCGCGTCAGCAGCAGGAAGACGGCATAGCCCATGCCCGCCGCGAGGCCGATGAGATAGCTCCACTGCCAGGTCTCGGCACTCGGCCTGATCACCAGGACGATGCCGAGGAAGCCGACCGCGATCGCCAGCCATTGCAGCGGAACGATTTTCTCCTTGAAGACGAGGAGTGCCAGAGCGGTCAGGAGGAAGGGTTCGACGAACCACAGCGTCAGTGCCGTGGTCAGCGGCATATGATGGATCGCGACATAGAACAGCGCTACCGCGAAGAAGAGCGCGGCGCTCCTGGCGGTCAGCGTCCGGGAGACGTTGGGCAGCAGCAGGCGGGGGCCATATCGCCAGGCGCTATAGAGTCCCGTCGCCAGGCAGTGGAAGAAGAAACGCACCCAGATCACCTGCAGAACAGGCAATGACGCGGAGAGATATTTCGCCAAAGTATCCGAGATCGGCAGGATCTGCAGCGCGATCACGAGCAGAAAAATGCCGGTCAATTGTCGCTTGTCCATTCCGAATGCCTCGCATGACATGCGGAAAGGCTCTCAGAATCGCTGGCGCTGGAGAAATCCCGAATTTGGATGCCAGGATCAGCGGCGCTTATGGACCGATCTCCGGCACCGCCCTGCGTGCCAGCGTCACCGCATCGACCGCCAGCGGCAGATCGCCGAAATGGCCGGACCAGTGCCCGCCGAGCCGCGTCGCGACGAACGCGTCGGCGACCGCATGCGGCGCATGGCGGATCAGCAGCGCGCCCTGCAGCATCAGCGCCAGGCGCTCGGTCAGCAGACGGGCCTGGCCTTCATGGCGGATGAGGTCGTGCAGGTCGTTGTCCAGCGCCTGCAGCGCCGCATCATAGCGCCGGTCCTGGCCGGAGACCGAGTGCAGCTCCGCCCGCAGCGCCTGCAGCGAGCCCGGCTCCCGTTCGAGCGAGCGCAGCACGTCGAGGCAGATGACATTGCCCGAGCCTTCCCATACCGAGTTCAGCGGCGCCTCGCGATAATGCCGCGCCATCGGGTTCTCCTCGATGAAGCCGTTGCCGCCATGGCACTCCAGCGCCTCGACGACGACCGCCGGCGTGCGCTTCGCCACCCAGTATTTCGCCAGCGGTGCGCCGATCCGGGCCAGCAGCTTCTCGCTTTCCGACCGCTCCTGCCGGTCGACCGCGGCGAAGAGCCGGAAGGCGAGCCAGGCGGCCGCCTCCGCCTCGATGGCGAGGTCGGCGAGGACGTTCTGCATGATCGGCTGGTCGATCAGGAGGCGCTGGAAGGCCGTGCGGTGCTGGGCGTGATGGCCGGCGAGCATCACCGCCTGCCGCATCAGCCCGGCTGAAGCCGCGGCGATGTCGAGCCGTGTATTGTGGTTCATCGACAGGCCGGTGCGCAGTCCCCTGCCGGGATCGCCGAGCATATGGCCGATGGCGCCCCTGAACTCGACTTCGGAGGAGGCGTTCGAGCGGTTGCCGCATTTGTCCTTGAGGCGCTGGATCGCGATGCCGTTGCGCTCGCCATCAGGCCGCCAGCCCGGCACGACGAAGCAGGAGATGCCCTCCTCGTTGCGCGCCAGCGTCAGGAAGACGTCGGAATGCGGCACCGAGAAGAACCATTTGCTTCCGTGCAGCGAATAGGTGCCGTCGCGATTGTCATAGGCGATGGTCTGGGTCTGGCGCAGGTCCGAGCCGCCTTGCGTCTCGGTCATCGCCATGCCGACGGTCGCCCCTGTTTTGCCTGCGGCCGGCCCCTGGCGCTTGTCGTAAGTCTTGGAGGAGATCAGCGCGCCCCATTGCGCCCAGAGCGTCCGGTCCTGCTTCAGCACTGGAATCGCCGAATAGGTCATCGAGATCGGGCAGCAGATGCCGCTCTCGCAGCCATACCAGAGATATTGCAGGGCGGCCCGCGCCACCTGCGCCCCCGGCCCCGGCCGGTTCCAGGCGAGCGCATGCGTTTCCTGGCCGATGGCGCGGGCCATCAGCGCGTGCCAGGCCGGGTGGAACTCGATCTGGTCGATGCGGTTGCCGAAGCGGTCATGGCTGCGCAGTTCCGGCCCGTGCCGGTTGGCGAGCCGCGCCATCTCGATCGTCTCGGCAGCACCGACCGTCCGACCGGCATCGTGCAGTCGCTCATCGGCCCAGCCGGCATCGAAGGCCGCGATCACCGCCCTCAGCACCGGATCAGCGGCATAGGCGTCGTAATCGGCCAGCGGCGGCACCTGGTTGGTGACCTGGTGGGCGTGCGATGCCTGGGCCATGGGCTTCCCTTCCGATCCGCGAACCGCCCCCCGTCATTAACCAGCAGACTATGCCGATGCCCGGGAATTGCGAGCCTGCCCGATTGCCGCCCGAGTTCTCCTCGCACCTCGCCCCGCGCGCCGCCATTGGCGCGGCCCATGGAGAGCCTTCACGTGCTGCGACGCGTCCCGAGTAGTTTGCAGAGCAATTTGATCATCGCCCTCATCGCTGGCTTCGGCCTCGCCCATGTCCCGGCCGAGGCCCAATCCATTCCGAAGGTGCAGACCAGCGAGGGTCGGCCCTATGAGATCGCCGACAGCGAGGTCTGGGACGTGCCCGATCCGGTGTCGCGCCGCGGCTACCAGGTCTTCGTCGCCCTGCCGCCCTCCTATGCCAGCGAGCCGCAGCGGAAATATCCGGTGCTTTACGTCACCGATGCCGACTACGCCTTCCCGATCATCCGCCAGATCAGCCGCCGCCTGAATGGCGAGGGGCCCAAGGTCGAGGAATTCATCCTGGTCGGCCTGTCCTATGCCAAGGGCGAAGACGGCGCGGTCAGCCGCCGCCGCGACTACACGCCGATGCCGAAGGGGGCCGGTGACACGGCCCATGGCAAGGCACAAGCCTACCAGACCTATCTGCGCGATCAGGTGAAACCGTTCATCACCCAGCGCTATCGCACTGATCCGGGCCGCAGCGTCTTCCTCGGACATTCCTATGGCGGCCTGCTCGGGGCGCAGATCCTGCTCACGGAGCCCGATCTCTTCAGCGGCTACATCCTCGGCAGCCCGTCCTTCTGGTTCGCCCGGGAGCATTATCGCGAGATGGAATCCGGCTATGCCGCCCGCAGCAAGGACCTGCCGGCCAAGGTCTTCCTCTATGTCGGCGAGTACGAGACCGTCCGGAAGGGGGATCCGCGCTTCAACAGAACCGGCGACATGGTCGGCGACAACCGCGCCTTCGAGAAGGCGCTCAAGGAGCGGAAATATCCGGGCCTCAGCCTGAAATCGGTGGTTCTGAACGACGAGGACCACCTCACCGTCGCCCCGCGCGGCTTCACGCAAGGGCTGAGATATCTCCTGCCAGCGCGCTGACGCCGTCGGGTTTACAGTACCCCGGACGCCATCGCGGAAAACCGTCCGCGATGGCGAGCAATCCACGGCGCCTGCCCCTATATTGACCGTGAACGAATCACGATCACGTTAAGCCAAGCCCTTGTCCGACCAGAGCACCTCTGCCCCCCTGCCCCGCCCCGGCGGCCTCGCATCGCGCGCGGCAGCACAGCCTGCTGCCAGCTATCTGCAGGGCCTCAACCCGGAGCAGCGCCTGGCGGTCGAGGCGACCGACGGACCCGTGCTGGTGCTGGCCGGCGCCGGCACCGGCAAGACCCGCGTCCTCACCACCCGCATCGCCCATCTGATCTCGACGGGCCGCGCCTATCCCTCGCAAATCCTGTCGGTGACCTTCACCAACAAGGCGGCGCGCGAGATGAAGGAGCGCGTCGCCCATCTCGTCGGCCCGGTCGCCGAGGGCATGCCCTGGCTCGGCACCTTCCACTCGATCTCGGCCAAGCTGCTGCGCCGCCATGCCGAGCTGGTCGATCTGCGCTCCGATTTCACCATCCTCGACACCGACGACCAGATCCGCCTGATGAAGCAGGTGATCCAGGCGGAGGGCATCGACGAGAAGCGCTGGCCCGGCCGGATGCTGGCCGGCTTCATCGACTCATGGAAGAACCGCGGCCTCGCGCCCAAGGACGTGCCGCCCGGCGAAGCCGGCGTCTTCGCCTCCGGCAAGGGCGGCAAGCTCTACGCCGCCTATCAGGATCGGCTCAAGACGCTGAACGCCGTCGATTTCGGCGATCTGCTGCTGCACTGCCTGACGCTGTTCCGCGAGCATCCGGAGCTGCTCGCGAGCTATCACGAGCGCTTCCGCTACATCCTCGTTGACGAGTACCAGGATACCAACGTCGCCCAGTATCTCTGGCTGCGGCTGCTGGCCCAGGGCCGGCGCAACATCGCCTGCGTCGGCGACGACGACCAGTCGATCTATGGCTGGCGCGGCGCCGAGGTCGACAACATCCTGCGCTTCGAGCACGATTTTCCCGGCGCGACCGTGGTCCGGCTCGAACGCAATTACCGCTCGACCGGTCATATCCTCGCCACCGCCTCGAAGCTGATCGCCCGCAATGAGGGCCGCCTCGGCAAGACCTTGCGCACCGAGGACGAGGCCGGCGAGAAGGTCACCATCACCGGCGCCTGGGACAGCCAGGAAGAGGCCCGCCTGATCTCTGACGAGATCGAGGCGATGCAGTCCAAGGGCGAGAACCTCTCCGAAGTGGCGATCCTCGTGCGCATCTCCGCGCAGATGCGCGAGATGGAGGAGCGGCTCATTCATGTCGGCGTGCCCTATCGCGTCATTGGCGGCCCGCGCTTCTACGAGCGCGCCGAAATCCGCGACGCGATGGCCTATCTGCGCTGCGTCGTGAGCCCCACTGACGACCTCGCCTTCGAGCGCATCGTCAACGTGCCCAAGCGCGGCCTCGGCGACGCCACCATCCAGATCCTGCACAACCATGCCCGCGCCACCGGCTTCTCGCTGATGCAGTCGGCGAGGGCCGTGGTCGAGAGCGACGAGCTGAAGCCCAAGGCCCGCACCGCCTTGCGCGAATTGGTCGAGGCCTTCGCCCGCTGGCAGGGCAAGGCCGAGGCGATGCAGCAGGGCGAGCTCGCCGAATTGGTGCTGGAGGAGAGCGGCTACACCGAGATGTGGCAGAAGGACCGTTCGGCCGATGCCGCCGGGCGCCTCGAGAACCTGAAGGAACTCGTCCGCTCGCTCGACGAATTTCCTGATCTGCCGTCCTTCCTCGAGCACGTCTCGCTGGTGATGGATGCCGACAGCGGCGATGGTGGCGCCCGCGTCTCGATCATGACGCTGCACGCCGCCAAGGGGCTGGAATTCGACACCGTCTTCCTGCCCGGCTGGGAGGAAGGGCTGTTCCCGAGCCAGCGCGCCCTCGACGAGAACGGCCGCGCCGGCCTCGAAGAAGAACGCCGCCTCGCCCATGTCGGCCTGACCCGCGCCCGCAAGCGCCTCAAGCTCTATTTCGCCTCGAACCGCCGCATCCATGGCCTCTGGCAATCGAGCCTGCCCTCGCGCTTCATCGACGAACTGCCGGAGGACCATGTCGAGGTCGTCCAGGCGCCCACGGCCTACAGCCAGGGCGGCTACGGCGCCTCGCGCTTCGAGCGCATGGAAAGCTTCGGCTCGTCCTACCAGACGCCGGGCTGGCAGCGGGCCCAGGAGAACAAGGCCAAGTTCAATTCGGGCGGCGGCTCGGGTTTCTCCGACGCCGGCCAGCGCGGCTTTGGTCAAGGGACAGGCTTCGGCGGCCGCCAGCGCGGCCCGACGCTGATCGAGGGCGAATTGACGGCAAAGTCGACGGGCGCCTCGGCGTTCGATCCCGGCGCCCGCGTCTTCCATGTCAAGTTCGGCCCCGGCTCGGTCGCCAGCGTCGATGGCAACAAGCTGACGGTGGATTTCGACAAGGCCGGTAGGAAGATGGTGCTGGATAGCTTCGTGCAGAAGGCGGGGTAGCGAAGCTCCACGCCAAACGCGTGTCATCCCGGACAAGCGGCAAAGCCGCGTCGATCCGAAACCCATTCCGGAACCTTTCCGATAGTGGTTCCGGAATGGGTCCCGGGTCTACGCTGCGCTCCGCCCGGGACGACGTTTGACTGTTGTGACCATCCGGCTCGGCTGTGGTATTTGGCAGCCGGGAGGTCACCATGCACCACAAGCGCAAACGCCCGAAAAACACCCGCGCCGGCTGTCTGCTCTGCAAGCCGCACAAGGCAAACGGGTGCTGTGCCAATCACAAGAACATGCAGCACGGCAATCGTCGGCGCTACGAAGGCGGCCGCGAGCAGTTGCGCTGCGAAGGTCTCGCCTTGCGCTGATCCCGGATGCCAAGTGAGCTGAAGGCCGCCCATGTCATGGCGCTCATTCCGGCGCCGCGCCTCGCCTTCCAGCCGGCGGCGGAATAGTCTTTCGCCCTCTCCGACCGGCTGAGGACTTCAGCGCATGACTGACGTGACCGTCAGCCTGACCGACAGCATCGACCCTGCCCTGCAGTCCGCGATCTCAGAAGGCCTCGGCAGTTACAATGCCCAGATGGGCGGGGCGCGCGACCGCAAGCCGCTCGCCATCGCGATCAAGGGCTCGGACGGAACTCCGATCGGCGGCCTGGTCGGGCGGACCTCGATGGGCCTGCTGTTCATCGACCTGTTCTACCTGCCGAAGGAGCTGCGCCGCTCGGGGCTCGGCAGCCGCATCTTGACCATGGCCGAGGACGAGGCGCGCGCGCGTGGCTGCGGCGCCGGCGTGCTCTACACCGTCAGCTTCCAGGCGCCGGAGTTCTACAAGCGCCATGGCTGGCAGGTCTTCGGCGAGATCGCGCCGCGCGCCGGCTCGACCCGGATCTTCCTGACCAAGATGCTGTGAAGCCCGGCGATCTCGTCGCTTTGCACTGATCGCCCCGGCTCGCGACGGCGTGATAGCTCCTAGTCGTCCATTGCCTTGACGAATCTACTTACTAGTAGGTAGAAACTCGCATGGCGAGCTCCACGACGACCTATGACGACATCCTGCGTTGCGCGCGGTCGCTGCTGATCGCGGGCGGCTATAACGGCTTCAGCTATGCCGACATCGCCAAGGTGGTCGGCATCCGAAACGCCAGCATCCATCATCATTTTCCGAGCAAGTCCGAGCTCGTCCGCACGCTCGTCGCCCGCTATCGCGAAGAGGCCGAGGCGGGCATTGCTGCCCTCGAACACCAGATCTCCGAACCTGCCGATCAGTTGCGCGCCTATATCGATTATTGGGAAGCCTGCATCGCCGACGCCAGCGCGCCATTCTGCGTCTGCGCTTTGCTGGCGAGCCAGATCCCGGTGCTTCCCGAGGAGATCGTCCTCGAAGTGCGGGCTCATTTCAGGGCGCTCTCGGCCTGGCTCGCCTCGATTCTCGAACGCGGAGCGCAACAAGGCGGCCTGCATTTCACTGGCACTGCCGAGGCGGAAGCGGAAGCGTTCATGGCTAGCGTCCATGGCGCGATGCTCTCGGCCCGCGCCTATGGCGATCCCAAGATGTTCGGCGTCATCACTCACCCGCTTCTCGAGTGCCTCACGAACCAGCGCTAGAGAGGCCTCCCCCGCGAGGCAGAACCATCACATCAAAATCTACCAACTAGTAGATAGACGAAACTACCGGACCTTCCGGTGCTGCTTCCCGCAGCCGTCAGGCACTCAATGAAAGGACTCTCCTCATGTTCGGCATCTCAACACTCGGCTGGGTGCATACGCTCGGCAGCCTGCCCGCCATTCCGGCAGCGGCCTACATGCTCGCGGTCCATGGCCGGATCGTGCCGCGCTCGCATGCGGGCACCCTCTATCTGATCTCCATGGTGATCGGCGCCGCCACGGTTTTTCTCGTCGGTCATCAGCCCGTGAGCTATGTCATCGGCGCGCTGACGCTCCTGCTTCTCGCTATGGGCTATTCCATCGGCCGCCTGCCGGTGCCCCGAGCAGTTGCGACTTATGTCGAGACGATCGTCCTGAGCATGACGGTGTTCCTGCTCATGCTGCCGACCGCCACAGAAATCCTGCGCCGCGTCCCCGACGGCCACCCATTCGTCACCGACCTGAAATCCCCACTGCTTCTCAGTGTCCAGGGCGGCATCCTCGTTGCGCTCTTGGTCGGATTGACCGTGCAGATCATCGCCCTGCGCAGGAAGAGCAAGACAGCTGCCGCATGAGCCAGGGCGTTCGGCCTGGCTGCCGGCGCCTACCCCTCCTCCCGCTCGCGAAACGCCCGCCGGGCCGCCGAGACCTCGGCATGATAGGTCTCGGCCCAGGTCCAGACACCGCAGAAGGCCGCACTGAGTTCGCGGCCGAGCTCGGTCAGCGTATAGTCGACATGCGGCGGAATCACCGGGTGGACGGTGCGGACCACCAGCCCGTCTCGCTCCATCTCGCGCAGCGTCTTGGTCAGCATCTTCTGGCTGATGCCGCCGACGATCCGCCCGCATTCGGTGAAGCGCAGCGTGCCGTGCTCCTCCAGCGCCTCCAGCACCAGCATCGTCCATTTGTCTGCGACCTGCGCGATCACCTGGCGCACCAGCGACTCCACCGCCTTCGAGACCGGCGGGATCTCCTCGCTGCGCTTGTGCATCGCCGCCATCGCCTCGCGGATCGCATGCATGCTGACACTCTCCTTTTGGTGCGTATCGAACCTTTAGGCGCCTTCTTTCCGTTGAAGAGTATCGACGCCAGCTGATGTCTCGCAACCAGGAAAGGGATTTGCGATGAACATCAGCGGCAACACCATCCTCATCACCGGCGGCGGCTCCGGCATCGGCCGGGCGCTGGCCGAGGCCCTGCACAAGGCCGGCAACCAGGTCGTCATCGCCGGCCGGCGCGAGGCGCTGCTTCACGAGGTGACCTCAGCCAATCCGGGCATGGAAGCGCTCCTGCTCGACATCCAGGACAAGGACGATGTCGCGGCCTTCGCCAGGCAGGCGGTCGAGAGCTTCCCGGCACTCAACGCCGTCATCCACAATGCCGGCATCATGCGCAGCGAGGCGGTCGCGGCCGGCGATTTCCTCGGCACCGCCGAGGACACGATCGCGACCAATCTGCTCGGCCCGATCCGGCTCACCGCAGCCCTGCTGCCGCACCTCCTGAAGCAGAAGCGCGCGGCGATCCTGACCGTCTCCTCCGGCCTCGCCTTCGTGCCGCTGGCGACGACGCCGACCTACAGCGCGACGAAGGCGGCGATCCACTCCTGGTCGATGGCGCTGCGCGAGCAGCTCAAGGCGACTTCGGTCGAGGTGATCGAGATCGCCCCGCCTTACGTCCAGACCGAACTGCTCGGCCCGCAGCAGGCGGTCGACCCCGCAGCGATGCCGCTGGCCGAGTTCACCGCCGAGGTGATGGCGCTGCTCGAAAGCCAGCCCGCCTCGGGCGAGATCATCGTGGAGCGCTGCAAGCCGCTGCGCCTCGCCGCCGAGAACGGCCAGGTCGCCGCGATCTTCGCCCAGCTCAACGCGCAGCACGGCTAAACGCCAGCCACCAACTACCGGCACAGGCGAAGCAATCCGGAGCCTCTTCGATGCCCTGCGATTGCTTCGCCGTTCGGGGGCTCGCTATTCCGCCTCGTGGCAGCAGATGCACAGCTTGTTGCCGTCCGGATCACGAAAATAGGCGCCGTAATAATTCGGATGGTAGTGCGGCCGCAAACCGGGCGGGCCCTCGCAGCTTCCGCCCTGCGCCAGCGCGGTGGAATGGCAGCGATCGACACTCGCACGGTCGCCGGCAAGCAGGGCAATCATCTGGCCGTTGCCGGCGCTCGCAACCCGGCCGTCGAACGGCGCCGACAGGATGAAGAGCGGCCGCCCTCCGGCCTGTTGCTGCCATGCCGCCCAAGGCTTCTCGCGATCGCAGAAGCGCAGTCTGTGGCCGAGCTCGGCGAACAGCGCCTCGTAAAAGGCAAAGGCCGGTTCGAACGCATTGGTACCGACGCTCACATGCGACAACATCGCTGACCTTCCCCAAGGACAAAAAAGCCAGCTTAGGCGAGATCACGTCCCTGCCAAGCAGCAGCACGACGGCGCATGACATCCGCCTCGCCCCCTGCTAAGCCGCGCCCATGCGCGAAGGCCTCCTCCCCTCGACGGTCGCGACCGTCCTCGAACTCGAAACCAGCGGCGACAAGGCGCGTGCCTTGACCGAGCTCCTGGGCGAGGTCTTCGACCCGACCGAGACAGCCGTCTCCGCCTTCGAGGTCGAGAGCGGCGTCACCACCCTGTCGCTGAACGCACCCTGGAAGGTCGAGATCTATTTCGCTGTTCATCCCGACGAGGAGGCGGTGCGCGACATGCTGCGCCCCATCGTCGGCGACAGCATCGATGCCACCCCCTTCACCACGGTCAATCAGAAGGATTGGGTCGCGGCCAGCCTGGAGGGCCTGCAGCCGGTGCGTGCCGGGCGCGTCCTCGTCCACGGCTCGCATGACCGCGACGCGGTGAAGGTCAACGACATCGCCATCGAGATTGCAGCGGCGCTCGCGTTCGGCACCGGCCATCACGGCACCACCGCCGGCTGCCTGCTGGCACTCGACGCTGAGCTGAAGAAGCGCCGGCCGCGCAATGCCATCGATGTCGGCACCGGTACCGGCATCCTGGCGCTGGCGCTCGCCAAGCAGGTCAAGCGCAAGGTCGTCGCTGGCGACATCGACGCGATCGCGATCGAGGTCTCGGCCCATAATGCGAGAGTCAACCACGCCCCGCAGGCGCTCGAACTTTATGTCGCGCCGGGCCTGCGCCATGCCAAGGCGGACCGGCCGCGCCATTTCGACTTGATCTTCGCCAACATCCTCGCCGGCCCGCTGCGCAAGCTTAGCCCCGCGATCGCGCGCGCTTTGTCGGACGACGGCGTGGTGATCCTGTCGGGGCTGCTGGAAATGGACGTCGCCGGCGTGGTCTCGGCCTATCGTCATCAGGGGCTGGCGCT
This sequence comes from Allobosea sp. P4_H5, assembly GCF_056400825.1. Lineage (NCBI taxonomy): Bacteria > Pseudomonadati > Pseudomonadota > Alphaproteobacteria > Hyphomicrobiales > Alloboseaceae > Allobosea > Allobosea sp. P4_H5. The sequence continues at coordinate 193,119 of NZ_JBFUKM010000008.1, read as the reverse complement.
GGCCAAGCGCACCTCGCGCGAGGGCTGGGCAACCCTGGTCATGAAAAGAGGCGGCGCAGCCGCCAGGCCGCGCCGCCTCTACTAGGCCCTACGCTTCGAGCGCTGTTGCGCTCAGAAGCCGAGATGGCCGTACTTTCCTTCGGCTTCCGCCTGCAAAGCGCGGGCGTCGTGCCAGACCGCGGCCGCGAACTTGGCGGCGTCGACGATCGAGTTATAGGCATGCTTGATCATGGCGATCATGGTCTTGGTTCCTTGTCTATTGCGCGCGGCGCGGTTCGCGGCCAGCGGCGCTTGAAGGTCAGCGGTTGAAAGGCAGCTCGGCGTCGCTTTTCAGCGTCGTCGCCGGGAAGCCGCCGAGCAGCAGCTCGCTCTCGCGCACCAGATAGCTATGGGCGCGCAGCTCACGCAGGGCCGAACGGCGACGGCTCTCGATCATCGCGGCATAGAGGCGCTGCCAGAAGCCCTGGCCGGCGGTCTTGGTCTCCGTCGTCTCGGCGCGGGTCGCGGCCGGAAGGACGTCAGTGGAATTCAGCACATAGGTCATAGGGTCTCTCCTCAGATCACGAAGGACAGTCCCGGTCGCTTCCTCGTTCTCTTATGCGACTAAAGTGGGCCGTCTTCGCACTTGCGAGAAGATATGTTCGCATATGCACAACATGCAAAAAACGCATGACGAAAAACGAAATCCGTTAACGACTGCGCAAATCGCATAACCAAACGGCAGACCGCTCAATTTGGAGCCAATGCGCGCCTGCTTCGAAAGCAGGGGCGAAACGACAGTTTTGCACTGGCCTTTCAGGCAGGCGGAGGCGAGCATGGCCGCAATCCCAGCCAGAGCCTGACATGACCGATTCCCACGCCAAGACCGCCTGCCGCTTCCAGTCCTTCTCCGAGCCGAGCGATCCCTCGCAGGTCGCGCCACGCGTCGCCGCCTTGCGCGCCGCTTTGGCGAAGCAGGGGCTCGACGGCTTCATCGTCCCGCGTGCCGACGAACACCAGGGCGAGTACGTCCCCGCCCATATGGCTCGCCTCGCCTGGCTGACCGGCTTCACCGGCTCGGCCGGCAATGCCGTCGTGCTCGCCAACAAGGCGGCGCTGATCGTCGATGGCCGCTACACCATCCAGTCGGCTGCCCAGACCGACACGAATGTCGTCACCCCGACCCGGATGGAAGAGACCCCACTCGACAAATGGGTCGAGGCCAACCTGCCGGCCGGCGGCAAGCTCGGCTACGATCCCTGGCTCCACACCGTCGATGGCGTTGCGAAGCTGGAGAAGGCGGTCGCAGGCGCAGGCGGCATGCTGGTCGCAGTGACGCCGAACCCGATCGATGCGCTCTGGAGTGACCGCCCGGCACCGCCGACCGCACCCGTCAAGGCGCATCCGGCCGCCTATGCCGGCGAAAGTAGCGCCGACAAGCTCGCCCGCATTCAGCAGGAGCTCGCCAGGGCCAAGGTCGACGCGCTCGTCCTCTCCGACCCGCACGCGCTGGCCTGGACCTTCAACATCCGCGGCGGCGATGTAGAGCACACGCCGCTGCCGCTCGGCTATGCCATCGTGCCGCGCGAGGGCCGCCCCACCGTCTTCCTCGCCCCGGAGAAGATCACCAACGAGGCCGGCGATGCCATCGGCGCACTCGGCGAGATCGCTCCGCCGCAGGCGCTGGAGCAGCAGCTCAAGGCGCTCGGCGCCGCCAAGGCGAAGGTACGGCTCGATTCCAGCACGGCCGCCTCGGCGCTGGCCACGCTGATCCGGGACGCCGGCGGCACGCCCGAGGCCGGCACCGACCCGATCGCGCTGATGAAGGCGAGGAAGAACGAGGCCGAGCTCAACGGCAGCCGCCGGGCGCATCTGCGCGATGGCGCCGCCATCGTCCGTTTCCTGTCCTGGCTGGCGCGCGAGGCACCCAAGGGCGGCTTGACCGAGATCGACGCCGTCGCGGCACTCGAGGCCGAGCGGCTGAAGACCGGCGAACTGCGCGACGTCTCCTTCACGACCATCGCCGGCGCCGGCCCGAACGCGGCGCTGCCGCATTACCGTGTCACCGAATCCAGCAATCGCCGAATCGAGCCCGGCATCTTCCTGGTCGATTCCGGCGGCCAGTACGAGGACGGCACCACCGACATCACCCGCACCATGGCGGTCGGCGAGCCGAGCGCCGAGATGCGCGACCGCTACACCCGCGTGCTCAAGGGCCATCTCGCCATCTCGCGCGCGGTCTTTCCGAAGGGCACATCGGGCGCCCAGCTCGACGCCTTCGCCCGCGCCCCGCTCTGGCAGGCCGGGCTCGATTTCGACCACGGCACCGGCCATGGCGTCGGCAGCTATCTCTCGGTGCATGAGGGGCCGCAGCGGCTCTCCAAGCTCGGCACCACCCCGCTCGAGCCCGGCATGATCCTCTCGAACGAGCCCGGCTATTACAAGGAAGGCGCCTACGGCATCCGCATCGAGAACCTGATCGTGGTCGAGGAGCGCCAGATCCCCGGCGGCGACCGCACCATGTACGGCTTCGAGACGGTGACCTGGTGCCCCTATGAGCGCGCGCTCATCGACCTCTCGTTGCTCGACGAGGGCGAACTCGCCTGGATCAACGCCTATCACGCGCAGGTCTGGAGCAACCTCGCACCGCTGGTCGAGGGCGAGGCGAAGGCCTGGCTGGAGCAGGCGTGCTTGCCGTTGTAACGGTTTGCTCCCTTCTCCCCTCGGGGGAGAAGGTCCCGGCAGGGGGATGAGGGCGGTTCGACCGAGTGAGCCGCTTTAAAGCGCAGCGCTACACTTCCCTCATCCGTCAGCGCTTCGCGCTGCCACCTTCTCCCCCGAGGGGAGAAGGAAGAGCCCGCGTCACCCCCACAAATCCGTCGACAGATACTTCAGCCCGGAATCGCAGACGATGACGGCGATCGTTTTCCCGGCCTCGGCTCCACCGAGCAGTTGAACCGCCGCCGCGACATTCGCGCCGGCCGAGAACCCACCGAAAATCCCCTCGAACCGCGCCAGCAGCCGCGTCGTCTCGCGCGCCTTCTCGCCCGTCACCTGCAGATAGCCGTCGACCGGCACATCCCTGAGGAAGGCGAGATCGGCCATCGCATAGCCGCCGCCCTGGATCGGATGATCGGGCCTGATGACCGCCTCGCCCGCTGCAGCCGCGGCCCCGGCCGGCTCGACGACATAGCAGCGCACAGCCGGGCTGCGCTCTTTCAGCGCCTTGGTCACCCCGGCATAGCTCCCACCCGAGCCGATGAAATCGACGAACGCGTCGATCGTCCCACCGCTCTGCTCCCAGAGTTCCAGGCCGGTCGTCTGGTAATGCGCCAGCCAGTTGCCGTCGCGATGGAACTGGTCGGCGCGGAAGGCGCCGCGCTCCCTTGTGATCCGCTTGGCCTCGTGGTCGACGAGTTCGAGATCGCCGCCCGAGACCTGCCCCGGCACCGAGCCGGTAAGCTGGTCGACCAGCACCACCTCCGCCCCGAGCGCCCGCATCATCCGGGCGCGCTCCTCGGAGTTGCCCTTCGACATCACCGCGATGAAAGGATAGCCCCTGATCCCGCAGACGATCGCAAGCCCGGTGCCCATATTCCCGGAGGTGAGTTCGACGACAGTCTGGCCCGGATTCAGCGCGCCCGACGCTTCCGCCTCCTCGATGATGCCGAGCGCGGCCCGGTCCTTCTTCGAGAAGCCGGGATTGAGATAGTCGAGCTTGGCGAGGACGGTCCCGCTGACGCCGAGATGCCGCGTCAGCCGGTCGAGCCGGACCAACGGTGTGTCGCCGATCGCCTCGACCACGGAATCCATCACGGGGCGCATGCGTTTCCTCCCGGCCGGCTTCAGGCCACCATGCGCAAGGCAACCACGGTCGCGACGCCGACGGCAACCACGCCGAGCAGCGGCAGCCGCGTCGCCGCAAGGCCGCAGACCAGCGCCGCGACCGTCTCCGGCCAGCCCGTCGCCAGCGCGCTCGGCGCGATCACCGCGATCAGCACGGCCGGCGGGATCGCGTCGAAGGCGGCCTGCGCCCGGGCCGAGAGGTTGAGCCGGCCGACGAGGGCAAGGCCGGCGATGCGGGTGAGATAGGTCACCAGCGCCATGCCGAGGAAGGCGGCGAGGTTGATCGGATCGAGGCTCATTCGGCCGGGCTTTCGACGGGTTTCTCGGCGAGGTCGCCGGCGGCGATCCAGGCCGCGGCGAGGCCGCAGAGCGCCCCCGCCAGCACATGCCAGGGCGGCCCCGCGAGCTTATAGGCGAGCGCCGAGGCGATGCCGGCCGCGGCCACCGTCCAGGCGGTGACGCGCCCCTTCCAGAAGGCGGCGGTCAGCGCGATGAACAGCGCGGTGAAGGCGAAATCGGCGCCATAGCGCTTGGGATCGCCGAGCGCGGCGCCGATGATCGCGCCGGTGGTCGAGGTCGTCAGCCAGCCGAGCACGAAGGGCACGATCATGGCGAACCAGTAGGCTGGCGTGACCGGATGGCTGCGCGCCCGCTTCTCGGCCAGCGCCCAGTTCTCGTCGGCCATGTAGTAGAGCCCGCCAAAAATCTGTGCGTTGGAGAAGCCCTTGAGCTTCGGCGCGATCGAGGCGCTCATCAGGATATGGCGGGCGTTGATCAGCGCCGTCGAGAACACCAGCGCAAAGATCGGCGCCGGGTGCGTCCAGAGCTCGACCGCGGCGAATTGCGCCCCGCCGGCGAAGACGAGCACGCTCATCAGGAAGACCTCGAACGGCGAGAGGCCCTTGCCAGCGGCGAGTGCACCGAAGAGCAGGCCGATCGGCACCGCCGCCAGCGCAGCCGGCCAGATGTCATTGAGCCCTGCACGGGCTTCGTCTTTCCAGGACATGGAGTTTCCTGATGTCGTCAGCCGTGATGGGCGGCGCGGAAGACGCCCGGCGTCACGCCAAGCCTCGCCTTGAAGGCGCGGGTCAGATGCGCCTGGTCACAGAATCCGGTGGCGGCCGCGACCGCACCGGGGGATTCGCCGCGCCGCAACCGCTCGCGCGCACGGCGGACGCGGACATCGACGAGATAGGCATGCGGCGTCAGCCCGGTCTCGCGCCGGAAAGCCCGGATCAGGTGATGCCGCGGCAGGCCCGAGCGCTGGGTGAGGTCCGCCAGCGACAGGTCCTCGTCATAGCGCTGCTCGAGCAGTTCCCTGGCCTGCGCGATCGGCCCGCGCTCGCGCCCGATCTCACGGACGGACAGGTCGGCATGGCGCGACAGGCACCAGCCATAGGCGCGCAGCAGGCCCTCCTCACCGGCAAGGCCATCGCCGCCCTCTTCCAGCGCCCGATGCGCCTCCGAGAACAGGGCCGAGCCCTCCGGGTCCTGCACGGTCGGTTCGGGAAAGAAGGGGGTGCCGATCGTCTCGTCGCCGGTCAGCGAGATCGCGACCTCGCGCATCAGCTCGATCGTCGGATAGGTCATCCGGTAGCGATAGCCGCCCTCGCTCGGCGCACCATCATGGACATCGAGTGGATGGTTGAAGACGAGATCGCCGGTGCGGGCGAAGAGCGTGCGGCCGCGGGCATGCCAGAGCTCGCAGCCCGAGAGGATGGTCCCGACAGCATAGGTCTCGTGCGCATGCGGCGAATAGGTATGGGTCGAGAACCGCGCCGACAGGCATTCCAGCCCGGAGAAGCGCGCCGCCGTGAACAGGCGGGCGTGCTCGCCCTCCCGGAGCGGCATCTCCTGCAATGCGTCGCCTTGGCTGATCAGTTCCATGACGCAAGATAGAGCGGAACCGCGGCCCCATGTCTTGAAGAAAAGTGATGGCGACGATCACGCAACCGTCGCCATCTGTCAGGAGTCAGGGCCGCGGCGGCTCCTTGCCGGCGACGAGCACAAGCAGCGCGCCGGCGAGCGTCGCCGCCGCCATGTAGCCGATCGGGCCGAGGCCGCCGACATGGTTGACAAGCAGGCCGCCGAGCACCGCGCCGCTGGCGATCGCGACCAGGAAGGCCGCCGTCACCAGCCCGCTCGCCGATTCGGCATGGTCGGCCGCGACGCGCACCATCCAGGTCTGGAAGCCGACCGGCGCGAAGCCGAAGGCGAAGCCCCAGAGCGCGACCGCGATCCCGGCCACGATCGGCGAGGCGCCGAACTGGAGCATGACCAGCGCCAGCACGCCGATCGCCAGCGCGAAGGAGACGATCGCGAGTTTGACGCCGCGCCCCGCCACCGCCCCGCCGGCGAAATTGCCGACGACATTGCCGAGGCCGTAGCCGAGCAGCACGACAGTGATCGCCGCAACGCCGAGCTGCGGCGCATGCTCGAGGAAGGGCCGGATATAGGTGAAGCCGGTGAACTGCCCGGAGATGATGACGAGCACCGAGATCAGCATCAGCCGAATGCTCGGCCGCGAGAGCAGGACTCCGAGCGTGCCCAGCCGCGGCGCCGTCTGTGGCGGCAGCGGCGGCATCGTCGTCAGCAGCGCCAGCAGGGCGACGCCGGCAAGCCCGGCCGAGAGCCCGAACACCATCCGCCAGCCGATCAGGGAATCGAGATAGGCCCCGAGCGGCCCGCCGCCGATGAAGGCGGCCGAGACGCCGGCCGAGATCAACGCCAGCGCCCGCGGCACGGACTGCGCCGGCACGAGCCGCAGCGTCAGCGCCGGCGCCATCGACCAGAAGCCACCGAGGGCAAGGCCGAGCAGGAAGCGCGCCGCCAGCAGCATGGCAAAGCCGTTGGCCAGCGCCGTGACCAGGCTCGACAGGGCAAGCAACGACAGCAATGACCAGAGCACCAACCGCCGGTCGAAACGGCTGGTGACGATCGGCGTGAAGATCGCCGCGGCGACGCCGACCAGCGAAGTCACCGTGACCGTCTGCCCGGCGGCGCCGACGCTGATCGAGAGATCGGCGGCGATCGAGGTCAGGACGCTGGCGGGCAGGAATTCGGCGCTGACCAGCGCGAATACGCCCATGGAGAGAGCGAAGACCGCCGGCCAGGCGGCCGTGCGCTCTTCGGGCACGATACCGACAAGTTCGGCATCGGCTGTGGCTGACAAGGAATCCGACATAGGTCGCTCCAGGAAGATCGGACACCGGAGTTAGGCGTGACCACCTGGAGCTTCCATGCTAAAAAACCCGGCATGCTTGACCAATCGTCCAGAAGATCGGGACCGGACCCGCTCACGGAGATGCTCCGCGGCCTTCGGCTCGAGGGCGTAGATTACGCCCGCTACGAGATGACGACGCCCTGGTGCCTGCTGTTCCCGGCTCAGCCGGCGGCGCGCCTGCACTTCATGGCCGAGCGCGGCTGCTGGCTGCGTACCCCCGAAGGCGAATGGTGCCGGCTCGAACAGGGCGATGCCGTGCTGATGCCGCGCGGCGTTGAGCACGCGCTCGCCAGCGAACCCGGCCTCTCGGCGACGCCGAATGGCCACTGCGCCTTCCAGCACTGCTGCGGCGAGATCGCCGAGGCACGCGGCGGCGCGGGAGAAGGCGAGGCGACCTTGTTCTTCAGCGCCAGCCTCTGCTTCAACGTCGACTCCCAGCATCCGATGCTGCGGATGATGCCGGAATTGATGTGGGTCCATGAGATGGCGGTGCACGAGCCGGCCATCCCGGCCTTGCTGACCACCATGGCTTGCGAACTCGCGCTCGATCGCGTCGGCGCCGGCGGCATCCTGACCCGTCTCGCCGATGTCGTCGCCGCCGCCCTGATCCGCTCCTGGGTCGAGCGTGGCTGCGGCAGCGCCACCGGCTGGATCGCCGCCGCCCGCGACCCCGACATCGGCCGCGTCCTCGCCGCGATCCATCTCAATCCGAGCGAGGACTGGACGGTCGATGCGCTCGCCAAGGTGATGCACGCCTCGCGCTCCGCTTTCGCCGAGCGCTTCGCCGGCGTCGTCGGCGAGACGCCAGCCCGCTATGTCCTGCAAGTCCAGATGCACCAGGCCAGGCAATGGCTGGAGCGCGACAAGCTCCGGATCACCGCCGTCGCCCGCCGCCTCGGCTACGATTCGGAGGCGTCCTTCAGCCGCGCCTTCAAGCGGGTGATCGGCAAGCCGCCAAGCCATTTCCGCAATGCCGAGCCGCCGATCCCCGCAACGCGGCCGGTCGACGCCTCCCCTGCCGGCAGCCCCTCGGGGCGCCTTGCCGACCACAGACCGCTAAGCCTTCGACGGGACGACCATGAGCATCCGCCAGCAATTGATTGAGCGCTTCTTCCGCTATGTCGCGGTCACCAGCCAGAGCGACATCAAGGCGACGACGCTGCCGAGCACGCCGGGCCAGCAGCGCCTTGCCGAACTCCTTGCGGATGAGTTGCGCTCGCTCGGCCTCGACGATGTCGAGATCGACGACCACGCCACCGTCACCGCGCTGAAACGCGGCACCGTGCCGGGCTCACCGAAGATCGGCTTCATCGCGCATCTCGACACGTTCGACGCAGGCCTCTCACCCGATATCCGCCCGCAGCTCCTGCGCTTCGAGGGCGAGGACCTCTGCCTCAACCCTGAGCAGGACATCTGGCTGCGCGTCGCCGAGCATCCGCAACTGCGCGACTGGCAGGGTGCCGAGATCATCGCCAGCGACGGCGCCAGCGTGCTCGGCGCCGACAACAAGGCGGCGATCACGGTGATCATGACCCTGCTCGCCGACCTCAGCCCGCAAGATCGTCATGGCGACATCGCCGTCGCCTTCGTACCGGACGAGGAGATCGGCCTGCGCGGCGCCAAGGTTCTCGACCTCGCCCGCTTCCCCTGCGACTTCGCCTATACGATCGACTGCTGCGAGCTCGGCGAAGTGGTGATCGAGAACTTCAATGCGGCTGCCGTCGAGATCACCCTCACAGGCGTCAGCACCCATCCGATGTCGGCCAAGGGCGTGCTGGTGAACCCGGTCCTGATGGCGCAGGACTTCATCAGCCGCTTCGACCGCTCTGAGACGCCGGAGAACACCGAAGGCCGCGAGGGCTATGTCTGGTTCAACGCCATCACCGCCAATGCCAGCGAAGCCAGGCTGGGTGCGCTGATCCGCGATTTCGACAGGCAGAGCTTCGAAGCCCGCAAGCGCCGCATCGAAGAAGTGACCAGAGAGATCGCCGCGCTCTACCCAACCGGCCGCGTCGAGTGCGAGGTCAGCGACACCTATGGCAACATTCACGACAGCCTCGGCGACGACCAGCGCCCGGTCGAGCTGCTCTTCGGCGCACTGGAGCGCTTGCAGATCAGGAAGAAGCAGATCCCGATGCGCGGCGGCACCGACGGCGCAGCCCTCTCCGCCCGCGGCCTGCCGACGCCAAACTTCTTCACCGGCGCCTATAATTTCCACTCGCGCTACGAGTTCCTTCCCGTTCCCGCCTTCGAGAAATCCTATGAGGTGGCGCGGATGATCTGCACGCTGGCGGCGCAGCGGGGGTAAAAAAGCAGCCCAACAAGCGCGGGATCCCCTCTCCCGGATGGGAGAGGGGTAGGGGTGAGGGACCGCCGCTGATTATTGAAGCGCAACGGCGCCGGAGCGCCTTCTCCGGATAGGGCAGGCCCTCATCCCTGCCCTTCTCCCATCCGGGAGAAGGGTTCCCCGCGCCCTTCATTTCGCAATGAGGCAATCTCGGCTGCGGTGAGTCCTACCCACCCACCAGCTCGAACCAGCCGGCCTCGTCGATCACCTTGACGCCGTGCTTGGCCGCATCCTTGAGCTTCGAGCCGGCGCCCGGCCCTGCCACCAGCAAATCGGTCTTCGACGAGACCGAGCCAGCGACCTTGGCGCCGAGCCGCTCGGCCATCGCCTTGGCCTCGTCACGGGTCATGCGCTCGAGCGCGCCGGTGAAGACGACGATCTGGCCGGCGACGGGGCTGAACGAGGCAACCGCTTCCAGCGGCTGCGGCGTGACCTCGCCGAGCAGCCGGGCGAGCATCTGCTGGTTGTGCTCCTCGGCGAAGAACTGCAGCAGCGCCTCGACCACGGTCGGGCCGACACCATCGATCGCGTCGAGCGCCGCCCGCTCCTCGCTCTCCGGGTTCTCGGCGGCGAGGCAGGCGGCCTGCAACGCCTCGAACGAGCCGTAATGGCGCGCCAGCAAGCGCGCATTGGTCTCGCCGATATGGCGGATACCGAGCCCGAAGATGAAGCGGTTGAGCGGCGGCTTCCGCCGGTCGTCGATCGCCTCGAACAGTTTCTTGGTGCTGGTCGTGCCAAAGCCTTCCTTGTCCTTCAGCTTCTTGAGATTCGCGGCGTCGCGCTGCGCCAGCGTGAAGATGTCGGCCGGCTCGTTCACCGGCAGATCGGGATCGGTGTGGAAGAACTCGATCTGCTTGTCGCCGAGCCCGTCAATGTCGAGCGCGTCGCGCGAGACGAAATGCTTGAGACGCTCGACCGCCTGCGCTTCGCAGATCAGCCCGCCAGTGCAGCGGCGCACCGCATCCTCCTTGCCCGAACGCGGATTATGCTCGCGCACCGCATCCGAGCCGCAGACCGGACAGGTCGCCGGGAAGACGTAAGGCTGCGCGTCGGCCGGGCGCTTTGAAAGGTCGACCGCCTCGACGCGCGGGATCACATCGCCGGCGCGCTTCACCGTTACGGTATCGCCAATGCGGATGTCGCTGCCGTCGCGGATCGGCAGCCCCTTCGAATCGAAGCCGCGGATATAGTCCTCGTTGTGCAGCGTCGCATTGGTGACGACGACGCCGCCGACCGTCACCGGCTTCAGGCGCGCCACCGGCGAGAGCGCGCCGGTGCGCCCGACCTGGATGTCGATCGCCTCCAGCACCGTGGTCGCGAGCTCAGCCGGGAATTTGTGCGCAATCGCCCAGCGCGGCGCGCGGGCGACGAAACCGAGCCTTGCCTGAAGCGCGAGATCGTCGACCTTGTAGACGACGCCGTCGATGTCGTAGCCGAGCGTTGCACGCTGCGCCTCGATCGACCGGTAATGCGCCAGCAGTTCCTCGACGCTCTCGCAGCGCGCCATCAGCGGATTGGTCTTGAAGCCCCAGCGCGCGAAGGCTTCGACCACGCCGAACTGCGTCGGCGCCGGCAGCTCCGGCATCTCGCCCCAGGCATAGGCGAAGAAGCGCAAGGGGCGGCTCGCGGTGATCGAGACGTCGAGCTGGCGCAGCGAGCCGGCGGCGGCGTTGCGCGGATTGGCGAACTCGCGCTCCTCTTTCTCGCGCTGGCGCTGGTTGATCGCCGCGAAATCGGCATGGCCGAGATAGATCTCGCCGCGCACCTCGGCGATATCAGGCACGTCCTTGCCCTTCAGCCGATGCGGGATCTCGGAAATCGTGCGGGCATTGGCCGTGACGTCCTCGCCCTCTTCGCCGTCGCCACGCGTCGCGGCGCTGGTGAGTTCGCCCTTCTCATAGCGCAGCGAGAGCGAGAGCCCGTCGATCTTCGGCTCTGCGGTGAAGGCGAGCGGCTGGTCGTCCTTGCGACCGAGGAAAGTCCGCACGCGCGTGACGAAATCGGCGATGTCCTCGTCGGCGAAGGCGTTGTTGAGCGAGAGCATCGGCACGCGATGCCGGATCTTGGCGAACTTGCCCGAGGGCTTGGCGCCGACCTTCTCGGACAGCGCCTCAGCCCCCTTGAGCTCGGGGAAAGCGTTTTCCAGGGCAGTGAGCCGGCGGAACTTCGCGTCGAAGGTCGCATCGTCCATGATCGGCGCACTGTCGCTGTGATAAGCGGCATTCGCGGCGGCAATCTCCGGCCCGAGCATTTCATGCTCGGCGCGGGCGGCTTCGGGCGTCAAATCTTCGACGAGGGTGGGAACAGTCTGAGGCATGGCGCAGTTCTAGTTCAGGGGAAGTATCCTGCGAAGCTCCTGTTTCACGATTTGGGTACGCCGATTTGTGGCAGGAGCGTGCCGGGTGTAAGCTACCCCCGCTGAAATGGATGCTCGACGCCTCGCAGGTCTTGACCGGAGGATCGCGTCAGGACCGCCAAGGCGAACCGGGCCGCAACCGGGAAGAACGCCATGGCCGATACCCATATCCATCATCCCCCGATGGCGGCGAACGATGCTGCGCCTGCCGATGCCCTGCCGGTCAACGAAATCCGCGTCGCCGACATCAAGGACGCGCTCAAGCAGGGCTATTCCGACTTCATGGCCCAGCCGAGCCACCTGCTCTTCATCGCGCTGATCTATCCGATCGCCGGCATCCTGCTCGCCCGATTGACGGTGAGCTACAACATCTTCCCGCTGCTGTTCCCGCTGGCTTCGGGCTTCGCCCTGCTCGGCCCGTTCGCCGCGATCGGCCTCTACGAGATCAGCCGCCGCCGCGAGCTCGGCATGGACACCTCCTGGAAGCATGCGCTCGATGTCGTGCATTCGCCCGGCATCGGCCAGATCGCGCTGCTCGGCGCGGTGCTGACGGGCGTCTTCCTCACCTGGCTGTTCAGCGCCTGGGTGATCTATCGCTGGCTGATGGGCGATGTGCCGCTCGAATCCTTCGAGGGCTTCATGATGCCGCTGCTGACCACGGTGAATGGCTGGACGATGGTCATCCTCGGCAATGCGCTCGGCCTGCTCTTCGCCATCCTGGTGTTCTCGATGACGGTCGTCTCCTTCCCGCTGATGCTCGACCGGCATGTCAGCATGGCGACCGCGGTGAAGACCTCGATGGCCGCTGTCGAGAAGAACCCGCGGGTGATGCTGTACTGGGCCCTGACGATCACGGCGCTGCTGGTGCTCGGCTCGCTGCCGGTGCTGGTCGGCCTGATCCTGGTCATGCCGATCCTCGGCCATGCCAGCTGGCACTTCTACCGCAAGGTCGTGCCGCGGTAGGCAGCTCCTCGTCTTTCCGGGACGCCGCGTAAGCGGCGGGCCCGGAACCCAGAACCGATGCCGCGGCACAAAGGAGGCGGTCGGGTCGTTGCGTCCTGATCATTCCCGCATCGGTTCTGGGTTCCGGGCTCAGGCCTTCGGCCTGCCCCGGAATGACGAGCGCCCCTCAATGCTGATCCACAGACACCTCGCGCGTCAGCCCGCGCCTGACCAGCCCGACCGCGAGCAGCACCGGCAGCGAGGCGATCAGCCCCATCGCCGAGAGCCTGCCCCACAAGGTCTCATCCTCGTTGATCAGCGTCGCGATGAAGGCCGGCAGGGTGAACTTCGACGGCGTCTGGATGAAGAGCAGCGCGAACAGGAACTCGTTCCAGCTCATGATCGCGACGAAGACCGCGGTCGCGACCAGGCCGGGCATCAGCAGCGGCACCACGATCTGAAGCAGCCGCTTCACGAAGCCGGCACCGTCGAGCATCGCTGCCTCCTCGAACGAATAGGGCACGTCGCGGACGAAGCCGAGCAGCATCCAGATCGCGAAAGGCAGCGCCAGGATCTGGTTGGCGAGGATCAGCCCGAGATGGGTGTCGAGCAGGCCGAGGGCCCGCAGCACCTGATAGAGCGGGATCGCGAGCGCGATCGGCGGCGCCAGCTTGATCACCAGCACGAAGCCGAGGAAGACGACATCGAAGCGCCTGGGCAGCTCGAAGCGCGCCAGCGCATAGGCCGCCGGCAAACCGGCCAGGAGCGACAGGCTCACCGTGCCCAGCGCCACCACGACGCTGTTGAGCCCGAGCCGCCACATCCCGCCGTCGAGCAGCACGCGGTAATGCGCCAGCGTCGGATCCTGCGGCCAGAGCGCGATCGAGGTCGAGACATATTCGGCCGGCGGCTTGAACGAGGTCGCGACCATCCAGAGCAGCGGGATCAGCGACAGCGCGCAGAGCCCGAAGGCGGCGATGATCCGGATCATCGGCCCGCCCCCCGCAGCAGCGAGGCCGCATAAACGACGGCGAGCAAACCGGCGACGACGATCATCACCACGGCGGCGGCCGAAGCCAGCCCGATGTCGAAGAAGCGGAAGCCCTGCCGGTAGACGAACATCGAGACCGTCTCGGTCGACTGTCCCGGCCCACCGCCGGTCATGGCGTAGACCTTGTCGAACAGCTTGAAGCTGTCGACCGAGCGCAGCAGCGCCGCGACGAAGAGATAGGGCGCCAGCAAAGGCAGCGTCATGTCGCGAAAGCGCCGCCATGGCCCTGCGCCGTCGACGCGGGCCGCCTCATAGACGTCCTGCGGGATCAGGCGCAGGCCCGCGAAGATGATCAGGAAGGCGAAGGGCGCAGTCTGCCAGAGATCGACCAACACGATCGACCAGAGCGCGAGATTCGGGTCGAACAGCCAGGGCACGCCGGGCAGGCCGACGGTGCGCAAGAGGTTGTTCAGAAAGCCGAGGTCGAAATGGAACCAGGCCCGCCAGATCGCAGTGACCACCATGGTCGAGAGCACGAAGGGCGCGAGCAGCAACGTCATGATCAGCGTACGGCCGGGAAAGGCCCGGTCGAGCAGCAGCGCTAGCCCCAGGCCGGCCGCGACTTCGAGTACCGTCGCCACCACCGTGAACAGCACGGTATTGGTCACCGCCTGCCGGAAGAAGCGGCTGTCCCAGAGCTCCTGGAAATTCTCGAGCCCGACGAACTTGGCGTTCTCGAAGCCGTAATCGGTGGCGAACAGGGACAGCGCCAGCGTCCGCCCGAGCGGATAGAGCGTCAGCCCGGCGAAGATGATGAGCGCTGGCGTCAGCAGAAGCCAGGGCAGCAGGCGGCGGGAAGCGGTCATTACGTCCAGACGGAAAGCGGGCCGCCTCGCGAGGAGGCGGCCCGTGTGACGATCAGCGCGTCAGGGCGCGGGCGATCTGGGCGTTGGCCTCGGTCAGCGCCTGCTTGGGCTGCAGCTGGCCGATCAGGGCGAGCTGGAGATAGTCGCCCAGAATGGTCTCGACGCGGGCCCACTGGCTGATGCGCGGACGGGCCTGGGCAACGTTCAGCGCCTCGAGCTGCGCCGGGTACCAGCGATACTTGGCGACGAGGTCCTTGTCGTTGAACAGCGCGGTGAGCGTCGGCGGGTTGCCGGTTTCGAGCGCGATCAGCTTCTGGTTCTCAGGGCTGGTGACGAAGCGGATGAAGTCGGCAGCGCGCGCCTTGTTCGGCGAATCCGCGGGGATGCCGAGCAGCCAGGCGCCCAGCATCGGCGCCGGCCCCTTGACCTCGCCCGGTGTGGCGACGACTTCAACCTGACCAGCGACCTTCGAGGCGTTGCCGTCGAGCGTGCCGGCCCAGGACGACCACATCTCGACCGCGATCGCGGCGCGGCCCTGCTGGATCGCGTCACGCAGTTCGGTGGCGTTGTAGGTCTCGACGCCCTTCGGCGCGAGAGCCTTGAACGAGAGGAACTGGGTCAGCGCCTTCTCGGCCTCGGGCGTGTCGAGCACGGCCTTGCCGTCGGCGCTCACCACGTCGCCGCCATGCGCCCACAGCACCGGCAGGAAGGAGGTGACGATCGGGTTGCCCTTGATGCCGCGGAAGACGAGGCCGGAGACGCCTTCTTCCTTGGACTGGATCACCTGAGCCGCCTTGACGACGTCGCTCCAGGTCTTGGGCCGCTCGAAGCCGTGCTTGGCGAGCAGATCCTTGCGATAGGCGAACATGGCGATGTTGCCGACGAAGGGCGCGGCATAGAGCTTGCCGTTGTGCTTGGAGACATCGATCGCCGACTTGACGAACTCGCCCGGCAGGCCGCCGACGGTGTCGAGGTCGGTGAGCCAGCCGCGCGCCATAAACTCCGGCGCCCAGATGTCGTCGAGCATGGCGACGTCGGTCGCAGCCGTCTTCTCGCGCGCGCCGACGGCAAGGCGCTCATAGAGCGGGCCGCCGCCGAGCTCGAGCCGCTCGATCTTCACAGCCGGATTCTTGGCCTGGTAGAGCTCGACCATCTTGGCGAGCGCCGGGGCGAAGCCGGCATCGCGCCCGGCGATCACCAACCGATCCTGCGCGGCGGCGGGCAGAACGAGCCCGGCCAACATCAACACGGCGCCGAGCGCCTTACCCATCGTCCTCATCGCGATCCCCCGTCCGGGTCTCTGCCCGGCCGGGCATTGTGGGAGCGGATGGCTGGCGAGTGCAACAGATATACGACGATTTCGGAACAATCCCGCGCTACGCCGCGTTCGACTGGTGTTGCGGCACTGCCGCACCGATCATCGGCCGTTGCGATGCGACGGCAGCACAACCGGAGGGGGCTCCGCCATGAACAACATCATCTACATCGTCGGTCTGGTCGTCGTCGTCTTGGCGATTCTGTCCTTCCTCGGGCTGCGCTGATCCAGCTCGTTATGCTCGCCCTTGGGGCGAGCATCCACGTCTTGAACCGCACTTTCGACGAAAGAAGACAGGCATGGTCGGGACAAGCCCGACCATGACGACAACACGCCTCAGCGATCGTCGCGGCGCGGCTTCTTCGCTCCGAAAGGCTTCTTGCCAGTGAAGGGCTTCTTGGCTCCGAACGGCTTTTTATCGCCGAAGCTCTTGCCAGCCGGCCGGCCATCGTCGGCGCCCGGACGCTCGCCACCCTTCGGTGCGCCGAATGGCTTCTTGCCACCCTCGAACTTGCCGCCCTTGAACTTGCCGGCGAATGGCTTGCCGCCGTGCTCACCCTTCTTGTCGAAGGGCCGCTCGGGCCGCAGGATCGCGGTCTCCTCATATGCCGGCTCGCGGTCACGCCGCGTCGGATCATAGGGCTTGGCGACGAATGGCTTGCCCTTGCCTTCATAGGGCTTGCGCGCCGGCGCCGTCGAACGCTCGTCGCGCTGCTCGCGCGCCGGGTGAGCGCCGCGCGGCGCATGGCTCGCCTTCTCGGCGAAGGGCTTGGCCGGACGGCGCTCGTCCTCACCCGTCACCGGCTCGATGATGATCTTGTCGCGGTCGACCGCCTTGGCGAGTTGCGCGAAGCGCTCCGCGACCTCGGCATCGATCTCGACCTTGGTCTCCTTGTCGAAGATGCGGATCGCGCCGACCTCGTCGCGCGTGATCTTGCCGCGCCGGCACAGCATCGGCAGGAGCTGGCGCGGATCGGCGCCGTCCTTGCGGCCGATATTGAGGCGGAACCAGACGGTATCGCCGCGCGGACCCGACCTCTCGCGGCGCTCCGGCCGCTCGGTGCCACCATGCTCGCGCGGCCTTGCGTAATCCTCGGCGCTGCGCACGGGGCGACGTTCGTCACGGCCGAAATTGGGATCGCCGACCTCTTCGGCCGCGGGCAGGCGCGAGCGATAGACACGCACCAGCGCCGCCGCGATCTCCTCCGTCGAGCGCCCCGCAAGCAGGGCTGCGACCATCGGCGCATCGTCCTCGCTCGCCTCACCGGAGAGCAGGGGATCGCTCAGCAGGCGCTGCTCGTCGAGCACGCGGATCTCGTCCTGCGTCGGCGGGCCGGCCCAGCTCGCCTCGATCTTGGCCTCGGCGATCAGCATCTCGGCCTTGCGGCGGCGAGAGGCCGGCACCAGCAGCACGCTGGTGCCCTTGTTGCCGGCGCGGCCGGTGCGGCCCGAGCGATGCTGCATCACCTCGGGATCGTTCGGGAGCTCGGCATGGATGACCAGTGTCAGGCCGGGCAGGTCGATGCCGCGCGCCGCGACGTCGGTCGCGACGCAGACGCGGGCTCTACCGTCGCGCAAGGCCTGCAGCGCCGAATTGCGCTCGCTCTGGCTGAGTTCACCCGAGAGCGCCACAGCCGAGAAACCGCGCTCCAGCAGGATCGCCTCGAGATGACGCACCGCGTTTCGGGTGTTGCAGAACACCAGCGCCGTCGGCGAATCGTGGAAGCGCAGCAGGTTGACGACCGCGAGTTCGGCCTCCTTCGGGAAAACGCGGATGGCGCGGTACTCGATATCGGCATGACCCCGCTCGCCGCCAGCGACCTCGATGCGCAGGGCATCGCGCTGATAGCTGCGCGCCATGGCGATGATCGCCTTCGGCAGCGTCGCCGAGAACAACAAGCTGCGGCGCTCTTCCGGCGCAGACTTCAAGATGAATTCGAGATCGTCGCGAAAGCCGAGATCGAGCATCTCATCGGCCTCGTCGAGCACGACCGCCCGCAGGCCCGAAACGTCGAGGCGGCGACGTTCGATATGGTCGCGCAGACGGCCGGGCGTGCCGACGACGATGTGCGCGCCCTCGTCGAGCAGAGCCGCCTCACGGCGCGGGTCCATGCCGCCGACACAGGAGATCACGCGGGCATTGGTCTGCTTGTAGAGCCAGCCGAGCTCGCGCTGGACCTGGAGGGCGAGCTCGCGCGTCGGCGCGACGATCAGCGCCAGCGGTCGTTCGGCCCGCGGCAGGGCCTCGGCGTCGCCGAGCAGGTCGGCGCCGATGGCGAGGCCATAGGCCACGGTCTTGCCCGAGCCGGTCTGCGAGGAGACCAGCAGGTCGCGGCCGGCGGCCGCCTCTTCCAGCACTGCGGCCTGGACGGGGGTCGGCTCGCTGTAATTACGATCGGCGAGCGCCCGCGCCAGCGGCGCACTCGTGGAGATGAAGGACATCGATGTCAGGCCTTAGATTGCAGCTGGCGGGTCGGCAGCACGCAGAACGAGGGGCAGCGCCGGACACGGCACCGCGATATTGCGCTGCACATAGAGGAAATCGCAGGAAAAGGGAATGCAGCATCGGTCCATCCCGTATGCGGCAGCGGATGCCGGCCATGCCGCCCGCTCCGTTGTCGGCGCAGAGAGCTGCATGGTCTAAGCATATCACACCGGAGCGGGGATCTGCGGAGATGAGCGAGACTTGGCGGCGGTTCGGTTCCTACGATGTGCTCACGCTCCACGATGGGATCTTCGAGGCGTCGCTCGACGTCCTGATCCATGCCGATGGCGAGGCCGCTCGCGACGAGGCCGTGGCGCGCTGGGGCAAGCCGAAGGTCAGCATCCCCGTCAACTGCTTCGCCCTGAAGGGCGCCGACGGGATCACCCTCGTCGACGCCGGCACCGGCCCCTCCTGGGGCTCGGCGATGGGCCATGCTCCCGCCGCCATGGCTGGCGCCGGCATTGCACCCGAGCAGGTCGAGCGTGTCCTGATCACGCATCTCCATGGGGACCATGCACTCGGGCTGTTCGACGGCGAGCGCGACCGCTTTCCCAATGCCGAGATCATCGTGCCCGAAGCCGATTTCGGCTTCTTTGGCGAGGAGGCCAACCGCGCAAAGACACCGCAGAACCGGCAAGGTGGCTTCGCCGTCACGGCGGCGGTGAAGAAGCACTATGCCGATCGCATCCACCCTGCCCCGGCCGGCATCGTGCGACCCGGCATCAGATTGATCCTTCTCCCCGGCCATACCGCCGGTCATAGCGGCTACCTGATCGAAGGCGAGCAGAGCCTGCTGCTCTGGGGTGATGCGCTGCATCTCTCCGATCTGCAGGCCACCGATCCGGGGATCGGCTTCGTCTATGATTTCGACGCCGCCACCGCCCTTGCCTCCCGCCGCGCCATCCTTGCTCGCGCAGCGGATGAGGGCTGGCTCGTCTCGGGCGGCCATATCGAAGGTTTCAGACGCGTCGTCGAGAAGGGCACTGGATACGAGCTGATCCTGGCCTGACCTATGCTCGCATGGCGCCGCACCGTCTTTCCGGGGCAGGCCGACAGGCCTGAGCCCGGAACCCAGAGCCGAAACAAGCATAGCAAGAGCGAGTCGAGAGCCGCGCCGGCATCGCAACCGGCATCGGTTCTGGGTTCCGGGCCCTTCGCTGCGCGAAGTCCCGGAAAGACGCTTAGCTAGCCGCGCATCCCGGCCGCATCGAGCAGCTTGCCGGCGGCCGCCCTCGCCTCCTCCGTGATCGAAGCGCCAGCGAGCATGCGGGCGATCTCCTCGCGCCGCGTACCATCCTGCAAAGGCGAGACCCGGGTGACGGTGCGCTCGTCGACGCCCTCCCCGCCATCAGCCGACTTGGCGATCAGGAAATGCTGGCCGGCCTTGGCCGCGACCTGCGGCGCATGCGTCACCGAGATCACCTGCACCCGCGCCGCCAGCCGGGCCAGCCGCTCGCCGATCGCATCCGCCACCGCGCCGCCAACGCCGGTGTCGATCTCGTCGAACACCAGGGTCGGGGCCGAGCCGCGCTCGGCGAGCACCACCTTCAGCGCCAGCATGAAGCGCGAGAGTTCGCCGCCCGAGGCGACCTTCATCATCGGCCCCGGCCGCGTCCCTGGATTGGTCTCGACCCAGAACTCGACGCGGTCGAGCCCTTCCGGCCCGCGCGCATCGGGGTCGCTGTCGATCTGCGTGATGAAACGCGCCCGCTCCAGCTTGAGCGGCGGCAATTCCGCCTTCACCGCCGCATCGAGCGCCGAAGCAGCCCTGATGCGCCCTGCGGACAAGGCCGTCGCCAGCCCGACATAGGCCGCTTCGGCTTCGGCGAGCTCCGCTTCCAGACGCTTCAGCGAGCCCTCGCTCTCGTCGAGCGCAGCGAGATCGGCCGCCATGGTCTGCGCCAGCGCCGCCAGCGCATCGACCGGGACATCGAATTTGCGCGCCGCCGCGCGCAGCGCAAACAGCCGCTCCTCGACGCGCTCCAGCACGCGCGGATCGAATTCGGCAGCGCGTACCGCCGCCTGCAGCGTCTCCCCCGCCTCCTCCAGCGCGACCACCGCCGTGGTCAGCGCAGCAATGGACGGGTCGACCAGCTCCGGCGCCTGGCTCGCACGTCGCTCCAGCCGGCGCAGTACGCCCGACAGCGCGGAAACAGGCGAAGTGGTGCCGCCGACCGCCTCATAGGCTTCGATGATGTCGCGGGCGACCTTCTCGGTAGCCATCATGCCCTGGCGCCGCGCTGCCAGCGCCTCTTCCTCACCCGGCTCGGGCGCGAGCTTGCCGAGCTCGGCCACGGCATGGCGCAGGAAATCGGCCTCCTTGCGAGCCGTCTCGACCCGCATGCGCTGGCTCTGCAGGGCCTGGCGCGCCTTTTTCAGCGTCTCGCTGGCACGGGCGACCTCGGCCGACTGCCCGGTCAACTCGCCAAAGCTGTCGAGGATGGTGCGGTGCTGGGCCGGGTCGGTGAGAGCGCGGTCGTCATGCTGACCATGAATCTCGACGAGCGCCGCGCCGATCATGCGCAGGATCTGGACGCTGACCGGCTGGTCGTTGACGAAGGCGCGGGTACGCCCGTCGGCATATTGCACGCGCCGCAGGATCAGGTCGCCGTCGGTGTCGATCTCCTGCGCCTGGGCGAGAGCCCGCGCCGGATGCGCCATCGGCAGGTCGAACACGGCGCTGACCTGGCCTTGCGTCTCGCCATGGCGCACCAGGCCGCCATCACCGCGTGCGCCCAGCGCCAGCGCGAAGCCATCGAGCAGGATCGACTTGCCGGCGCCGGTCTCGCCGGTCAGCACGCTGAGCCCGTCCTCGAAGCCCAGGTCGAGCCGGTCGATCAGAACGATGTCGCGGATCGAGAGCTGAGCGAGCATGGTGACTCAGCTCCCTTGTGCCGGCAGGAGATGGCCTCGCCGGGGCACCAGCAGACCGACTTAGAGGCGGCCGAGACCGGTTATCCCAACGACAGCGCGGGTGAAGCCGTTGAAGGTCCGGCTGATATAGGAGCCGCGATCCTCACGTGGCTGCAAGCCGCCGCTCTCGAGGAGCGTATAGGCGTCCTTGTACCAGGGGCTGTCAGGGAAGTTGTGGCCGAGCACCGCAGCGGCGGTCTGCGCCTCGTTGGTGATACCAAGCGCCATATAGGCCTCGGTCAGGCGCATCAGCGCCTCCTCGACATGGCGCGTGGTCTGGTACTTGGTGATGACGTCGCGGAAGCGGCCGACGGCGCCGGTGTAGTTGCGCTTCTCGAGATAGAAACGCCCGACATTCATCTCCTTGCCGGCGAGCTGGTCACGCGCCACCAGCATCTTCTCGCGCACGTCGATGACGTATTCCGACTTCGGATAGCGGTTGAGCAGCTCCTGCATCGCACGGAGCGCCAGGTCGGTACGCTCCTGGTCGCGCGTCGCGTCCGGGATCTGGTTGTAATAGGACATCGCCAGGATGTACTGCGCATAGGCCGCGTCCGGGCTCGCCGGGTTCTGTGCCAGGAAGCGCTTCGAGGCGGTGATCGCGTCGTCGTACTTCTGCGCCTCGTAATTCGAGTAAGCGGCCATGATCAGGCCCTTCTTCGAATAGGGCGAGAACGGCGCCTGCTTGTCGATCTCGTCGAACTTTTTGTTCGCGCCTTCGGTGTCGCCGTTCTGGAGACGGGCGAGGCCTTCATTGTAGAGCTTGTCGGCCGGAACCTCAGCTACCACCTCGGGCTTGTAGGTCTCAGGCCGATCGAACGGGTTGAGCGAGCTCATCGTGTCGCAGCCACCGAGCGTAGCCGCGAGGGCAAAGGCCAGCACAAGGCGCTTGCCGCCGCTGGTCGATTCGCCGGAGTTGATTGTCTTCAGCCGCATGACGCTCACTTCATCCGTCCTTGTGACGCCCTTCGGTAAGAGCGCGCGAATTGGCTTAGCGCGCTTTCCGTTCGACCGAAACGGTCGAACGATCAGAATTCGCGCCAACTTAGTGCTGGAGCATGCTCTCATCGCAAAAATGGTCCCCACTTTTGCGGAACATGCTCTAGCTCAGAAGCAGCCTTTTCGCCAAGCGTGACGGGCGCTTCATGCAGTGCATTCGCCGTTTCCAACAGGAAACGGGCGAATGCAAGGCGTAGCGTCGCGTAGTACCCTGCTCAGTGCAGGTCGGGCGCGAGCGCGGCAGGCACCGGGCCGGCCGCCATCTGCACCGCATGGTGGGCGAAGACCGGCTGGGCCTCGACGATCGCGTAATTGGCGCGGTCGGCGAACAGGGCCTCGAGGATCCGGACGTTCATGCGATGACCGCCGCAATAGGAACGGAATTCGCCGAGGATCGGGTAGCCGGCGAGCGCAAGGTCGCCCACCGCGTCGAGGACCTTGTGGCGCACGAATTCGTCGGCGTAGCGCAGGCCTTCGGGATTGATCACCTTGTCGTCGCCGATCGCGACGGTGTTGTCGAGCGAGGCGCCGAGCGCGAAGCCGGCCTTCCAGAGCTGCTCGACATCGCGCATGAAGCCGAAGGTGCGGGCGCGGGAAATCTCGCGGGCATAAGCCTCGGGGTCGAGATCGAAGATCTTGCGCTGGCGGCCGATCGCCTTGGTGTCGAAGTCGATCTCGACATCAAGGCGGAAGCCGCTCTCCGACGGCGAGAGCTCGGCGAAGGCGCGGCCCTGCTCGATGCGGACCGGGCGCAGGACCTTGAGGTAGCGGCGGGTCGCTCCGAGGGCGACGAGGCCGGTCGCCTCGATGGCGGTGACGAACTCGGCGGCGCTGCCGTCCATGATCGGCATCTCGGGACCGTCGATCTCGACCAGCACATTGTCGAGGCCGAGGCCGGCGCAGGCCGACATCAGATGCTCGATCGTGGCGACGGAACCGGAGACCTGGTCACCGATCACGGTGCACAGCTCGGTGGCACTGACCTTGTTGTGGCGGGCGTGGATCAGCTGCTCATGACCGCCTTCGAGGCCCTTGCGCAGGAAGACGACGCCGGAATTGGCAGTGGAGGGCCGCAGGGTCAGGCAGGCGGGAGCCCCGGAATGAACGCCGATGCCTTGGAGGGTCACGGGCGAGCGTAGGGTCGTCTGCCGTTCAGCCATCATACTCAGTATCCGATCTTAAGCGCGACGATCTCTGGGCCGGCGCCTTACGGCGCAACCTCTTTGACGATCGATGCGGTTCCCTGATGTGCAGCGAACTCGGGATTAATCCCGAATCCCCTTACCCGGTGATGCGCTGCAAGATACGCGCAGGCGCATTGGCTTCAAAATCACGCTTTCTTTCGCTCTGTAACAGAGGTTACAAAGCCAGAAAATCTTAACCATCTGCTTGATGTATATGGTTTTTCAGACGTTAAAAAAGGCCCGGCGGGCAGTGCCGCCGGGCCTTTTGTTAAACCGGTTGAACCGGCCAGGAAAGCTCGGTTCGAAAGCTCAGTTCGACTGGCGGCGCAGGAAGGCCGGGATCTCGAGCTGGTCTTCTTCCGTATTGCGGGCCGGAGCTGCGCGGCCGAGCTGGTCGAGCTGGCCCTGGGCCGGCCGGGTGGCAGGCGCCGGCGGGCGGCGCATGAACTCGGCATGGGCGGCGCTGGGGCCGGCAGCCGGAGCCGGCGGAGCCTGGCGCGGGGCGGGAGCCGGCGGCGCCATCGGCACCTCGGCATACTCGTCCTCCTTGCGGCCGAAGCCGACCGAGGCGAGGCGCTGCATCAGCGACATCCGCTTCTGCTCGACCGAGGCCGGCGCGGGAGCCGGTACCGCGCCGCGGCTCTGCGCGATCTGGTGCTGGGCCGGCAGCGGCAGATCCTCGACGCGCGGCATGCGGGTCGGGCGGATCACCGCGCGCTCGGGCATCGGCGGGATGAAGCTGTCCTCATGATGCGGCACGAAGGCTTCGGCGACAGGCGCCTCGACGACCGGCGGAGCGACCATCGCCGGACGCGGCTGGGCCGGCTCGATGCGGACATCGGCAGCGAAGCTGACCGGGGCCGGCGCGGGAGCGCGGACCGGCTCCGGCATCATGGTCTCGGCGACGGGAGCCGGCATGGGCGCGGGAGCAGGCGCTGAGGCAGAGGTGCGGATGTTCGGGACGGCCGAACGCAGCCGGGCCTCGGCCTTCAGCCGCTCGGCGACCTCGGCGATACGGGCTTCGGTCGGGTCGAGCTCGCCCTGGGCAGTCATCGGCTTGTCGATGCCGGTGGCGACCACCGAAACGCGCATCGTGCCTTCGAGCGCCTCGTCGAAGGTGGCGCCGACGATGATGTTGGCCTCGGAGTCGACCTCCTCGCGGATGCGGGTGGCGGCCTCGTCGACCTCGTAGAGCTTCATGTCGCGCCCGCCGGTGATCGAGATCAGCAGGCCGCGCGCGCCCTTCATCGAGACGTCGTCGAGCAGCGGGTTGTTGATCGCGGCCTGGGCGGCCGAGAGCGCGCGCTTCTCGCCCTGGGCCTCGCCGGTACCCATCATCGCCTTGCCCATGCCGCGCATCACGGCGCGCACGTCGGCGAAGTCGAGGTTGATCAGGCCGGGACGGACCATCAGGTCGGTGATGCAGGCGACGCCCGAGTAGAGCACCTGGTCGGCCATGCCGAAGGCGTCGGCGAAGCCGGTGTTCTCGTTGGCGACGCGGAACAGGTTCTGGTTCGGGATGACGATCAGCGTGTCGACGGCTTCGTTGAGCTCGCCGATGCCAGCCTCGGCCATGCGCATGCGGCGCTGGCCCTCGAACTGGAACGGCTTGGTCACGACGCCGACGGTGAGGATGCCCATGTCGCGGGCGACGCGGGCGATCGCCGGGGCAGCGCCGGTGCCGGTGCCGCCGCCCATGCCGGCAGTGATGAAGACCATGTGCGCGCCGGCGAGATGATCGCGGATCTCGTCGATCACCTCCTCGGCGGCCGCGCGGCCGACTTCAGGCTGCGAGCCGGCGCCCAGGCCCTCGGTGACCTGGAGGCCCATCTGGATGATGCGCGGAGCGCGGGCGAGTGCGAGCGCCTGCGCGTCGGTGTTGGCGCAGACGAAATCGACGCCGTCGAGACCGGCCTCGATCATGTTGTTCACGGCATTGCCGCCGGCGCCACCGACACCGAACACGGTGATCCGGGGCTTCAGTTCCCGGATGTCCGGGGCTTGCAGGTTCATCGCCATGATTGCCTCTTTCACTGTCTTGTCCGGCTCCTGGCGGGCCGTCCCGTCTTCCACGCCAGGGGCCTGAGCCCCGCTCTGCTCGTACTCACCCCGGGTCGCCTCGCCTCTCGGCGCCGCGGCCCGCTACACTCAGAAGCTCTCGCGCAGCCAGCGGCCGACGCGGGAGAAGTAGCCATCGGTCGCATGGGCGAAGAACGACGCCCCCGCCCGCGGTTCGAAATGTTCGACATGCGCGACCTGCGGATAGACCAGCAGGCCGACCGCCGCCGCGAAGGACGGGCCCTTGCCCGCTTCCGGCAAACCCTTGATCCCGAGCGGGCGGCCGGTACGGACCTGGCCGCCGAGCACGCGCCGCGCCACTTCCGGCATACCGGTGAGCTGGCAGGCACCGCCGGTCAGAACGACGCGCCGCCCAGCCTCGGCCGAGAAGCCGGACGCCTTCAGCCGATCACGCACCAGTTCGAGAATCTCCTCGACGCGCGGCTTAATGATCCGGACCAGATGCGACTTCGACAGGTGGTTCGGCGTGTCCCGCTCGTCGTCGTCGACCTGCGGCACTGCGATCATGTCGCGCTCGTCGGACGGGCTGGCGATCGCCGAGCCGTGCAGCGTCTTCAGCCGCTCGGCGGCGGAGACACGGGTCGAGAGCCCGCGCGCCACGTCCATGGTGATGTGGTTGCCGCCGACGGCGATCGCGTCGGCATGGGTCAGGTGCCCGCCGGAGAAGACGCCGAGCGAAGTGGTGCCGCCGCCCATGTCGACCACGACAACGCCCATCTCGGCTTCGTCGTCGACCAGGACGGAAAGGCCCGCCGCATAGGGGCTGGCGACCACCGCCTCGACCTCGAGATGGCAGCGCTCGACCGCGAGCATGACATTGCGCGCCGCCGCCGCTTCCGCCGCGACGACATGCATGTCGACCGAGAGCGAGCCGCCGATCAGTCCACGCGGATCGAGGACGCCAGGCGAGCCGTCGAGGGCGTAGCCGGTCGGCAGCGCATGCAACACCGCCTTGCCCGGCCGGATCGCATGGGTCGCAGCCGCTGCGAGCACGCGCTTCACGTCGGAATCGCCGACCGAGCCGCCGCGCAGATCGACGCTTGCCTGGTAGTGCTGCGAGTTCAGCCGGCCGCCGGTCAGGTTGACGATGACGGACTGGACCTCGACCTTGGCCATGCGCTCGGCCGCGTCGACCGCGGCGCGGATGGCGCGCTCGGCGCTTTCGAGATCGATGATCGCGCCGCCCTTCAGCCCGAGCGAGCGCTGGTGGCCGATACCGATGATGCGCGCGACATGGGTGCGCCCACGCAGCCGCTCGTTCGCCTCGGCCGGGTTCAATTCGGCGATCAGGCAGACAACCTTGCTCGTGCCGATGTCCAGAATCGACAAGGTCGCGCTCTTGCGCGACGACAAAGGACGCATCCGCGGGGTCAGGCCTTGCGAGGTCAAGCTCATGCCTCGCCGCCCTTCTTCTTGGTCTTGCTCTTGAGCTGCTCGAACCGCGTCGTCGCGGCCTCTTCGGTCAGGCGCATGGTCACCCGGTCAGGCTGGCGCATGTCGATGGCGATCAAGTCCTTCTCGCTGATTCGGAAGTCCTGTTCGAGGCTGGCCAGGCGCTTCAGCGCAGCGCCGGCGCCCTGCTCCGGCAGCCGCACGTCAGCCCCGGTGTCGAGCTTCAGGTTCCAGCGCCGGCCGGCGACGAGGCTGCCGGCGCGGATACGCGAGCCGAAGGAACCGGCTTCGCCGAGCAGCGCGATGTAGTCCTTCGCCCGCTTGTTGGCGTCGGGCCCGACGACCAGCGGCAGGTAGGCGAAGCGGCCATCATCCATCTTGTCGATCACCGTGCCGTCCTGCGCGATCAGGAAGAGATCGCCCTTGACCTGCCAGAGCGCATAAGGCTCACGCTCGGTGAGGTTGATTGAAATCTCGCCGGGATAGAGCTTGCGGACCGAGGCCTCGCGGATCATCGGCGTCGCCTCGAGCCGCTTGCGCGCCTCGTCGGCGTCGAAGAAGGCGAGCGAGATCTTCGGGTCGATGCCGGCGGCGACCAGAACTTCGATCTCGGAGAGGCCGCTGAGGCCAGAGATGGTGATGCGGTCGATGCCGAGGCCGACGAGCCGGGCGAGCGCATGCCTGGGCTCGCCGTAGTTCTCGCGGAAGGTCTCGTAATGGCCGCCCAGGATCGCGCCGCTCACGCCCGCGAGCGCCAGGAAGCCGATCGCCAGGAAGGAGCCGAGGCCGCTCGGCAGCCGCTCGGCCAGCGGCACCGCGACGGCGCTGCGCCGCGAGCCGCGGAACCAGCGGCGCGAGCGCTCGCCGACGAGGAGCTGTGGCCCCGTCACGCGCATCGGCAGGTTGGCCCCGGCGAACACCGGTTCCACCTTCACCGATTCAAGGAGGCGTCCTCGACGATCCATTTGACGAGCTCACCGAAGTTCATGCCCGCATGGGCGGCTAATTCAGGCACAAGGCTGGTTTCAGTCATGCCGGGCTGCGTGTTGACCTCCAGCCAGACGAGCGTGTCGCTCTCGTCGTCGTAGCGGAAGTCTGAACGGCTGACGCCGCGGCACCCGATTGCTTGATGCGCCGTTAACGCACACTCTTCGATTTGGCGGTAAAGATTCGGTAAAATTTGCGCCGGGCAGATGTGGATTGAACCGCCTTTGGCATATTTGGCGTCGTAGTCGTAGAACTCGCCCGTCGCCGCCCGAATCTCCGTTACCCCCAAGGACTTGCCGTCCATCACCGCGCAGGTCAGTTCGCGCCCGGCGATGAAGGTTTCGGCCAGCATGGTCTCGCCGCAGGGCCAGTCCGGCCGGGCGATCTCCTGTGGCGGGTGCTCGCGGCCTTTCTTAACGATCACCACCCCGACGGAGGAGCCTTCGTCGATTGGCTTGATCACATAAGGCGGCGGCAGGGGATGCCGTTTCGCAGCCTCGAAGCGCGACACGGTCACGCCCTTCGCCACCGGCACACCGGCGGCCGCCACGACCATCTTGGCCTTGTCCTTGCGGATGGCGAGCGAGGACGCGAGCACGCCGGAATGGGTATAGGGGATGCCGAGGATCTCGAGCACACCCTGGATGGTGCCGTCCTCACCGAAGCGGCCATGCAGGGCATTGAAGGCGACGTCGGGCTTGAGCTTGGCCAGCACCTCGGCAACGTCGCGGCCGACCTCGACGCGCGTGACGCGATAGCCGACGCCTTCCAGCGCCCGAGCACAGGCCGCGCCGCTGCTGAGGCTGACCTCACGCTCGACGGACCACCCGCCCATCAGCACTGCGACATGCTTGCTCATCAAGGTTCCTGACACCGAATTCCTGGGTCCGAACCTGAGCCGAGATGGTTAACGGCGCGTTAACGATGCGCCCGGCCGGTTAATGACGAGCCGGCTGTTGCGCGCCGGACTCACTCCCCTTCCCCGGCCGCGACCTTGGCCAGCAGGGCCTTGAGCTGCACGCGCTCGGCCGGATCGAGCGCCGAAATCAGCGCTTCTTCCGTCGCCACATGCGAAACCACCAGCCGCTCGATCAGCGCGAAACCCTCAGGGGTCAGCACGATACGCAGGCTGCGCCGATCCTGAGGATCGGCCTGCCTGGCGACCAGCCCGCGCTTCTCCAGCCGGTCGAGTCGATTCGTCATCGCCGAGGTCGACAGCATCATGTCCTTGGCGAGTTCGGACGGGGTCAGCGAGCCGCCGCGCTCGCCCTGGCGGCGCAAGGTCATCAGCACGTCGAAGCCGGCGAAATCGAGATCCTCACCGGTAAGGTTGCGCCCGACGCCGAGGCGAACCCGCTCCGCCGCACGCCAGATTGCGCCACAGACCGCCATCGGGCTCGGATCGATGTCCGGTCGCGCCCGGCGCCATTGCCTGAGGATCGAATCGAGCGGGCCGCCCTGCCCGGCCTCGTCAGCTTGACTCATGGAAGTCCCACACCTAATTATCCCGCATCAAATAATTCGATATCGAATTATCTTTCATCAAATAATCCTACGCATACATACCCGTCGATGCAAAGGGAGGCCATCATGGCCGACAGCAAGACCCGCATCCTGTTCGCAACGATCCTGGCGCCGATCCTCTGGGGTTCGACCTATGTCGTCTTCACCCAGACGCTTCCTGTCGAGCATCCACTGCTGGTCGGGGCGCTGCGCGCTTTGCCCGCCGGTATCCTCCTGATGCTGCTCGGTCCCGGCTTGCCGCCGCGCGACAAGCTCCTGCCGCTCGCCATCATCGGCTTCGCCAATATCGGCCTGTTCTTCGGGATGCTCTTCCTCAGCGCCTCACGTCTGCCCGGCGGGCTCGCCGCGACGCTCGGCTCGATGCAGCCGCTGCTCGTCGCCTTCCTCGCCTGGCCGCTGCTGCTGCGGAGGCCGAGGCTCGGGCAGGTGCTCGCCGCCCTCGCCGGCACGCTCGGGGTCGGCCTGCTGGTGATCGACAATACCGTGAAGCTCGATGCGATCGGCGTCATCGCCGCACTGATCGGCGCCGCCTCGATGGCGACCGGCACCGTGTTGATCGAGCGCTGGGGCAAGGTCGGGACGCCGCTGGCGCTCGCCGCCTGGCAGCTCACCCTCGGCGGATTGCTGCTCCTGCCGGTCGCGCTCCTGGTCGAGGGCCTGCCGCCCCTGCCGACCATGCGCAACCTCGCCGGCCTGAGCTATCTCGTCGTGATCGGCACCGCCTTCGCCTACTGGCTCTGGGTGCGCGGCATCGCCACTATCGGCACGGGCGTCGCCTTCCTGAGCCTGCTCAGCCCGCTGGTCGCGACCTTCCTCGGTGCCGCCCTGCTGGGCGAGTGGTTCAATGCCCAGCAATGGCTCGGCATCGCCATCATCTTCGGCTCGACCGTCGTCGGCATCATGCTGTCACGGCGCAAACCCGCCGCGGCGATCGCACCGGTTCAGGCCGCGACGCCGAACCGCTTGATCTCCCAGTGCAGCTCGTAGCCTGAATTGTCCTTGACCCGGCGGCGGACCTCTTCGCCCAGCCCCTCGATATCGGCGGCGCTCGCGCCACCGGTGTTGATCAGGAAGTTGCAGTGCATCTCGGAGACCTGCGCCCCGCCGATGCGCAGCCCGCGGCAACCGGCGGCATCGATCAGTTGCCAGGCCTTGCCGCCGTCCGGGTTCTTGAAGGTAGAGCCCCCGGTGCGCTCCTTGATCGGCTGCGCCGCCTCGCGCGCCGAGGTCACGCGGTCCATCTCGGCAAGGATCTCGGCCTGGTCGCCCGGCCGGCCCTGGAACAGCGCCGAGGTGAAGATGATGTCGGTGGGCGCCGTCGAGTTGCGGTAGCTGAAGCCCATATCGGCATGCGACAGCGTCACGATCTCGCCCTTGCGGGTGACGCCGCGCGCCTCGACCAGCACATCGGTGGTCTCCCCGCCATGCGCGCCGGCATTCATCCGAAGCGCCCCGCCGATGCAGCCGGGAATGCCGCGATAGAAGGCGAGCCTGTCGAGCGATGCGTCGGCAGCAGCACGCGCCACCTTCACGTCCGGAGCCGCCGTCCCCGCACGCAGCCGGTCGCCGTCCTCACGGACGATCTCGCCGAAGGCCTTGCCGGCAAGGCGGATGACCACGCCGGGAATGCCGCCGTCGCGCACGATCAGGTTCGAGCCGAGCCCGACCACGGTGACCGGGATCTCGGCCGGCAGCTTGCCGAGCAGATAGGCGAGATCGGCCTCGTCAGCCGGGGTGAACAGCACCTGCGCCGGCCCGCCGACACGAAACCAGGTCAGCCCCGCCATCTCCTGATTGGCGAGCAAACGCCCACGCAATTCGGGCGCGGCGGCACGGATGTCAGGGGTGATGTCTTGAAACGGCATGAGCTTACCCGCGCGTCTCCTTCTCCCCTCGGGGGAGAAGGTGGCCCGGCGAAGCCGGGTCGGATGAGGGCCGCCCGTCGAGGCCGACATATTCGGCGATCTCGCGCAGGACGAATTCGAGGTTTCCTAGAACCCGCTCATTCGAAAAGCGCAAGACCCGATAGCCCTCACGTCTGAGAAACGCATCGCGTCGTGCATCCCGCTTCTGCGCTTCGTCAGTCTCATGAGGCTCGCCATCGAGTTCGACGATCAGCCGATGCTCGTGGCAGCAGAAGTCAGCGACGAACGGCCCGATCGCCATCTGGCGCTTGAACTTGAGGTCGGCGAAGCGACGGCCACGCACCGCCTGCCAAAAGATCGCTTCGGCGCGGGTCGGCTCGCGGCGTTGGTCGCGGGCGAAGGAGAGCGTGTCGGTCGTGTTCTTGCGCCCCACGACCGACCCTCATCCGTCAGCGCTTCGCGCTGCCACCTTCTCCCCCGAGGGGAGAAGGAAGAGAAGCCAATTCCCCCGGCAGCGCATACGCCCACTGCGTGATATTCCCAGCTCCGAGGCAGACCACGTAGTCGCCCGGCCCGGCCAGCTCGGCGACCATGCCTGCGAGCTTGTCGGAGGATTCCAGCGGCAGCGTGTGACGATGGCCGCGCGCCTTGATCGCCGCCACCAGAGAATCGCGGTCGATGCCCGGGATAGGCTGCTCGCCGGCTGCGTAGACATCGGCAATGATCACCGAATCCGCATCGTTGAAGCAGGCGGCGAAGTCGGCGAACAGGCTCGACAGGCGGCTGTAGCGATGCGGCTGCATCACCGCGATGACCTTGCCCTTGGTGGAGGCGCGCGCGGCCTTGAGCACGGCGGCGATCTCGACCGGGTGGTGGCCGTAATCGTCGAAGATCAGCGCGCCGTTCCACTCGCCGGTCTTGGTGAAGCGGCGTTTGACCCCGCCGAAGCCGGCGAGCCCCTCGCGGATCGTCGGCACCGGCACGCCCAGATCATAGGCGACAGCGATCGCGGCGGTGGCGTTGAGGGCGTTGTGATGGCCCGGCATCGGCATGATGAGGTCGCGCACCACCTCCTCGCGGCCGCGCTTGCGGTCGCGGATCAACAGCGTGAACTTCGACTGGCCGCCCGTAAGGTCGATATCGAGCAGGCGGAAATCGGCCTGCGGGTTCTCGCCATAGGTGATGACCCGGCGATCCTCGATCTGCCCGACCAGCTCCTGCACGGTCGGATGGTCGATGCACATCACCGAAAAGCCATAGAAGGGCAGGTTCTCGACGAAAGCGCGGAAGGCCGCCTTGATCGCGTCGAACGAGCCGAAATGGTCGAGATGCTCCGGGTCGATATTGGTGATGATCGCGACATCGGCCGGCAGCTTCAGGAAGGTGCCATCGGATTCGTCGGCCTCGACCACCATCCAGTCGCTCTCGCCCATGCGGGCGTTGGTGCCGTAGGCGTTGATGATGCCGCCATTGATCACGGTCGGGTCGAGCCCGCCCTTTTCGAGCAGGGTCGCGACCAGCGAGGTCGTCGTCGTCTTGCCATGCGTGCCGGCGATGGCGACGCAGGATTTCAGCCGCATCAGCTCGGCCAGCATCTCGGCGCGGCGCACCACCGGCAGGCGCTGCTCGCGCGCCGCCATCAATTCGGGATTGTCGCGCTTGATCGCCGTCGAGACCACGACCACCTCGGCCTCGCCGATGTTCTCGGCCTTGTGGCCGACGAAGGTCGTGATGCCCTTTTCGGCCAGGCGCTTGACGTTGGCGCCGTCGGAGGCATCCGAGCCCTGCACCTTGTAGCCGAGATTGTGCAGGACTTCGGCGATGCCGGACATGCCGATGCCGCCGATACCGACGAAATGGATGGAGCCGAGCTTCGGCGGCAGCTTCATGGTGGATACGTCCTGAAAGGTTCAGCTTTGAGCGGTCTGCAGCACGAGCCGCGCCAGGCGGTCGGCCGCATCCGGTATGCCCGCGCTCTTGGCCGCCTGAGCCATCGCCGTCAAGCGCTGCGGCTCGGCGAGCAGCGTGGAAAGCTCGGCGGCGAGGCGCCGCGGCGAGAAATCGTTCTGCAGGATCATCATCGCCCCGCCGGCCCTGGCGAGCACTCCGGCATTGGCGGCCTGGTCCTGATCGAGCGAGCCCGGCAGCGGCACCAGCAGCGACGGGCGGCCGATCACCGTGAGCTCGGCGACAGTCGAGGCGCCGGAGCGCCCGATCACCAGCTGCGATGCCGCCATCCGGGCCGGCAGGTCCTTGAAAAAGGGCGCCAGCTCGAACCTGATGCCGAGCGAGGAATAGATCTTCCGCACCCGCTCATCATCCTCCGCTCGCGCCTGCTGGACGATCGACAGGCGGCTGCGCTCCTCCGCCGAGAGCAGCTGGATCGCAGGCGGCACGATGTCGGCCATCACCCGCGCGCCCTGGCTGCCGCCGAAGACGAGGAGGTTCAGCCGCACGTCCGACTCGGCATAGGGCGAGGCCGCCTCGATCACCGCCGGCCGGACCGGGTTGCCGACCTGCGTGCATTTCCGCGCCTGGTCCGGCGTCAGCCCGCCGACCTCGGCAAAGCCGGTGGCGATCGCCTTGACCCGGCTGGCGAGGAAGCGATTGGCCCGGCCGATCACGGCGTTCTGCTCGTGCAGCAGTGTCGGCACGCCCATCAGCGCTGCGGCGAACACCGGCGGCACCGTCGGATAGCCGCCGAATCCGACGACGATAGAGGGCCGCAATTGCTTGATCGCCTGCCGCGCGGCCAGCCCACCCTTCAGCAGCACCAAGGCCGCCTTCGCCATCGCGACCGGCGACTTGCCTGAGGGCGTCGCCGCCGGCACGGCATGGATCGACTCGGCCGGGAAATTGCCGGCGTATTCGACGGCGCGCGTGTCGGTGATCAGCGCGACCCGGGCGCCAGCGCGATGCAAGGCATGGCTCAGCGCCTCAGCCGGGAAGAGATGCCCGCCCGTGCCGCCGGCAGCGAGCACGACGAGCGGAGCCTGTCCTGCTGCGATCACGAGCGCCGCCCCGGCTCGCCGAAGCTCTCGGCCCGCGGTCGCTTGCGGGTCAGCGCCAGCAGGAAGCCGGTGCCGAGCGCCAGCGAGATCAGCGAGGAGCCGCCATAGGAGATGAACGGCAAGGTCATGCCCTTGGCTGGCATCATGTGCAGGTTCACCATCATGTTGATCGCAGCCTGGATGCCGAACAGCAGGGCAAGGCCGGTGACGCCGAGGCGCACGAAAGGATCCTCGGCGCGCTGCGCCACGAACAGCGCCCGAAGCACGATGACCGCGAAGAGCAGCACCAGCGCCATGCAGACGACGATGCCGAATTCCTCGGCCGTCACCGCGAAGATGAAGTCGGTATGGGCGTCCGGCAGGATGCGCTTCACCGTGCCCTCGCCCGGGCCTTTGCCGAACCAGCCGCCCTGCGCGAAACTCTCAAGCGCCGTGTCGACCTGGAAGGTGTCGCCCGAGCCCTTGTCCATGAAGCGCTCGATGCGGGCGCGCACATGCGGCACGAGCTCATAGGCGATGAACAGGCCGACGGCGCCGATACCGCCGAGCCCCAGAACCCAGAACCAATGCAGGCCGGCGACGAAGAACAGCCCGGCCCAGACCAGGGTGATCAGGATGGTCTGGCCGAAATCGGGCTGCAGCACCAGAGGCACGATGGTGATCGGCAACAGCAGGAAGGCGATGATCGTGCCCGGCAGCTCGGGCCGGCGATGGCCCTCGGCGAACGCCCAGGCCGCGAGCACGACGAAGGCCGGCTTGATGAATTCCGAAGGCTGGATCGAGCCGAGCGGCCCGAGCGTCAGCCAGCGCTTGGCGCCCTTGACCTCGACGCCGAAGAACAGCGTGCCGACCACGCCGGCGAGCGAGAACAGGAAGATGATCAGCGCGATGCGGCGCACCTGGCGCGGCGCCAGCAGCGAGGTCGAGAGGAAGATCGCCAGCGCCACCAGCAGATAGACCACCTGGCGGTTGACGAAATGGAAGGTCGAGAGGCCGAGCCGCTCGGCGACCGGCGGGCCGCCTGCCATCAGCAGCACGACGCCGGAGACCATCAGCGCCACCAGCGTCGTCAGGATGATGCGGTCGATCGACCACCACCAGCGGCCGCTCAGGCTCGGTTCTGCGCGCGAGACCATCGTGTACAAGGCTCCGTCGACGAGCAGGCAGATTGAGGGCGCCCACTCCGGCGAATCACTCTGTCAATGAATGGTTAACCGATTGATTCCGATGCCGGTGATCGCGACTTCACGCGTGCGGTCACTGCAGCTTGTCCACTGGGGCCTCACCGCGATCCGCCAGATAAGAGCAGATCAGCCTGACAAGTTCACCACGCAACGCCGGCTCGTGCAGCCTGCCACGGCGCGCTGCATTGTGGATCACCCCATCGATGGCATCCGAGATGACGAGCCCGACGGTCGAGGCCGGCGTGTCCTTGTCCTGCGATCCATAGATCGTCGCAGCCTGGGTGAAGAGAGCCAGGTATTGCGCCTCGATCTCGCTGTTCTGGTCACGATAGGCCTCGAGGCCCGGCGCCTCGTCCAATAGCACCCGATGCAGCCCGGGATGGATGCTATGCGCCGCGATGAGGTTGGCCACCAAGGTGTCGACGAACTCCGCGAACGATTGCGTGCCCGCAAGCGCATGCCTGACGGCGTCGAGACTGTCGTCGATATGCCGCCGCCTGATCGCGTCCACCAGCGACAGCTTGTCGGGGAAATACTGATAGAGCGAGCCGATGCTGACGCCGGCGGCGTCGGCGACCTTGTTGGTGGAGAAGCCGCCCCAGCCCTGCTCGCTCAGAATGCGAGCACCGGCCTCGACCACCGCCTCGACCGTCGCTCGCGAGCGGGCCTGACGCGGCTCCTTGCGCATCGAGAGCTGCCCCTTGGCAATGCGAGTAGACAAACTGGCTGCCCCATCCTCGAATATGAGGACATTACTCACATTTTTGAGTGGGGCCAACGACCATGAGCGAGATGCTGCAGACCCTCTATGGCTACCAGGCTTGGGCGAACCATGACCTGCTCGATAAGCTCGCCCTGCTCGACCCCGTGTCGCAGGCCACCGAGCGCGAGACCGCGCTGAGGCTCGTCAGCCACCACCATGTAGTCGCCCGGATCTTCGCCGCGCATTTGACCGGCACGGACCACAGCTACACCTCCGACAACACGGCCGAGACACCGTCCCTCGGCGAACTCCGGGCCTCGGTCGCGGCAACGGATCGCTGGTATCAGGACTATGTCCGGACAGCCTCGCCGACGATGCTGTCCGAAGCGGTGGCGTTCAGCTTCACCGATGGTGACAAGGGCTGCATGACCCGGCAGGAGATGCTGTTGCACGTCGCCCTGCATTCGGCGGTCCATCGCGGCGAGGTCTGCCGCATCCTGTGGCAGCTCAAAATCACGCCGCCCTGGGACACCTTCGCCGTCTATTTGCACCAGTCGGAACCGGCGCGGCGCCAGCAGGGCGCGGCAGCCTAAGCCTCGGGATAGGGCGTACCGTCCTTGCGCAGGAAGCGGCCGTCGCTGCTCGGGCTCATCATGTCGATGTCGGAGCAGGTGATCACGTCGTCCGCAGAGCGGCTGCCGACTTCGAGATAGACCGCGACTTTGTCCGAGCGGTTGATCATGTGGTGGCCGTTGCCGCTGTTCTTGGCAAAGGCGGCGCAATCGCCGGCGCGCAGCACGGTCTCGCCTTCGTCCTCGACCAGCACCAGCTCGCCTGCGAGCAGATAGACGAACTCGTCCTCATGCGAATGCCAGTGCCGCTGGCTTGACCAGCCGCCCGGCGGCAGCCGCATCAGGTTGACGCCGAAATCGCCGAGGCCGCCGGCATTGCCGAGCCGCTTGCGGATGCGGTTCGCGCAAGGAGCATCGAAGGGCTTCGGGTAGCCCGAGCCCTTGCGCTCCGGAACGGCTGCGATCTCGATCTTGGGCATAGACGGGCACCTTCGGATGGCGGCGGCCCGCAAACCTATCACGCGGCTAGCGTGTTGCGACCGCCTCGAACCCCGGCAGCGCCTTGACCAGCGCCCGGAAGGCATCGCCCCGCACCTCGAAATTCGGGAACTGGTCGTAAGAAGCGCAGGCCGGCGAGAGCAGTACGGCGATCTCGCCACTCCCCTCTCGCGCCAGCGCGGCCTTCGTCGCAGCGTCGACTGCGACGTCGAGCGTGCCGCTGCGCTCGTAAGCGACACGGCCGTCATCGTCGAAGGTCGCCGCGAACAGATCGCTCGCCGCGCCGATCAGATAGGCGCGGGCGATATTCGGGAAATAGCGCCTGAGCGACTCGATGCCGCCTTCCTTGGCCTTGCCGCCGAGGATCCAGAAGATCTCGCGGAAGGAGGTCAGCGCCTTCTCGGTCGAATCCGCATTGGTCGCCTTGGAGTCGTTGATGAAGACGACGCGGCCGATCCGACCGAGTTCCTCCATCCGGTGCTTCAGACCGGGATAGCTCCGGAAGCCGGCAGCGATCTCCTCGGCCGTGAGACCCAGCGCCGCGCAGGCGGCAAAGGCAGCGGCCGCGTTCTGGGCGTTGTGGCTGCCGCGCAAAGAACCGATGCCGGCGAGATTGGCGACGACCCTGGGCTTGCCGTCCCTGACCTCGACGATCCGCGTATCGAGCTGGCCGGCATTGGCGGTGACGCCGGCGAAGACGCCCTCGTCGAGCGGCTGCTCGCCACTGATCTTGACCAGGGGCTTAGCCAGCGCGGCGCGCCGGCGCGCCATCTGCTTCGATGGCTCGTCGTCGACGCCGATCACGGCGATATCGGAGGCGGCGACCAGCCGCTCCTTGATCGCACCATAGGCCTCGAAGGTGCCATGCCGGTCGAGATGATCCGGCGTCAGGTTCATCTGGATGCCAACGCTCGGCTTGATCGAAGGGGCGAGATCGATCTGGAAGGTCGAGCACTCCACCACATGGATGCGATTGTCAGCCGGTGGCTCCAGCGCCAGCACAGCCGTGCCGATATTGCCGCCCATCTGGACGTCGCGGCCGGCCGCCTCGAGCACATGCGCGATCAGCGCCGTGGTGGTCGACTTGCCGTTGGTCCCGGTGATGCAGACCACCGGCGCAGTCGGCGCGATCTTTGCCCGCTCCAGGAAGAACAATTCGATATCGCCGATCACCGGGACATCAGCCGCCCTCGCCTTTTCGACCGTCCAGTGCGGCGCCGGATGGGTCAGCGGCACGCCGGGCGAGAGCACGAAGGCAGCGAAACCCGACCAGTCGGCGCTGGCGAGATCGACGACGTCGAGCCCCTCGCCCGCCGCCTTGTCGCGGCTCGCCTGGTTGTCATCCCAGCACGCCACCTTGGCGCCGCCCGCCACGAGCGAGCGGGCCGTCGCCAGTCCCGAGCCGCCGAGGCCGAACAGGGCAAGCGTCTTGCCCGCGAAAGCGGTGACGGGGGTCATCAGCTCAACGCAGCTTCAGCGTGGCGAGGCCGACCAGCGCCAGCACCACCGAGATGATCCAGAAGCGGATCACCACCTGCGGCTCGGTCCAGCCCAGCTTCTCGAAATGGTGGTGGATCGGCGCCATCAGGAAGACGCGCTTGCCGGTGCGCTTGAACACCGCGACCTGGATGATCACCGAGAGCGCCTCGACCACGAACAGGCCGCCGACGATGGCGAGGACGATCTCGTGCTTGATCGCGACCGCGATGGTGCCGAGCATGCCGCCAAGGCCGAGCGAGCCGGTATCACCCATGAAGATCTGGGCCGGCGGCGCGTTGAACCAGAGGAAGCCGAGCCCCGCGCCCATCATCGCACCGCAGATCACGGCGAGCTCGCCGACGCCTGGCACATGGTGTATCTGCAGGTAGTTGGCGAAGATGGCGTTACCGGCGAGATAGGCGATGAAGCCGAAGGTGCCAGCCGCGATCATCACCGGCACGATGGCGAGGCCGTCGAGTCCGTCAGTCAGGTTCACCGAATTGCCGGCGCCGACCACGACGAAGGCGGTGACCAGCGGGAACAGGATACCGAGCGGGATCATCCATTCCTTCAGGAACGGCAGCGCGAAGCCGCTCGCGATCGCAGGCGGGCTGACCTGCATGATCGCAGTGCAGGCGGCGAGCGCGATGACGATCTCGAGGCCGAGGCGCGCCTTGCTGGAGAAGCCCTTGTGCGACTGCTTCGTCACCTTGAGGAAGTCGTCATAGAAGCCGATCGCGCCATAGGTCGCGGTGACGCCAAGCACGATCCAGACGTACGGGTTGCGCAAGTTGCCCCAGAGCAGCGTCGCCACGAACAGCCCGGTCAGGATCATCAGGCCGCCCATGGTCGGCGTGCCGCGCTTGGCAAGATGCGATTCCGGCCCGTCGGTGCGGATCGGCTGGCCCTTGCCCTGCTTGATCCTCAGCCAGGAGATCGCCGCCGGCCCGAAGAAGAAGACGAAGAGTAGTGCCGTCGCGGTCGCCCCGCCGGCGCGGAAGGTGATGTAGCGGAAGACGTTGAGGATCGGGAACGACCCCGCGAACTCGGCAAGCCAGACCAGCATCGAAACTTGTTCCTTACTCAGTCGTCGGCCTGGACGACCGGGAAGCGAGCCGTCATCGCCTTGACGATCGGCCCCATGCGCGTACCCAGCGAACCCTTCACCGTGACGACGTCGCCGGCGCGGACCGCATCGAGCACGTAGGGCTCAAGGCTGCTCGCCTGTGCGGCATAAGCGCCGCGGCGGTGCGAAGGCAAGGCGTCGTACAGGGTTCTCATCAGCGGACCGCAGGCGAAGACGAGGTCGATACCGTTGCCGGTGACCGCGTCGGCGAGCCCCTTGTGCAGCTCCGGCGCGGTTTCGCCGAGCTCCAGCATGTCGCCGAGCACGGCGATGCGTCGTCCACGGCCCGCAACCGGCATGCGGCCGAGATTCTCGATCGCCGCCCGCATCGAGGCCGGGTTGCCGTTATAGCTCTCGTCGATCAACGTAAACGGGCCGGCCGGCGCATGCAGCACCTGCCGCGCGCCGCGGCCCGATGGCGGCGTCAGGTCGGCCAGCACCAACGCGGCCAGAGCGAGATCGGCGCCGAGCGCCTCGGCCGCCGCCAGCACGGCGAGCGAATTCAGGACGATATGCTTGCCCGGGCTGCCGAGCTTGTAGGTCACCGCCCGCCCCATGACGCTGGCATTGGCTGTCGAGACGTCCGGCTTCAACGCGCAGCCGAGCAGCCGCACATCGGCCGCCTCGCTCTCACCGAAGGAGATGACGCGCCCTGCTCCGGCGGCGAGCGCCAGTTCGCGCAGCAGGCCGGTCTGCGGTATGTCGGCGTTGATGATCGCGGTGCCGCCCTGCTTCAATCCGCCGAAGATCGCCGCCTTCTCGCGGGCGATCCCTTCCAGCGACTCGAAGGCGGCGAGGTGCACGGGCTGGATCGTGGTGATCACGGCGACATCGGGCTGGACCATCTTCGCCAGCGGCAGGATCTCGCCGGGCGCGTTCATGCCGATCTCGTAGACGCCGTAGCGCACGTCG
Organism: Allobosea sp. P4_H5; assembly: GCF_056400825.1. NCBI lineage: Bacteria > Pseudomonadati > Pseudomonadota > Alphaproteobacteria > Hyphomicrobiales > Alloboseaceae > Allobosea > Allobosea sp. P4_H5. Next base: position 152,341 of record NZ_JBFUKM010000008.1, on the reverse strand, counting down.
CGCGGCGTCCGGGTCAGCGTCAGCGGCACGCCCCAATGGTTGTTGTAGGAGGCGACCGGCGCATGCGTCTTGCCCTGGCGCGACAGCACCAGCCGCAGCGCTTCCTTGGTGCCGGTCTTGCCGACCGAGCCGGTGACGGCGACGACTTTGGCGGAGAGCTCCGCCCGGCGCGCCATGCCGGCCTTTTCCATGCCGCGCAGTACGTCGGGAACGATGGCGAGCGGCGCATCCGCCGGGAAGGAGCCGGCATGCGCCTCGTCGACCACGGCGAGCGCTGCGCCCTTTGCGAGCGCCGCCGCAACGAAATCATGCCCGTTGCGCGCTTCGCCTGTGATCGCGAAGAAGGCATCGCCCGGCTCGAGCGTGCGCGTATCGATCGAGGCGCCGGTGACGGCGGCCGGCACAGGCCCTTGCGAACGGGCGCCCATCGCCTCGATCAGGCGCGCGCCGGTCCACAGCGGTTCGGTGGTCATCCCAGTCTTCCCCCAGCCAAGGCTGCGATCGCCTCGCGGACCACGTCATGATCCGAGAACGGCAGCGTCCGATCGCCGATGATCTGGCCGCTTTCATGGCCTTTTCCGGCTACGACAAGGACATCCCCAGGCTGCAGCAATGCGACGCCAGCAGCGATCGCCTTGGCCCGGTCGCCGATTTCCCGCAGGCGCTCCGGCGCGGCTGCCAAGACCTCGGCGCGGATCGCCTGCGGGTCCTCGCTACGCGGATTATCGTCGGTGACGATCGCGATATCGGCACCATCAGCGGCGATGCCACCCATCAGCGGCCGCTTGCCGCGGTCGCGGTCGCCGCCGCAGCCGAAAACGCAGATCAGCCGGCCGCTGGCATAGGGCCGCAAGGTCTTCAGCACAGCGGCCAGCGCATCGGGCTTGTGGGCATAGTCGACCACGACGAGCCCGCCATTATGTTCAGCCACCCGATCGAGCCGGCCGGGAACGCCCTTGAGACCGGCAATGGCCTGAACGCTGGCTACCGGGTCCTCGCCGGTCGCGATCGCCAGCCCTGCGGCAACCAGCGCGTTGCCGGCCATGTAGTCGCCCACCATTGGCAGCACGACCGACACCCTCGTTCCATCGACGTCGACCGTCAGGCGCTGCAAGAAGCCCTCCCGCGCCACGTCGAGCAGCTTCAGGCGATCGCCGCCCCGGCCGATGCCGATCACGGGATGCCCGCCCGCCTTCGCCGCAGCCTCGGCCTTGTCGGCATAGGGCTCGTCGCGATTGATCACCACCGGGGCGCGGGCCGGCAGCAGCTCCCAGAGCCGCAGCTTGGCTGCAAGATAGTCCTCGACGCTCGGATGATAGTCGAGATGGTCGCGGCCGAGGTTGAGGAAGGCTCCGGCGGCAAGCCTGACGCCGTCGAGCCGGTGCTGGTCGAGCCCGTGCGAGGAGGCTTCCATCGCCAGATGCGTGACGCCCTCGCCTGCCAGCTTGTCGAGCGAGACGTGCAGCGAGAGCGGGTCCGGCGTGGTCAGCGAGCCGTAATCGGCACCGGCCTCGGTGACGATGCCGATCGTGCCGACGCTCGCCGCCTTGCGCCCGAGTGCCATGAAGATCTGGCGGGTGAACTCGGCGACCGAGGATTTGCCGCTGGTGCCGGTGACGGCGACGACCGTGCCGGGCTGGCGCGGATGGATCTTGGCCGCAGCCAGCGAGAGGGCGAGGCGCGGATCCTCGACCTGGGCATAGAGGACATCGCCGGGCAGGTCGGTCGGGCGCGGTCCGCTGGCGACGATCGCGACCGCGCCGCGCTGGACAGCATCGCTGATGAACCGTGCGCCGTCGGCCTTGGCGCCGGCAAGCGCGACGAAGGCAGCGCCGGGTACGACCTTGCGGCTGTCGAAGACGACGCCGCTGACGCGGCGCTCGCCTGCGTCGGCGAAGGCCCCAGGGAAGAGCTGGTCGAGGCTGAAGCTGGTGTCAGTCACAAGCGCATATCCTTGCCGGGTGCGGGACCCCGCGCGTCATTCTCGGGCGAAGCGGAGCGTAGACCCGAGAAGCTCATGCAGAATCAAGCTCCCTTCCGTCCAGAGATGCTCGGGTCAAGCCCGAGCATGACGCCCCTCCGCCCTATCGCGAGCCCCAGGCGCCAAGCCTGGCCATCAGCGGGAACGGCGACGGCGGCGGCTCGAAGCGCGGCGCCATGCCGAGGATCGGCGCCGCCCGCTCGATCAGCTTGCCGGTGGTCTTGCCGGCGTTCCACGCCGCGGTCGAATAGCCGCCGCTCTCGGCATAGCCCTTCGGCTCGTCATAGATGGCGAGGAAGACATAGCGCGGCTTGTCCGAGGGCGCGATCGCCGTGAAGGTGGTGAAGTTCTTGTTCTTGGCGTAGCGGCCGTTGATGACCTTCTCGGCCGTGCCGGTCTTGCCGCCGACGAAGTAGCCGGGGACGTCTGCAAACCGGGCCGAGCCCCTCTCGCCGTTGAGGCGCATGATGAAGCGCATCGCTTCCGAGGTCTCCGGCTTGATCACCCGGATCGCGTCCTTCCTGGCCTCCTCCTCGGAGCGCTTCAGGAAGGTCGGCTTGATCAGGTAGCCACCATTGACCAGCGCCCCGACCGCCGCCAGTGCCTGGATCGGCGCGACTGCGAGGCCGTGGCCGAAGGCGATCGTCGCCGTGTTGATCTCGCCCCAGCGCTGCGGGACGATCGGCGCGGCGCTTTCCGGCAGCTCGGTCGTCATGCGGTCGAGCTGCATCATCTTCCTGAGGAAGGCCTTGTGGCCCTCGACGCCGACCGAGAGGGCCATCTTGATCGAGCCCATGTTCGAGGAGTGCACGAACACCTCCGGCACCGTCAGGGTGCGGCCGGTGCCGTGGTATTCCTTGATGACCTGGCGGCCGAACCGCATCATGCCACCGGCGGTCGAATAGCTCGAATTGATGTTGGCCTTGCCGGAATCGAGCGCCATCGCAATGGTCAGCGCCTTGAAGGTCGAGCCCATCTCGTAGACGCCGACATTCATCCGGTTGATCCGGTCCTTCTCCAGCGCGTCGACCGGATTGCCGGGATCGAAATCGGGCAGCGAGACCAGCGCGATCATCTCGCCGGTGTTGACGTCCATGATGGCGCCGGCCGCCGCGATCGCCCGGTACTTCTCGATGCCCTTGACCAGCTCGTCGCGCAGCAGGTGCTGGACGCGCATGTCGATCGAGAGCTGCACCGGCTTGAGGTCGGAGGCCTGGACGGCGAAGCCCGCCCCGTTCAGGTCCTGGAGCCCTTGCGAGTCGATATACTTCTCGATGCCGGCGATGCCGATATTGTCGACATTGGCGAAGCCCAGCACATGGGCGGCGACATTGCCGTTCGGATAGACGCGCTTGTTCTCGGGCACGAAGCCGACGCCGGGGATGCCGAGCCGGTGCACCTCGGCCTGCTGGCGCGGCGTGATCTCGCGCTTGACCCAGACGAAGCCCTTCTTGGTGCCGAGCTTGTCGCGCAGCTCCTTGGCGTTGAGATCTGGAAGGACCGCGGTCAGGAGCTCGGTCGCCTCATCCTTGTCGAGGATGTTGCGCGGCTCGGCGAAGACCGAGACGGTGCGGATGTCGGTGGCGAGCTGGATGCCGTTGCGGTCGAGGATGTCGGGCCGCGCCGCGGAGATCGCATTCGAGGTCGCCCGGCGCAGGCCGACCTGGTCGCTCGGGAAGGCGCCGAGCATGACGAGCCGGCCGACGATCGCCAGGAACAGGCCGCTGAAGCCGAGGATGACGAGACCGACGCGCGGCTCGCTCTTCTCGCCGCTCATCCGGAAGATGTCGCGCAGCCACTCCGTGCGGAAGTGCCATTTGCGCTTCACGACTTCGGGCCTGGCGACTGCGGCGGCGGCGATCTCGGGCGCTGCGCCCTGCTGGTTGAGCTCCTGGCTCATGGACGGGCTCCCGGCGTCGTCGCGGTGTTGCTCTTGCGATCCCGGGGGGTCTCGGTCGGCAGGCCGAGGCCGAGATCCTCGAGCTTGCGGCCGATCGAATCGACCTTCGGCCCGCGATTGGGGATGTCGGACAGCCGCACGATCTGGGTGATCTGCAGCGTCTGCAGGTCGAGATGCTTGTCGGCCAGGGCCTGTAGCCGCTCCGGGCGGTTGAGGAACTGCCACTCGGCCTTCAGCACCGCGATCGCCTCGCGCTCGCGCTGGGCCTTGGCCTTCAGCTTCTGCAATTGCTCGGCCTGCAGCGTCGTCTCGTATTTGATCGAGTAGGCATAGAGCGCCGAAGAGACCAGCGCGCCGATGGCGATGATGTGCAAGAGCTTGATCACGCTCAGCTCCTCCGGCGGGTTTGCGGCGCAGGGACGACGGCGAGGCCGACGAGATCGGGATCGGGCGCGCGCGGTGGAATGTCGGTACGCTCGGCGGCGCGCAGCTTGGCCGAGCGAGCCCGCGGATTGGCCCTGCTCTCGGCCTCGGACGGCGCCACCGGCCCCTTGGTGACGAGGCTGAACGTCGCCTGCGGCTGTGCCACGGCCGGGGCATGGCGCGAGCCGGTCGGCGCCTTGCCCGAACGCTCGGCGAAGAACTGCTTGACGATGCGGTCCTCGAGCGAATGGAAGGTGACGACGGACAGCCGCCCGCCCGGCTTCAGCACGGCCTCGGCACCGTGCAGTGCTCGGACCAGCTCGCCGAGCTCGTCATTCACCGCGATACGCAGCGCTTGGAAGGTCCGCGTCGCTGGATGGGCTCCGCCCGGCTCGCCCCGGACGATGCCGGCGACGAGATCGGCGAGCTGCTTCGTCGTCGTGATCGGCGCCTTGCGCCGGGCCTCGACGATGGCGCGTGCCACGGCACGCGAGCGCCGCTCTTCGCCATAGTGATAGATAATGTTGGCGAGCACGCCCTCATCGGCCTCGTTGACGAGCTCGGCGGCGCTCTGGCCGCTCGCCGCCATGCGCATGTCGAGCGGCCCGTCGAAACGGAAGGAAAAGCCGCGCTCGGCCTGATCCAGCTGCATCGAGGAGACGCCGATATCGAGCACGACGCCGTCGAGCGGCGCCATCTTGAAGCGCTCGGCCTCTTCCGCCAGCGCGCCGAAGCGCGCTTCGGCCAGGGTCAGCCGCCCGCTCATCGCCGCGACGAGACCAGCGCCGCCGGCAATCGCGCTCGGATCGCGGTCAAGCGCGAGCAGCGTCGCCTTCGGCTCGCGCTTCAGCAGCGCGCGCGAATAGCCGCCGGCTCCGAAGGTGCCGTCAAGATAGCGGCCTCCGGGTTTCAGCGCGAGCGCATCCAGCGCTTCTTCCATCAGTACGGGGATATGCGGCTCGCTGGTCATGCCGGCCTCGCGCCCAATGTCCGCCGGACGTCGCGCAGCTTCGCCCTGGCCTCCTCGAGATGCGCCTTGAAGCGCTCCGGCTCCCAGATCTGGAACTTGTGTCCCTGGCCGACGAAAGTGACGGTATCGCCGATGCCGGCATGCGCCTTCAGCGTCTCGCTCAGCATGATCCGCCCTTCCGGATCGACCCTCAACACCTCCGAGGTGCCGTTCAGCGCCGTCGAGAGCGACTCCCATTCCTCGGAGAAGGGCGAGAAGCGCGACAGGATCTCGTCGATCGTCGCGCGCAGCGCATGACCGCCGCAATCGAGACTGAACTGATCGAGCGCCGGATAGACGTAAAGCCCCTCGTAGCCGTCCTTCGCCAGCACGGCCCGGAACGGAGCCGGGATCGAGACCCGCCCCTTGGCATCGAGCTTGTTGGTGAAATGGGAGACGAAGCGGTCCGTCAACGCCGCCTCCGGGTCGGACTTCCAACCGCGCCGCAATGGCGCGAAGCGAGCCGGCAGGCGCCGGTGATCGATACCCCCGTCGATCCCGACATGGCGGAGCCGTCAGCCAAAATCCGCGCGGCACACGGGCTCTGACCTGTTGCTTGCCTGTCGGTCTCGACGGGATGATTTGGGATAGCATGGGACAATATGGGCGTCAACGGATCCAGCGCTGTGGACACGGGTCTACCCGAGCCTGCGGACATCACAGCCCGTTAAGGTTAACTATCCGTAAAGACGAGGATTTTTGGCGTACGAACGCCAGCCCATGGCAGTGCCTCGGCCAGTTGGCAGGAACATGCTGCGCAGAAATATTTTTGGAGCTGCCGCCCTGCCCTGCCGGGCCTTAGAGCCTCTAACAAAACCTGGACCTATCTGGACGCCGGCAATTCGTCCGATCCGCCGAGAGCGACGTGCAGCCGATACCGTTGGTATCGGCAAGCGACGCGACGCCGCGGGCGGGCGAATTCCCGGCGCCGGAGGTGGGTCTTGGAGGGCCGCCTGCGGCGTCGGATCGACTCGCCGATATCGAAGGATATCGGCTGCGCGCTCCTTCTGGCATTCGGCTCCTCCAAGACCCATCCAGATAGGTCCAGGTTTTGTTAGAGGCTCTTAGCCCTCGTCCGTGGCCCGGCGCAGGAGTGCCTCGCGCAGAGCCTGGACATCACCGAGCAGACGAGCCGGCGGGACACCGCTGTCCTCGACCGCGCACGGCACCGGATTGGGCATGCTGCCTGCCTTCTCGCGCAAGGCGCGGCCGGGCTCGGCCAGCTTGACCAGCACCTGGCGCTCATCCTCGCGGCCGCGCTTGCGCAGGATCAGGCCATTGCCTTCAAGGCGCTTCAGCAGCGGCGTCAGCGTGCCGGAATCGAGCATCAACCTGTCGCCGATCGCCTTCACGCTCTGGCCGTCCTGCTCCCACAGCACCAGCATGACCAGATATTGCGGATAGGTCAGCCCGAGCCCGGCCAGGAACGGCCGGTAAGCCCGGTTGAAGGCATGGGCTGCCGAGTAGACCGCAAAGCAGATCTGCTCGTCGAGCCCGCGCACCGCCATCGCCTTCAGATCCTTCGTCATGGCCTTGCCGCTTGTCGCCCCTATTGTGAATGCGGGTCCGAACGGATCGAGCCGGAACAATCGGCCGGGTCAATCCGTCTCCCTGCGATGAAGCAAGATATCCTCTTATCGCGCTGCGCGCCGCTCTGTTCACGAAAATGTGAATTGCAGACAATTCAATTGTGCACAATCTAAATCACATCAACCACGGCGGATGGACCGCCCAGCAAGGAGAGCAGCGATGAAGATCCTTTACACCGCCCATGGTTCCGCCACCGGTGGCCGCGAAGGCCAGGCCGCGACCGACACCGGCAACGTCAAGCTCGTGCTGAACACGCCGAAGGAACTCGGCGGCGGCGGTGGCGAGGGCACCAATCCCGAGCAGCTCTTCGCCATGGGCTATTCCGCCTGCTTCCTCGGTGCGCTCAAATTCGCCGCCGGCAAGGAGGGCGTGAAGATTCCGGACGACGCCCGCGTCAGCGCCGATGTCGGCATCGGCCCGCGCGACGACGGCAAGGGTTTCGGCATCGCCGTCAAGCTGACGATCTCGGCGCCCGGCATCGACAAGGCCAAGCTCGAGGACCTCGTCCAGAAGGCCCATATCGTCTGCCCCTATTCCGATGCGACCCGGGGCAATATCGACGTCCAGCTGACGGTTGCAGCCTGACCTTACGCCACCCATCTGATCCTCACGGCCGGGCATCCCTCCGGCCGTGAGACGATTTGGCTCGCCTTGTGCGAGCGTCGTTTCCGGAGCCGCAATTTCAGCTTCTGGAACACCCCCATGATCGATCGCCGCCATTTCCTCGCAGCGGCCGCGGCCACTGCGCTCGCGCCCGCCCTCCCCGCCTCAGCCCGCGCGCCCTTGACCGGCAACCAGGTGCCGGGCGTCTATCGCCGTAAGCTCGGCGACCTCGAGATCACCGCGATCCTCGACGGCTACATTCCCTTCGATACCAAGGTCTTCAGCGGCAGCGACCCCGCCGCGATCCGCCAGAGCCTCGCCAATGCCGGCCAGGGCGAACGCCTGCCCACGGCGGTCAACACCTTCGTCATCAACACCAAGGACAGGACCTATCTGCTCGATACCGGCGCTGGTGCGTGGAATGCGATGGGCGACACCATGGGCCGGGCCGAGAGCAATCTGCGCACCGCCGGCATCACGCCGGAGCAGATCGACGCGATCATCCTGACTCACGCCCATCCCGACCATCACGAAGGCCTGCTCACCGCGCAGAAGACGGCGCGCTTCCCAAATGCCGAATTGGTCATCAACGAGACAGAACATGCCTTCTGGCACGATGACGGCATCCTCAACCAGGCTCCGGCCGAGGTGAAACCCTTCTTCGCCTCGGCCCGGAACGCGCTCGCGCCCTATGCGAGCCGGACCCGAAAGGTGAAGGCCGGAGAGGTCGCCCCTGGCCTTACGCTCGAGCAAGCGCCGGGCCATACCCCCGGCCATAGCATCCTGCGCGTCGCATCGGGCAATGAGCAGCTCCTGCTCGTCGGCGACAGCATCCACAACGTCGTGATCCAGACAGCGCAGCCCGAGGTGACCTTCGTCTTCGACGCCGACGGCAAGCAGGCGGCAGCCTCGCGCCGGCGCGTGCTCGACATGGCCGCCGCCGACGGATTGCTGATCAGCGGGGCGCACATGCCCTTCCCTGGCTTTGGCAAGGTGCTGAAGGACGGCTCGGCCTTCCGCTTCGTTCCCGCCGATTGGAGCTACGCACTCTGATCGCAGCCGCTGCGAACACGAAAGGGCCGGGATCTCTCCCGGCCCTTTTCGCTGCGATGAGGGTGCCAGCCGGCCTGTAAGCCGGGTTTTGGATGGCCGGGAGATCGCTCCCCCGACGCGACGGCCATTCCTCTGGGACGCGCATTGCTGCGCGCCTCGAGCAACCAACCCGGACGACTGGACCTGGAAACCGGCCCCTCCTCCCTTGCGGGCGAGCATCGTCCCTATTCGGTTTTGCTCCCGGTGGGGCTTGCCATGCCGTCCCCGTTGCCGGGTCCGCGGTGCGCTCTTACCGCACCTTTTCACCCTTACCGCATGCCGAAGCATGCGGCGGTTCGATCTCTGTGGCGCTTTCCCTGGGGTCGCCCCCGCCGGACGTTATCCGGCACCGTGTTTCCGTGGAGCCCGGACTTTCCTCCCCCGCCGAAGCAGGAGCGGCCGTCCGGCCGACTGGCGGGCTCCCTCTGCGCTGGAAAGGCCTGAGCCGTCAAGCGCATGCGCAATCCCGTCAGGGGATTGCGCATGCCGCTCGTTGAAAACCACGCAAGCGCCTGATTTTCAACGATGGCTGAATCCGGCATCGCAAAGCGACCTGCCGGATTACGGGATCAGTTGCTGGCGGAGATGGTGTGCGCGCTGCCGGAGATGCTGCGCACCTTGGCGCAATAGGTGCGGTTGGCGCCGTTCATGCGGTTGGCCATATGGCCGCTCTGATACTTCATCACGGTGCGGCAGGTGTCGCCGCCGGCAAGGCGATAGGCCTGGCCGAGATATTTCATGCCGTAACGGGCATTGGTCTCGGCGTCGAGCAATCCGGAAGCGCCACCGGCATAGCCGACGCCGCGCGCCGTCTGGTGGCGGATCTGCATCAGGCCGAAATTGCCGGCATGAGCCGCACGCGGATTGTAACGGCTCTCGACGCGGATCACCGCGTCAGCCAGCGCGAACGGCACGCCATTGGCGGCGGCATGGCGGGCGACCAGGGCGCGAAGCCCTTCCGAACCGGCCGGCGCCGCGAGCGGCTTGCGCCCTTCGGAGCTCGCCTTGGCGGTCTTGGCGCGCGCCTTGCGCTCGCCCTTGGTCTCGGCTGCTTCGGGAGCCGCCTGGCGCGAATCCTGGCCCTGCTCGGCAGCGGCGGCCTGGCGCTTGATTTCAGCCTCTCGCACGATGAAGGCGCGGGCGTCGGTCTCGGCGTTCACCTGGGCAAAAGCGGGTTGAAGAAAGGCCAGGCAAATCGCGAAGGCGGCGCAGCCGCTACCAGAGATTTTCATCATGCAGGAGGAGCCTCATCTATCGACAGGAGCCAAGAACGGTGCGGCGAAATGATAGATGAATGTGACGACAATCCGGACGATACGAACAAATTTCAATCGACCCCAAGGGAAGAGTGATTACTTTAGCCTCGATTTGAAAGCAGTAATCATCATGTATTGAGCGTTGGAACGATTCACCCTCGCCGGCGTTGACGCAGTCATGGCAACGGGCCAAATCATCGCCGCATTGCCACCGCAATTGCCGGTCGCAATGCAAAAAGTCGGCTCCGGCCGAAAACGTTCTGCTGGATACGACCCAAGAAGGGGGAACGAGATGAGGAAGTTGATCGCAATGGCAGCCGTCGCGCTGGCGCTGGGCGCCTGCACGCCGCATGAGGAACGCGTCGGCGGGGGCGCCCTGGTCGGTGCCGCGACCGGTGCCGTGATCGGCGGGCTCGCCACCGGCCGCGCGGGCGGTGCGCTCGCCGGCGCCGCGATCGGCGGCGTGGGTGGCGCCATCGTCGGCTCGGCCACCTCGCCCTATCGCCGCGGCGGCTACTATTATGACGACGGCTATGGTGGCTGCCCGTACGGCTACTACCGCGACTATTACGGCCGGCTCTATTGCCGCTGAGCCGTTCGCATTCTACGCAGGAGCCGCGGCCGATCCGGCCGTGGCTGGATGAACGATGACCTCGTCTTTCTGGGGGCTTCTGGGCGGCGGCGGTCTCGGCTTCGCCCTGGGTGGGCCGCTCGGCGCGCTCGTCGGTGCGCTGGCGGGCCACGTCCTGGTCGACCGCGAAGGCGCGCTCTTCGGCCCCGCCCCCAAGCAATTGATCTTCACCACCGGCCTGGTCGCGCTCGCCGCCAAGATGGCGCGCGCCGACGGGGTGGTGACACGTGAGGAGATCGCCGCCTTCGAGCGCATCGTCGAGGTGCCCGAGGAGCAGAGGGCGCATGTCGAGCGCCTGTTCGACCTCGCCAAGCAGACCAGCGCCGGTTTCGAGGCCTATGCCCAGCAGATCGCCGAGGCCTTCCGCGACGAGCCGGCCTTGCTGGAGGACGTGCTCGACGGCCTCTTCCTGATCGCCGCCGCCGACGGCGCGATCCACGAGCGCGAGCATGCCTATCTGCGTGATGTCGCGACGATCTTCGCCATCGACGAAGCCGGCTTCGCCCGCATCGAAGCGCGTCACGTGCGCCGCCGCGACGACCCCTATCTCGTGCTCGGCGCCACCCGCGAGATGAGCGATGGCGAGTTGAAGCAGCTGCATCGCCGCCTCGTCCTGGAAAACCATCCGGATCGCGAGATCGCCCGTGGCCTGCCGGAAGAGGCAGTCTGCATCGCGACACGACGCCTCGCCGCCATCAATGCCGCCTGGGACGCGATCGAGAAGGAACGCGGCATCGGCCGCAAGGAGCCCGAGCCGGCGTGAGCCTCACCCTCGAACCCGACAGCCGCTTCGCCGCCAAGGTCTTCCCCTCGGCCAATCATGGCGAGCGCAAGTTCCGCGATGGCTCGACAGGTCGGCGGCCCGACACGCTGATCCTGCACTATACCGGCATGCCCGATGCCGGCGAGGCGCTGCAGTGGCTGTGCAATCCGGCTTCGCAGGTCTCCTCGCATTATTTCGTCTTCGAGAACGGCCACACCCTCCAGCTCGTGCCGGAGGAGCGCCGCGCCTGGCATGCCGGCGCCTCGCATTGGGCCGGCGAGACCGACCTGAACTCCGCCTCGATCGGCATCGAGATCGCCCATCCCGGTCACCTCGTTGGCCTGCCCGACTTTCCCGAGGCGCAGATCGCCGCGACGCTGAACCTCTGCCGCGACATCTGCGAGCGCTGGCAGATCCCGCCCGAGCGCGTGCTCGCCCACTCCGACATCGCCCCCGGCCGCAAGATCGACCCGGGCGAGAAATTCCCCTGGCGCCGCTTCGCCGAAGGCGGCGTCGGCCTCTGGATCGAGCCCGCGCCGATCAAGGGCGGCCGCTTCTTCGCCCGCGGCGATGCCGGCCCGCCGGTCGAGGCACTGCAGGCGATGTTCGCCATGCTCGGCTACGGTGTTTCTGTCGATGGCACCTATGACGAGCGCTTCGAGGCCGTGGTCGCCGCCTTCCAGCGCCATTGGCGCCCGGAGAAGGTCGACGGTGTCGCCGACGGCTCGACCATCACGACGCTGCGCGACCTGCTCGCGCTGACGCAGGAAGCGCGGACCGCCTGATCGGCTGGTCTGCCGCACCTTTGCCGAAGCAAACCGCAGAGCCGGGACGCCCTTGCCGGTTGGGTATCCCGGCCCGGATGGGCGGCAAGCTTCATTAACTCTTCGGCCCTAGCGTCGCGGACGTTGCTCACATCACCGACGCAAGGCTAAGGGCCGCCGTATGCCGCTCTCGGACGCCGAAGCCAGACGCCTTTACGATCAAGCAGCGCTGATGGCCTGCATCGGCGCCTGGGAATGTCGGCTCGCCGATACGCGCCTGAGCTGGACCGACGGCATCTACGACCTGTTCGGCCTGCAACGCGGCTGCACGATCAATCGCCGCTCGATCGTCGAACTCTACCATGACGAGTCCCGAGCCGAGATGGAACGCCTGCGCAGCCGGCTGATCACCAGCGGCCAGGGCTTCGTCATGGACGCGCGCATCTGTACCACCGCCGGCGCTGAGCGCTGGATGCGCCTCTCCGCTTCCGTCACGCATGAGCACGGCCGGCCGGCCCGCATTCACGGCGCCAAGCAGGACATCACCGGCGAGAAGGACATGTGGATGGGCCTGCGCCGGCTCGCCTATAGCGACCCACTGACCGGCCTTGCCAACCGCCGCGCCTTCGAGATGCAGCTCTCGGACCTGCGCCGCCACACCGGCGACGCCTGCGCGCTCGGCCTGCTCGCCATCGTCGACCTCGACAACCTCAAGCCGATCAACGATCGCCTCGGCCATGCCGCGGGCGACGAATGCCTGCGCCAGATCGCCATGCGGCTGGAAAGCGCGCTCAGCGACGCCGCGATCATCGCCCGCATCGGCGGTGACGAATTCGGCCTGCTTCTCTGCTCGGCCGCCGGCCGTCCCTATCTGCTTCACCGGCTGGAGCAAGCGCAGCAGGCGCTGTCGCGCCCGGTCGCCTGGCGCGGAACGACCATCGAGGTCAGCGCCTCGATCGGCGCCACCATCCTGCGACCAGGCCTGCTGCACGATCCCGAGCGGCGCTTCGCCGAGGCGGATTCGGCGCTCTATGTCGCCAAGGCCGCCGGCCGCAACTGCCTGCGCCTGTTCGGGGATCCCGTCGAGGTCGCGGGCGACGTGGCGATGGTCAGCGCCAGCGAGATGCACGTGGTCTGAGCCGGCGGTCGGCTGGGCGTCGGCTGCCGGCCGTCAACCGTTAGTCAGAATCAGCCGCAGCCTTGCAGCCGTTTGAGCGACGAAAGAGATTTCCTCCTCGGACGCCATGTGATCGCGCGCATGGATCAGTGCCGGCCGCACGGCTTCGACTGACTTCCCGAAGCGAGCCATCCATGGGTAGCGAGGCACCATCCAGAAATTGAAATGGTGTTTGGTGTCCTCGTTGTAGAAGTAATAGACGGCATCTATGCCAACGCGGCTTTGGGCATGCCTGATCTTCTGGATGAGCGGCAGAAATTCCTGGGTCTCGCCATCATCCATCTCGACGAACGACTTGAAGTGGCGCTTGGAGGCCACGATGACCAGCCCCGGAACGGGATAGGCGACATCCTGGTGGGCATGAAAGCACTCAGTCTCGCAGAGCGGCCCGCCGGTGACCTCTCTCCTGCCAGAGACGATTTCGCAACTTAGACAGGTCACGCCCATATCGCGGCTGTACCAGCTTTGGTGGGTACAGGCACGTCCCACCAGCCGAAGCGGATGTGGAAGCGCGCGTCGCCAGCACTCGCTGACCTTGCTCCACCTTGCAGCCCACCGCATGCGCCGGACTCGCGCCACAGGCCCGGCAACCTCTCCGCAACCTTCTTTGACCAACCTTCGCAGGCGGGCAGCTCCGGCTGGCAGCCTCGTGCCGTGCCCGAAGCAGCGGCCCGCGCTCGCTGAACGCGAGCGAACATTTCCGTTCAGGCGGCGTTGCCATTGCAAGTGCGATGATCGCCTCAGCTAAACCAGGAGACACCTCATGCGACATCTCGTGATCGCAGCAGCCCTGTTCATGGGCTCGATCACCGCGGTCAGTGCCGCGCCCTCCGCTCATCATGACGGAGCGCTTGCGCCCACGATCGCGCAGCAGCTCGACAAGCTGCCGGCCGAATTCAGCGCCAGCGCTGCCAAGCTGCGGCGGATGCAGATCATCCAGGACAATCTCGACCGCCAGCGCTACGGGCGCGGTGGTGGCTACCGACGCGATTACGGCGGCGGCTACGGACGTGGTTACGGCGGCGGCGACGGTTATCGACGCGGATATGGCGACGGCTATGGTCGCCCCCGCTACGATCGCTGGTGAAACATGGCGGCCTCGCTGCGAAGCGGGGCCGCTCTCCCGGCCAATGCTCCCTTCACAAAAAGAACGCCGTCTGTCGGAACCTTCCTTCCTGCTTCGTCCTTGAAGCGACAGGCCGCCCTCTGGTCTGGTTACGCAGGAAGGAGCATCGCGATGCAGGTCATCCAGAATCTCTGGTTCGACAAGGATATGGAGGCGGCGATCAGCCTCTACACCTCGCTGATTCCGAACTCGGCGCTCGAATGGACCAATGCCCTGCCGGCGGAATCGCCGAGCGGGCCGGCCGGCAGCGTCAAGATCGCCTTCTTCACCATCGACGGCCAGCGCTACCAGGCCTTCGAGGCCTGGCGCTCCGACGCCTTCAACCACACCTTCTCGATCATGGTCGAATGCGAGACGCAGGCCGAGATCGACCGGCTCTGGGAGGCGCTCGGCGAAGGCGGCAAGTTCGAGCAGTGCGGCTGGCTCAAGGATCGCTGGGGCCTGTCGTGGCAGATCGCACCCAAGCGCCTGGGCGAGCTTACCCGCGATCCCGACCGCGCCAAGGCCAGGCGCGTCGCCGAAGCGATGCTGAAGATGGTCAAGCTCGATATCGCCGCGCTGGAAGCAGCCGCGAAGGGCTAAAGCCACTCCAGCGAAAATGCGAAGCGGTTTCGCGTCCGGAATTGCGTCAAAGAAAACCTCAGGCGGCCTCGGCCGCCTGCCCCATGCGCTCCTTCAGGCGCTTGCCAACCGCGACGATCGCCTCGATCGCCGGCATCAGCTCGAGGCCGAGTTCGGTCAGCCCGTACTCGGCCGATGGCGGCGAGCTCGGCACGACGCACCGCTCGACCACGCCCTTGTTTTCAAGATCGCGCAGCCGCTCGCTCAGCATCTTGGCCGAGATCTGCGGCATGTCGTGCCGCAGCTCGCCGAAGCGGCGCGGCCCCGCACTCAGATACCAGATCACGTTCGGCGTCCAGGCTTTGCCGAGCACCTGCATGCAGGTGCCCACCGCGCAGGTCGGCGGCGGGTTCTTCGCCCGATTCTTTCGTATCTTCAAAGCCATCAGGAGAATTCTCCGGTTACCGGGAGGATACCGGAAAATTCAGTAACCACAAGTTACCGGGTATACAAAAGTTATCGTGCCTCCTACCGCTGAACCACCCGCCAACACGGAGACGGATCAGCATGAAACTCTATTACGCCCCCGGCGCCTGCTCACTCTCGCCCCATATCGCGCTGCGCGAGGCCGGCCTGGCCTTTGCGCTCGAAAAGGTCGACACCAAGACCAAGACGACCGAGACCGGCGCTGACTTCACCGCCATCAATCCACGCGGCTATGTCCCGGCGCTGGAGCTCGGCAACGGCGAGGTGCTCACCGAAGGCGCCGCGATCGTGCAGTACATCGCAGACCTGAAGCCGGACGCGGAGATCGCGCCAAAGGCCGGCACACTCGCCCGCGCGCGGCTGCAGGAAGAGCTCAACTTCATCTCGTCCGAACTGCACAAGGGCTTCAGCCCGCTGTTCAATGCCGCAGACAGCGAGGCGAACAGGGACGCTGCCAAGCAAAAGCTCTCACGCCGTTTCGACAACGTCGAGGCGAAGCTCGCCGATGGCCGCTCCTACCTGCTGGGCGAGCGTTTCAGCGTCGCCGACGGCTATCTCTTCACCGTGGCGAACTGGGGCGGCCATGTCGGCTTCCCGCTCGACCGCTGGCCAAAGGTCCAGGCCTTGATGGCCCGCGTCGCGGAGCGCGCCACGGTGCAGGCCGCGATGAAGGCCGAAGGCCTGGTGAAGTAAAGCCATGGAGCCGCGTTTCGCAGAGATCGTCGCTGCGCTCGGCGACTATTTCGACGGCCTCCATCACGGCGATGCCGACAAGCTCGGCCAGCTTTTCCACCCGCAGGCGATCTATGCCTGCGGGACGGAAGGCAGCCTGACCCATCTCAGCATGGATCAGTATCTGCCGATGGTGGCCAAGCGGCCCTCGCCAGCCAGCCGCGGCGAGCCCCGGCGCGACCGCATCCTCTCGATCGAATTCGCCGGGCCGGTCACTGCGCTGGCCCGCGTCGAATGCGCCATCGGTCCAAAGCGCTTCACCGACCTCCTCAGCTTCATCCGGCTCGACGGACGCTGGCGGCTGATCGCCAAGGTCTTCCATTTCGACCTCGACCCTGCGGCAGCCTGAACGGCGAAGAGACGCGGCCGTCGGCGGATATCGACGCCGGCGGCCCGTCGATCGCTCGCCAGCCTTGTGACGCACAGTCACCCAAACGTCGTACGACCTGCCTAAGGACTCCGCTGGCCAGGTGGGGGCCGGCACGGAGAAGCACGCACGTCCATTGCCGGGCGCGCCTGTTGCCGCTTGCCGTGACGCCTCGACCCGGCGGTAGACGCGACCGCGCACATTTGTCGGAGTCGAGAGCATGCAAGTCGACATCTTCACGCAGGTGATCGTGCCTGTGATCGGCGGCCTGGGCATCTTCATGCTCGGCCTCGAATTCATGAGCAACGGCATCCAGAATCTCGCCGTCAACAAGATGCGGGCGCTGCTCGCCAGGATCGCCGGCACGCCGGCCAAGGGCGTCCTCGCCGGCACCTTCATCACCGGCATCATCCAGTCCTCGACCGCGATGACCGTCATGGTCGTCGGCCTCGTCAACGCCGGTGTGATCGGCCTGCGGCCGGCGATCAGCGTGATCATGGGCGCCAATATCGGCACGACGCTCGGCAACGGCCTGATCGCGCTGCCCCTCGGCCCGCTGGGCCTGCTGCTCGCCGGCATCTTCGCGCTGATCCACATCTTCGCCAAGACCGACAAGGTGAAGAACATTGCGCTCGCCTGCATGGGCTTCGCGCTGATCTTCTATGGCCTCAACCTGATGACCGGCGGCCTGCGCCCTCTGCGCAACATGCCGGAGGTGATGGGCGTCATCTCCTCGCTGAAGGCCGACACCTATCTCGGCCTGCTCTACTGCGTGCTGATCGCCGCCGGCATCACCGCGATGATCCACTCCTCCTCGGCGACGATCGGCATCGTCATGGGCCTCGGCGCCGCCGGCATCCTCGACTGGAAGACCGCCGTCGCCTTCTCGCTCGGCGCCGATCTCGGCACCACCATCACCTCGTGGATGGCCTCGCTCAACCTGACCAAGAACGCCAAGCGCGCGGCTTACGCCCATATCTCCTTCAACATCATCGGCGTCGCCATCACGATACCGCTGTTCTTCGTTTCCATGGACGTGCTGACCTGGGCGATGCAGTGGTTCGGCGGCGATCCGGGCGTGGCGGTCGTCAAGGACGGCAAGGAGACCTTCCCGCTCATCCCGGTCGCGATCGGCCTCTATTCGACCTTCTTCAACATCTTCAACACCGTCCTGCTCTTCCCCTTCGTCGGCGTCTTCGAGCGCGTCCTGATGAAGGTCGGCGCCACGGCGACGGACGAGATCGAGGACTATTCGGCGCCACGCTTCCTCGCCAAGGCCACCGATCACGCCCATGCCGTCGCCAACATCCAGAAGGAGACCGGCCGCTATCTCCAGGCCGCGCAGCTCTTCCTCGACATCGCCCGCACCAAGCCGGATGCTCCGGAGAAGAGCGATGAGCATTACGCTGCGATCGACATCCTGAACCGCGATATCCGGGCCTACACCTCCGGCATGTTCACGCCAGAGATGCCCTATGCCCGCGCCGACCTCGTCGCGAGCCTGATCGAGGAAGAGGATTTCACCGCCAGCCTCGGCGAGACCCTCTACCAGATCGCCCGCCGCATCGAGCGCCAGCCCCTCGGCGCGCCTGGCCGCGAGATCGTCGACAGCGTCATCGATCAGGTCGCCGAGGCGATGCGCGCGATCCTGCCGGCCGGGCCGGATGCTCCGCTGGTCTCCGCTGAGGCGCAGCCGCGCATCGCCGCCCTGACGAGCGTCCGCGAGCGCTGCCTGCGCCTCGGCGCCGAGCTGCCCTGGGTCGAGCGCGGCGCGATCCTGGCGCTGCTCGGCTCGGCCGAACGCGCCTACTTCCTGATCGAGCGCATCGATGAAGAGCGCCGCTCGGTCTCGCGTGTCGTGCCCGTGACGGAGCCGAGCAAGCAGACCCGGGAGGCCGGCGGTTTCGACGCCGCTGCCGTGCCGGCCTGAGCGATCCGCTCCTCATCGGACTATGGACAGGCCGCCATCGTGCGGCCTGTTTGCTGTTCCAGCTAAATTGCGGGCGAAGGGGAGCGATCCGCAATGACGGTGCAATGCGCGAATTGTCGCCTGCTCGCCCCAAAGGCGCGGCGATCGATGGATACGAGGACAGCTATCATGACGTCGAAGGCGATTTTCCTCCTGGCGCCGGCTCTGGCGCTCCCGGCCACCGCCGCCTGGGCCGATGACGGCCTGACCTGGGGGGTCCGGCAGGATGGCGAGGGCATCGTCGTCGCCTATGAGATGCCGCAGACCGACGACCAGCGCCTGTTCTTCTCCTGCGATTTCGCCAGCAAGAGCCTGACCGTGCGGGTCCCGTTCTTCAAGGAGGGCATGAAGGACAACGCCGCCACGACCGCCAAATTCTCGTCGAGCGGCGGGCAGGCGGATGTCGGCATGAAGCTGATCAGCGACGAGATGGGCAATCACTTCGAGGCGACGACGACGCTGTCGCCCGCGCTCCAGTCGGTTCTGCGCAAGGGGAAAAGCCTCACCCTGCGCATCGAGGGCGAGACGCAGAGCTTCCCGCTCGCCGCCGGGCAGAAGGGCTTTGCCGTGCTGGCACAGCGCTGCGGCGGGTGAGCCATTTCCAAGTAAGGCGCGGGAACCCCTCTCCTGGAAGGAGAGGGGCAGGGGTGAGGTGCTCGGACTGAAAACGTTGGCCTGAACCTAACCGCGCCGTCAGGCCTCGCGGAACTGGTCACAAGGCCTACCCCTCACCCTGCCCTCTCCCTCCGGGAGAGGGTTCCCCGCGCCTGCTCCTTCACGCCGCCAATGAGACTAGCGGGCTCTGACGACGGCGCGGAAGCCATGGCTCTTCGCGCCCCACGCGACCATGAATGTCGCGGCCAGCAGTGCCGCCAGCACCCAAGGGAACGGCGTGACGCCGAGCCCGCTCAGCAGCAATCCGCCGACGATGCCGCCACCTGCTATGGCGAGATTCCACGTCGTCACCAGCATCGACTGCGCGACATCCGCCGCATGGCCCGCCGCCTTGGCGGATGCCGTCTGGAACAGTGTCCCGGCCCCGCCGAAGGCCAGCCCCCAGACGGCGACCGCACCATAGATCACCGCGGGCATGGTGCCTGCGATTCCGAGCGCCAAGGCCGAGAGGCCGAACAGCGCGACGCTCGCAAGAACCAGCTCGCGCAGCCAACGATCGATCAGGGCACCCGTGATCCAGATGCCGAGCAGCGACGCCAGGCCGAAGGCCAGCAGCACGACATCGGTCCGGTCCTTGAGGCCGGCCGGTTCGAGGAAGGGCGCGATATAGGTGTAGAGGATGTTGTGGGCGAGCACATAGGCGAAGACCACGAACAGGACCGGCCGAACGCCCGGCAGCGTGAAGACCGCCTTCAGCCCGAACTCCTGCCCCCGCTTCTGGCCGGGAAAATCGGGCACCTTGGCCAGAACCCAGAAGACCAGGAGCACCGTCAGCCCGCTCATCACGCCGAAGGTCCAGCGCCAGCCCAGAAGCGTGCCGAGGAAGGTTCCCGTCGGAATGCCGAGCGAGAGGGCGAGCGGCGCCCCGACCATGGCGATGGCGATCGCGCGCCCCTGCAGATGGTCGGGCACCATGCGCGCGGCATAACCGGCAGCCAGCGCCCAGAGCAGCCCCGCGCTCATGCCCGCGACGAAACGGGCGACCAGCGTGACGGCATAGCTGTCGGAGATCGCCGTCACCGTGTTGACGACGGCAAAGCCGCCGATCGCGATCAGCAGCAGCGTGCGCCGCCGCCAGTTCTGCGTGGCGATCGTCAAGGGAATGGCGGAGACCAGCGAGCCGACCGCATAGGCCGTGACGAGCTGGCCGATGAGCGCCTCGGATTGACCGAGGCTCTCGGCCATTTGCGGGAGGAGGCCCGAGGGCAGGATTTCAGTCAGGAGTGTGATGAAGGCCGCCATGGCGAGCGCCAGAAGGCCCCCTAGGGGCAGCCGCACCTCGCTCGTGCCTGCCGATACCGTATCCGTCGCTGATGTCATGGCTATAGCGCCTTTGAAGATGGGTCGGCGCTTGAGGTAGCTGGTTCCCAATGACCGAAAAACAGGACACAACTCACGACACTTTGGACATTTTCGTCATGATTGGATGACCGTCGGATGGACAGTCTCGGAGCGCTCTTCGCCTTTGTGCATGCGGCCGATGCCGATGGCTTTACCGAAGCCGGCCGCAAGCTCGGCATCTCCGCCTCCGCCGTCAGCAAGGCCGTGGCACGGCTGGAGGAGCGGCTTGGCGCCAGGCTGTTTCACCGCTCGACCCGCAGCGTCACGCTGACGCCGGAGGGCGCAATGTTCCTCGAACGCTGCCGGCGCATCCTCTGCGAATACCAAGCCGCCGAGCTCGAATTATCGCGCAGCCGGGCGACGCCACAGGGCAAGCTGCGCGTCAGCCTGCCGTCGATGAGCATGATCCCGATGGCCAAGCTCGCAGCCTTCAAGCGACGCCATCCGCAGATCGAGCTCGAACTGGATTCCACCGACCGGGTGGTCGACGTCATCGGAGAAGGTTTCGATGTGGTGCTTCGCACCGGTGAGCCAGCCGACTCCCGGCTGATGGCTCGCACGCTCGGCCATTTCCGTCAGGCGATCGTCGGTTCACCGGACTATTTCCGCAGGGTGGGCAAGCCGGAGGCACCGGAAGACCTCGCCCAGCACACCTGCCTTGTCTACCGCTACGCCAACACCGGCAAGCTCCACCAATGGCCCTTGTCCAGACAGGGCGAGCCCGCGCAGGTCGAGATCCAGCCCAGCGTGGTGACGAACGCGCTCGAAGCGCAGATCGGCCTGGCCGAAAGCGGGCTCGGCATCGCCTGCGTTCCCGATCTATCCGTCGCCGAACACCTGCGGCGCGGCTCGCTCGTCCGCATTCTCGAGAGCTATGTCGAGGCGCAGACGAAGCTCAGCGTGATGTGGCCCGCCAGCCGCTACGCCTCGCCGAAACTGCGGGCCTTCGTCGACTTCGCGGCCGAGGAATTCCTGGCCGCGTGACATCGCCTCGCCCCGCCGCGCTCGCAGCGAGACGGCGATTACTCCGCCGCCTCCGCATAGGCGCTCGGCTCGTAGTTCAGGATCGGCGCCAGCCAGCGTTCGACCTCGCGGATGTCCATGCCCTTGCGGACCGAATAGTCCTCGACCTGGTCGCGCTCGACCTTGGCGACCCCGAAGTAATAGGCGTCAGGATGCGAGAGATAGAGGCCGGAGACCGAGGAACCCGGCCACATCGCATAGCTCTCGGTCAGCTTGACGCCGACGCGCGGCTCGGCCTGGAGCAGCTCGAACAGCGTCGCCTTCTCGGTATGGTCGGGTTGGGCCGGATAGCCCGGCGCCGGCCGGATGCCCTGGTATTCCTCGCGGATCAGGTCCTCGTTCGAGTAGTTCTCGTCCGGCGCATAGGCCCAGAACTCGGTGCGCACCAACTGGTGCATGCGCTCGGCGAAGGCCTCGGCGAAGCGGTCGGCCAGCGCCTTGACCATGATCGAGCGATAGTCGTCGTTATCGCGGGCGAACTTCTCCGAAATGCGTTCCTCTTCCGCCCCGGCCGTCACGACGAAGGCTCCGATATAGTCGGGCCGCTCAATGCCCTCAGGCGCGACGAAGTCGGAGATGCACATGTTCGGCTTGCCGTCGCGCTTGGAGAGCTGCTGGCGCAGGCCGTGGAAGGTCGCGAGCGTCTCCTGCCGGCTCTCGCCGGTATAGAGGCGGATATCGTCGCCGACGGCGTTCGCCGGCCAGAAGCCGACCACCGCCTTCGGGTTGAACCAGCGCTCCTCGACGATGCGCTTCAGCATCGACTGCGCATCGTCCCAGAGCGCACGCGCCGCCTCACCCTGCTTCTCGTCTTCGAGAATTGCCGGGAAACGACCTTTCAGTTCCCAGGTCTGGAAGAACGGCGTCCAGTCGATCACCGGCACGAGATCGGCGATGTCATAGGTCCGGAAGACGCGGGTGCCGAGGAAGGTCGGCTTCGGCGGCTGGTAGCCGGCCCAGTCCGGCTTGAAGGCGTTGGCGCGCGCCTTGGCCAGCGGCAGGCGCTGCTTGTCGGCCTCTGAGCGGCGATGGGCGGCGGCTACCTTCTCGTATTCGGCCTGGATGCCGTCGACATAAGGCCCCTTCTGCTCCTGCGAGAGCAGGCTGGAGACGACGCCAACGGCGCGCGAGGCGTCGGTGACGTAGACCGCCTGACCCTGATTATAGGCCGGGTGTATCTTCACCGCGGTATGGACTCGGCTGGTCGTCGCCCCGCCGATCAGCAGCGGGATGTCGAAGCCCTCGCGCTCCATCTCGGAGGCGACGGTGACCATCTCGTCGAGCGATGGCGTGATCAGCCCGGAGAGGCCGATGATGTCGACCTTCTCCTTGCGCGCGGTGTCGAGAATCTTCTGCGTCGGCACCATGACGCCGAGGTCGATCACCTCGTAGTTGTTGCACTGGAGCACGACGCCGACGATGTTCTTGCCGATGTCGTGGACGTCGCCCTTCACGGTCGCCATCAGCACCTTGCCGGCCGCCTGGCGCTCGGCGCCGCCATTGAGGCGCTTCTCCTCTTCCATGTACGGCATGAGGTAGGCGACGGCCTGCTTCATCACGCGGGCCGACTTCACCACCTGCGGCAGGAACATCTTGCCGGCGCCGAACAGGTCACCGACGACGTTCATCCCGGCCATCAGCGGCCCTTCGATGACGTGAAGCGGCTTCTCGGCCTGCGCCCTCGCCTCTTCCGTATCGCGGTCGATGAACTCGGTGATGCCGTTGACCAGCGCGTGCTTGAGGCGCTCGTGCACGTCGGCCTCGCGCCAGGCGAGGTCCTTGCCCGAGACTGCCTGTGAGCCATCGCCCTTGAAGCGCGGGGCAGCGTCGAGCAGCCGTTCGGTCGAATCCTTGCGACGGTTGAGGACGACGTCCTCGCAGAGCTCGCGCAGTTCGGGATCGAGGTCATCATAGGAGCCGAGCTGGCCGGCATTCACGATGCCCATGTCCATCCCGACCTTGATGCAATGGTACAGGAAGACCGAATGCATCGCTTCGCGGACCTTCTCATTGCCGCGGAACGAGAAGGACAGGTTGGAGACACCGCCGGAGATATGCGCATGCGGCAGCGTCTCGYGGATCGTGAGGGTAGCGTTGATGAAGTCGTTGCCGTAGTTGTCGTGCTCTTCGATGCCGGTCGCGACCGCGAAGATGTTCGGATCGAAGATGATGTCCTCGGGCGGGAAGCCCGCGACCTCGGTCAGCAGCTTGTAGGCGCGGGTGCAGATCTCGATCTTGCGCTGATAGGTGTCGGCCTGGCCGGTCTCGTCGAAAGCCATGACGACGACGGCCGCGCCATATTGGCGGCAGATGCGGGCGTGCTCGAGGAAGGCTTCCTCGCCCTCCTTCATCGAGATCGAGTTGACGATCGGCTTGCCCTGGATCGTCTTGAGGCCGGCCTCGATCACATGGAACTTCGAGGAGTCGACCATGATCGGCACGCGGGAGATGTCCGGTTCCGAGGCGATCAGGTTGCAGAACTCGGTCATCGCCTTCTCGGAATCGAGCAGGCCCTCGTCCATGTTGATGTCGATGACCTGCGCGCCGTTGGCGACCTGGTCGCGCGCCACATCGAGCGCCGCGGCGTAATCGCCATTGGTCACCAGCTTGCGGAACTTGGCCGAGCCGGTGACGTTGGTGCGCTCGCCGACGTTCACGAAGGGAATCGTCTCGTCGAGCGTGAACGGCTCGAGGCCGGCGAGCCTGAGGTAAGGCTTCGGCTCCGGGATGGCGCGCGGCGCCTTGCCGGCGACGGCTTCGGCGATCGCACGGATATGGCCCGGCGTCGTGCCGCAGCAGCCGCCGACCATGTTGACGAAGCCGGCATCGGCGAACTCGGCCAGCATCTTGGCGGTCGCTTCCGGCCGCTCGTCATAGAGGCCGAACTCGTTGGGCAGGCCGGCATTGGGATAGGCGCAGACCAGGGTGCCGGCGACGCGCGACATATCCTTGATATGGGCGCGCATCTCGCGGGCGCCGAGCGCGCAGTTGAGGCCGATCGTCAGCGGATCGGCATGGCGCACCGCATTCCAGAACGCCTCGACCGTCTGGCCCGAGAGCGTGCGGCCGGAGAGATCGGTGATCGTGCCGGAGATCATCACCGGCAGCTTCATCGCCTTCTCGCGGAAGACCTCCTGGATCGCGACGATCGCGGCCTTGGCGTTGAGCGTGTCGAAGATCGTCTCGATCAGCAGCAGCTCGGAGCCGCCATCGATCAGGCCGCGCACCTGCTCGGCGTAAGCATCGCGCACCTGGTCGAAGGTGACGGCGCGAAAGCCGGGATTGTTGACGTCGGGCGAGATCGAAAGCGTGCGGTTGGTCGGTCCGATCGCGCCGGCGACGAAGCGGCGGCGACCGTCTTCCTTGCGGGCGATTTCGGCCGCCTCGCGCGCGATCCGGGCGCATTCGACGTTGAGCTCATAGACGATCGCCTCCATGCCGTAATCGGCCTGGGCGATCGAGGTGCCGGAGAAGGTATTGGTCTCGACGATGTCGGCGCCGGCCCGGTAATAGGCCAGATGGATGTCGCGCAATGCATCCGGCATCGTCAGCGCGATCAGGTCGTTATTGCCCTTGAGGTCGTGGTTCCAGCCCTTGAAGCGCTCGCCGCGGAAATCGGCCTCGGTCAGCTTCAGGTCCTGGATCTGCGTCCCCATCGCGCCGTCGAGGATGAGGATGCGCTCGGAGGCGGCCTGGCGCAGGGCGCGAACGATCTCGGCGCCATCGGCGAGGGTGGGCTTGTAATCGGACATCAGTCTACTCCGCCGCAGCCTGCTGCGTCTGCGCCTTCTCCGGCTTCAGGCCGACGAGATGGCAGATCGCATAGACCAGGTCCGCTTTATTCATCGTGTAGAAATGCAGGTCCGAGACACCGCGATCGATCAGGTCGAGCACCTGCTCGGCGCAGACGGCGGCGGCGACAAGCCGGCGCGTCGCTGCATCGTCCTCCAGCCCTTCGAAGCGGTCGGCCAGCCATTGCGGCACGCTCGCCCCGGTCCGGCGGGCAAAGCCGGCGGTCTGCTTGAAGTTCTGCACCGGCACGATGCCGGGCAGGATCGGGATATCGATGCCGCTGGCTCGGACCTTGTCGAGATAGCGGAAATAAACGTCGTTATCGAAGAAGAACTGGGTGATCGCCCGGGTCGCGCCGGCATCGACCTTCTTCTTGAGCGCATCGATGTCGACATCGAGCGAGGCCGCCTCCGGGTGCTTTTCCGGGTAGGCCGAGACGGTGACCTCGAACTCGCCGATCTTGCGGATGCCTTCGACCAGGTCGGAGGTCTGGTGATAGCCCTCAGGATGCGGCTCATAGGTGGTGCCGAGCCCACCGGCCGGATCGCCGCGCAGCGCCACGATATGGCGCACGCCCGCCTCCCAATAGGAGCGGATGACATCATCGACTTCGGCGCAGGAGGCGGAGACGCAGGTCAGATGCGCCGCCGGCTTCAAGGCCGTCTCGTCGATCATGCGCTTGACGGTGTTGTGGGTGCGCTCGCGGGTCGAGCCGCCGGCGCCATAGGTCACCGAGACGAACGCCGGACCGAGCGGCTCCAGCCGGCGCACGCTGTCCCACAGATTGACCTCCATCTCCTCGTTCTTCGGCGGGAAGAACTCGAAGGAGACGCGCGGACGGCGCGAGCCGTGGCGGCTGGGGCGGAAAGCGTTCATCACGCAACCTCACGATCGAACTGACGAATCGGAAAATCACCCTGGAGGCGCCGGTCGCGCCCGCGCCAGAGCATGACGCCGAGCTGGCCGCAAGCCCCGTCGGGCGCCGTGACCTCCTCGGCGAGGTCGCAGTCGAGGCCGGCCTCGGCGAACCAGGCTGCGATCTCGTCCTTCTCGAAACCGAGCCGGCGATGGGCGTGCTCGGTGCGCAGGAATTCCATCTCGTGCGGCGCGAAATCGACCAG
Organism: Allobosea sp. P4_H5; assembly: GCF_056400825.1. NCBI lineage: Bacteria > Pseudomonadati > Pseudomonadota > Alphaproteobacteria > Hyphomicrobiales > Alloboseaceae > Allobosea > Allobosea sp. P4_H5. The sequence continues at coordinate 125,959 of NZ_JBFUKM010000008.1, read as the reverse complement.
GATCAGACGCCCGCCGGGGGAGAGCAGTGCCGCTGCCTCGCGCAGCGCGCGGGCCGGGTCGTCGAGGAAGTGCAGCACCTGATGCACGATCACCAGGTCGAAGGAGCCGCGGGCGAAGGGCAGCGCGTAGATATCGCCCTGCCGGAGCTCGACGCGCGACAAGCCGGCCTTTTCGAGGTTGGCGCGGGCCACCGCCAGCATGGCATGGCTGGCATCGACGCCGACCGCGCGGGCAGCCTTCGGAGCGAGGCGCTCCAGCATGCGCCCGGTACCGGTGCCGAGATCAAGCAGCGCCTGCAGCGGCGTCTCGCCGACGGCTGCCTCGACGGCAGCTTCCACGGCGGCATCGGGAACATGCAGCGTGCGCAGCTGGTCCCATTCGCGCGCGACATTGGCGAAATAGGATTGCGCTGCCGCGGCCCGCGATGCACGCACCGCGGTGAGGCGCTCGCGATCAGCCGCCAGAACCGGGTCGGCAGGATCGAGATCGCGGGCGAGCGTCAGCGCCAATGCACCACCCGGCGTCGCGTCGTCGAGCCTGAAGAAGGCGAAGGCCCCTTCCCGCGAGCGACGCAGCAGCCCGGCTTCCGCCATTAGCTTGAGATGGCGCGAGATACGCGGCTGCGACTGGCCGAGGATGTCGGTGAGATCGGAGACCGAGAGCTCGCCTTCCGCCAGCAGCGCCAGGATCCGCAAACGGGTCTCCTCGCCCGCCGCACGCAGCGAGGCCAGCAAGGTCGGCAGCGAATGGTGGGAGCGGCGGGTCACCAGCGAGCACCTCGAAACTCGGTGAAAGATATAAAGATATCTTTATGTCAGATACGAGGAAGATGCAAGCCGCTTGTCCGATATTTCAGTCGACATCGACGGATCAAACAAACGCACACCCCTATCTCGAATGGAAGCGAGGTAGGGGGCAAGAGGCGGCCGGGATTACCGGAGCGTCTAAGGATGAGGGCCTTTCCTACGCAGGCTTGTGCAATGCAGCTGCCCGCATCGCCTCGCGCAGCACGCTGAAGATGCGTGGATCGGCGGCCTGCGCCACGTTGAAGCGCATGAAGTCCCTGGCCGTCCGCGACAGGCTGAAGGCGTTGCCGGGTGCGAGCACGACACCCTCGCCCAGCGCATGCCGCGCAATCTCCCCCGCATCGAGCCCATCAGGCAGGCGGCACCACAGGAACAACCCGCCGCGCGGTGTCAGCCAGGGCTCGATGCCGAGCGCGGCGAGCCGGCCGCGCGTCTGCGCCATCGCCCGCGCCAGCCGCTGGCGCAGCGCCTCGACATGCCGGCGATAGCTGCCATCCTTCAGGATATCGAGCACCAGCTCGGCCGCGAACCGCCCGCCAGCGAAGGAGAGCGCGACCTTGAGATCGGTCAGCCCCTCGACCCAGTCCGGCCTTGCAGCGATGTAGCCGCAGCGCACCGAGGCCGACAGCGTCTTCGAGAAGCTGCCGATCTGGATCACCCGTTCCAGCCCGTCGAGCCCGGCCAGGCGCGGCGCGAAGTCCGGCTCGAGATCGCCGAAGATATCGTCCTCGACGATGGTCAGCCCAGCCTGCTCGGCGAGCTTCAGCAGGCGATGCGCCGTCGTGGCCGAGAGCGTCGCGCCGGTCGGGTTATGCAGAGCGCTATTGGTGACGTAGAGCCGCGGTCGGTGCTCTGTGAGCGCCTGCGCGAACAGGGCAAGATCGGGGCCCGACGGCGTATAGGGCACACCGACGATCTTCACCCGGTGGACGCGCAACAGCGCATGAAAATTGAAATAGCAGGGATCGTCGATCAGCACGGTGTCGCCGGGCTCGAGCAGGAAGCGGCAGACCAGATCGATGGCCTGCGTGCCGGACTCGGTCAGGACGATCTGGTCCGGCGGCGCCTCGACGCCGCGCTCGGCCAGCCGATGAGCGAGCAGATGGCGCAGCCCGGCTAAGCCGAGCGGCGTGCCGTATTCGGCCAGCGTCGCTACATCGGCCCGGCCGAGCTTGCGCAGCGCCTTGCGGATCGAGGCCTCTGGCATCCAGTCCGGCGGCAGCCAGCCGCAGCCGGGCCGAAGGCTGTCCGCGCCGGCATCGAGCGACTGCCGGGAGATCCAGAGCGGGTCGACCGCCCGGTCGAGCTTCGGCGCGACATCGGCGAGCGAGAGCGGCGGCAGGCGCCGGACATAGAAACCCGAGCCGCGCCGCGCCTGAATCGCGCCTTCGGCGGCAAGCCGCTCATAGGCCTCGACCACCGTCGACTTCGACACGCCCATGCTCTCGGCCAGGCCGCGGATCGAAGGCAGCTTGGCGCCCGGCGCCAATGTCCGCCCGGCGATCCGCTGCCGGATCGTCGCCATGACGCGCCCGACCAGGGTGTCGGGCACTGCCGCAATACCGACTGAATCCTTAATCTGTACGGCTTCCTGCATCAGGACAGTTTGCCTGAACTGTACCGGACTGTCTCTGGAAATCCGCCAGCACCCGCCGCATGCAGGCCGGCTCCTGGAGGGATCATGGACAGAACTGCGAACGGCCTGCTCAACGGCTTCATCGGCGTCGTCATCTTCAGCGGCTCGCTGCCGGCGACCCGCGTCGCCGTCGCCGATTTCGACCCGGTGTTCCTGACCGTCGCCCGCGCCGCCATCGCCGGGCTGCTCGGACTAGCCCTCCTGCTCGCGCTCCGGGAAAAGCGACCGGCTCGCGCCGACCTGCTGCCGCTGGCCGTGGTCGCGCTCTGCGTCGTCGTCGGCTTCCCGCTGCTGACCGCGCTGGCGCTGAAGCACGTCACCTCCGCCCATTCGATCGTCTTCATCGGCCTCTTGCCGCTCGCGACCGCGATCTTCGGTGTACTGCGTGGCGGCGAGCGCCCGCGCCTGGCCTTCTGGCTCTTCGCCATCCTCGGCAGCCTCTGCGTCGTCGGCTTCGCCTGGACGCAAGGCATCGCCGCTTCCCCCGTGGGCGACCTCTTGATGCTCGCCGCCGTCATCGTCTGCGGCCTCGGCTATGCAGAAGGCGCGCGCCTGTCGCGCCATCTCGGCGGCTGGCAGGTGATCTCCTGGGCTCTCGTCATCTCGCTGCCGATCATGGCCGGCCTGACGCTGGCGACGTTGCCGCCCTCCTTCGCACAGGCGGGCGGCCCGGCCTGGCTCGGCCTCGCCTATGTCTCGCTGTTCAGCATGCTGATCGGCTTCGTCTTCTGGTATCGCGGGCTCGCCCAGGGCGGCATCGCCGCGGTCGGGCAGCTGCAATTGCTGCAGCCCTTCTTCGGCCTGGCGCTGGCCGGCCTGCTGCTCGGCGAAACTGTCGGCTGGCAGATGATCGCTACCTCGGCCGCAGTCGTCCTCTGCGTCGCCGGAGCGTGGCGCTACGCGCGCTAGATCAGGAACGCCGGGAACTCGACTTCAAGGATGAGAAGCAGGCCTCGTCGTGAGCGCGTGGTTGCCAGGCCGGTCGGGGCCGGTTCTCAAATGGAGCGTGAGCCTGCCGGCTTTGGGCGCAGTCATGACAACCGCAGGCCGGTAGCCTTCGTCACGCCTATCAGGCCTTTGGCTGCGTTCAGAGCAGCTTCAGGTCACCCGCCGCGGTCTTGCCGCGCTCGGTCTTCAGGTCGAAGGAGAGCTTCTGTCCCTCGGTCAGGGACATCAGGCCCGCTTCCTTGACGGCAGTGATGTGCACGAACACATCCTTGCCGCCGTCAGCAGGTTGAATGAAGCCGTAGCCCTTCTCGGTATTGAACCATTTGACGGTTCCGGTCGCCATCGCCGCATCCCTTGGAGCATCCGTGGTCGTAACGGAGCCCTCTCGGCAAAGACGTCGAAAAGGCCCCGCACAGCGAGGATTGACCGAAAACGCAAGCTTGTCGAGATGAAACCGCTGGCAGTTGCCGTAACGTCCGCCAGGGCCGGATCCGATCAGGTCGCATCGACCTGATCGGTGAATCCGTCTCTGCACTTTTAGGTAGAGGCCGCTTCGACCGACCGACTTGCACGCAAGTCGCTCGGAACGGGCTCTAGCGCTTCGTTAGCTCGAATTGCGCCTTTACCGACGCGAGCGAAGAACCGCCGAAATAAACCTCCACGACACCCGGATCGAGCTGGTAGCGGCCGGCATCGTCATGGCCGCCGAGCGCCTTGCCCTCCAGCTTGAACCGCACCGTCCTGGTCTCGCCGGCCTTGAGCGTGACCTTGTCGAAGCCCTTGAGCAGGCGCAGCGGCCGCGAGCGCTCCGCGACCGGCTGGCGGATATAAAGCTGTACCACCTCCTGGCCGTCGCGATCCCCCTGATTGGTCACGTCGACGGCAACCTCGGCCGCCCCATTGAACGGCACCTTGGCGTTCGTCACCCGTGGATTGGCATAGGCGAAGCGGCTGTAGGACAGGCCGAAGCCGAACGGGTAGAGCGCCTCGTTGGCCTCGTCCATGTAGATGGATTCATAGCGCTGGCGGATCTTCTGCGGCCGGCCGGTCGGCAGCTGGTCGTAATAGACCGGGATCTGCCCGATCGAGCGCGGGAAGCTCATCGGCGTCCGTCCGGCCGGATTGACCTTGCCGGCCAGCACCTCGGCGATCGCGGCGCGCCCCTCGGTGCCGCCATGGAAGGTCTGCACGATCGCCGCGACGTGCTTGTCGGCCCAGCTCAGGACCAGCGGCCGGGCCGTCGCCAGCACCAGCACCACCGGCTTGCCGGTCGCGACCAGCGCCTCGAGCAGCTCCTGCTGGACGCCGGGCAGGCCGAGATTGGTGCGCGAGGCGCCCTCGCCCATGAACTCGCAGTCCTCGCCGAGCATGGTGACGACAAGATCCGCCGCGGCCGCCGCCTTCAGCGCGGTATCCTTGTCCTTGAACTCGGTGCCGCAATTCTTGGCGAAGGCCGGCTCATAGGTGACCGTGACGTCAGAAGGCAGGTGCTCGCGCAGCGCCTCCGGCAGCGGCTGCACGACACGGCGCCCGAGACCGGCAGGGTCGGTCCAGACCCGCTCGTCTTCCGGCATCGCCATGGCGCCGATCACCGCGACCGACTTCACGGCCGGCGCGATCGGCAGCGTCTGCTTGTCGTTCCTGAGCAGGATCACGCCTTCGCGCGCGGCCTGGCGAGCGACCTTGCGGGCTTCCTCGGTCTGCATCAGCGACGGCGCCGCCGCCACATCGACATCCTGCCGCTCGAACAGGCCGAGATGATACTTGACCCGCAGCACGCGCCGCACGGCCTCGTCGAGCGCCTTCACCGGCACGCGGCCGGCCATGACCTCACCCGCGAGGTGCTTGTGGTAGACGTCGCCCATCATGTCCATGTCGATGCCGGCGAGCAGCGCCTTGCGCGCGGCTTCCGCGTCGTCCTTGGCGATGCCGTGCAGGCGCAATTCGGTGATCGAGCCGAAATCCGAGGTGACGAAGCCGCGGAAACCCCATTGCCCGCGCAGGAGATCGGTCAGCATGCCGCGATGGGCCGTGGCCGGCATACCGTTGAGGGCATTGAACGCCGCCATCGCCGTCATCGCGCCGGTGTCAAAGGCCGCCTTGAACGGCGGCAGGAAGAGATCGTGCAGCTGGCTCGTCGGGATCCAGGTCGAGTTGTAGTCGCGCCCGCCCTCGGCCGCGCCATAGCCGACGAAGTGCTTGACGCTCGCCGCCACGCCGCCGCGCTGGTAGCCACGGGTCCGCGCCGCCGCGATGATGCTGGCGAGATAGGCGTCTTCGCCGGCGCCCTCCAGCACCCGACCCCAACGCGGGTCGCGCGAGATATCGACCATCGGCGCGAAGGTCCAGTTGACGCCGGCAGCGCGCGCCTCACGCCCCGTCCAATAGGCCGCTTGCTCGATCAGCTGCGGATTCCAGCTCGACGCCTGGCCGAGCGGCAGCGGGAAATAGGTCGAGAAGCCATGAACGGCATCGAGCCCGATGATCAGCGGGATCTTGAGACGGGACTGCCTGACAGCCTCCTGGACCTGCCGGACCTCTTGCGGCACGACGAAGTTCATCACCGCGCCCATCCGGCCGGCCTTGACCTGATTGATGTCGAAGCCCTCGCCGCGCCCGGAGAGGTGGAGCTGGCCGACCTTCTCCTCCAGCGTCATCCTGCCGATCAGCGCCGTGATCTTGCGCTCGATCTCGGCGGCCTCGCGCCCGTTCTTCCAGCCGACCTCCTGCTGAGCGGAGGCGACGGTCGCAAGGCCGCAGAACAGGAATGCAGCGACGAGCCGCAGAAGCATGAGGGATGTCTCGCTGAACGGGCGGAAGAGATGAACGGCCCCTACAGGATCGGGCCGCCCGGCTCAACCGCTGCCATCGCCGCATCGCGATGAACAGGGCCTGAAGCGGGGCCGGCATCCTGGGGCGCGCGGCCTCCGCGGTTGCCTCCCGCTTCTTTCCATGCGACCGGGGACACGGAGAAAACGCGGGATTTGGCGACTATGGCTCAGCTTTTGACCATCGAGGATTTGCGTCTGCTGGCGAAGCGCCGCGTCCCGCGCATGTTCTACGACTACGCCGATTCCGGTGCCTGGACCGAGAGCACCTATCGCGCCAACGAAGCCGATTTCGCCGGGATCAAGCTGCGCCAGCGCGTCGCCGTCGACATGACCAATCGAACGCTGGCCTCGACAATGATCGGCGAGAAGGTCTCGATGCCGGTGGCGCTGGCGCCGACCGGCATCGCCGGCATGCAGCACGCCGATGGCGAGATTCTCGCGGCCAGGGCCGCCGCCCGGGCCGGCGTACCGTTCACGCTCTCGACCATGAGCGTCTGCTCGATCGAGGACGTCGCGGAGAACACCGACAAGCCGTTCTGGTTCCAGCTCTATGTGATGCGCGACCGCGCCTTCATCGAGCGCCTGATCGACCGGGCCAAGGCGGCCGGCTGCTCGGCGCTGATGCTGACGCTCGACCTGCAGATCCTCGGCCAGCGCCACAAGGACATCCGCAACGGCCTCTCCGCTCCGCCGAAACCGACCATCGCCAACCTGATCAACCTCGCCTTGAAGCCGCGCTGGTGCATGGGGATGCTCGGCACCAGGCGGCGCAGCTTCGGCAACATCGTCGGCCACGCCAGCGGCGTCGGCGACATGACCTCGCTCTCGGCCTGGACCGCCGAGCAGTTCGACCCGACCCTGAGCTGGGACGACGTCAAATGGATCAAGGACCGCTGGGGCGGCAAGCTGATCCTGAAGGGCATCCTCGACGCCGAGGACGCCGAGCTTGCGGCCCAGAGCGGTGCCGATGCGCTGATCGTCTCCAACCATGGCGGCCGCCAGCTCGACGGCGCGGTCTCCTCGATCGCGGCCCTGCCCGGCATCGTCGAGCAGGTCGGCGGGCGCATGGAGGTCTGGATGGATGGCGGCGTCCGCTCGGGCCAGGACGTGCTGAAGGCGGTCGCGCTCGGCGCCCGCGGCGTGCTGATCGGCCGCCCCTTCCTCTATGGGTTAGGGGCCATGGGTGAGGAGGGCGTCAGGCTCGCCCTCGAGATCATCCGCAAGGAGATGGACATCACCATGGCCCTCTGCGGCAAGCGCGACATCCAGGATGTCGATGCCAGCATCCTGGTGAAGGGCAAGGCGTAAGGTACGCCGCCCGCCACCGATTGGGCCGGCAAACCGGCCCAATCAGCGCCTGCCTCGCCAACAACCGGTTCACGGCTTCGAGAGGCGGGCCAGCGGGAGTTGACTTTCTGGGCTGGCGGAATAAATGAGCAATCACTCACTCATCTAGATCAAGCGAAGCATGGCCCGTCCCCTCAGCGAAGCGAAGCGCGAAGCGATCCTGGCCGCCGCCTGCAAGCTGGTGGCCGAGCATGGCACCGGCGCACCGACCGCGAAAATCGCGAAGGAAGCCAGGCTCGCCGAAGGCACGCTCTTCACCTATTTCGCCAACAAGGACGAACTGCTCAACCAGCTCTATCTCGAGCTGAAGACCGACTTCGCCAGGCTCACCGTGCCCTCCTATCCGAGCCATGGCAGCGTGCGCGACCGCTTCGAGCACTTCTGGAACGGCTTTATCGACTGGGGCGCGAAGCATCCCGCCAAGCGCAAGGCGCTGCGCCAGCTCGCCGTCTCCGGCCGGATCACCCAGGAGACCCGCGACAAATCCGCCATCGCCTTCGCCGAGATCAGCGCCCTGTTCGAACAGGGACACCGCGACGGCGTGCTGAAGGACCAGCCGCAGAACTTCATCGGCGCAGTTCTAGACGCCATGGGCACCATGACGCTCGACCTGATTGCGCAGGAGCCGAACCGGCACGAACACTACCGGAAGACCGGCTTTTCGGTCTTCTGGGACGGCATTTCCGCCTGAAGCCCGACGACCATCCAGCGTTGCTTTTAGCCTCGCTAGAATGAGCAAGCACTCACTCACAGCCTCGAAAGGACAGCTTCATGAGCAAGACCTGGCTGATCACCGGCGCCTCCCGCGGCCTCGGCCGCGCCATCGCCGAGGCGGCCCTCGCCGCCGGCGACAATGTCGTCGCGACCGCGCGAGATCCTCGCAGCCTCGCCGATCTCGAGGCCCGATACCCCGATACGCTGCTCTCCTTCGCGCTCGACGTCACCGACATGGCGGCCGCGGACGTGGCCGTGACCGTTACGGTCGACACTTTCGGCCGGCTCGACGTGCTCGTGAACAATGCCGGCTACGGCCATGCCGTCGCCTTCGAGCAGACCAGCGACGACAGCTTCCGCGCCCAGATCGAGACCAATTTCTACGGCGTCGTGAACCTCACCCGCGCCGCGCTGCCGGTGCTGCGAACCCAGCGCGCCGGCCACATCGTCAACATCTCCTCGGTCGGCGGCCGCACCGGCACGCCCGGCCTCAGCGCCTATCAATCGGCGAAATGGGCGGTCGGCGGCTTCACCGAGGTCATCGCCAAGGAGGTCGCGCCGTTCGGCATCAAGATCGTCTGCGTCGAGCCCGGCGGCATGCGCACCGGCTGGGGCGAGATCGCCCGCGGCAACGCCCCTGCCGTGATGCCGGACTACCAGCCCAGCGTCGGCGCCGTGCTCGACCTGCTCAAGGCCTATGTCGGCAACGAGATCGGCGATCCCCAGCGTATCGCGCAGATCGTCCTCGACCTCAGCCGGCGCGAGAGCTTGCCGGCCCATCTCGTCCTCGGCAGCGACGCGCTCTTCGTCCTCGCCCAGGCGGAGGCGCAGCGGCAGAGGGAGGCGGCGGAATGGGCGGAGGTCAGCCGGTCGTCGGACTTCGTCGGGACGGACCTCGTGGCCCTGCAGAAGCTGCTCGGCGGGGAGGCTCGGGCGTGAATCCGATTAATGTGACTAAACTGGATGAATTCCCATGCAGCGCCTGCGATATAGTTAGCGCTGCAGCGTCACAATCCGTGCCCTATTGGTGCTCCGCCGCATCACGAGAAATGAAAGCACTCAGCCCGTTCACATCATCGAAGTAATCAATCTCTAGCGGATCCTCAGCGGAAGGCGGCGCAGCAGGATTATCCGGCAGGATAACGCGGGCGATGCGCCCATCTTGAAGGCGGATCACCATCTCGTCGCGAGCGCGGCAGACGCCGATCACCGTAAAGCGCAAATCCAACAAGGATTCGTTCGTAGGAAGGTATTTCCTTATCCAGTTCGCCAGTACCGCTTCGGTTTCATCAGTTTCGACAGGGTACCACGGCGGTAAGAATCACACGGCAAATCGCATAGGGCCTCGCATCACTACGCCAACAATACGCGAGGGCGTGTGAATTGCCACTACAGCGGTAGGTAGAACACTCCTCATGAAACCAAGGGCATCCGCTTGTGGGGTGCCCTGCCGCAGAGTGCTCAATAAAAAGCCCGCACCTCGTTTCCGGAGCGCGGGCTTTTTTTGAATCCTATACCAAACGCTTAGCGCGTGAACTTCTTGTACTGGATGCGCTTCGGGATCGTGGAATCGATCCCGAGCCGGCGCTGCTTGTCTTCCTCGTAGTCCTGGAAATTGCCCTCGAACCATTCGACATGGCTGTCGCCCTCGAAGGCGAGGATGTGGGTGGCGATGCGGTCGAGGAACCAGCGATCGTGGCTGATGATCACGGCGCAGCCGGCATAATCCTCCAGCGCCTCTTCGAGCGCCCGTAGCGTGTCGACGTCGAGGTCGTTGGTCGGCTCGTCGAGCAGCAGGACGTTGGCGCCGGACTTCAGCATCTTGGCGAGGTGGACGCGGTTGCGCTCACCGCCCGAGAGTGAGCCGACCTTCTTCTGCTGGTCGCCGCCCTTGAAGTTGAAGGCCGAGCAATAAGCCCTTGAATTAATTTCTTTCTTGCCGAGATAGATGATGTCGTTGCCGCCCGAGATCTCCTCCCAGACGTTCTTCTTGTCGTCGAGCGAGTCGCGGCTCTGGTCGACATAGCCAAGCTGGACGCTCTCGCCGATCTTGATCGTGCCGGCATCGGGCTTCTCGACCCCGGTGATCATCTTGAACAGCGTGGTCTTGCCGGCGCCGTTGGGGCCGATCACGCCGACGATGCCGCCCGGCGGCAGCTTGAAGGTTAGCCCGTCGATCAGCAGCTTGTCCTGGAAGCCCTTCGACAGGTCCTCGAAATCGACGACGTTGTTGCCGAGCCGCTCGGCGATCGGGATGATGATCTGGGCAGTGTCCGGCCCCTTGTTCGAGGCTTTCTGCACCAGTTCGTCATAGCGCTGGATGCGGGCCTTGCTCTTAGCCTGACGCGCCTTCGGCGAGGCGGAAATCCATTCCTGCTCGCGCTCCAGCGTCTTCTGACGCGAGACGTCCTCGCGGCCTTCCTGGGCCAAGCGCTTCTGCTTCTGCACCGACCAGGCCGAGTAGTTGCCTTCATAGGGGATGCCCTGGCCGCGATCGAGTTCGAGGATCCAGCTGGTGACGTTGTCGAGGAAGTAGCGATCGTGGGTGACGATCAGGATCGCGCCCGGATAGGTCCGCAGATGGCCTTCGAGCCAGGCGGTGGTCTCGGCGTCCAAATGGTTGGTCGGCTCGTCGAGCAGCAAGAGCTCGGGCTGCTCCAGCAGGAGCTTGCAGAGCGCGACGCGGCGGCGCTCGCCGCCCGAGAGCTTGCCGACCTCCCAGTCGTCCGGCGGGCAGCGCAGCGCGTCCATCGCCTGGTCGACCTTGGAATCGAGATCCCACAGGCCCTTGGCCTCGATCTCGTCCTGGAGATTGGTCATCTCGTCGGCGGTCTCGTCCGAATAGTTCATGGCGAGCTCGTTGTAGCGGTCGAGGATCGCCTTCTGCGGGCCGACGCCGAGCATGACGTTCTCGCGGACGGTCAGCGCCTCGTCGAGCTTGGGCTCCTGCGGCAGGTAGCCGACGCGCGCGCCCTCGGCGACCCAGGCCTCGCCGGTCCACTCCTTGTCGAAGCCGGCCATGATCTTCAGCAGGGTCGATTTACCCGCGCCGTTGACGCCAAGCACGCCGATCTTGGCGTCCGGGTAGAAGCTGAGGTGGATGTCTTTCAGGACCTGCTTGCCGCCCGGATAGGTCTTCGACAGGCCGCGCATATGGTAGATGAACTGACGAGACATGGGGCGTGCGGGCTCCGCTTCGGACTGGGGCGCTGAGGCTTTCGGGAAATGTGCCGCGTATGTAGCGACCGGCCGCCCTGCCCGCAACCATCATGGCCGTATGCTAGCCGGTGAAGATCGCTTTCAGCGCCGCCTTGTTCTCGACGATGAAGTCGAAGAAGGCCGCGATGCGCGGCGTATGCCTGAGATCGGGATGGGCCAGGATGCGCCAGCTCCGGGTCAGTTCCGGGATCGGACCGAAGATCCGCACCAGCCCGCCATCCGCATCGCCGAGCGCCGTCGGCAGCGGGCCGATTCCGACGCCGGACCTGACCGCCGAGACCAGCCCGAGCACGCTGTTGTTGCGCACCGCGAAATGCGCTCCCGGCGCGACGTCGGCGAGCCAGGTCAGTATGCGGTGCGACGCAAGCGCGCTCTCCAGCCCGACCAGGGCATGCCTACCGAGATCGCCCAGCGTCGCCGGCCGGCCATGGCGCGCGAGATAGTCGGGGCTGGCATAGATGGCCCAGAGCGACTCGGCGATCTTGCGCCCCACCAGCTCGTCGTCGGTATCGCCCGAGCGGAAAGCGACATCCGCCTCGCCCTGCGAGAGATCGAGATAGCGGTCGCTGGTCACGAACTCGACGCGCAGCCTCGGATAGCGCGTCTGAAAGGCATCGAGCAGCTCCGAGCCGACGATGCGCGGCACCAATGGCTCCGGGCAGGTCACGCGGACGACGCCGTCGAGATCACGGGCCGTGACGTCGAGATGCTGCTGCAGCTCGGCGACGGCATGCCCTACCTTCTGCGCCATCGGCAGCAGGCTCAGCCCGTCCTCCGTCAGGCGATAGCCGGCGGGGTGCCGCATCACGAGGGCACGGCCGATGCGCCGTTCGAGCTCCGCCAATCGCCGCTGCACGGTCGACTGGCTGAGACCGAGCGATTTTGCCGCCGCGATCATGCTGTGGTGCTCGGCCACGGCCAGGAAAGGCTTGAGGTCGTCCCAGTCGAACATGTCCCCGCCTCGCTTCGGGCGCTGCCTTGGAGACGCAATCCTGCGGCCCCCCTCCCGGAAATCGCGGCTCCCGCGGGGCCCGGCCAGGACCTACCCTCGCGGAATGCCAGCAGGATACCAGCCCCGAAACGGAAGGAAAATGCGATGCGCCCGTCGCTCTATCCGTCAGCCCTCGTCGTCGCGAGCCTCGCCCTCGGACCCAGCGCCAGGGCTCATGACGCGGCCCTGACCAAGCCCAATCTCCTGCTGCGCCAGCTGGTCGACACCATGCCGCGTGATGCCTCGCAGGAGGTCCGCGTCATGAGCGCGACCTTCCAGCCCGGCAGCAGGACGGTCAGGCACAGCCATCGCTTTCCCGTGACGGTCTATGTCCTCGAAGGCGCGTTTACGCTCGAGCTGAAAGGGCAGCTGCCTTTGGTGGTTAAAGCTGGCGAAGCCTATGTCGAACCGCCGGGCGTCGAGATGACCGGCTACAACCGCAGCGCCACCGAACTGACCAAGGTGGTGATCTTCTATGTGAGCAGCCGCGACACGCCATTCCTCGACCCGACCGAGTGAGGCGGCTCGCCTGTTCTCCTGCTCGGCATACGCCTTATTCCGGCCTTGCCCTGCTCGCGGCCACCGACGTGGAACCGCCGCCGGTGCCTGCCGAAGCATCTGTCCTCGATCGTACCCCTGTTGACAGCCGAAGCCAGCGGCTCCTTCGCCGCTTGCGGATTAATCATATGATGATATGATCTATCCATGGCTCGCCCTTCGAATTTCCATGCGCATCTCGTCGACCGGCTCGGCCGGGAGATCGTCTCCGGCCAGATCGGGCTCTCCGGCACACTGCCGCGCGAGGACGAGCTCTGCGCGCATTTCGGCGTCAGCCGCACCGTCATCCGCGAGGCGACCAAGACGCTGCAGGCGCTGGGGCTGATCGTCACCGGCCCGCGCGTCGGCTCGCGGGTCCAGCCGGTCTCGGCCTGGCGCCTGCTCGATCCGCAGGTGATGGGCTGGATGACCGATGCCGACATGGCGAGCGGCTTCCAGCGCGATCTGCTCGAACTGCGCGGCATGATCGAGCCGACAGCCGCCGGCCTCGCCGCCGAGCGCGGCACCGACGCACAGATCGCCGAGATCACCGCGGCCATGACCGCGATGACGGCGGCAGACGACAAGCAGGCCCACCAGACCGGCGACTACCGTTTCCATGAAGCGATCCTGGAGGCCTCCGGCAACCTGCTGCTGATCCAGCTCAAGCCGATCCTGCAGGCCGTGCTGAAGGCCTCGTTCGGGCTCTCCATGCACGACCATGAGCGTGCCCGGGCCTCGCTCGCGATCCACCGGGTCGTCACCGACGCCATCCTCGCCCGCGATCCGGAACGTGCGCGCCGGACCATGGCGGAACTGATCGCGGTCGCCCGCGCCGACATGGAGAACGCCGCGCGAGCCAAGACCGAAGCGCCCAGATCCGAAGCGCCGAAGAGCGCCGGAACGCCACCAACAACAGATCAACGGGAAACGTCCAATGCTGCGTCACGCCGAAAGGTGGGTCTTACGCGCGCTTGAGTTCAGCCTCGTCGCCCTGCTCGCCGGCATGGTGATGATGGTGTTCGGCAATGTCGTGCTGCGCTATCTGTTCAACTCCGGCATCGACGTGTCGGAGGAATTGTCGCGCTATTTCTTCGTCTGGCTGACCTTCATCGGTGCCGTCGTGGTGATGCGCGAGAACGGCCATCTCGGCGTCGACACGCTCGTCGGAGCGATCGGGGACAAGGGCCGCCGGCTCTGCATGATCACCAGCGACGCCATCGTGCTGGTCTGCTCGCTGATGCTGCTCGACGGCACCTGGAGCCAGCAGGCGATCAACCAGACCTCCGTCGCCCCGGTCACCGGCATCAGCATGGCCTATGTCTACGGCGTGCTCTACTTCGCCGGCGCCGGCATCGCCCTGATCACGCTCGGCCGCCTGTTCCGGGCACTGACCGGCCGGCTCGATCCCCATGAGCTCGCCGAATTCGCAGGCGACTACAGCGCCAGCCCCTCGCACAATCTGAAGGGGCATCTGGAATGACCGTCGCCGTCTTCCTCGTCTCGCTCTGCGGAGCGATGGCGCTCGGCATGCCGATCGCCTTTGCGCTGATCGTCTGCGCCGTCTGCCTGATGCTCTGGCTCGGCGCCTACGACACCCAGATCATCGCGCAGAACATGATCATCGGCGCGGATTCCTTCCAGCTCCTCGCCATCCCCTTCTTCCTGCTCGCCGGCGAGTTGATGAACGCCGGCGGCCTCTCGAAGCGCATCGTCAACTTCGCGCTCTCGCTGGTCGGCCATCTCCATGGCGGCCTCGGCTATGTCGCGATCTTCGCAGCCATCATCATGGCCTCGCTCTCGGGCTCGGCCGCGGCCGATACCGCAGCGCTCGCCTCGATCCTGCTGCCGATGATGCGCAGCGCCGGCTACGATGTCGGCCGCTCGGCCGGGCTGATCGCCTCGGGTGGCATCATCGCCCCGATCATCCCGCCCTCGATCGGCTTCATCGTCTTCGGCGTCGCCGCCAACCTCTCGATCACCAAGCTCTTCCTCGCCGGTGTCTTTCCTGGCCTGCTGATCGGCCTGTCGCTGGTGATCGCCTGGTGGATCGTCTGCCGCAGGGACGTCATCACCGTCCTGCCGCGCAGGACCGGTGCCGAGCGCCTGAAGGCGACCTGGGACGGTTCGCTGGCGCTGCTGATGCCGATCGCGATCCTCGGCGGCATCCGCTTCGGCATCGTCACGCCGACGGAAGCGGCCGTCGTCGCGACCGTCTATGCGCTGATCGTCGGCATGTTCGTCTATCGCGAATTGAAGGTCCGCGACCTCTACCGGGTGACGCTATTGGCGGCGAAGACGACCAGCGCCGTGATGCTGCTCGTCGCCGCGGCGGTGGTCTCGGCCTGGCTGATCACGCAGGCAAACATCCCGGCCGAGCTGTCCTCGCTGCTCGAGCCCTTCATGGGCAACCAGACCGTGCTGATGATCATCATCATGCTGCTGGTCATGGTGGTCGGCACCGCGCTCGACTTCACCCCGACGGTGCTGATCCTGACGCCGGTGCTGATGCCGATCGTCAAGCAAGCCGGTATCGACCCGATCTATTTTGGCGTCCTCTTCATCATCAACAATGCCATCGGCCTGATCACGCCGCCGGTCGGCATCGTGCTCAACGTCGTCTGCGGCGTCGCCCGCGTGCCGATGAGCGCGGTGATGCGCGGCGTCTGGCCGTTCTTCATCGCCCAGACCATCGCGATGTTCCTGCTCGTGCTGTTCCCGCAGCTCGTGATGGTGCCGCTCGCCTGGCTGAGCGGCCGCTGAGACCACCCGAAAACCAGAAGAAGTCCAGTACCAGGGAGTTGAACATGACCAGGACGACCCGCCTCCTCTCGCTCGTCGCCGGCGTCGCGCTCGCGGCCTTCGCCGGCCAGGCCCAGGCCCAGATCAAGGAGCGCAATATCCGCGTCTCCAACGGCATCAACGAGGATCACCCGGTCGGCAACGGCGTCGCCAAAATGAAGGCCTGCATGGCCGAGAAGTCCGGCGGCAAGCTCAAGCTACAAGCCTTCTGGGGCGGCGCGCTCGGCGGCGACCTGCAGGCGACGCAGGCACTGCGCGCCGGCACGCAGGAGATGGTGATCACCTCCTCCTCGCCGCTGGTCGGCATCATGCCCGAGCTCGGCGTCTTCGACCTGCCCTTCCTGTTCACCGACGAGAAGGAGGCCGACGCCGTGCTCGACGGCGCCTTCGGCAAGTACATCGCCGACAAGCTGCCGGGCTTCGGCGTGGTCAACCTGGCCTATTGGGAGAACGGCTTCCGCAATCTCACCAATTCGAAGCGCGCCGTGACCAAGGCCGAGGAGATGACCGGGCTCAAGGTCCGCGTCATGCAGAACAACATCTTCCTCGACAGTTTCAAGACCATGGGCGCCAACGCGACGCCGATGGCCTTCGGCGAGGTCTTCGCGGCGCTGGAGACCCATGCGATTGACGGCCAGGAGAACCCGCTCGTCACCATCGACACCTCGAAGCTCTACGAGGTGCAGAAGTACCTGACCCTGACCCGGCACGCCTATACGCCGTTCCTGATGCTCTATTCGAAGAAGCTCTGGGACCAACTCTCGGCCGATGAGCAGAAGGTGCTGAGCGACTGTGCCATCGTCGGCCGCGACGAGGAGCGCAAGGTCTCGCGCGAGCTCAACGACAAGTCGCTCGTCAATCTCAAGGCGAAGGGCATGCAGGTCAGCGAGGTCAGCGCCGGGGAACTCGCCAAGATGCGCGAGAGCACCCAGGCGGTCTATCAGCGCCACCAGGCGACGATCGGCAAGGACACGATCGAACGCATCCAGGCCGACCTCGCCAAGCTGCGCGGGAAGTGAGCGCCGCCCTCCCTTCTCCCCTTGCGGGAGAAGGTGGCGCGTAGCGCCGGATGAGGGGTCGCGCCACCGTTTCCGCTTTGCGTTGCCAAGGGCAGACACGGGCAGCGTCGCGCAACCCCTCACCCCAGCCCTCTCCCGCAAGGGGAGAGGGGGCAAGTCGCGGTTCCGGCCGCACTCAACTCAATCGCCAGATCCCGAGACCCCTTGTGAAGATCACCGCCCTCGAAACCATCCGCCTCGCCGAGTTCGGCAACCTCGTCTGGGTGCGCCTGCACACCGATGACGGGCTCGTCGGCCTCGGCGAGACCTTCATGGGCGCGGCCGCGGTCGAGGCCTATCTGCACGAGAGCGTCGCGCCCAAGCTGATCGGCCAGGACCCGCTGCAGATCGAGGCCCGCAACGCCAGCCTGAACAATTATCTCGGCTGGCGCGGCTCGGGCGTCGAGACGCGCGGCAACTCCGCAGTCGACCTCGCGCTCTGGGACATCTACGGCAAGGCGATCGGCCAGCCGGTCTCGATCGCGCTCGGCGGCCGGACCCGCGACACGATCCGCACCTACAACACCTGCGCGGGCTACAAATATATCCGCGACGCCCGCGCTCAGAAGGTCGCGAACTGGCATGTCGGCGAGCAGGGCGGCCCCTATGAGGACCTCGAAGGCTTCCTCTACCGGGCCGATGAGCTGGCGCATTCCCTGCTGGAGCAGGGCATCACCGGCATGAAGATCTGGCCCTTCGACATCGCCGCCGAGCGCAGCGCCGGCTGGGACATCTCCCCCCAGGAGCTGAACACGGCGCTCGAACCCTTCCGCAAGATCAGGAAGGCCGTTGGCGACAAGATGGACATCATGGTCGAGTTCCACTCGCTCTGGAGCCTCCCCATGGCGAAGAAGCTCGCCGAGCGCCTCGCCGAATTCGACACCTACTGGCACGAGGACCCTTTCCGCCTCGACAATGTCCAGGACCTCGGCGAATACGCCCGTCATTCCAAGGCCTGGGTCTGCGCCTCGGAGACGCTGGCCTATACCCATTCCTTCCGCGACTATCTCGAGACCAAGGCGGCCGGCGTCGTCATGCTCGACCTGTCCTGGTGCGGGGGCCTCTCGGAAGCGCGCAAGATCGCCGGCATGGCCGAGGCCTGGCACACCCCGGTCGCGCCGCATGACTGCACCGGCCCGGTGGTCTACGCGGCGTCCTGCCATTTCTCGCTGCACGCCCGCAACGCGCTGATCCAGGAATCGGTGCGAGCCTTCTACACCGGCTGGTACACCGAGCTCGTCACCGATCTGCCGGTGACGAAGGACGGCATGATCACCGTCTCGGAAGCGCCGGGCCTCGGCCTCGAACTGCTGCCGGGTCTGGAGAAGCGCGCCGACGCGATCGTGCGGGTCAGCAAGAGCTGACGCTTCACAAACCCGCCAGCCGGCTTTTCGTGGTCCGGCTTTTGCGGGAAGCTCTTCGCGCAGGGAACAGCGAGGAGCTCATCATGACGGTTGCGACGATGCTGGCCCGGTTTGCCCTTGCCGCCATCCTCGCGACCGGGCTCGCCAGCCCCGCCCTCGCCCAGGCGCATGAGCCCGGCTGCCGGCCGGAGATGGCGAGCTACCGCCTGCCAATTCAGCGCGCGAACCTCGCCAAGGACGAGGTGAAGCTGACCTTCGTCGGTCACGCCACCTTCCTGATCGAGACGCCGAGCGGAGTGAAGGTCGCGACCGACTACAACGACTATGTCCGCCCGCCGGTAACGCCCGACATCGCCACGATGAACAAGGCGCATTCGACGCATTATTCGCGCGCGCCCGATCCCGCCATCAAGCAGGTGCTGCCGGGCTGGGACCCGTCCGGCAAGGGCCCCGCGCAGCACGACGTCACGATGGGCGACCTGCGCGTGCGCAATGTCCCGACCAATATCCGCACCTATGGCGGCGACACCGATTTCAACGGCAACTCGATGTTCGTCTTCGAGATCGGCGAGCTGTGCATCGCCCATCTCGGCCATCTCCACCACCCGCTCGAACCCGGCCATTTGCGCGCGCTCGGGCGGGTCGACATCGTGCTCTTCCCGGTCGATGGCAGCTATACGCTCGACCAGGAGGGCATGCTGGAAGTGCTGAAATCGCTGCAGGCCCGGGTGATGATCCCCATGCACTTCTTCGGCGGCGGCACGCTCAACCGCTTCCTCGCCCGTTCGCAGGACCTCTGGCCGGTCGAACGGCGCGACCGGCCAGAGATCGTGCTGTCGAAGGCGACGCTCCCGGCCAAGCCGACGATCATCGTCCTGCCGGGGCATTGAGCCTCAGGTGTTCACTCCGCCATCGATGGCGATGCCCGCGCCGGTGATGAAGCGCCCTTCCTCGCTGGCGAGATAGGCGATCAGGCCGGCGATATCCTCGGCCTTGCCATAGCGCGGGATCGCCATCTTGGCGCGCTGGTCGTCGGCGTGGTCGCCATCGGCCGGGTTCATGTCGGTATCGGTCGAGCCGGGATGGACGACGTTGACGGTGATGCCGCGCGGTCCGAGATCGCGGGCGAGAGCCTTGGTGAAGCCGATCAGCGCCGCCTTGCTCATCGCATAGAGCGCGATGCCCGGTTCCGTCACGCGCTCGGCCAGGCAGGATCCGGTGGTGATGATCCGTCCGCCATCGGGTAGATGCTTTGCCGCCGCCTGCGAGGCGACGACCACGGCGCGGACATTGACGGCGATGACCTTGTCGATCTCGTCGAGCCCCCAGCTCCCGACCTCGCCATAGTGCCAGATGCCGGCATTGTTCACGAGGATGTCGAGCCCGCCGAGCTCGGCCGCCGCCTTGTCGACCGCCGCTGTCAGCGCCGCCGGGTCGGCACTGTCGGCCTGCAGCACCACGGCCTTGCGTCCGAGCGCCCGGATCTGGTCCGCCACGGCCTCGGCCTTGTCGCGGGCGTGCTCGTAGGTCAGCGCCACATCCGCTCCGTCCTGCGCCAGCCGAAGCGCCGTCGCCGCACCGATGCCGCGGCTGCCGCCGGTCACCAGAGCCTTCCTGCCTGCCAGTTTCGTCATGGGTCACCATATCTGTAATGAATGATACATATATCGATGACTCGCTTGCCCCGGAGCGTCAAGCGATTTATTTATCGGTCGATACAGAAAGGTGACGACCATGGCCGAACGAGGCCGCCCACGCGCCTTCGACCGGGCTGCGGCCCTGCAGAAAGCCATGCTGCTGTTCTGGGAGAAGGGCTTCCAGGGCGCCGCGATGAGCGAGCTCACCGCGGCGATGGGCATCAATGCGCCGAGCCTCTACGCCTGCTTCGGCAGCAAGGAGGCGCTCTATCGCGAGGCGATGGCGCTCTATGAGTCAGGCGACGGCGCCGAGCTCGCTGCTGCGATCGCCGCTGCGCCCACAGTGCGCGATGCGATCGAGATCTATCTGATGCGCTCCGCCGCGCTGTTCAGTCGCCCCGGCAAGCCGGCCGGCTGCATGGTCGTGCTCTCGGTGGTGCACGCCGCCGGTACCAGCGAGGAGGCCGGACGCGCGCTGCGTGATGCCCGCACCGAGATGCAGGGCATGCTGGAAGCGCGCCTGCGTGGCGCACTCGCCAGCGGCGAACTGCAGGCGGGCGATCCGGCCGCCATCGCCGCCTTCTACTGCACGGTGCAGCAGGGCATGTCGATCCGCGCCCGCGACGGCGCCAGCCGCGCCGAGCTCGAGGCGGTGGCGCAGGGCGCCATGGCGGCCTGGGATAGACTGACGGGGGTGCGGACCTAACGCGTTTCCTTTGCAGGAAGCTACAGCGTCTTTCCGGGGCAGGCCGACGGCCTGAGCCCGGAACCCAGAACCGAGACAAGAGCAGCAAGAGCGCATCGACGACCGCTCCTTCATGACGACCGGCATCGGTTCCGGGTTCCGGGCCCTTCGCTGCGCGAAGTCCCGGAAAGACGGCAAGGTTCTGTGCAACTTAACCTCTTGCTCAGCCTGAGCTGAGGCTTTGCTGGGCAGGATACGCGTGCTCGGGCAAACTCATGCGGCGCAATGGAGCTTGGCATGATCCGTCGTCTCGCCGTCGCCGCCCTCGCTGTCGCCTTGTTGCCGGCGAGCGCCGAAGCCGCCAAGTTCCGCTTCGGTGGCGGCCGTTCGTCCACCACCCATGCTGGCCAGGGCCAGCGTGACGGCTCCCATGCCGTGGTGACGCCGACGCTGCGCAGCCGCCAGACACAGAACGCAGCGGCAAGCGAGCCTCTCCGCATCGCGACGCCCGCTACCGCCGCCACAGTCGAGACAGCCGATCTCCGCGGCACGCAGTCCGCGGAAGCGCGTGTCTGGTGCCGTTCGCAGACGGTCGTCGGTGGCTTCTGCGTGATGAACTGAGCGCCGCTCAGGCCGCCTCCGGCCTGCTTCCGACCTGCATCGCCCGCCAGCGCCCGGGAGATTGTCCATAGGCCTTGCGGAAATGCCGGGTCATATGGCTCTGGTCCGCGAAGCCACTCGCGGCAGCCGCCTCGGCCAGCGCTTCGCCCTGCCGGATCAGCAGCCTTGCCCGCTCCAGCCGGCGCATCACCAGATAATGATGCGGGCTGGTGCCGTAGCGGCGGCGGAACTGCCGCGCGAGCGCATAGCGGTCGAGCCCGGTGACCGCCTCCAGCATGGTTGAATCGATCGTCTCGTCGCGGCTCTCGCTCAGGAAATCGCGGGCACGCTCGCAGGCACGCATCGCCGGCGTCTCCGCCCCGGTGGGCGCACAGGACGGATCGAGCTTGAGCAACGCCTCGGCCAGCGCTCCGACCGCCGCGTCACGCTCCAGCGGCTCCAGCCCATGCTCGACATCGCCGAGCAGGCCGACCAGCGCCCGCATCAGGCTGCCATCGCGGCAGACGGCATTGCCAATGAACGGCATCGCGCCGGCCCGCCCGGCGAGCGCCGCCATGATCAGGCCCGGCTCGACATAGGCCATGCGATAGCGAAAGCCGCTCTCGATTCCGGCCCGGCCGTTATGGATCTCGTCGGGATGTAGCACGATCAGGTCGCCCGGCGTCGAATCCCGCTGCGCGCCGCGATAATCGAAGCTCTGCACCCCGCTGATCGTGTAGCCGATCGCATAGGTGTCGTGCCGGTGCGTGTCATAGGCGTGGCCGCTGAAGAAGGCCTCGATCCGCTCAACGCCCTCCCCGTCCGGCGCCGTGCGGATCCAGTCTCCGGGCGAGGCGACCGCGCACAAACGTTCAAGACCGGCAGGCTGGCCGGGCTCTATCGCTGTCGGCATGCGCTTCGACACCAAGATTGCCATCATCGTCCATGAA
Organism: Allobosea sp. P4_H5; assembly: GCF_056400825.1. Lineage (NCBI taxonomy): Bacteria > Pseudomonadati > Pseudomonadota > Alphaproteobacteria > Hyphomicrobiales > Alloboseaceae > Allobosea > Allobosea sp. P4_H5. The sequence continues at coordinate 103,833 of NZ_JBFUKM010000008.1, read as the reverse complement.
GAGCTCGCCGCCTGGCAGAAGCTCAATGTCACCGCCTTCCTGTCGGGCGGCCTGGTCGCCACTGCGCCGGAACTCGGCGGGCAAGCTTACCGCGACGGCTCAGGCAAGGTCTATGGCCCGCTGGTGCGCCAGCCGATCCTGATCTTCGCCGCGACCTCGGCCGACCTCACCCGTGTGCTGCGGCGGGCCGGCGAAGCCGGCCTGACGCCCTCGCTCTACACGAGAGAGCTGTTCGCGACCGGCCATGACGAGGCCAACCGTGCCGCGGTCCAGGCCGTCGCGACGGATGCGCTCGACCTCGTCGGCATCGCGCTCCATGGCGAGCGCAAGGCGGTCGACAAGGCGATCAAGGGGCTGAAGCTGCATCCTTGAGGTGGCCCGATTGCCACCAGAACCTCAACGTCTTTCCGGGGCTTCGCGCAGCGAAGAGCCTGGAACCCAGAACCTATGCCCTGCCCGTTTCGGCAGGCGAGGTCGGGCACCTTCTCTGAGAGGACATCGGTTCTGGGTTCCGGGCTCAGGCCTGCGGCCTGCCCCGGAATGACGCCGCGTTTCCACGCCAGAGCGGCAACGCCTCACACCGTCCGCGCCAGCCGCCCCTCCAGCGGGTAGGCCGGATCGCTGTAGCCCGGCGTCGAGGGATGGCCCGCCGGCACCAGTGAATCGACCAGCGCCTCATCCTCGGCGGTGAAATTGGCCGACAGTGCCGAGAGATAGCCCTGCCATTGCTCCATGGTGCGCGGGCCCGCCACGGCCGCGGTCAGCAGCTTGTTGTTGAGCACCCAGCGGACCGCGAACTGCACGGGCGTCAGGCCCCGCGCCGCGGCATGGTCGCGGATCGCGCGGGCGATGATCAGCGATTCCTCGCGCCATTCCGTCTGCATCAGGCGCTTGTCGGCGCGCCCTGCCCGCGTGCCTTCCGGTGGCGCCTGGCCGGGCTCGTATTTCGCCGTCAGCACGCCGCGCGCCAAAGGCGAATAGCTGGCGACGCCGAGCTCGTAATAGCCGCAGGCCGGCAGGTGCTCGACCTCGGGCATGCGGTTCATCGCGTTGTAATAGGGCTGGCTGACCACCGGCCGGTCGATGCCGAGCTCGTCGCAGAGCCGGCAAATCTCGGCGACGCGCCAGCCGCGATAGTTCGAGACGCCGAAATAGCGGATCTTACCGGCCCGCACGAGGTCGCCGATCGCCCTGATCGTCTCAGCCAGCGGCGTCTCGTGATCTTCCTTGTGCAGATAGTAGATGTCGATGAAGTCGGTGCCGAGCCGTTTCAGGCTGGCATCGCAGGCCTCCAGCAGCCATTTGCGCGAGAGCCCGCGCTGGTTCGGCCCCTCGCCCATCGCGTTCGCCGCCTTGGTCGCCAGCACCCAGCTTTGGCGATTGCCGGCAATGGCGCGGCCGGTGATCTCCTCCGAGCGCCCCTCGGCATAGACGTCAGCGGTGTCGATGAAGTTGATGCCAGCCTCGGCTGCGCTGTCGATGATCCCTAGCGCATCGGCTTCCTCGGTCTGCGCGCCAAACATCATCGTTCCCAGACAGAGCGGCGAGACCTTGAGGCCGGAACGACCAAGCGCGCGATAATCCATGACGATCTCTCCAGAACGGGCGGGCAAACCTGCCGCAGAGCCGGCGCTCGCACCAGCGCGGCTGACGCAACGCTGCCCGGCGCAAGAGAATCCTTAACATTTCGTGCCAGGCTTCTTGGATGGCAGCCATCCCGTCTGATCCGGCGCAACTCGCGGCGCTCATCAAGAGCCAGAATCTCGCGACCCTGCTCGCGACGATGACCGGTAATGGCGGCCTTGCCGCCGGCAAGACGGTCGAAGCCAAGCTCGTCGCGCTCGACCCTGATGGCAGCGCCACAGCCCTGGTCAACGGCGTCAAGGTCGCGCTCGTGCTCGCCGGCCCCGAGGCCAGGCAGGCGGCGCTGCAACCGGGCGCCAGCCTGATGCTAAAGCTCGCCGCGCCCGCAGAGCCGGGAGCTCCGTTGCAGGCGACGCTGGTGGGCGTTCGCCCGGCTCCAGCAAATAGCCCGAACGCTCCGGCAGCGCCCGCGCAACAGACGGCCGGCACCACGCCGTCAACGCCGCAGCAAGCACAGACGGCGACCTCCGCAAGCGTTCCCCCCGCTACCGCGCAGCAATCGACGGCCGCCCTTGCCTTGCAGGCCGGCCGCACAACCGCCACCAGCACGGCGCCAGTCGCCCCGCAGACTGCGCCCGCCTCGCCTCGCGCGATCGCCGGCCCCCTGCTCGGCGCGGCGCTCGGGCGGCAGGACAGCCTCGCCCCGCTCTTCGCCAATCTCGGCAGCCTGGCGCAGGGCTCGGTCGCGCTGACCTTGCCGAAGCCATTGATGACGCTGGTCGACCAGATCCTCGCCCAACGTCTGCCGACCGCCGAGGCCCGGCCCGTCACAGCCGAGACGCTGAAGGCTGCCATCGCCCGTTCTGGTGTTTTCCTCGAAGCCAGGCAGGCAGCAGGAGAAGCACCGACACCGCAGACCGACCTGAAGGCGGCGCTGCAGAGCCTGCGCGACCTGCTGAAACCGGCCGTCGAAGGCGCGACGGCAGCGAAATTACCGCTGCCCGGCGAAGCCGCTAGCGAAGCTGCGCCGCAGCCCGGGCGCCCGGCCACCCGGAACACGCCGGAGCAGGACACCGCCGCATCGACACAGGCCAAGAGCCGTCCTGCCCCGCCGCGCGACGGCCTGCTGACGCCGCAGCCGGCCGCCGAGCCGAGCCTCACCAGCGCCGCCCGCCCTGCCGCGATCGCACAGGCCCTGTTCGGCCAGGCCGAAGCGGCGCTCGATCGCATCGCGCTCGCCCAATACGCCTCGCTGCCGCAGGAAGCCGCGCGGCTCGACCAGCAGCCGCCGGCGCGCTGGCTCACCGAAATCCCGCTCGCTTTGCCGAGCGGCACCGCCGTGCTGCCGCTGGAGATCGAGCGCGACCCGCCGCAATCCGGCTCGGCGACGCCCGATGCCCCGCTCTGGCGCGTGCGCTTCGCAATCGATGTCGAGCCGCTCGGCGCGCTCCAAGGCGTGGTCACCTTGCAGGGTCGCGCCATCGGCGTCTCCTTCTGGGCCGAGCGCGAGGACACCAGCCGCCTGCTGCGCCAGGCGACGCCCGATCTGGAGACCTCGCTGCTCCGGTCCCGCTTCGACAGCGCCGAGTTCGAGGTCTTCACTGGCCACCCCCAGCAAGCCAAGGCGGCGGCCGGCCAGTTCCTGGACCGCCGCTCATGAGCCAATCGCAGCCGCTGCCGCTCGCCGTCGCGCTCGAATATGACGGCCAGGGCGCGCCGCGCGTCACCGCCAAGGGCCATGGCGTCGTCGCGCAGAAGATCGTCGAGACCGCGCGCGAGCACGACATCGCCATCGAGCAGAACGCAGCCCTGGCGCAGGCGCTCTCGGCGGTCGAGCTCGAAGACAGCATCCCCGAGGAGCTCTATCTCGCCACCGCACAGGTGATCGCCTTCGTGCTCGGCCTACGTCGCCGTGGTGGCCCATCGCGCCCATGACCGCTTCGATCGCGGTCCGCCGCCTGCCGGCCGGGACCTATGGCGCTGCTTACGCCGAAGCCTTCGCCGATCTCTGCCGGCGCGCCGAGGCGCCCAATCTGCATATGGCTCCGGCAGCCGTCGCAGCCGCCGTGAGCTTCGGCATCGCAAGCGACGACATCGTCGTGCTCGCAGCACAGGAGCAAGACGACGAACGCCTGCTCGGCCTCTGGGCGCTGCGCCGCACCCGCAGCCTCCGCACGGGTCTCACCACTGTCCTCGAAGCGCCACTGGTACCGCTCTATGAGGTCTCCTCGGCCCCGGTGCTCGATCGCGAGCGCGCGAATGACGCCGCCGCTGCCCTGATCCTGGCCATCATCGACGCATCCGACCTCCCGAAGGTCCTGAAACTGCCGCTGCTGCCCATGTCGGGCGGCATCTTCGCCGCGCTCGAAGCCGCGCTGGCCGCAACCGGCGGCAGCATCGCAACCTTCGAGCGCTGGCAACGGCCGATGCTGGCCCCCGAGCCCGGCGACGATGCGGAGCGCTATCTGCGCCGCGCCCTCGGCCAGGGCTACAAGAAGCGGATGCAGCAGCATCGCCAGCTGGAGAAGGCCGGCGCCCTCGCTTACCAGCGCCATCGCGGCGCTGACGCCGTCGTCGCGCTGGAGGCGTTCCTGGCTCTGGAAGCCGCCGGCTGGAAAGGCCGTGGCGGCACCGCACTCGCCAGCCTGCCGCAGCACAGCGCCTATATCCGCGAGATCGTCAGGAACTTCGCCGCCGCCGACGCCATCCGCATCGACCTGCTCCGGCTGGACGACCAGCCCATCGCCGGCGGCCTGCTGCTCGACCTCGCCGGCCAGTCGCATTTCCTCAAGATCGCCTATGACGAGGGCAAGGCCCGGCTCTCGCCCGGGCGGGCGCTCGCCATCGCGATGCTGCGCGCCGATTTCGCCGCGAACCACCCCTTCCGGCTCGACAGCGGCGCCGGCGACCGGGTCGATCCGTCTGCCTATCCCTGGGGCGAGCGGCAGGAGATGGCGAATGCGATCGTCGCGCTCGCCGGCCACTCCGCCGCCCTGCCCAAGCTCGCCGCGGCAGCGCGCATGCGGCTAAGACACTGGCGCGACCGCAGCCCGCGTTGACCGGGACAGCAAGCTGCTCGATAGACGTAACCCTGACGCCGCGACTGGCGCGAGGAGGATCATGCGCGTTCTGGTGACGGGGGCGGCCGGCTTCATCGGCAACGAGACAGCCCGAGTTCTGCTCGAGCGCGGCGACGAGGTCGTCGGCACCGACAATCTCAACGACTATTACGATCCCGCCCTGAAACAGGCACGGCTCGCCCGCCTCGACGGCCACAATCGCTTCAGCTTCGAAAAGCTCGATCTCGCCGATCGCGACGGCATGGCCAGGCTCTTTGCCGAAGGGCGTTTCGAGCGCGTCGTCCATCTCGGCGCCCAGGCGGGCGTGCGCTTCTCGATCGAGAACCCGCAGGCCTATCTCGATTCCAACCTCGCCGGCTTCGGCCATGTGCTGGAGGGCTGCCGCCGCAATGGCGTCGAGCACCTCGTCTACGCCTCGTCGAGCTCGGTCTATGGCGCCAACACCCGCACGCCCTTCCGCGTCGAGGACAATGTCGACCACCCGGTCAGCCTCTATGCCGCGACCAAGAAGGCGAACGAGGGCATGGCCCATGCCTACAGCCATCTCTATGGGCTGCCGACCACGGGCCTGCGCTTCTTCACGGTCTACGGCCCCTGGGGCCGGCCCGACATGGCGCCGATGATCTTCACCCGGAAGATCCTGGCCGGCGAGCCGATCGAGGTCTTCAACGAAGGCAAGCACGAGCGCGACTTCACCTATGTCGACGATATCGTCGAAGGTGTGGTGCGCGTACTCGACAACGTCGCAGCACCCGATCCGGCCTGGTCGAGCGACGAGCCCGGTCCCGCGACCTCCTCCGCCCCGTGGCGGCTCTACAATATCGGCAACTCGGACCCCGTGCCGCTGATGGAGTTCATCGCCACGATCGAGCAGGCGCTCGGCAGGAAGGCGGTGATGGAGATGAAGCCGCGCCAGCCCGGCGACGTGCTGCGCACCGCTGCCGATGTCTCGGCGCTGGAGGCGGCCGTCGGCTTCCGTCCGCACACGCCGCTCGCCGACGGCATCGGGCGGATGGTGCGCTGGTATCGCGATTTCTACCGCCTCTGAGGACTAGCCATGGCATCCCTCGCGAAGATCGGCATCGTCACCGTTTCCGACCGCGCCTCGGCCGGCGTCTATGCCGACGAGGGCGGCCCGGCCATCCTCGACTACTTCGCCAAGGCATTGGCCAGCCCCTGGCAGGCGGTCACGCGCGTCATCCCCGACGAGCGCGCCGGCATCGCGCAGACGCTGACCGAGCTCGCCGACAAGGAGGGCTGCTGCCTGATCGTCACCACCGGCGGCACCGGCCCGGCCCCGCGCGACGTCACGCCGGAAGCGACCGAAGATGTGATCGACAAGCTGATGCCCGGCTTCGGTGAGTTGATGCGCCAGGTCAGCCTCGCCAAGGTGCCGACCGCGATCCTCTCGCGCCAGCTCGCCGGCATTCGCGGCAGGTCGCTGATCGTCAATCTGCCCGGCCGCCCGCGCGCCATCGCCGAATGCCTGGACGCGGTGATGCCGGCGATCCCCTACTGCATCGACCTGATCGAGGGCCCTTATCTCGAGACCGACCCGGCGATCATCGTCGCGTTCCGGCCGGGGCAGAAGCCGAAAGGGTGAACAATACCTCGACCGATACCACCCGCCTCTCCTTATGAGCGTTTATCGGATGGTAGCTTCACTGCTGTAGGACTAGACGGACCAGTTCCCGCCGGAAGTTCGATATGACTGCAAAGATCGTTCCCCTCGTCATGGCCGGCGGCTCCGGCACCCGCCTCTGGCCGCTCTCGCGCGACACCATGCCGAAGCAGTTCATCGCGCTGCTGGATGATGGCCTCTCGACCTTCCAGGCGACGCTGCAGCGCCTCGTCGATCCGGCCTTCGGCGCGCCGATCGTCATCACCAACAATGATTTCCGCTTCATCGTCGCCGAGCAGATGCTGGCGCTCGGCATCAAGGGCGAGATCGTGCTGGAGCCCGAGCGGCGCGATTCCGCCGCGGCCATCGCGGTCGGCACGGTCATGGCCGGCAAGCGCGACCCCGAGGCGGTCTGCGTCGCGCTCGCCTCCGACCATGTCGTGAGCGATGCCGAAGCCTTCCGCCACGACTGCAAGCGCGCCGCACGCCTGGCCGCGACCGGCCTGATCATGACGCTCGGCATCAAGCCGACGCATCCCTCGACGGCCTATGGCTATCTCGCTCCCGGCGAGGCCCTGCCCGAGCCTGGCGCCAGCCGCCTCTCCCGCTTCGTCGAGAAGCCGAAGCTCGATGTCGCCGAAAAATACGTCGCCGAAGGCTATCTCTGGAACAGCGGCAATTTCCTGTTCTCGGCCAAGACCATGCGCGACGAGCTCTCGCGCCATGCCCCCACCGTGCTCTCGGCGGCCGAAGCCGCGGTCGAGAAGGCCACGCGCGACCTCGACTTCCTGCGGCTCGATCCCGAGAGCTTCGGCAAGGCCACCAAGATCTCGATCGACTATGCCGTGATGGAGCGCACCGCCCATGCCGGCATGCTCGCCGCCTCCTTCGACTGGTCGGACGTCGGCTCCTGGGATTCGATCCATGCGATCAAGCCGCAGGACGGCGACGGCAACGTGCTGGAGGGTCCGGCGGTGGCACTCGACACCCGCCGCTCGCTGATCCGCAGCGAGGAGGTGCTGACGACCGTGGTCGGGCTCGACGACGTCGTCGTGGTCTCGACCCGCGACGCCGTGCTCGTCGCCTCGATGGCAGCGGCCGGCAAGGTCAAGACCCTCGTCGAGCAGATGAAGGCTGATGGGCGCCCGGAGGCCAGCGAGCATTTGCGCATCTACCGGCCCTGGGGCTGGTATCAGCGCATCGACATCGGCGCCCGCTTCCAGGTCAAGCACATCCACGTCAAGGAAGGCGGCCAGCTCAGCCTGCAGAAGCATTTCCACCGCGCCGAGCACTGGGTCGTGGTTCGCGGCACCGCCGAGGTCACGCTCGACGACACCGTCCGCTTCGTCCACGAGAACGAGTCGGTCTACCTGCCGATCGGCTGCACGCACCGGCTGAAGAATCCCGGCAAGATCGGCCTGGAGCTGATCGAGGTCCAGGTCGGCAGTTACACGGGCGAGGATGACATCGTCCGCATCGAGGACATCTACGCGCGCAGTTGAGACCGTGTGCGGCCCCGATTGACGTGACTGTTCCCCATTTGGGGGGATACGGCGAGAACAGAACGCCATAGCCTCGCCGAGCCGGCGATTTTGCCTCGCTCTGGCCTTAAGGGGATTCCCGATGATCAAGCGCTCCGCGCTGCTGGCCGCAATCGCGGTCTTCCTCATCGCCACCATACCAGCCGAGGCGGCCAGATCCGCCTATAAAACCGGGATCGCAAGCGCCAAGAAGCGCGGTTTTTCGGACCGCAAATGCTACGCATCGGTCTTTGCGACCTACGCCACGCAGAACAGGCACGGCAAATTCAGGGCGCCAGCCGGCACCAGCAAGGCAGCCATCGGCTACAGGAACGAGCAGATGAGCAAATGCGGCATTTCGATCTGACGCCGCGGATCGAGCGCGTCCGCATCGAGGGGCATCTAAGCGCGCAGCGAGGCTACACCCGTTCTCAGCAAGAGCGCTTCGCTGCGGCCAGGATGACCGCACGCTCCATACCGGATCAACCTGCCCTGCTGTCCGAACTCAGCTTTTCTCCAATTCCTGCCCGATCGCGCGGATCAGCTCCGGCGAGAGCGGGTCCAGCCGCGAGCTGAAGCTGCCAACCAGGCTGCCGTCGCGGCCGATCAGGTATTTGTGGAAGTTCCAGCTCGGCAATTCGCTCGGGCGCTGATTGGCGGCCCAGCGATAGAACGGATGCGCATCCGGGCCGCGCACCACATTCTTCTGGGTGATCGGATAGTTCGCGCCATGGCTCTGGCGGACCGCTTCGGCGATCGCCGCGCCATCGAGCGGCTCTTGCCCGCCGAAATCATTGCTCGGCACCGCGATCAGGATCAGGCCGCGCTCGCGATAGCGTTCCCAGAGCTGCTCCAGTCCGGCGAACTGCCCGGCCAGCCCGCATTGCGTCGCCGTGTTGACGATCAGGATCGGCTTGCCGCGATAGGCCGAGAGCGGGATGCGCCCGCCTTCCGCCCGGTCGAAGCTAAAGGCGTAGGCATTGGCTTCGCCCTGCGCGGCGAGCGCCGGGGCAGCCGGTGCGAGCGCGAGCAAGGCGAGGATCTGGCGGCGATGGAAACGCATGGGCAAGCTCCGCGATGTTGCGAGGCTACGGCCGGCGGAGCCTACTCGCAAAGTAAGATATCCGCGAGCGGTCTTTTCCCTTCCCCCCGCCTGCGGTGGGGAAGGGTTAGGGATGGGGGGCTGGAAAGCAGGCCGCGGGACGTCTTTCAGCGAAGCGCCAGCGGCACTGCCCCCCACCCAACCCTCCCCACCGCAAGTGGGGGGGAGGGCTTACGCGGCCGATCCTCGTCAACGAAAAACGCCCCGGCACGGGCCGGGGCGTCGATCATTCGCCGAGGTCGCTGGCCGCTCAGCAGGCCAGCACCTTCTTCACGCGCACTTCGAGATCGCGCAGCTCATAGGGCTTCACGACATAATGGTCGGCACCGTTGCTGGTCGCCTCGTCCATCTTGTCGACCGAGCGCTCCGAAGTCGCCATGATGATCTTGATCTGGTTAAGCTCCGGCACCGAGCGGATGGCGCGCAGAAGGTCGATGCCGCTCATCCCGTCCATGTTCCAGTCGAGCAGCAGCAGATCATAGCGCTTGGTCTGCATCTTCATCAGGGCCTCGCGGGCGTTCTCCGCCTCGTCGATGTCCTGGAACTCGATCTGCTTGAGGAAATAGGTGGCAAGGCCACGCATGCTCTTCTGGTCGTCGACCACGAGGATGCGGTAGTCGCTTCTCGCCTTTGACATGGCAACTCTCCTTATGCATCGGACCGAAAAGTGGAATCCACTTTTCGGAAAAATCCGATGCGATAACAATGCGATAGATCATCGTGACCGCGTCCGTTCGGACGCGCGATGATCTATGCGGTGCGCTGCTGCGGGCGTTCGCCCAGCAGTCCCGCGATGGCGCCTCCGATCTGGTCGAGCGGTACGACCCGTTCGGCGGCGCCCAACTCGAACGCGGCTTTCGGCATCCCGTTTACCACACAGGTCTCGCCACTTTGGATTAACGTCGCAGCGCCGGCTTTGCGCATGGCTAACAAACCGTCAGCACCATCGCGGCCCATACCGGTGAGCAGCACGCCGAGCGCCTGCGCCCCGAGCGCGCGGGCGACCGAATGGAACATCACGTCGACCGAGGGGCAGTGCCCGCTGACCAGCGGCGCTTCCTTGAGATGGCAGATCAGTTCGCCGCGGCGCTCCTCGATCTCGAGATGCTTCGGGCCGCCCGGCGCCACGACCGCCATGCCTGGCCGAAGCCGCTCGCCATCGGCCGCCTCGCGCACGTCGAGCCCGGTCGCGGCCGAGAGCCGCGCGGCGAACTTGGCGGTGTAGCCCGCCGGCATGTGCTGCACCACGGCGATCGGCACGCGCAAATGCGCGGCATCGCGCATCACGGTCTGCACCGCCGGCACGCCGCCGGTCGAGGCGCCGATCGCGATCAGCGAGACCTTGCCGTGATTGGCTGGCATATGCACCGCGACGGGTCGGGCCGGAGCGCTCTGTGGCCGCTGCTGCGTGACCATTTCCTTCGCAGCCGCCATCAGGCGCCGGCTGGCCGAGGCGCGCTGCAGCGCCGCGGCGACATGCTTCATGAAGCCTTCGAGCGTATGCGTTGACCCGTCCGGCTTCTCGATGAAGTCGATCGCGCCGAGCTCCAGCGCCTGGATGGTGTTGTCGGCACCCGGCCCGCCGAACGCCGAGACGATCAGCACCGGCAGCGGGTCCTGCTTCAGCACCCGCGCCAGCAGCTTGAGGCCGTGCCGGCCGGGCAGTTCGAGATCGAGCGTCAGGATGTCGGGCCGCAGGTCCTGGATCGCATCCCAGCCCTCCTCGGCGCTGCCGGCGACGCCGATCACCTGGAAGCCGGGCGTCGAGTTGATGATTTGCGTCATCAACTTCTGCATTAGCACGGAATCGTCGACGACGAGGACCTTCACCGGGCCGGCGGACGAGGTCAGCGGGCTCATCACCAGATCTCCACTTCACCAGCCACCGGCTGGGTCTTGAGGCGGTTGAGGTAGGCCATCTCCTGCTCGCGCTCGGGATCGCGCGCCGCCTGCTGGACGTGCTGGACCCAGGCGCGCCCGGTCGCGGGCTGGTAGTGGATGCGGCGCGAACGGGTGCCGCCGACATCCCTGGATACCACCGGAATGCCCTCGCGGGCGAGGAACTCATTGACGAAGATGATGTTGCCCTCGCCGATCGCCAGCATGGTGGCGCCGGAGAGCACGCGCGCGCCGCCGAAGACCTTGGCCTCGAGCTGGCCGCGCCTGGCTCCGCGCTTGAGCAGCCCGTTGATCAGCACTTCCATTGCAGTGTCGCCATAGCGCTCGCCGGCGCTGGTGTCGGTACCGCCATTATTCTTCGGCAGCAGGAAATGGTTGAGCCCGCCGACGCCGATCTGCGGGTCGCGCATGCAGACCGAGACGCAGGAGCCGAGCACGGTGGCGACGATCTCGTCCTTGGCCGAGGTGATCTCGTGCTCACCCGGCGCGACCGTGATGATGGTCGCTTCGAAGCGCGGATCGAAATAGCGCCGCGAGGATCGGGTCAGGCTCATGGTGTGCGCTCGTAGATGGTGCGGCCGATCAGCCTGAGCTGGGGATGCGGCTGCGGCAGGGATTCGGAATGGCCGAGATAGAGGAAGCCGCCCGGCTGCAGCAGGGCGACATAGCGGTCGAGGATCGCGGCCTTGGTCGGCGTATCGAAGTAGATGAAGACGTTGCGGCAGAAGATCACGTCGAACGGCCCCTTCATCGGCCAGCGCTCGATCAGGTTGAGCCGCTTGAAGGCGATAAGCCGCTTCAGATCCTCGGCGATGCGGGCCTCGCCGCGGGAACTCTGGCTTTCCAGCCTGAGCAGAGGGCGTAAGTCCGCCGGCAGCCGGTCGAACTGCTCGGCCGGATATTGCCCCGCCGCGGCCCGGTCGAGGATGTCGGTGTCGATGTCGGTCGCGAGGATCTTGAAGTCGAGGTCGCTGCGATGGCCGATCACGTCGCGCGAGATTGCGGCGGCGCTGTAGGGCTCCTCGCCCGATGAGCAGGCCGCCGACCAGATCCGGATGCGCCCGCGCCGCCCTGCCCGCTCCTGGATCAGGCGCGGCAGCACGTCCTTGCGCAGATGGTCGAAATGGTGGCGCTCGCGGAAGAAGGCGGTGTGGTTGGTGGTGACCGCGTTGATCAGCTCGGGAATCTCGTCGCTCGCCGACGGCGTGCGCAGATAAGCGCAATATTCCGCGATCGAACCGAGGCCGAGCACCTTGACGCGCCGCGCCAGCCGGCCGCGCGCCATCGCCTCCTTATGCTCGCGGATGACGATGCCGGCGTGCTCGTAGACCAGCTTGGCCACCAGGGCCATATCGTCCCGGCTGAGCGTGGTGTCTGACTGGACAGGTTGCGGGGCAAGCATGCTCTGACTCTGTGGCGCGGCTTAGGACTCGACCCACTCATCCATCCGGCCGCCACCGGCGACACGGCGGCGCGGAGTGGCGGGGCGGTCGGTGGAACGATGATGGTCCTGGCGGCCCGGCTGGCGCCGCGGCTCGGTCTGGACGCCGGCGGGCTGGCGCAGGCCGAGCGATTCTGCCTGCAGCGATCGTGCATGAGCCATCGGCCGCTCGAAGCGGAAGACGTCGGCGAGCTCGCGCAGCGCCTGTGTCTGCTCGGCGAGGCTCGCTGCGGCGCCAGCGCTCTGCTCGGCCAGCGCCGCGTTCTGCTGCGTCGCCTCGTCCATCGCCGCGACGGAACGGCTCATCGCGGCAATGTCGCCGGCCTGGCCGGCACTCGCCTGCGAGATCTCCGACACCGTCGCTGAGACCTGCTCGACCGCCGTGACGATCTTGCCGAGCGTCTCGCCGGTCCGGCGCACCAGGCGCACGCCTTCGGCGACTTGCGCGTTGGAGTTGGCGATCACGCCCTTGATGTCCTTGGCGGCCGTGGCCGAGCGTTGCGCCAAAGTGCGCACCTCGCTCGCAACCACGGCGAAGCCCTTCCCGGCCTCACCGGCGCGGGCAGCTTCGACCGCGGCGTTCAGCGCCAGCAGGTTGGTCTGGAAGGCGATGCCGTCGATCACGGTGACGATCTCGGCGATCCGCGCCGAGGACTGCTCCATCTGCCCGATCGCCGCGATCGTCTCGGCGACGACCTGCTGCCCGCTGCCGGCAACCGCCATCGCCTCGCCGGCAAGCTCGGTCGCGGCGCGCGAGCGGCCGGCGCTCTGCGTGATCGAGGCCGCGAGCTGGCCGGTGGTCTCGGCCGTCTCTTCGAGGCCCGCGGCCGATTGCTCGGTGCGCCCGGCCAGATCGACCGCGCCCGCCTTGATCTCGACGGCCGTCGCCGCGACATGGGCGGCTGCCAACTGGATGCCGGAAACGGTCTGCGTCAGCCGCGCCAATGTCTGGTTGAGCCCGGCCTTCAGCTCGCCGAGCCGCCCGTCATAGGCGCCATCGATACGGCCCGTCAGGTCCCCCTCGCTGAGGCCGGCCAGCACGGCGGCGAACTCGTCGGTAGCGGCCTCGACGATCGCGTTGATCTCGTTGACGCCCGTGGCGATGCGCTGCAGCGCCTCGGGCTTGCCGGCAAGCGGGACGCGCCGGGAGAAATCGCCCTCCGCCGCGGCGGCGACGACGGCCGCGACCTCGTCGGCGGCCCGCAACTCCTCGGTCAGCTCGCGCCATTCGATCGTCGAGCCGAGCCTCTGGCCATCGGGCTGCGTCGTGATCGTCAGCGTCAGGCCGACCATGCGCCGGCCGAGCGCGACGCGCATCGCGCGCGCTTCGGGAATGCCTTGCGGGCCGGCGAACAGCTCCAGCACCTTGCCGAGCATGTCCTTGGCCGAGACGCCGGGGAAGGCAGCGCGGAAATCCTCCTGCGCCTCGCTGAAGAATTTGAGCAGCGACTTGTTGACGTAGACGATCCGACCGTTCGCATCGCAGACCATGATCGCGGTGCGGCAGCCGTCGAGGGCCGCCCGAATCCGCCCGGCCTCGACCGAGCTTTCCTGCACCTGGCGCAGAGCCCGCGAGAGCTGGCCGATCTCGTCGCGGCGGGCGAGCTCCGGCGCGGCGCCGGGTGCGCCCTCCGAGAGCTTCTCCATGCCTTCGCGCATCGCCATCATCGGCCGCGCCAGCGAACGGGCCACGAGCCAGCCGAGACCGGCGGCAAGAGCGACGCCGGCGACACCGAACGGCAAGGCCGTGCTTGCGAAACCCGACAGGGCCACCTCGACCTGCGGGCTGGACAGACCGAGGGCGCCAAGCCGGGCAGCCGCGCTCTGCTGGACCGCGAATGCGACGAGCCCGCCCGAAACGGCGGCGCCGCCAGCGAACAGAGCCGGCAGCTTGACCGAGAGTTTCGAGAAGGCGCCCAGCTGAGTCATCGGTTCTTTTTGTCTCTCAGGCGTTCCTGGCCATCATTCGGCATTCCGGCTGGGCGCTTACCGGGCAAGGCCGATGGACGCTCAGGCGACGCGCAGTTGCTTGTCCTGATTGTCACCGCCGTCGCGGATCACCGCGGCGAGGTCGAGCAAAGCGACGATCTCGGTGTCGAGCAGGACGAGGCCTTCGATCAGCCCATGCTCGTCGCGCTCCAGATCCGGCGCCGGCCTGACTGCGCTGACCGGCACATCGACGATGTCCGAAACCGAGTCGACCAGCAGGCCAGCGGTCTTGTCCTCGACATCGACGACGACGATCACATGGGTCGCAGTGGCTTCGGTGGAGCCGAGGCCGATCGCGGTGCGCAGATCGTAGACCGCCAGGATCACGCCGCGCAGGTTGAGGACACCGCGCACATGCGGGGCCGCATGCGGCAGCGGCGTCGTCGCCTGCCAGCCCTTGATCTCGCGGACCATGCCGACATCGATGCCGAAGGTGCGGTCGCCGACCCGGAAGGTGACGATCCGGCGCGCTGCGGACTCAGGCTGCGCCGAGGTGAAGTGCTTTTCGCTGAGCTGCAGGGACATGGTTCATCCAGCCAGTTTGAGTTCGGGAACGGGTTGGCGGACACCCGATGCGGCCAAGCGCAACATCGAGTCGACATCGAGAATGAGCGCGACGAGGCCGTCGCCCAGAATGGTCGCGGCGGAGGCGCCGTTGACCGTGCCGTAATTCGACTCGAGGCTCTTCACCACGACCTGCTGCTGCCCGACAATCTCGTCGACGGCGATGCCGACATTGCCGCCGCGCTCGGTCTCCGCGATGATGATGATGTTCTCGTCGCGCGTGCCGGCCGAGCCCATCACGGCCCCGAGCCGGTGGAGCGGCGTAATTTCGCCGCGCCAGCGCAGCACTTCCTGGCCGAAGGTCAGGTGTTCGATCGGCGTGTTGGCGAGGTGCTGCGTCTCGATCACGCTGGCGATCGGGATGACGTAGCGGTCGTCGCCGCAGCGGATCACCATGCCTTCGAGCACGGCGAGCGTCAGCGGCAAAGCGAGCGTGAACTTGCAGCCGCGGCCGGGCTCGGAATCGACGCTGATACGGCCGCCGAGCGATTCGACATTCCTGCGCACCACGTCCATGCCGACGCCGCGGCCCGAGATGTCGCTGACGGCGTCCGCCGTCGACAGGCCGGCGGCGAAGATCAGCTGGTCGATCTCTTCCGGCGCAAGCTTCTCGTCGGCACCGACGAGACCGCGGGATTTCGCCTTGGCCAGCAGCCGGTCGCGACCGATGCCGCGCCCGTCATCGGTCACCGAGATGACGATGCGGCCGGCGCGATGCTCTGCGATCAGCCTGATCGTGCCTTCCGGGTTCTTGCCGGCGGCGATGCGCTCCTCCGGCGTCTCGACGCCGTGATCCATCGAGTTGCGGATCATGTGGGTGAGCGGATCGGCCAGTTCCTCGATGATCGTCTTGTCGACCTCGGTGTTCTCGCCTTCGAGGACGAGCTTCACTTCCTTGCCAAGCGTCTGGGCGAGCTCGCGCACCAGGCGCGGCATGCGCTGGAACACCGCCTTCACCGGCTGGGCGCGCACCGCCATGACATGGTCCTGCAACTCACGCGTCTGGCGCGATAGAGTCAGGATCCCCTCGGCGGTCTTGGCGTAGACGTCATAGGGTAGCGAGCGCACGCATTCGACCAGCATCGACTGGGTGATGACGATCTCGCCGACCAGGTTCATCAGCCGGTCGATGCGATCGAGATCGACGCGGACGCTGACCGCCTGGCGCTGGCGCGCGGCGGCCTCGTTGGAGACAGGCCGCGCAGCCGCGCGTGCCGCCGCCGGAGCAGTCGCGATTGCAGGCGCAGCAGCAACCGGAGCAGCGGCGGGCTGGATATCGGGCTGCGGCGCGGCGTCGGCTGCCGGCCCGAGCCGGGCAAGGATCGCCGACAGGTCGGCGGCGACATTCTGGGGCACTTCGGGAGCGGCAGCAGGAGCCGCCGCGGCCACGGGCTCCGGCGCAGCTTCCGCCTCCGGCAGAACCTCGACCTCGAACTCCTCGTTGGCGAGGGTGAAGTCGAACTTCGCGACGATCTCGTCGGCGCTGAGCTCGGTGCGCATCATCACCGTGAAGCGCATATGGCAGTCGGTGACGTCGAGCGTCTCGAGCGCCGGCACATGGCTGAGGTCGCAGGCGACCGAGACGATCTCCTCCGCCGGCAGGATGCCGATCGCGACGCGCGGCTCGATCACACGGCGGAACAGGTCGGCTTCCGGCGTGATCTTGATACGGACGTCGTGACCGGGCTTGCGAACGGGCTGGGCGGCGACGGGCTCGTCATCGTCCCAGCCGTCATTGGCCGCGGCTGGCGCTGCGGGAGCGCCCATCTTGGCGTCGACCATGGCGAGCAGGTTGCCGAGCGCAGCGATGCCGACGGGGGCATCGGCCGCAGGAGCCGCGGGAGCAGCTGGAGGCGCGACAGGAGCAGCCTTGGCCTGGCCGACCTGTTCGAGCGCAGCGAGAAGGTCGGGGCGAACCGGCGCAACCTCGTCGTTGCGGGCAGCGGCGACCAGATCCGCGACGGCATCCGAGCAGCGCAGGAACAGGGTGAAGGGCGCATCCGCCAGCGCGACGCGGCCCGAGCGGAGATGGTCGAGCGCCGCCTCGAAAACATGGGCGAAGCCGACGAGCTCGGTGCAGCCGAAGGCGCCGGCACCACCCTTGATCGAGTGGATGGCGCGGAAGGCGGCGTTGACGTCCTCGGAATCGGTCGAGCCTTCGTCGAGCGCCTGGAGTTTCTGCTCCAGCGCGCCGAGGAGCTCCTCGCACTCCTGGAAGAAGGTCTGCTTGAGTTCCGCCAGGGGATCCATAGGCCGCCTCAGTTCTGGTAGCGCGCGACGAGGCCGAGCAGGGTGTTTGGCTCGAACGGCTTGACCATCCAGGCGCTGGCGCCGGCCCGGCGGCCTTCCGCCTTGATCTCGGCGCCGTTCTCGGTGGTCAGCACGATGATCGGGGTGTTCTGGCCGGCCGGACGCGCGCGGCAGGCGCGCGTGAACTCGATGCCGTCCATGATCGGCATGTTGAGATCGGTGATGACAAGGTCGGGCTTGAACTGGTCGAAGCGAGCCAGCCCCTCTTCGCCGTTCTCCGCCTCCGCCACCTCGTGGCCGGCATTCCGCAACGTCATGCTGAGCAGGCTGAGCAGAGTCTTGGTATCGTCGATCGCGAGAATCTTCATCGCGGGATCACTCCAGAACGAGAGCGCTTTGCGCCGGGTCGAACCCGATCGCTTGAAAAGACTGGCGGCACTCGTCCGAGGCCGCCTTGAGCGTGACGCTGAGGCCGCGCGCCTTGGCGCTGCTGGCAGCCGAATGCAGGAGCTGGATCCACACGCTCGGGAACGGCCCGGCCTCGGCGCATTCGACCGCGATGCTCTCCTTCTGCTCCAACGCGACGAGGAGCTGATTACGGAAAGCAGCAGCCTCTGATCGGCCGAGGAAAGGCGGAAGGGAGACGGTGATGACCACGGCGGCGCGCCCTGTGTTTATTGACTCGGAAGCATCTTCGGGATTGGTAAAAATTTCGCTAACCGCCCCGGCTCGCGGCAAGGATTGTGACCGTTCCGCGGCAGCTTCGTTCAACCTCAGAACAGACTGTTGCTGATCGCGCGCGGCACCAGCGAGATGCTGCCGTTCGCTTCCTTGTACTTGCGGGGTATATTGATGATGCCCGAGAGGTGCAGCCAGAGATTGTTCGGCGAGATCGGCTTGATGATGATCTCGTGCGCACCGAGCTTGGCAGCCTGCACCACGGCGCGCCGGTCGGGCTTTTCCATCATCACCAGCACCGGCGCCTTGGCGAAGGGCGAGGTCTTGAAGGAGCGGATCGAGGCCAGGCACTTAACGCTGTCGCCGTCTGGCAGGTCCCAGTCGAGCATGACGATGTTGGGCTGCTTCTGGATGAAGGTCGTCGCCGCCGTGGAAAGATCGGCCGCCTCGAACACGCGCTGCAGCTGCGCCTGGTAGAGCATGGTGCGGATGATGCGCCGATAGTGCGGGCTGGGGTCGATCAGCAGCACCGAGAGATTGGGGAAGGATGGCGCGATATGCATGTCCGCAACTCGAAACCCGTACGCGACTAAGACACTTGCACGCGGCGGTTAAGACTCCGCCCTACTCCCTCAGACGCTGAGCCCGAACCGGACCCCGCCCCAGTGCCGGCCCCTGACGACGATCGGCGCCGACAGATCCTCCATCACCAGGAAATTGCCGCCGCCCATGTCGCGCCGATAGGTCTGCAGCAGGAACGGTTTCTGGTTGCGCGCCGCGGCAAGGCCGGTGCGATCGTTGAAGATACGCCGGTTGCGGCAATTGGCGTTGTTCCAGACCGGGTCGTGTCCCTGCGGCTGCGAATATTTGCGGTTGTGCGTCGGCAGGTAGCCGTTGCGGTCGACAGCCGCGCAGAAGACGATCCGCTTGCTCGCGGACAGCATCTTCTCCTGCACCGAAGGCAGCAGCCGGTCGGTCAGCTCGGTGAAGCGGCTGAGGAATTGCTGGGGATCGCTGCCGGGAATCGGCCTGTAGGCCTCGTCGAACAGGTCGGCCTGGCTGGCCTGGCCCGTCGCCAGCGCCTGCTCGAACAGGCCGGCGATCGCCGCCGACGCCTCGAGCGCGATCTCGATCATGTCCGATTGCGGCGTGCGCACGCCCGAGTTTGCGATCGCGCCGAGGACCGCCTCGCTGGTCGAGACCAGCGACGCCCCGCGCCGGGCCGCGACCTCGAGATTGCGGCCGGACTGATCGACCCCGTTCACCAGCCCTCTCAGCTCGCCGCCGACCTGCGCGAAGGCGATCGCGTTCTCGCGCGCCGGCGCCGAGATCGAGTCGATCTCGCCGATCAGCCCGACCACCGAGCGGCCGAAATGGTCGAGCTCGCCGATCTGTTGCGAAATGCCCTGGCTCTCGTCGCTGGCGCGCCGTGCCGCCTGTGCATTCGCTAAGCTCTGCTTGGCCAGTTGGTCGACGGTCGCGACCAGCGCGTCGAGTTGCTTGGCGCTGGCAGCCGTCGCATCGCGTGTCTGTTCGGCGAGCTGCTTCACCGCCGCGGCGATCACCGCAAAGCCGCGGCCTGCCGCACCGCTGCGCGCCGCCTCGACGCCGGCATTGATCGAGAGCAGCTGGATCTCGCGCGTGATCGTCTGGATCGCCTCGCTGGCCTCGCGCGCCTTGTGGGCGCGGCCGACGGCTTCGTTCAGCGCCTGCGAGATCGATTGCGCACCGTCCGACAATTCGGCGATGTCGTTCTGTGCCGCATTCAGCCCCTGGCGGACCGCGCCGGTGACCCGCTCCAGCCCGCTCTTGACCACGGAGGCCGCCTGCTGGGCGGTATCGGCCGCCTGCTGGATCGCCTGGTTCGAGCGCGAGACCTGCTCGACCGAGGCGACGACGCGGTGCAAACCATCGGTCTGCCGGTCGAGCTCGGCGTTGACGTCGCCGACACGCCCGGAAATATCGGTGATCTCGGCGCTGAGCTTGCCAAAGCGTTCGGCGATCTCGCGTACGGCCCGCGCTGCCGCTTCCGCCCCCGGAGCATCCTCATTGGCAGGATCAGGCAGCTTCAGGGCCTGGGCAAGCATCGCTTGGCGCTTCCTTCTCGGAGTTATGCCCGCAGAACCTAAAGGAACAGGGTAAATCCGCGGTTAAGCGGCAATCCGAGCAATCGAGCGAAGGCAGAGCGCATTCCCTTCCCCCCGCTTGCGGTGGGGAAGGGTTAGGGATGGGGGGACGGAAAGCGGGGCTCGGCTGTTCTTTCATGTTGCGCCAAGCGGCACTGCCCCCCACCCAACCCTCCCCACCGCAAGCGGGGGGAGGGCTTGCGCTCTCCCGCAGCCGCGAACAAACCTTTCACTCACTTGCCTTGAAGCTGCGATCTTCCCGCCAAGCAACGCCCCGGTTCCCTCGGCTCGGCGCCGCGGCTAGGCTGGCGCCGAACGACAGCCCCGGGGCGGACGCCGCTTGAACAGCCGACAGCTCGAAACCTTCGCCGCGGTGATGAAGGCCGGCACGATCTCGCGCGCCGCCGAGCTGCTCGGCGTCACCCAGCCCGGCGTCAGCCGCGCCATCGCCGAGCTGGAGAAGTCGCTCGGCTTCCTGCTGTTCGACCGCATCCGCAACCGCATCGTCGCGACGCCCGAGGGCAAACTGTTCTATGCCCAGGTCCAGGCCTCCTTCCTCGGCATGGACACGCTGCGCGCCACCGCCGCCCGTATCCGCGACCATGGTGCCGGCCAATTGCGCGTCGGCTCGCTCTCGGCGCTGGGCTCGTCGCTGGTGCCGCGGGCGGTGCGCCGTTTCCGCGACAGGCGCCCGGAGATCGCGGTGACGCTGATGGTGCTGCCCTCGCGCGATGTCCGCGACGGCGTCGCCTCCGGCGCCTTCGATATCGGCCTCGCCGCCGACGAGATCGACGTCTCCGGCGTCCTTCATCAGCTCTTCGTCCAGCCGCGCGTGCTATGCGCCCTGCCGCTCGGCCATCCGCTTGCCGAGAAGGAGCTGATCGGCCCGGCCGATCTGCACGACCTGCCGTTCGTCGCTTATGTGCCGGAGGATCGTGCCCGCCAGCGGCTCGACCGCATCTTCATGGAAGCCGGTGTCCGGCCACGTATCGTCGTCGAGACCATCTACGCCGCGACCGTCTGCGCCCTCGTCGCGGAAGGCGTCGGCGTCGGCCTGGTCAGCCCCTATGCGGTCGCCGGTGCCGATCCGACCCGGCTAGTGCTGCGCCCGTTCGAGCCGGAGGTGCAGAGCCGCAGCCTGCTGATCCTGCCGCTCGACCGGCCGAAATCACAGCTGGTGCGCGATTTCATCGACTGCCTGATGGAAGTTCGCTGACCATAACATCCAGGCATCAAGCCATGAGTTTTGCCTGATTGCCGGCAAGGCCGCGCGGAAGGAACCTTTCTCCCACGAAAGGACCTCTTCCCATGCATGACGCGACCCGCAGCGTTCACCACCCCGCCGTCAACGAAGAGGGCTATGCCAGCCTTACCGTGCCGACGCACCGCGCCTCGACCATCGTCTATCCCGACGCGGCGAGCTTCTTCGCCCGCAAGCATCGCGGCTTCGACGGTTATACCTACGGCCTGCACGGCACCCCGACGCACCGCACGCTCGAAGCACAGCTGACCGCGCTGCATGGCGGCGTGCGCACGGTCCTGGTCCCTTCCGGCCAGGCGGCGGTCACCATCGTCCTGCTCTCGGTGCTGCTGCCGGGCGACAAGGTGCTGATCCCCGATCAGGTCTACCAGCCGGTGCGCAGCTTCTGCGAGGACTACCTGAAGCCGCGCGGCATCGAGTACGGCGTCTACGATCCACTGATCGGCGCTGGTATCGCCGATCTGATCGACGACACGGTCAAGCTGGTCTGGGTCGAGTCGCCGGGCTCCAATACGATGGAGGTGCAGGACATCCCTGCCATCGTGAAGGCGGCGAAGGCCAAGGGCGCGCTAGTCGGCTGCGACAACACCTGGGCGACGCCCCTGATCTTCAAGCCGCTCGCCTTTGGCGTCGATTTCGCCTGCGAGGCACTGACCAAATATGTCGGCGGCCATTCCGACCTGCTGCTCGGCTCGATCACCGTCGCCGACCTCGGCTTGCGCGAGACACTGAAGGAGACGCTGCGCGGCTTCGGCGTCGGCGTCTCGCCCGACGAATGCCAGCTTGCCCTGCGCGGCCTGGAAACCCTGGCGCTGCGCCTTGCCCATATGGGCAAGGTCTCCGAGGACTTCGCCCGGCGCCTGACCCGCTCGCCGGCGGTCGAGACCGTGCTGCACCCGGCCCTGCCCTCCTGCCCCGGCCATGAATTCTGGAAGCGCGACATGGGCCGCTCGTCGGGCGTGTTCAGCGTCGTCCTGAAGCCGGTGCCGCACGCTCTGCTGGAAAAGGCGCTTTCTGCGCTCAAGATCTTTGCCATCGGCGCCTCCTGGGGCGGCACGCGCAGCCTGATTGCGCCGCTGGCGCCCGAGGGCGACCGCACTGTCGTGCCCTGGCCGCATCAGGGGCCGTCGCTGCGCATCAGCATCGGCCTCGAGGACCCGGACGACCTCTGGAACGATCTCGACACGCTGCTTATCGCGCTGGAACAGCCGGCGGCCGCCAAGGTCGCCTGAGGCAGGACGACGAAAGACGACGAACGCGGCGGGGCAGCGCCTCCGCCGCGACGGGAGAGCTTTGCCTGAAAACAACAACAGGGGATCTATGATGAAACGGACCTTGCTAAGTCTCGTCGCCGCGCTGGCGCTCGCCGCTGGTTTCGCCGCGCCCGCCTCCGCCGACACGCTCCAGATGATCCGGGACCGCGGCAAGATCATCTGCGGTACCAGCCCCGGCGTCGCTGGCTTCTCGACGCAGGACGCCAACGGCCGCTGGGGTGGCTTCGACATCGACATCTGCCGGGCGCTCGCCGCGGTGATCTTCAACGACACCGAGAAGGCCGGCTTCGTCTCGCTGACCTCGAAAGACCGCTTGATCGCGCTGCAGGCCGGCGAGATCGACGTGCTGCCGCGTACCACCACCTGGACGCTGTCGCGCAATGCCGGCCAGGGCGTCACCTTCACCACCGTCAATTATTATGACGGCCAGGGCTTCATGGTCTCGAAGAAGCTCGGCGTCTCCTCCGCCGCCCAGCTCGGCGGCGCCTCGGTCTGCGTCGCCCAGGGCACGACCAGCGAACTCAACCTCGCCGACTATTTCCGCAAGCTCGGAGTGAAATACGAGGCTGCCGCCTTCGGCACGTCGGAAGAAGCACTCAAGGCCTACGAATCCGGCCGCTGCGATGCCTACACCACCGACATCTCGGCGCTCTCCGCCGTCCGGATGAAGCTGCAGGACCTCGACGATCACGTCATCCTGCCGGAAGTCGTCTCGAAGGAGCCGCTCGGTCCCTGGGTCCGTACCGGTGACGAGACCTGGTTCAACCTGGTGCGCTGGACCGTGCTCGCGCTGATCAACGCCGAGGAGCTCGGTATCAGCAAGGCCAATGTCCAGGAGATGCTGAAATCCTCGAACCCCGAGGTGAAGCGCTTCCTCGGCCTCGATGGCAAGATGGGCGAGGCGATGGGCGTCACCAATGACTGGGTCATGCGCATCATCTCGGCCGTCGGCAATTACGGCGAGAGCTTCGAGCGCCATCTCGGCAAGAGCTCGCGCCTGCAGCTGGCGCGCGGCCCGAACGAGCTCTGGAGCAAGGGTGGCATCCAGTACAGCCCGCCATTCCGGTAGGCGGCGCGGTGGGCGCACGGAACTGCCGGGCTTCCCGGCAGTTGTAGACTCCGTTGCATCACCAAGGAGTACTGACCGTGCCCGCCATCAAATCCCTCTTCGTCGGCGCTGCTGCGCTTGCCCTCGTCACCGGCACCGCCGTGGCCCAGCCCCGCACGCTCGGCCCGCAGACCGGCACGGTCAAGATCGAGCAGATTTCCGTCGCCTTCATCGCCTCGGGCGAACTCGGCGGCGGCACCTTCACCTATCGCGGCCGCTCCTATCCGATCTCGGTCGGCGGGCTCGGCATCGGCGGCATCGGCGCCGCGCGCGTCGTCGCCAGCGGGCGCGTCTACGGCCTGACCACACGCAACGACCTGGCGGGTCCCTATGTCCAGCTCAAGGAAGGCTGGGCGGTTGGCCGCGCCGGCCAGGGCCGCGTCTGGCTCAAGAACGACAAGGGCGTGACCCTCAGCCTCGACACCCGTCGCCAGGGCCTGCAGGCCACGATCGGCGCCGACGGCGTGGTGATCGCGTTCAAGTAGGCGAGACCGCCGACAGCAAGGCACTCGATGCGGCCGGGCAGATGCTCGGCCGCTCTCGTTTAGCGGCTCTCGGCGTCCAGCCGCGCATACTCCGTCGCGAGAAAATCGAGCAGCGCCCTGACGGAGGGCAGCAAGCCGCGCCGCGACGGGAACACCGCATGGATGATGCCGGCCCGCGGCGCCCAGTCCGGCAGGACATGCACCAGCCTGCCCGCCCTGATGTCTTCGATCACCACCATGGTCGGCATCTGCACCACGCCGACGCCCTGCAACGCGGCATGGCGCAGCGCCACCATGTCCTCGGTGACGAAACGGGGCTGATGGCGGATGCTGGCCTCGGCGCCATCAGGCCCCTGCAGCCGCCATTCATGGCTCTGCTGCGTCCCACCCCATGACAGGCTCGGCAATGTGCCGACATCCGCCGGGACGAGGGCGCGCCCGACCCCCTCGAGCAGTTGCGGCGCCGCCACCAGGCATTGCCGGCTCTCAGTCAGCACCTTCATCACCAGCTCGCTTTCCTCCAATGGCGGAAAGCGCACCCTGATCGCGATGTCGAAGCCCTCGCGGATCACGTCGACGCGGCGGTTGGTGCTCTCCAGTTGCACCTCGACCTTCGGGCAGGCAGCGAGGAAGCGGGCGATCATCGCCCCGACCTGGAAATAGAGCACGGCCGAGGGACAGGCGACGCGTACCACGCCCTGCGGCGCGGCCCGGACCCGGTCGATCGCCTCCTGTGCCGCCTCGGCCTCGACCAGCATGGCAAGGCAGTGCCGGTGATATTCCCGCCCGATCTCGGTCACCGCGAAGCGCCGGGTCGAGCGCTGCACCAGCCGCACCCCGAGCCGCTCCTCCAGCAATGCGAGGCGCCGGCTCAATCGCGAGCGCGGCATGCCCATGGCGCGAGCGGCGGCGGCGAAGCCCTGATGCTCGACCACCTGGGCGAAGAAATAGAGGTCGTTCAGATCCCGCATCGCGCCATCATTGTCCTATAGATGGGACAGAGTGGCGGGATTATGCCGGCTACTGCGCTCACTGTCTCACTCATAATCTTGTGGACAACACGGCGCCGCACCAGCGCATCCGAGGAGATCAGGCCATGCGACAGGTTCGCGGCATCTACAGCAGCCCCGCCGCCCATTGGGTCGGCGACGGCTTTCCCGTCCGCTCGATGTTCTCGCACGCCACCCAGGGCGAGCATGTCAGCCCCTTCCTGCTGCTCGACCATGCCGGCCCGGCTGAGTTCGCTCCGGCGGAGAAGCCGCGCGGCGTCGGCGTCCACCCGCATCGCGGCTTCGAGACGGTCACCATCGTCTACCAGGGCGAGGTCGAGCACCGCGACTCCACCGGCCAGGGCGGCCTGATCGGCCCCGGCGACGTGCAGTGGATGACCGCCGCCTCCGGCATCCTACACGAGGAGTTCCATTCGCAGGCCTTCACCCGCTTGGGCGGCACGCTCGACATGGTGCAGCTCTGGGTCAATCTGCCGGCGAAGGACAAGAGCGCCGCCCCCGCCTACCAGACCCTGCTCGACAGGGACATTCCTGCGGTCGCGCTTCCAGATGGCGCCGGCACACTGCGTGTCATCGCCGGCGACTTCCGGGGCCATGCCGGCCCGGCCCGGACCTTCACCCCGATCGGCATCTGGGATCTCCGCCTGAAGCGCGACGGGCAAACCTCGCTCGCTTTGCCGGAAGGGCGTACGCTCGGCATCGTCGTCCTGCGTGGCAACGTCCTGATCAATGGCGCCGACAAGGCCCGCGAGGCCCAGTTCGTGCTGTTCGACCGTACCGGTGGCGAAGCGACGATCGAGGTCGAGACCGACGCGACTGTGCTCGTCCTCAGCGGCGAGCCGATCGACGAGCCCGTCGCGATGCACGGCCCCTTCGTCATGAACACCCGCGAGGAGATCCGCCAGGCCATGGCCGATTTCCAGAGCGGCCGCTTCGGCAAAATCCCGGCCTGAAAACCAGCATCGGCGCCGTCCGCCGCCGCGATGCCGGACATCCCTCTCGAAGGAGAAAGACCATGACCAAGCCCTATACCCGCCTCGACAAGGACAAGGCCGCCGTCCTGCTGGTCGACCACCAGGCCGGCCTGCTCTCGCTGGTCCGCGACATCGACCCGGACAAGTTCAAGAACAACGTGCTGGCGCTGGCCGACCTCGCCAAATACTTCAAGCTGCCGACGATCCTGACCACCAGTTTCGAGGATGGCCCGAACGGCCCGCTCGTTCCCGAGCTCAAGCAGACCTTCCCGGATGCGCCGTTCATCCCGCGCCCGGGCCAGATCAACGCCTGGGACAACGAGGACTTCGTCAAGGCGGTGAAGGCGACCGGGCGCAAGCAGCTCATCATCGCCGGCGTCGTCACCGAGGTCTGCGTCGCCTTCCCGGCGTTGGCCGCGATCGAGGCCGGCTTCGACGTCTTCGTCGTCACCGATGCATCCGGCACCTTCAACGAGATCACCCGCCAGTCGGCCTGGCAGCGCATGTCGGATGCCGGTGCCCAGTTGATGACCTGGTTCGGTGTCGCCTGCGAGTTGCATCGCGACTGGCGCAACGATGTCGAGGGGCTGGGAGCGCTCTTCTCGAACCACATCCCCGACTATCGCAACCTGATCACCAGCTACACCGCCGTCTCGCAGCGCGGCTGAACCGTCACGTTCGTGACTGGACAACTGTCTTAGCAGGCTCAACTTGGGCTGCCGGAGCTCCCTCGCTCCGGCGGCCTCCCGTGACAAGAGGATGATCCCGATGACGAAGGTTCTGGTTCTCTACTATTCCAGCTACGGCCATATCGAGACGATGGCGCAGGCCGTCGCCGAAGGGGTGCGCGAGGCCGGCGCCGAGGCGGTGATCAAGCGCGTGCCCGAGCTCGTCCCCGAGGAGGTCGCCCGCAAATCCGGCTTCAAGCTCGACCAGGCGGCGCCGATCGCCACGGTCGACGAACTGCCCGATTACGACGCGATCATCCTCGGCGTGCCCACCCGCTTCGGCAACATGCCGGCGCAGATGAAGAACTTCCTCGACCAGACCGGCGGCCTCTGGTTCCAGGGCAAGCTGATCGGCAAGGTCGGCAGCGTCTTCACCTCGACCGCGACCCAGCATGGCGGCCAGGAGAGCACGATCCTCTCGACCCATACCGTGCTGCTGCATCAGGGCATGGTCATCGTCGGCCTGCCCTACAGCTTCCAGGGCCAGATGACGCTGAGCGAGATCACCGGCGGCTCGCCCTATGGCGCCAGCACCATCGCTGCCGGCGACGGCTCGCGCCAGCCGTCAGAGAACGAACTCGCCGGCGCCCGCTATCAGGGCAAGCATGTCGCCGGCATCGCCGCCAAGCTGGCCGGCTGACGCCCCCAACCGACCCCGCGGCCCGGGATCGCCACCGGGCCGCCTTGCCTTGGACCACCCTGCTGAACAGACTGCCGATATGCTGGCAACCGCAACGGCGGCAACGCAGCCAAAGAGGATCGTCAGATGGATACCGGCGTCGTCGACCGCCCCGACCAAAACCGTTTCGAACTCGCGATCGGCGGCGAACTCGCCCTCGCCTATTACAAACTCGATGGCGACCGCGTCGTGCTGACCCATACCGAGGTGCCGCAGGCCTTGTCCGGCCAGGGCATCGGCTCGCGCCTGGCCAAGGGCGTCTTCGAGCAGATCCGCGCCTCGGGCCGCAAGGTCGTGCCGCGCTGCTCCTTCATGGCGGGCTGGGTCAGCCGCCATCCGGAGTATGACGACATCGTCGCGGGATAGAGGATTGCGGCCTCGCCTTACGGCTCGCCGGGCCGTTGCCGCTGCGCCCGGCGGATGCTAGGCCTGCCGCGGGCCGGTAGCTCAATGGTTAGAGCTCGCTGCTCATAACAGCGCCGGTGCCGGTTCGAGTCCGGCCCGGCCCACCACTCTTCAAAAGCGCCCTCACGCACCGCCGATCAGGATACCGGCCGCCAGCACCAGCGCGCCACCGAGCACGACCTGGAAGGCCGCGCGGGCGAAGGGCGTTTCCATGTAGCGGTTCTGGATCCAGACGATCGCCCAGAGCTCGATGAAGACCACCACCAGCGCGATCGCCGTCGCCGTCCAGAAGGACGGGATCAGATAGGGCAAGGCATGGCCGAGGCCGCCGAGCGCGGTCATCACGCCCGACGCCAGCCCGCGTTTCCAGGGCGAGCCCCGGCCGGAAAGCTTGCCGTCGTCATGCGCAGCCTCGGTGAAGCCCATCGAGATACCGGCGCCGATCGAGGCCGAGAGGCCGACCAGGAAGGTCGTCCACGGATTCTGCGTGGCGAAGGCCGTCGCGAAGATCGGCGCCAGCGTCGAGACCGAGCCGTCCATCAGCCCGGCGAGGCCCGGCTGCACCCAGGTCAGCAGGAATTGCCGGTGCGCGGCGGCGTCCTCCGTCGAAGCGGCCTCGCCCTTGAGATGGTCCTCGGCGAGTTCCTCCGCCTTGCTCTCGTGGCCCGCCTCCGCTCGCGCCAGGTCGCCGAGCAGGCTGCGCGTCTGCGCATCCGTGCTGCGGCCGGCGGCGGCGACATAGAAGTCGCGCGCCTGGCGCTCCATCGCCGCCGCCTCCTCGCGGATGCGCTCGAGCCCGAGCGTCTCGACCAGCCAGACCGGCCGCCGCTGGTAGAAATCGGCGACATGCTCGCGCCGGATCGGCACCACCACCTCGCCGAAACGGCGCCGATGATCCTCGAGCAGGCGACGGCGATGCTCGTCCTCCTCGCCCGCCATGCCGTCGAACACTGCCGCCGAAGCCGGATAGTCCTTGCGCAGCTTCTCGGCATAGACGGCGTAGATGCGGCCATCCTCCTCTTCAGAGGCGATCGCCAGCGCCAGGATCTCGCGCTCACTCAGGCTGTCGAAGCGGCGCCGGCCACTCAGGCCGGCGGGCAGGAACCGGGATAGCATCGCAATCTCCTTTAGAATGATTCTAAAATATAGATCGCACTATGCTCCCGCAAGCCGCGCCAAACGCAACGCCCCCCGCCTTGCGGCGGAGGGCGTCGTAATGTCCGGCGATATCTTGTGCGTTTCGCGCGGTCAGGCTGCCCGCGCCTGCTCGTGATCGTGCTCCGCCCCGCTCTCGCGGAAGCTGAAGCGCGAGATGTGCTCGGTGAGCGAACGGGTCTGCTCGTCGGTGAGGGCGAGCGCGGCATTGGTCTCCTCGACCAGCGCCGCGTTCTGATGCGCCATGGTGCCGATGCCGTCGATCTCCTTGTTGATCGTCGAGACGTCGCTCGCCTGGCCGCGGGCGGTCTGCGAGATGCCGTTCATCAGCGCCGAGAGATCGTTGACCGAGGTCAGGATGCTGCCGAACACGGCAGAGCTCTGCTCGACCAGGCCGACGCCGACCTTGACGTCGCCATGGGCGGCCTCGACCAGCTTCTTGACGTCGTTCGAGGCATCGGCCGAGCGCTTGGCGAGGCTGCGCACCTCGCTGGCGACCACCGCGAAGCCCTTGCCGGCATCGCCGGCGCGGGCCGCTTCCACCGCCGCATTCAGCGCCAGGAGGTTGGTCTGGAAGGCGATCTCGTCGATCATCGAGATCACCTCCGAGATCTTGCTGGAGGAGGTGCGGATGCGCTGCATCGCCTCCAATGCCGAGGCGACGACCTGCTCGCCCTGCTGGGCGCGCTCCTCGGCGCTCTGGGCCATGCCGACGGCGGCGGCGGCGTCCTTGGCGGTTTTCTGGACATTGCTGGCGAAGGCGCCGAGCTGGTTGGTCGCGACCGAGACGGCGTTGCTCTCCTCGCTGGTGCGCTCGGCGAGGTCGGTGACGCCGTCGAGGATCTCGCTGGTCGCGCTGCGCACCGCAGAGACGGTCTCCGAGAGGCGTGCCAGCGTGCTCTCGAACTCGCCGGCGAGACTGTTGGTGCCGTTCTTCAATTCAGCGAAGGCGCCCTGGTAGCGGCCCTCGACGCGGGCGACCAGGCGACCGTCAGAAAGCTGGCCGAGCACCTCGCAGGTCTCGGACAGGCCGGTCTGGACGGTCTCGAGCAGCTCGTTGACGGAACCCGCCAGCGCATTGAGCTCGGCATCGGCGAAGGTGGCGTCGACCCGGCGGCTGAAATCGCCCTGCGCCGCTGCGGCGACGACGACGCCGAAGGCTTCGCCGAGCTCGGCCATCATCTGGCGGCGCTGCTCCTGGGCGCGCTCCTCATCCTCGACCTTGGCGAGTTCGGCGGCGCGCAACGCCACCGCATTGTCGCGGAAGAGCAGCACGCTCTTCGAGATGTCGGCGATTTCGTCATTGCCTTTCGTGTCGACGACCGTCTCGAGCTGACCGTCGGCGATCGCCTTGGTCGCGGCCCAGAGCTTGTTGAGGCGGCCGACGATCTGGCGCCGGACATAGAGCAGCGACAGCGCCAGCGCGACGAGAAGCGAACCGAGGCCGATCATGCCGAGCCAGAGCTTGCTGGTCTCGATCAGCTCTTTCGTCGAGCCGACGGCCGCCTGCGCCTCGCCGCGCGCGCCCTGCACCAGGGCATCGACCTCGCGGCGCAGCTGCGCCGCAGCCTGGTCGACCTCCTTGAGGCCGCGATTGATTCCCTCGCGGGTGGTGATGTCGCGGTTGCGAATGTCGACCAGCCCGTCGCTGCCTTCGCCGATCGCGATCAGATCCTCGACCGTCTTGGCCCGCGCCTTGTTGGAGGTGATTTTCTCGGCGTCTGCGAGCAGCGTCCGGAGGCGATAGGCGATGCCGTTGAAGCGCTCGCGGGCGAGGCTCAGCTTCTCCTTGTCGTTGATCTGCGCGATCTCGCGGAGAACGCCGACCATCTCGTTGACATTGGCCTGGAGGGTGCGGGCCAGGTCGAAGATCGCGAAGTCGCGGTCCATCAGCGTCTTGACCGCGCCGGTCAGCGCCTCGCCGGAGAGCGCGGCGAGATCGTCGAGACCGAAGGTCACCGCGAACTTGGCCTGCTCGGCCTCGCCGCTGGCGGCCTTGACGAAGGCCTCATAGGCCGTCCCGAGCTTCTCCAGCGCGGCGGCGCTCTCGGAGGCGTTGCGCAGGCGCTCGCCGGTCAGGTCGTTGATGTCGTTGATCTGCCGCGAGAGACCGTCAAGCGCGGTCTGCGCCTTCTTGTTGTCGACATTGCCCTGCTCGCCGATCTTGCGGACGAGATCGAACTGCCGGGCCTCGACCTTGTCGAATTCGCCAGTCAGCGCCGCACGCTCGCGTACGGTCTGGACCTCCATGAAGCGCGGGGCCAGCGCAGTCGAGGCAGTGGCGGCCTGCGACAGTTCGAGCGCCAGCTCGACCACCGGCATCTTGCGCTCGACCATCTCGGCGACCGTGCTGCCGACCCTGCCATAGGAGAACCAGGCGACCAGCGAGGCCGCGATCGTCAACACCGTCAGGACGCCGAGCGCGGCATAGATCCGCGCTGCGATCCCGATGCGCGAGCCCTTCTGGCGCGCAGGCTTTTCAGTCTTCGACATTGACGCGGTACTCCTGAAGGCATCCCCGGCAGCGCGGCGCTGGCCGGGATCGGACGCGGACATGGGGCAGGCAGCCGACGACGGTCAGCCGCGGAATGGAAATGATCTCGATGATGAGCGACAGCGGCTCGTCGGCGCGGCGCCCTGTTGCGGCGACGGCGCGAGCCAAGCTTCATGCGCCGACGGATGACGGCGGCCGATCATGCAGGACCTCCCAGCCCCTTGCAGAGCGGTCCCGATGGACCGATCGCCGGCAGAATTGCGGAGGTCCGCTTAAAGAACGCTTAAGTTGCCGGATTCTTCTGAATCACTCGGCGATGGGGCTGGTTCACGTCTCGTTAGGGTTTTGCCTCCGGCTTCACCCCGCCGACGGTACCGGGCGTGGCCTGCCCTCGTCGTCGATCGCGACGAAGGTGAAGGTCGCATCGGTGACCTTCTCGTGCAGCGTGGTGCGGAAGCGCTTGGCCCAAGCCTCGACCTGGATCTTCATCGAGGTCCGACCGACCGACTTCACCGAGGTGTAGACGCTGAGCACGTCGCCGACCTTGACCGGGCGGATGAAGGTCATCGCCTCGACCGCGACCGTGACCACGCGGCCCTGCGCCCGGTCGACCCCGGCGATCCCGCCGGCCTGGTCCATGCGCGACATCACCCAGCCGCCGAAGATGTCGCCATTGGCGTTGGTGTCCGCCGGCATGGCGATGGTGCGCACGGTCAAGGTGCCGCAGGGCTCTTCGGCGGGTTTCACACCAGGCTCAGTCATCGTTGGCCTTCCCCTCTTCGATATGGAAGGAGTGGAGCACACGATGCAGGATCGGCGCCAGCACGAAGCCGGTGGCGATCACCACAAACAGGCCCGAGAAGATCGCATAGACGCCGGCGAAGAGCTTGCCGGCTTCGGTCTTGAGTTCGGTGACCGGCCCCATGCCAGAGAGAATCATCGCCGCATTGACGAAGGCATCGATCCCACTCATGCCTTCGCTGGCGGCGTAACCGATCATGCCGATGGCGAGCCCGACGACGGTCAGCGCCAGCCAGAGCAGCACCGCCCGGCCCAGGCGCAGGGCGAAGCGCCGGATCGGGACCAGCCGCTCGTGACGGCGCTCGAATTGCAGCATGGTTTCGTCCCGCCCGATCTTGAGCCCAGCTTGGCGCGCCCGCATGCTGCGTCAAGCCGCGATGACGGACAGGAGGAATGCGATGACCGTCCAGCCGCCGATGATCTGCATCTCGCTGCGCTATGCGAACGCGCCGCGCATCTATGACTGGCTGATCGAGGCCTTCGGCTTCGAGAAGCACGCCGCCTATTATTCCGACGACGGCAAGACCCTGCTCCATGGCGAGCTGCGCCTGGGCGAGAGCTTCGTCATGCTTGGCTCATCCGAGAACAACGCGTTCGGCAAGCTGGTCTCGCGTCCAGCCGAGCTCGGCGGCACCACCGCCTCGCCCTATATCGCGACGACGGATATCGATGAGCTCTGCGAGCGCGCCCGTGCCGCAGGAGCGGAAATCTGCATGGAGCCGACCGACCAGCCCTATGGCAGCCGCGACTTCATCTGCAAGGACCCGGAAGGCCACGTCTGGTGCTTCGGGACGTATCGGCCGGGCGACAAGCCGAGCTGATAAATGAAGCCCTCATCCTGAGGAGCCGCGAAGCGGCATCTCGAGGGATGCTTCAAGAGGCTCCGGAGCCAACTGGAGCACCCTTCGAGACGCACTCCGTTGGAGCGCTCCTCAGGATGAGGGCTGAAGATACTAAGCCGTCGCCAGCTTCGGCCGCGCCTTCAGCATCAGCCAGCAGACGATCGAGAGGTTGATCAGGTTCCAGGCGAGGCCGTTGAGGAAGGCGAGCCGGTAGGACGAGGTCGCGTCGAAGATCAGCCCCGAGACCCAGCCGCCGAACGCCATGCCGAAGATCGTCGCCGACATGACGACGCCGATGCGCATGCCGGCCTCGCGCGGCGGCATGTAGTCGCGGATGATCACCGCGTACATCGGTACGATCCCGCCCTGGAACAGACCGAAGATGCCGGTGACGATGAAGAGCGAGCTCAGCCCGTCGAACCAGAGGTAGAGGAAGAGCGCCATGCCCTGCATCAGCGAGGACAGGACGAGCGTCATCGTGCCGCCGATTCTGTCGGCAACGAAGCCGGACGAGATCCGGCTGACGATGCCGAGCGCCATCATCACGCTCAGCATCTCGGCGCCGCGGGCGACGCCGTAGCCGAGGTCGCTGCAATAGGCGACGATATGGACCTGCGGCATCGACATCGCGACGCAGCAGCAGAAGCCGGCCACGACCAGCAGCAGCTGCAGCTGGTTCGGCGACAGCCCGAGGCTGCCGCGCGCGCCGGCGCTCGTCGCCTCGGCCGCCGCGATGCTCGCCGCATTCGGCCGGCGCCGGAAGAACAGCGCCAGAGGCAGCATCACCACGAGACAGGCGATGCCGAGCCACAGATGCGTGGTGCGCAGGCCATGGGTCTGGACGCCCCAGTTGATCAGCTGCGGCCAGAACATGCCGGCGAAATAGCTGCCCGACGCGCCGAACACGACGGCGAGACCACGATAGCGCCGGAACCAGTGCGAGAGATCGGCGATCAGCGGCGAGAAGCCGGTGGCGGCCCCGAGGCCGATCAGGAAGCCATGCGCCAGCGCGAACTGCCAGAGCGAGCCGGCGACCGAGGCGAGCGCATAACCGCTACCGAGCAGCAGCGCCCCCAGCACGATCGGCGCAGCGATGCCGGTGCGGTCGGCGAGCCGGCCCATGGCGATGTTGCCGATGCCGAAGCCGATCATGGCGCAGGTATAGGGCAGCGAGGCGTCGGCGCGCAGGACGCCAAATTCCTGCTGAACCGCCGTCACCACCACGACCGCCGACCAGGAACCGACGCAGGCGATCGTCCCGACCAGCAGGGCAAGCCCCAGCCTCATCCAGGCATAGGCAGAATCCGGCGCATAGCGCGCATCCTGGGCGTTCATGTTTCCTCGCCGGATCAGCGGAGAACGATTTTCTCTCTGCTCGAGCATTAGGCAGCACGCCTGTTCGCCACAAGCGCATGGGCGGCGGGCCGATGCGGCGCGGATGTGGGGTCATCCCGCATGCCCCGAGCTATTTGCATCGCCTTGCAGGGCAGGCATGCTCGGCATCCTGCTGGAGGCGCAATGGCCAGGATCTGCATCTACGGCGCCGGCGCGATCGGCTGCTATCTCGGCGGGCGGCTCGCTGCCGGCGGCGCTGACGTCGATTTCATCGGCCGCCCTAGCGTTGGCGAGGAACTCCGGCAGCACGGCCTGACGCTGACGCATTATGACGGCCGCGACTGGTGCGTTGCGCCAGAGACGATCGCCTTCTCGACCGAGCCGGATGCCGCCGCGGCGGCCGACCTCATCCTCGTCACCGTGAAGTCGGGCGCGACCGCGCAAGCCGCGGCCGAGCTTGCCGACCTGGCTGCACCGAACGCCGTGGTGATCAGCTTCCAGAACGGCATCGGCAATGCCGATACACTGCACGCCGCCCTGCCCGGCCGCAGCGTGCTCGCCGGGATGGTGCCGTTCAATGTCATCAGGCGCGGTCCCGGCGCCTTCCATCAGGCCTCGGAAGGCGAGCTCGAGGTTGAGGACGCAGCCGCGTTCGCGCCATTCCTCACCGGTTTCACGAGCGCCGGTTTCGCCTTGCGCCGGCACCGCGACATGCCGCCGGTGCAATGGGCCAAGCTGCTCCTCAACCTCAACAACGCCGTCAACGCGCTCTCCGCCCTGCCCTTGCAGCAGGAACTGGCGCAGCGCGCCTATCGCCGCTGCCTGGCGCTGGCGCAGGCCGAAGCGCTAGCCTTGCTGAAGCAGGCGGGGATACAGCCAGCTCGGCTGACGCCACTACCGGCCGCCTGGATCCCGGCGCTGCTGCGCCTGCCTGATGCGCTCTTCGCGCGGCTCGCCCGCAAGATGCTGGCGGTCGATCCGTCGGCGCGCTCCTCCATGGCCGACGATCTCGCCGCCGGGCGCAGGACAGAGGTCGACTGGATCAATGGCGAGGTGGTCAGGCTGGCCGAGCGGCTCGGGCGGCGGGCGCCGGTCAATGCGCGCCTGATATCGCTGATCAAGGCGGCGGAATCCGACAGTGTGCGCTGGAGCGGCGAGGCCTTGCTGGCGGAGTTGTCGGCGCGCGCCGGTCGGGACTAGCTCAGCCTTTGCGGCCGGTGAGGTCGGCATATTGCTCGGCCGGCAGCGGGCGGCCGAGCATATAGCCCTGCATGTAGTTGCAGCCTTCGTCGATCAGGAAGTCGAGCTGCTCGCGCGTCTCGACGCCCTCGGCCACCACCTCGATGTCGAGCGCATGGCCGAGCGCGATGACGGCGCGCGTGATCGCCGCCGCCTCCGAGGCGACGCCGAGATTGGCGACGAAGCTGCGGTCGATCTTCAGCGTCGAGAGCGGGAACATGTGGAGATAGGAGAGCGAGGAATAGCCCGTGCCGAAATCGTCGAGCGCGATGCGCACGCCCAGCGCCTTGATCCGGTGCAGCACCAGCATGGTGCGGTCGAAATCGGTGATCATCACCCCTTCGGTGATCTCGAGCTCGAGCCGCTCCGGCTCCAGACCCGTCTCGACCAGGATCTCGTCGATCAGCGCCGGCAGGTCGCCATGGCGGAACTGCAGCGGCGAGACGTTGACGGCGATGCGCAGCGGCTTTGCCCAGCTCGCCGCCTCGGTGCAGGCTTGGCACAGCAGCTCGCGCGCCAGCGGCAGGATCAGCCCGCTCTCCTCCGCCGCCGGGATGAACTCGGAAGGCGGGATCACGCCACGCTCGGGATGGACCCAGCGCGCCAGCGCCTCGAAGCCCGTCAGATTGCCGGCCGCCGAGAAGACCGGCTGGTAGTGCAGATGCAGTTGCTTCTGCGCGATCGCGGCTGCGAGATCTTCGGCAAGGTGATGGGCAGACGCAGCCGCATCGACGCCGGTTTGCGGCCCGCTGCTGACGTCGACCATCACGTTGACCGCGCCGGTGAGCTTGCCTTGCGCATCGTAGAGCGGCGTCGGCAGCGGCATGAAGCGCACGCGGCTGCCATCGGGCCGCTCGGCCAGCGCCTCGATGCCACGGACCACGCGCCTCTCGCGCAGCGCCACGGCCAGCGGGCAGTCCTCATGCGCCAGCGGCGAACCGTCCATCTGGAAGAGACGATAGGCGATGCACCAGCGGTCCTGCCCGAGCTGGGGCTGCCGCCCGACGAGCCGGGCAGCCGCCTGATTGAAATAGGTCACGCGTCCGTCGGCATCCGTCGCGTAGAGCGCGAGCGGCAATTGCGCCACGACCTCCCGGAACCAGCTGTCATCAGCGGCGGCGCCCTGCACACTCGCAGGCTCGTCCGGCTTCTGGCTGCCGGGGGGATTGGGAGGCATGCAAGGGATCTCGATACGGCGAACAACGTAATGGCATCAAAGCCGGAAAAACCGAATAAAGTTTTAAATGGCGAAGGCGAATCCGATGCCGCAGCGCAATAACGACTCCCATGACGGCGGAAAACAGCGGCAACCCTCGTATAAATTGATTCAAATTTGCGCAATGCCCCAAGGAAAACGTAATGGATGCGCATGTTTAAAATTTTAAACCAATACTGATCCAATGAAATTTGAAACAACTTCCATGATTAAAACAGGAATTACCCGAAATCCTATTTGAACAGGCGTTCACCCTGTTCGTCGATCAGCTGCCGGGCCTTGACGATGGCGAAGTCGGCCGCCTCGTCGGCGCCCGGGAAGCGGTCAGCCCGGATGAAGCGATGGCTCTTCACCTCGCCGTCGATCTCCTTCTCGATCACCCCGGACAATTGCTGCTGTCCCCCCTCCGGAAACGGCGTGGCGTGGATGGTGAAGCCCTTGTACTCGATGGTCTTCAGCGGCCCGGCGGGCGTAGCCGGCTTGGCATCCTTGCGGCCGAACAGGGATTTGAGGAAAGACATGACGCGCTCCGTGTGACCGGCGCTGTATAGCGCAGATGCGGCCTGCTTGGCCAAGAGCCCCGGCATGCGAAGGGCGGCGGACCTCCGTACCCGAGGAATCCTCCATCGCGCTCCTCGCCTCTGGCGCAGCGGCGCCTGCGTCACCATGTCCTAGTCAGACAGGGCGGAAAAGCCGAGCCCGTCCACCCTTCGTGCCCGCCTTGGCCCGCTCTGTCGCAGGAGCTGCCATGATGCGCTTCCTCAAATTCTGCCTGCCGATCCTGCTGGCATTGCCATTGTCGCCCGGCGCAGTTCAGGCTCAGGCACGTGCGGGCGTTCCTTGCGCCGAGCGTAGGATGGCGACGAGCCAGCTGCATGAACTCTATGGCGAACGCCGGATCGGCTACGGCCTCGCAGCGAATGGCAGTGTGATCGAGCTCTTTGCTGCCCCGAACGGTTCCTTCACCCTGTTCGCGACCTTGCCCGACGGCGTCAGCTGCCTGATCGCCACCGGCCAATCCTGGGAGCCGCCGCCGGAGCCGGAGTACTACGCCGGGCGGTGACCCGCCCACTTCAGGCGGCCTGGTCCTGGAGTTCGTCCCGGCGCGTCGCCCGCCCTTCCCCGAATTTCGTCACAGGTCCCCTCGCGGGGCTTGCTCTTCTTCATAATAATACCATACGGTATGGTACTATTATGGAAGTTGACATGAACACATGGCTCGCCCTTGCCGCCGCACTCGCGGCGGTCACCACCCTGATCCACATCATTCTCGGCGGCCGGGAGATCGCAGCGCCACTGCTGGCGACAGAGCGGCTGCACGCGGTACCGAAATTCACCATGTATTATTGCTGGCATCTGGTGACGATCGTGCTCGCCGCGCTGGCACTCGCCTTCGGCCTCGTCGCGACCGGCCAGGGCAGCCGCGACCTCGCGCTCTTCGCCACCGCTGGCGCTGCGCTGTTCTGTCTCTGGAGCCTCGGCATGATCGGGCTGTTCCGCCTGCACATCGCGCATTTCCCGCAATGGGCCCTGTTCGCGGCGATCACGGTGAGCGGCACGATCGGCCTGTGGCAGTGACGTCCCCTTCCCCGCGCCGCTTCCGCCTGAACGACTGGCTCGCGCTCGGCCTCGACGCCCTCGCCGAGCAGGGACCGGCCGGGCTTACCATCGAGGCCCTCTGCCGCCGCGCCGGCAAGACCAAAGGCTCGTTCTATGCGCATTTCCCGGCGATCGAGACCTATCTCGCCGTGCTCGCCGCGCATTGGCGCGAGACTCACACCCTTCGCCTGATGCAGGCGGCCGACGGAGTCGAAGCGACACAGCACCGCCTGATCGCGCTGGACAGGATGGCGCTCGCGCTCGACTTTCGTGTCGAGCAGGGCATGCGCCGGCTCGCCCAGCTCGATCCGGGCGTTGCCGCGACCTGTGCCGAGGTCGACCGCGAGCGCGTCGGCTATCTGGAGAAGCTCCATGGCGAGAGCGGGCGCTTCGCGCCGCAGGAGGCCCTCGCTTTGGCCCGTATCGAATACGCCGCCTTCATCGGCTTCCAGCAGCTCGATCTCGGCCTGTCGCCCCAGGATCTGCATGACTGCTACGGCACCTTCATGCGGCTTTTGCACCGCCCCGCCAGTAGCTGACGGCTCAGGCGAGATGCAGCACGACCTCGCGCCGATGCGGGCTGGTCCGGTGCTCGAACAGGTAGATGCCTTGCCAGGTGCCGAGCACGAGCCGGCCGCCGCTGACCGGGATCGACAGCGAGACCGGCAATACCGCCGCCTTGATATGGGCCGGCATATCGTCCGGACCTTCGGCGCGATGGGTGAGATAGGCCATGGCCGGATCGTCCGCCGGTGGCACGAGCCGGGCGAAGAAGGCGGACAAGTCACGCTGCACATCCGGATCGGCATTCTCCTGGATCAGGAGCGAGCAGGAGGTGTGGCGCACGAACAGCGTCAGCAGGCCGGTATCGACCGCCGCCTCGCGCACGAAGCGGGCGACCGCGTCGGTGAATTCATAGAGCCCCGCTCCGCGCGTCTCGATCGCGAGGCGGGTCTGTTTGCCAGCCATTACCGCTCGGTCAGCGCGAGCTTGGCGCCGAGCGCGACGAAGGCCGCCGCGAAGGTGCGCCGCAGCCAGGCCATCACCGCCGGCCGGCTCACCACCTTGTCGCGCATCGCCGCTGCGAACAGGCCGTAGAGCGCGAAGACGACGAAGGTCATCGCCATGAACACGCCCGAGAGTTCGAGCATGCGCGCCATCGGGCTCGCCTCGTTCGCGGCGATGAACTGCGGCAGGAAGGCGACGAAGAAGATCGACAGCTTCGGATTGAGCACGTTGAGCGCGAGACCGTCGACCAGCACGCGCCAGGCCGAACGCTCGTCGGCCGCAGCCTCGACGCTGAGGGCGCCCTGCTCCTTCAGCGTCTGCCAGGCCATCCAGAGCAGATAGGCGACGCCGGCATATTTGACGATCGAGAAGGCAAGCGCGCTGGCATGCAGCAGTGCCGCAAGGCCCATCATCGCGGCGATCAGATGCGGCACGATGCCGAGCGTGCAGGCGAAGGAGGCGAGCAGGCTGGCCTTGGCCCCGCGCGTCAACCCGGTGGCGATGGTGTAGATCGCGCCCGTCCCGGGCGAAGCGACGATGATCAGCGAGGTCAGCAGGAATTCGAGGGACACAGCTTCACTCCAGCTCCAGCGACGCTGCCGGAGCCGCATCGATATCCCGGCTGCCGGGAGCTTGCTAGCCCAGCCCCTCGAAGATGCCGCCGATGACGGTAACGACGACTTCGCCGGTCGCGACCACGGCGGTCCCGGCGCCTTCGATCACGGTCCCGACGGCCTTGACCGCAACGCCGACCGCCTCGATCGAGACGTTGCTGGCGATATCGAGGACGCCCTCGACGATCTCTCCGGCGCCTGAGCCTTCCTCTTCCTGCTTCTTCGCCTGCGGCGGAAGATTGGCCTGCAGCGCCGCCTTGGCGGCTTCGATCTCATCGGCGCTCGGGATACCGGCCATCTCTGCTCCTCCAAAGGAAGCCTCGATAATGAGGCTCACCTTAGCAGAACTGTGGCGGCCAGGGCCGATTCTGCTTGCCTCGGGCGTAAACGAACCGTATGGGCGGCACTGCGTCCCTAAGGGACGGCCGTAAGCGTCTCACGTCAGGCAACGCATCCACCACGGCCTCGTGCCGCCGGGATGCAATGAAGCCATGACGGCGCGGCCTGTCCTTACGGATGTTCTCATGAACCATTCCCGCAAACTGCCGGCGCGCTACGGCGCGCTCGTCACCCCCTTGATCCTGTCGGGCCTGATGACGCTGATCGTCTCGGGCATCTCGACCTTGCGCGTGCTCGGCCCGACACCGGCCTTCCTCCAGGGCTGGCCCGGCGCCTGGGGCCTGTCCTGGCTGATCGCCTTCCCGGTGCTGCTGCTGGCGCTGCCGATGGCGCGCCGGCTCACCACGATGCTCGTCGCGCCGGCGGGGTGAGCCCGGGCGACGCGCTCAACACGTCCGCGCGATCTCGTGGACCGCGGCGAGCAGGCGCTCGATGTCCTGCTCGCTCGTGAGATAGCTGACGGAGGCACGCACGATGCCGGCGAGCTTGCGTGCCTCCATGTCGAACGGCGTGTAGGCGGGCCCGTTCGCCCCGACCGAGATCCCGGCGCTCGCAAGCCGGTTTTTGACCGCGTTGACGTCGAGGTCATCGACGGTGAAGGACACCAGCCCGGACCGTTGCTGCCCAAGATCGTGTATGGCGACGCCCTC
This sequence comes from Allobosea sp. P4_H5, assembly GCF_056400825.1. Lineage (NCBI taxonomy): Bacteria > Pseudomonadati > Pseudomonadota > Alphaproteobacteria > Hyphomicrobiales > Alloboseaceae > Allobosea > Allobosea sp. P4_H5. The sequence goes on along the minus strand of NZ_JBFUKM010000008.1, from coordinate 62,703 downwards.
AATGGCCGCGAGCTCGGCCCGCAACCGCTTCGCCGTCAGGTCGATCTGCTCCCGGATCGCGGGCACGCCGAGCGCCAGCGCCTCATGCAGCGCGACGCCGAGCCCCAGCAGCAGGGCGACCGCGTACTCGCTCGTCTCGAAGATCCGTGCATCGCCGCGCAATGCGGGTCCCTGTCCCGTCCATGGCGCGGACAGGACATCCGAGAACACCGTGTCGAGCCGTTCCCGGAAAGGAGCCCGGACATAGAGGATCGCGGTCCCGCGCGGGCCGCGCAGATGCTTGCGTCCGGCGCCCTTGAGCACGTCGCAGCCGATCGCCTCGACATCGACGGGAATCTGGCCGAGCGCCTGCCCGGCATCGACGAAATAGGGGATGCCAGTCGCACGCGTCACCCGGCCGACTGCCGCAGCGTCGTTGATCAGGCCGCCATTGGCCGGCAGCCAGGTCAGGGCGACGAGGCGGACGCGCTCGTCGATCATGCCTGCGAGCGCCTCCGGGTCGACCGAACCGTCCTCACGGCAGGGGATCACCTCGATCCGCGCTCCGGACCGCGTCGCCGCGCGCTGCATCGTAGCGAGGTTGCCGCCCCATTCCTGGCGCCCGACCAGAATGCGGTCGCCGGCGCGCAACGGCGACAGTGCGGCGAAGGCAAGCCCCCAGCCGGTGGAACCGCTGGGCGCGAAGGCGATCTCCGCGGGCGTGGCGTTGAGAAGGCGGGCGGCATCGGCGCGCGCCTGATCCAGCCTGCCCTGGACCGCGACGCTGGCCTCATGCGGGCCATACAGCGCCTCGCGCCGGAGTTGCTCGGTCACCGCGGCAAGCGTCGCTGCCGACATCAGCGAGGCGCCCGCATGGTTGAAGTGGATGCTGGTCGCGCAGCCCGGCGTTTCGGCGCGGAGCGCTTCGATATCGAGGCTGCTCATCACCGAACCCGTATCAGCTGGCCCGCGGCGAGGCCGCCGGCAGCAGGAAGGGCGAGCAGTCGCGAATGGTCGGCGATCATCATGGTCGAAATCCTCTCGATCCCGACGATGACAGCACCGTTCACGGCTGACCAATTCGAAACGCCCCGCGCTGCGATCGATCTGGCTCATGGGTGGAGCCTGCTCTAAGGCTTTGCACCCGATGATCGGACACCGACGACATGCGCTCCTCGCCCGTCCTGCCGCCGCTCCATGCGCTGCGCGCCTTCGAAGCCGTGGGCCGTCTCCTCAGCTTCCGTCGTGCCGGCGAGGAATTGCTGATCACGCAAAGTGCCGTCAGCCATCACGTCCGGACCCTGGAAGAGGCGCTGGGAACCCTGCTGTTCGAGCGCAGGGGTCGCAGCATCGCCTTGACCACGGCAGGCGTACGCTATCTCGACTGCATATCGCAGGCCTTCGCCCTGGTCGCCGACGGAACCCGCGAGGTCCGCTCGCACGCCACCCGCCAGGTGTTGACGGTGAGCCTGCTGCCATCCTTCGCCGCCAACTGGCTGGTGTCTCGCCTCGACGATTTCCGCGCCGCGTATCCGCAGGTCGAACTTGTTCTCGACCCGACGCTGAACCAGGCCAACCTCGGGGCCGGAGAGGCTGATATTGCCATTCGCTACGGCGTGGGCGAGTGGCCAGGCTTGCGCTGCGAGTTGCTGGCCACCGAACGGCTCATGCCCGTCATGAGCCCGGAGCTGGCAGCGCGTCAGCCACTCGCCAAACCCGACGACATTCTCGCCCATACCCTGCTGACCAGCCATCGCCCCACCGAATGGGAGGCCTGGTCCCGGCATGCCGCTATCGACCTCGCCGCCGCCCGCCGGCTGCAGCTGACGGACTACAACATCGTCCTGCAGGCCGCGCTCAATGGTCAGGGCGTCGCGATGGGCCGGAGCCTTCTGGTCGCGGACCATCTCCGACGTGGCGCGTTGCTCGCGCCATTGCCGGGCTTTGCCACCGCTCCGGGGCTTGGATACTGGGCAGTGCTGCCCGGCAGCGGCGCAGGCAAACCGGCTGCGACGATGTTCGCGAACTGGCTCAGACGTGAAATCGCTGAGGCCGGATAGGTCCCGCCAAAATGAAACGGGGCGCTGAAGCGCCCCGTTCGAACTTCGCCTCAGTTGTCCAGGAAGCTCCTGAGCTTCCGGCTGCGGCTCGGATGCTTGAGCTTGCGCAGCGCCTTCGCCTCGATCTGGCGGATGCGCTCGCGGGTGACGCTGAACTGCTGGCCGACCTCTTCCAGGGTGTGGTCGGTGTTCATGCCGATGCCGAAGCGCATGCGCAGCACTCTTTCTTCGCGCGGGGTCAACGACGCGAGAACTCGCGTCGTTGTTTCACGAAGGTTGCTCTGGATCGCCGCGTCGATCGGCAGGATCGCGTTCTTGTCCTCGATGAAGTCGCCGAGGTGCGAATCCTCTTCGTCGCCGATCGGGGTCTCCAGCGAGATCGGCTCCTTGGCGATCTTCAGGACCTTGCGCACCTTCTCCAGCGGCATGGCCAGCTTCTCGGCCAATTCCTCCGGGGTCGGCTCGCGGCCGATCTCGTGCAGCATCTGACGCGAGGTCCGGACGATCTTGTTGATCGTCTCGATCATGTGCACCGGGATGCGGATGGTGCGGGCCTGGTCGGCGATCGAGCGGGTGATCGCCTGCCGGATCCACCAGGTCGCGTAGGTCGAGAACTTGTAGCCCCGGCGGTACTCGAACTTGTCGACCGCCTTCATCAGGCCGATGTTCCCCTCCTGGATCAGGTCGAGGAACTGCAGGCCGCGGTTCGTGTACTTCTTGGCGATCGAGATCACGAGACGCAGGTTCGCCTCGATCATCTCCTTCTTCGCCTGCCGGGCCTCGCGCTCGCCCTTCTGGACCATCAGCACGATCTTGCGGAACTCCTGGATCTCCAGGCCGGTCTCCGAGGCCATCGTATGGATGTCCTCGCGCAGATCCTTGATCCGGTCCTTCTCCTGCGCGACGAACTCCCTCCAGCCACGCGAGCCGAGCTTGGAGACCCGCAGCACCCATTTCGGGTCGAGCTCGCCGCCGATATGCTGCTTCAGGAAGTCCTCGCGGCCGACGCCATAGCTCTCGGCGAGGCGAAGAAGTCTCGTTTCATGAGAAATCAGGCGCTTGTTGATGTCGTAGAGCTGCTCGACCAGCGCCTCGATGCGGTTGTTGTTGAGCGAGAGCGACTTCACCGCAACGATGATGTCGTCCTTCAGCTTCTTGTACTTGCGGTCCTGCGACGGCGAGAGCTTGGCGTTCTCCAGCCGGCCGGCGATATCCTGGTCCTGCAGGCGGCGCAGCTTGGTGTAGTTGCTGGCGATCGAGTCGAAGGTTTCGAGCACGCGCGGCTTCAGCTCGGCTTCCATGGCCGAGAGCGACACGTTGTTCTCCATGTCGTCGTCGTCCATGCCTTCGGGCGGGGTCTCGCCCTCGGGCGCAGCCTCTTCGGCCGCCTCGGCTCCCTCTTCGCCCTCGGCCGCCATCTGCTCGGGGTTCTTCCCGTCGGGGCCGGCATAGGTCGCTTCGAGGTCGATGATGTCGCGCAGGAGGACCTTGCCCTCCATCAACTCGTCGCGCCAGATGATGATCGCCTGGAAGGTCAGCGGGCTCTCGCAGAGCCCGGCGATCATCGCCTCGCGGCCGGCCTCGATGCGCTTGGCGATCGCGATCTCGCCCTCGCGCGAGAGCAATTCGACCGAGCCCATCTCGCGCAGATACATGCGGACCGGATCGTCGGTGCGCTCGGTCGGCTCGAGATTGCGCTTGGTCTCGACCGGCAGCGCCGAGCGCTGCGCCTCGACCATATCGCCGCCCTCGGCCTCGTCCTCTTCGCCGTCCTTGCCGCGGGCCGCGCGCTCTTCGCCGGCCGCTTCCGGATCCTCGTTGTCGACGACGTTGATGCCCTGCTCGCTGAGCTGGCCGAGCACGTCCTCGATCTGCTCGGAGGAGAACTCTTCCGAAGGCAGGACCTCGTTCAGTTCGTCATAGGTGACATAGCCGCGCTTCTTGGCGAGCTTGATCATCCGCTTGACGGCCTGATCGGTGAGATCGAGGAGCGGGCTGTCCGTGCTCGGGGGCGCTTCCGGGGAACCCGCTTCGGACTTGTCCCGCTCGCTCACTTTGGTCGCCATCAATCAGCGCTCCACCATCTTGCGCGCCGGTGCTCTGGCTCCGACGCATAAAAGGGCGCCGCGGCAGCCATCGCTGCCGCGCACCCACCCAACTCATCCGCCGTAGATAGCACCGACCATCGTTGATGAATCGTGCACCATCCTCAAAGCCGTCCTCGAATCTGCCGACGAAAGCAACGGGCCGGCCTGGTCACTTCTCCGGATTCGCCTCGGTCCCCTCGATCGTCTCGAGGCGAGCCTTGACGTCCTTCATCCAGGCGAAATTGGCTTCCGTTGGTTCGTCAGCCAATGCGCGTTCGGCTGCCTTCAGCTCGCTATGTAGCGTTCGTGCGCGATGATGCAAGACGAGAGCCTGACGAATCGAATCAAAAACCGATTCAGGATCAGCCGTTTGCGCGAGTTTCAGCCGCTCGGCCGGCTGGGTGACGGCGAGCAGCGCCGCCCTCGCTTCCGCCACGCGGGTCTGCTCCAGCCTGCGCCCGAACGCCTCCTGGTCGAAGCTGCCATCGAAGGCCGCCTCGACGAGCGCCTGGCGGAAACGCTCGGCCGCAGTCCCGTCGAGCGCAAGCTCGGCGATCTCGTCAACGCAGCGCATGACGAGGTCCGGATGGCTCGCAAGAGCCAGCAGGATGAACGCCTCACGCGTGTTCTCGCCGTGCCGGCGCTGCATCATCTGCGAACCGGCGAGTTGCGGGCTCGGCCGCACCAGCGACAGCGGCGGCCGTTCGGGACCACGCGGAAAGCCGCGCCCACCACCGCGCGCATTGCCGCCGCCGAACCCGCTCTGGCGCCGGCCCTCGAACCGCTCCTGCTGCGGCGGCGCGAAGAGCTGGCCGAGCCGCTCGTCGATCTCGCGGCGATAATGCCGGCGCGTCGCCTCGTCGCGAATCAGGCCGAGCGGCTCCTTCAGCCTGCGCTCGAAGGCGGCGCGCCGCTCCGGCGTGTCGAGCTGGCTCGCCTCGAACTCGCGGGCCCAGAGCATGTCGACCAGCGGCTTGGCCGAACCGATTACCTCCGCGACCGCGGGCTTGCCGCCCGTGCGGGCGAGATCATCGGGGTCTTGGCCCTCCGGCAGCAGCGCGAAGGAGAGCGAGCGCCCCGGCTCCAGCATCGGCAAGGCAAGATCGATCGCCCGGCCCGCCGCCTTGCGGCCGGCCTTGTCGCCATCGAGGCAGATCACCGGCTCGCCGGCCATGCGCCAAAGCAGCGAAAGCTGGTCCTCGGTCAGTGCCGTGCCGAGCGGCGCCACCACCTGCGGGAAGCCGGCAAGCGTCATGGCGATGACGTCGACATAGCCTTCGACCACGATCACCTGGCCGGTGTCGTGCGCCGCCTTGCGGGCATTGTGATGGTTGAACAGCAGCCCGCCCTTGTGGAAGAGCGGCGTCTCCGGCGAGTTCAGATATTTCGCGGGGACATCGGCGCTCATCGCCCGGCCACCGAAGGCGATCACCCGGCCCCGCGCATCATGGATCGGGAACATGATCCGGTCGCGGAAGCGGTCATAGGGCACGGCGATCTCCTCGCCATGCACCAGGAGCCCCGTTTCCATCATCGCATCGGCGCCGACGCCCTTGCCGGCGAGATGGTCGCGCAGCGCGAAGCGGTCCGGAGGGGCATAACCCATGCGGAAGAGCTGGCGTGCCTGGCCTTCCAGCCCGCGCCCTGACAAATAGCGCCGCGCCAGCCCGCCGCGCTCCGATTGCAGCTCAGCCTCGAAGAAGCGCGCCGCCAGCTCGACGACCTCGTACAGCCCCTTGCGCTTCTCTTCCTGTACCTGCGCCTCGACGGAGACTTTCGGCAAGATGACGCCGGCCTCTAAGGCGAGCTTCTCGACCGCCTCCGGGAAGGAGAGCCCTTCGGTCTCCATCACGAACTTGAAGATGTCGCCGTTCTTGCCGGAAGAGAAATCGAAGAAGGAACCCTTCTGGTCGTTGACGAAGAAGGACGGCGTCTTCTCGGCGTTGAAGGGCGAAAGCCCCTTCCATTCGCGGCCGGCCTTGGCGAGGCGCACGCGCTTGCCCACGACCGCCGAGACTGGCAGCCGCGCCTTGATCTCCTCAAGGACGGAGGGCGGGAACTTCATGGCTTCCTATCTGGCGATGCGGGAGGGCTCTGCCAATCGCCGATCGCAACACTCCCCCGTTTATTGGCGCAATCCACAGCACATGCTAGCCAGCCATGCTGGCGAAGCGAGGCAGGAGCGCGCCCGATGATCGAGACGCGGCTGCTGCGCCAGTTCATCGCCGTCGCCGAGGAATTGAACTTCCACCGCGCGGCCGAGCGGCTGCACATGGCGCAGCCGCCGCTCAGTCAGGCAATCCGCAAGCTCGAGGATGCGCTCGGCTTATCTCTGTTCGAGCGTAGCAACCGCAGCGTGGCGCTGACGCTCGCCGGCGCGACCTTCCTCGTCAGCGCCCGGCGCGTCCTCGCTCAGATCGAGGATGGCATCCGCGAAGCACAGGCCGTCGCCGCGGGCCAGGCCGGCCGGCTCGCGATCAGCTTCGTCGGTACCGCCCATGACCTGCTGCCTTTGGCACTGCGCCGCTTTCGCGCCGAATTCCCCGGCATCGAGCTTACCCTGCGCGAGGCGACCACGGGCGAGCAGCTCACGGCGATCACCGCCGGCGAGGCCGATATCGGCCTGATGCGCCAGCCCGGCATCATGGTCGCCCAGCTTGCCAGCGAAACCCTGCTGCGCGAGCCGATCCTGGCTGCGCTGCCGGATGACCACGCCCTCGCCGCAGGCGAGACCATTCCCCTCGCCGCCCTCGCCGGCACCGACTTCATCGGCACGCCGCGCCAGCTCGGCATCGGCTTCCACGACCAGATCATCGGGCTCTGCCGGCTCGCCGGCTTCTCGCCGCGCATCGTCCAGGAAGCGCGCCAGATGCAGACCATCGCCAGCCTGGTCGCGAGCGGGCTCGGCGTCGCGCTGATCCCAGCTTCCTTGGCGCTGATGCCGCGCGCCGGGGTCGTCTTCCGGCCGATCACCGTCGAGGCGCCACTGCAGATGACCCATATCGAGCTGATCGCCGCCTGGGACGCGACGCGTCATTCGCTGGCGCGCGACAACTTCCTCGCCGTGCTCAGGCAGGTGGCTCGCGATATGCAGCAGATATCAAACTAGTACGAACAATATATTTTACCGTAGAGATCGCGGCTGGCAGCCTCTCCTCGACAGCAACAGCAGGAGTGTCTTCGCCATGCCACACCGCTTGCGACGATGGGGCCTGATCACCGCGGCCCTGACCGCGGCCGCCCCTTTCGCCATCCCGACCTCGGCAACCGAGCGAGCGACCATGATCGAGCAATTGCGCATCTACGAGATCTTCGAAAGCAACAAGGAGGCCTTTCACGCCCGCTTCCGCGACCACGCCGCCCGCATCATGAAGACCTATGGCTTCGACATCGCCGCGATGTGGGAGGCCAGAACCAAGGACCGCACGGAATTCATCTACGTCCTGCGCTGGCCCGACGAAGCGACCATGCGCCAGAGCTGGGCTCGCTTCATGCAGGACGCGGAATGGTCTGCGATCAAGGACCGCACCTCCGCCGAGCACGGCCGCCTGGTCGGCGGGATCGAGGAGCGGGTGATGCAGCGCACGAGCTATTCGCCCTGAACAGCCTGCGCCCCGCAGCATCGCAGATAGATCATCGTGATCGCATCCATTCGGACGCGCGATGATCTAAGGGCACTGCAGCGGGTCGTCCGCCAGGGCCTTCGCCACGCCTTCGGTCGGCAGCAGGACGGCGGCGTCGCCCGCCCGCAATTCGATCCGCTTCGCATCGCGCAAGGCTGCCACAACCGGCTTCATCTGCACGGCGCCGAAACTGCCGTCGGGTTTCCAGGTCAGCTCGACCTCGTCGATACCCGCCTGGGCCGTGACCGGCACGCGCGTCGCCTTGCCGTCGGCCACGATCTCGATCGCCGACGGCAAGGCGTCCTTGAGCTGCGTCTTGGGCAGGACGGCCATCAGATAGGGGCCGCTCGCGATCGCCGGATTGGCCCGGGCCGCCGCCGCATCGCCGCAATAGAAGGTGAGCCGCGTCCCGTCGGCGCCGCTCACCCCGGCATAGGACGTGCCCATCTGGTAGCCGGTGCCCCAGCCCTCCGACTGGGCGAGCGCAGCCGGGCCTTGCATGGCGAGGCCGAGCGCGACGACAACGATCGATCGTTTCGACATCGGACACCTCCTTTGCCGAAACGCTGCCCGTCGATCTGGCGAAAATGCCGCCCGCGGATCAGCCGCCCAGCAACTGCTTCACCATAGGGGAGACCTTGGCGAAGTCCATCTGGCCGGCATAGGCGGCGCGCAGCGCGCCGATGACCTTGCCCATGTCCTTGACGGCGGATGCGCCGGTCTCGGCGATGACCTCCTCGATCGCCGCCTTGATCTCCTCGTCGCTCATCTGCTTGGGCAGATAGGACGAGATCACCGCGACCTCGGCACGCTCGCCGTCGGCGAGCTCGGGGCGGCCATTGGCGTCGAAGATCGTGATCGATTCCTGGCGCTGCTTGATCATTTTCTGCAGCAAGGCGAGAATCTCGTCCGGCGTGGCCTCGCCTTTGCCGGCCCCGCGCGCCTCGATGTCCTTGTCCTTCAGCGCGGCCTGGACCAGGCGGATGGCGGCGACCTTGCCCTTCTCGCCGGCCTTCATCGCGGTCTTGAGGTCGGCTGTGAACTGCTCGCGCAGAGTGGACATGATGTTACGAACCTTCTTCATTCATTGACGGGGCGCGGCCGCCTGATTAAGGCTCGCGCTCCAGACCGGCAGCGCCATTTCGCGCAGCCTTCACGCTTGCCGCAGCTTCCAGCGGCCTGGACGAGACATAGACATGACCGCTCACGAAGGAAACCCCGCCACCCAGGGCTGGCAAGAGGGCTGGGTCGAGCCGCGCGCGACTGCCGTGCTGGTGCTGGCCGACGGCACGGTGCTCGAAGGCTTCGGCCTCGGCGCGACCGCGCAGGCGCCCGGCGAGGTCTGCTTCAACACAGCGATGACCGGCTATCAGGAAATCCTGACCGATCCGTCCTATGCCGGGCAGATCATCACCTTCACCTTCCCGCATATCGGCAATGTCGGCGTCAACGAAGAGGACACCGAGACGGTCAATGCCGCCGCCTCCTCCGGCGTGCGTGGCATCGTGCTACATGCCGAGGTGACGCAGCCCTCGAACTGGCGCTCGGCCAAGCATCTCGACGCCTGGCTCAAGGCCCGCAACATTATCGGCATCTGCGGCGTCGACACGCGCGCCTTGACCGCGCTGATCCGCGAGAACGGCATGCCAAACGCCGTCATCGCTCATGACCCGGCCGGCAATTTCGACATCGAGGCCCTGAAGAAGGAGGCCGCCGCCCTGCCCGACATGGCTGGGCTCGACCTCGTCCCGCTCGTCGCCGCGACCCAGCGCTATGACTGGGACGAGACGCCCTGGCAGTGGCCGCGCGGCTACGGCAAGCGCGAGAGCGCGGCGTACCGCGTCGTCGCGATCGACTACGGCGTCAAGCGCAACATCCTGCGCCTGCTGGCCAAGGCCGGCTGCGAGGTCGAGGTCGTGCCCTCGACCGCATCAGCCAAGGACATCCTCGCCCTCAATCCCGACGGCGTCTTCCTGTCGAACGGCCCGGGCGACCCGGCCGCGACCGGCGAATACGCCGTGCCGGTGATCAGGGAACTACTCGACCGCAAGATCCCGACCTTCGGCATCTGCCTCGGCCACCAGATGATGGCGCTGGCCATCGGCGGCCAGACCATGAAGATGAAGCAGGGTCATCACGGCGCCAATCATCCCGTCCAGGACAAGACCACCGGCAAGGTCGAGATCGTCTCGATGAACCACGGCTTCGCCGTCGACCCCGCGACGCTGCCGGCCAACGCGACCGAGACCCATGTCTCGCTCTTCGACGGCTCGAACTGCGGCATCGCCCTGAACGACCGGCCGGCCTTCAGCGTCCAGCACCATCCGGAGGCTTCGCCGGGGCCGCAGGATAGCCACTATCTCTTCACTCGCTTCGTCGAATTGATGGAAGCGGAGAAGGCGAAGAAGGCCGCCTGATCACGGAGGGTGCCATGATCCACCAGTTGCGCATCAACGAGATTTTCGAGCGCAACAAGGCGGCATTCCACGCCCGCTTCCGCGATCATGCCAGCCGGATCATGGCCCGCCACGGCTTCCGCATCCTGTCGATGTGGGAGACGCGCAGTGCTGATCGCACCGAATTCGCCTATCTCCTCGCCTGGCCCGACCTCGAGACCAAGGCGGCGCGCTGGGCGAGTTTCATGGCCGATCCCGAATGGATCGAGATCAGGCGCATCAGCGTCATCGAGCATGGCGACCTCGTCGGCGCGATCGAGGATCGTGTGCTGGTGCCGACCGATTATTCTCCGCCGCTGTAAGAGGCTTCGGCACGGAACCGCTTCCGTCATTCCGGGGCAGGCCGAAGGCCTGAGCCCGGAACCCAGAACCAATGCGTTTTCCCGAGAATGCGAGCCGTCTTGGCTCTTCTGGAGACGGCATCGGTTCTGGGTTCCGGGCTCGCCGCTCTGCGGCGCCCCGGAATGACGTAAGCGCCCATGCAAAGCTCGCTGTAATTGACAAGGCGGCGCGCCCGCGCTCTAAGCGGGTCATGACCTTCGCCTGCCTGCTCGCCCGTAACTATTACGCCCCGTCCTCATAGAGGCGGTGGCATTTACATGTCTCAACCGCCGCGCTGGCGGTTGAATTCAGGCAGTCACCCGGCATCGCGGCCCTCCCCTAGGACAACGCGATGCTTATCCCGAACACCACCAATCCCTCCGTCGGCCTGATGGGCTTCGGCGCCTTCGGCCGCCTGATCGCCCGTCATCTCAAGCCGCATTGCCGCTTGCTCGCCTTCGATCCGGCGCTGCCCGCAGACGCGGCCAAGGGCGGCATCATCGCCGCCGATCCGGCCGAGATCGCCGCCTGCGACATCATCATCCTCGCCGTACCCGTCGCGGCCCTCTCCGAGGCGATCGCCACCCTGCGCCCGCATCTGCGCGCCGGCGCGATCGTCGTCGATGTCGGCTCGGTCAAGATCGGCCCGGCCATGACCATGCTCGCCGAGCTGCCCGAGGACGTCGAGATCGTCGGCACGCATCCCCTCTTCGGCCCGCAGAGCGGCCGCGACGGCATTGCCGGCCTGAAGATCGCGATCTGCCCGATCCGCGGCCGCAGCGCCTGGCGCATCGCCGCTTTCCTGCGCCGGATGCTGCGCCTCAAGGTCATCATGACGACGCCGGAGGCGCATGACCGCGAGGCGGCCATGGTCCAGGGCCTGACCCATCTGATCGCCAAGATCCTGGTCCGGATGGAGCCGCTGCCGCGCCGCATGACCACGGCGAGCTTCGACCTCCTGATGCGCGCGACCGAAATGGTCCGCCATGACAGCCCGGCCGTCTTCCTCGCGATCGAGCAGGCCAATCCGCATGCCAGGCCCGTGCGTGACCGCTTCTTCGCCCTCGCGGAGGAGATGCGGGCGCATCTCGACAGGGACCGTTCTCCTGCGAGCGAGGCCGGCAAAGCACTGGTGCCGGATGTCGTCTCCTAAGCCGCCTTCGCCTCCTGCCGCAGGAACCCCGCGAGCTTGCCCGCCGACAATCCAGCCTCATGTGCGATCCGCGTCGCCAGCGCCACCGCTGCCGGGCGCGGCTGGCCCATCGGCCGGTCGAGCCAGTACGAGACCGGGTTGAGCGCCGTGCGCTGATCGACCCTTACGACCCGCCCGGCATCGACCTGCGCCTGCGCCAAAGGCGGGCGCGACAAGGCCACGCCTAGCCCGCTGGCAGCGGCGTCGAGCACGAGGTTGTAGTCCTCGAACCTCCGGTCCTGCTGGCGCGGCCGGAAATCCAGCCCCTGCGCATTGAACCAGGCGCGCCAGCCAGCAGCGTCCGAATCGTGGATCAGCGGCTGGTCGAGGAAGCGCTCCGGCTTGCCCTCGCCGATCGCCTTGGCCAGCTCCGGCGAGGCAACCGGATAGCACCACTCCTCGAAGAGCTGCACCGAGACCCGGCCCGGCGTGCCGCCCCGGCCGCAGCGAATGGCGAGGTCGATCCCCTCCTCTTCAAGGTCGACCTTGCGATGGTCGACCTGCAGCATGATCCGCACGGCGGGATCGCCGCTTTCCAGAAGCTGCCAGCGCGGCATCAGCCAGAGCGAGCAGACGGAAGGGGTCGCGCTGAAGCGCACCACCGCCGTCCCGCGCGGCTCGCTCCAGCGATCCGATGAATCGGCGAAGACCGAGAAGGCTTCCTGCGTGCGCTGGAACAGGCGCTGCCCCTCCGGTGTCAGCGCGACGCCGCGCGCCTGGCGCTCGAAAACGCGCAGGCCGAGCCAATGCTCGAGCTTGGCGACCTGCCGCGAGATCGCGCCATGGGTGAGGTTCAGCGCCTCGGCCGCGGCCGAGAAACTGCCGGAGCGGGCAGCGGCCTCGAAGGCGCGCAGCGTGTCCAAGGGCGGAAGCGGCGAGCTGTGATCCATGCTCACAGCTCGTCATTGAATTACTCGTTTGTCAATCAGCTCGCCCAGGCGCTTATCCGAAGGCGAACCGTCACCAGCCTTTGAGGCCTGCCATGACAACCGTCCCCTCCACCGCGCCTACCCGGCCCGGCTCCACCCTTGACGCCATGCTGCTCTTCACCATCCCCTTCACCGTGATCGCCTGGGCCTCCTCCTTCCCCGCGATCCGGGCCGGCCTTGCCGGTTTCGGCGCGCTCGAACTCGCCGCCCTGCGCTTTGCCATCGCCGGCGTCTTCGCCGCGCTCTTCCTGGTCGTGACGCGCCCGAAACTGCCCGAGCGCGCCGATATCTGGCGCTTCCTCACCGGCGGCATCGTCTTCATCGCGCTCTATGCGATCTTCCTCAATCTCGGCCAGCGCGTCGTCCCGGCGGGCGCGGCGAGCTTCATCATCAACACCAACCCGATCATGACGGCGGCGCTCGCCATGCTGGTCCTGAACGAGCGCTTCAGCGCCCTCGCCTGGGCCGGCACCGCGCTCGCCTTCGCCGGCATCGGCGTGATCGCTGTTGGCAACGGGCTCGACCTCAACATCGGCGTCAGCGTGCTGCTGATCCTCGGCGCCGCCCTGTGCAACTCGGTCTCGACCGTGGTGCAGAAGCCGCTCTTCGCCCGCCACAAGCCGCTCACCGTCGCGGCCTGGAACATGGCGCTCGGCGGGCTCGCCCTCACGCCCTTCCTGCCCGGCGCGCTGGAGCAATTGCCGGCCGCACCGGCACAGGCGATCTGGTCGGTGGTCTGGCTCGCTCTGGTCTCCAGCGTCGTCGCCTACGGCACCTGGGCGATCACCCTGTCGCGCCTGCCGGCCGGCCGCGCCGCCAATTTCCAGTATTGCGTGCCGCCAGCGGCGATGCTGATCAGCTTCCTCTGGCTCGCCGAGGTCCCGACCATGCTCGGCCTGATCGGCGGCGCCATGGCCCTGGCCGGCGTGGTCCTCGTCAACCTGAAGCGGTGAGACCAGCCAGCGCGGGATCCCCTCTCCTGGAAGGAGAGGGGTAGGGGTAAGGTGTTCGGAGCTGAATCGTGAGCTTCAGCCCGACCGCGCGGTGAGCGCTCGCGGCACTGGTCCAACCGCCTACACCTCACCCTGCCCTCTCCTTCCAGGAGAGGGTTCCTCGCGTTCTTGCTCGTTCTGTCGCGAGCTCGCCTCGATCCCGAGGCTCGGTTTCCGCAGTAGCCCGACCAGCAACTCCAGCTCCCTTGCATCGAGCGGCTGGAGGAAGGCGAGCTCGCTTGCCATGTCCGACGGAAAGCCTCCTCGGCCAGCGCCGCGCCCGCCTCGGTCAGAACCATCTGCACACCGCGCCGTCGCGTGCCGAGATATCTTGGCACAAAGATATCTATCTTGACGGAAAGATATCTCTAGGCTAGATATCTTTCCGTCAAGATAATTTGCAGCCACAAACAGCCAGGGAGGCAGCTATGTTCAACGTCCTTCGGTCCGAGGATCAGCAGCGCGGCGCCAACCGCACGGTGCGTTTCGAAGGCGAGGCGCTCGGCGGCCCGGTCTCGTTCTTCATCGTCGATGCCGAGCCCGGCCAGGGCTCAATGCTGCACGTCCACCCCTATTCCGAGACCTGGATCGTCCGGAAGGGCGAGGCGGAATTCACTGTCGGTGGTGAACGGACACGGGGCTATGCCGGCGACGTCGTCGTCGCTGCACCCGACATCCCGCATCGCTTCGAGAATGTCGGCGACGGCCGGCTGGAACTGATCTGCGTCCACCCGAACGGGCGGATTCTGCAGCAGAACCTCTGACGATCACTCACCCAGCAAGGAAGCACACCATGTCCAAGATGATCTTCGTCAACCTGCCTGTCTCCAATCTTGCCGCCGCGACGCGCGTCTACGAGGCGATCGGCTGCAAGCAGAACCCGGATTTCAGCGATCATCAGACCTCGAGCATGGTCTGGTCCGAGGCGATCACCTTCCACCTGCTGACCCGCGACTATTTCGCAACCTTCATCAGCAAGCCCGTCGCCGACGCCCATGCCGGTGCGCAGATCCTGCTCGCGCTCACCCTCGACAGCCGCGCCGAGGTCGATGCGACCGTCGCAGCGGCAGCCGCCGCCGGCGGCAAGGCCGATCCGCGCCCGGCGACCGATCTGGGCTGGCTCTACAACCGCGCCTTCGAGGACGCCGATGGTCACACCTTCGAGGCCGTCTTCGCCAACATGGCGGCGATGCCGGCAGGATGAGAGATGCACCAGCAGAACCCCTCTTCTTTCAGGAGAGGGGTTCTTGCATCAATGCTCTAGCTTTCCGCCAACAACCGCCGCTGCAGCTCGTCCCACAGCTCCGGCGATTGCGCTGCCAGGATGCCGAAGCCCTGCTCGGCTGGCTTGTAGGGACGCCCGTCGAACCTCGCCGCCCGGCCACCGGCCTCTTCGAGGAAGAGCGTGCCGGGCGCATGGTCCCAGGGCAGTCCGCGCCAGAACATCACGAAGTGCTGCTCGCCGCGCACGATCGCCGGATATTCCTCGCCGGCGCAGTGCATGCCCGGCAGGATGACGGCAAGGTCGCGGCCATTGGCCTGAACCCGCGCGGTGATCTCGGCCGGCAGGAAGCGGGTCAGCACGCCGCCTCGCAGCGCGTTCCATTGCGGCGGCTGGCCGGCCCTGGCGGGCTCGCCATTGATCCAGGCGCCGGAACCACGCTCGGCGACATGGAGCATCTCGGTCGCCGGGCTGAACATCCATGAGGCCACGGACTCGCCCTCACGCAGCAGCGCCACCATCATCGAGAAGCACGGGCTGCCCTTGACGAAATTGGCGGTGCCATCGACGGGGTCGACGACGAAGACGGTGCCCTCGCCCAGTCCCTTCAGCAGCTCCGGCTGTGCCGAGACCGCCTCCTCGCCGATCACCCGCGATCCCGGCAGCAGCGCCGGCAGGCGGACATTGAGCAGCCGCTCGGCCTCCTCGTCGGCGATGGTGACCTCTTCGCCCGGCGATTTCACCCGGACTTCCGACTCCGCCAGCTTGCGGAAGCGCGGTATCACCACCTCGGCCGCGACCTCGCGCAGCAGGTTCGAGACCTGCCCGATCAACTCCTGTCCGGCCATCGTCAGAAGCCCCGCCGTTCCAGCTCGGCTTCGGCGTCGGTGATGTAGTCCCGGATCACCGGCACGGCGCTCTTGTGCTGGCCGAGCAGCAGTTGGAAGACCATGTCGCCGCCGATGTCGAAAGAGATTGAGCAGGCGGAGAGGTAGAACTCCCACATCCGCGCGAAACGCTCGCCCAGCATTGCGACCACCTCCGGCCGGTGCGCCATGAAGCGCTCGCGCCAGGCTTCCAGTGTCCAGTGATAGTGCCGGCGCCAGAACTCGCAGTCGGAATGCCAGAGCCCGGTCTGCTCGACCGCGGCGAAGACCTCCGACAGTGCCGGGGCATAGCCGCCGGGGAAGATGTACTTGTCGAAGAACGGGCCGGTGAAGCCGGGCGGGCCGACGCGGCCGATGCAGTGGACGAGCGCGATCCCGTCGGGGGTGAGCAGGTCGCGGATCTTCTCGAAATATTCGAGGTAATGCGCGACGCCGACATGCTCCATCATGCCGACCGAGACGACGCGGTCGAAGGTTCCGGTCAGCTCGCGGTAATCCTTGTTGATGAAGGAGACGGCATCGCCGACGCCGGCCGCCTCGGCGCGCTTTTGCGCCGCCGCCATCTGGTCGGGCGAGACGTTGAGCCCGGTCACCTTCGCGCCGCAGGCCTTGGCGAGATAGATCGAAAGCTCGCCCCAGCCCGAGCCGATGTCGAGGACGCGCATCCCCGGCTCGATCTTCAGCTTGGCGGCAAGGTGCCGGAGCTTGGCCTTCTGCGCGGCTTCCAGCCCGACCTCGGGGCTGTGCCAATAGGCGCAGGAATAGGTCATCGTCTCGTCGAGCCAGAGCCGGTAGAACTCGGTCGGGATGTCGTAGTGGTGCTTGACCTTCTTGCCGGCGACGCCCAGGGGGTTGTGCATCCGCCAGCGCCGGATCTTGAAGCGCACCTTCCGGATCGCCGCCTGCAGCGGGTGCTTGCGCAGTTCGCTGCGCTGGATCCAGAACAGCGTCAGGAGGTCGTGGATGGTCGAGCCGTCCTCGAACTCGATACGCTGGTCCATGTAGCCTTCGGCCAGCGCCAGCTCGGGATTGAGGAAGAGCTCGCGCTCGATCTTGTTATCCTTGAACCGCACCGTCACCTCGCCGGCGAGGACGGGCTTGCCGGCGAAGGTGAACTCGGTCCGGCCCGGCCCGAAGACGTGCCGCGTTCCGTCCGGCGCAATGACGGTCAACCGGCCCTTGCGGATCGAGCGCTTCAGCAGTTTCGGCAACAGCAGCATGGTCGGGCAGGCTCCGGTCGGTCGCGCGCAGGCTATTGGCTCGCCAGCCGTGCCGTAAACCCCGCATGCAATCAACCTGCTCTGCACACGCGCCGCGGCCATGCTAAGGGCTAGCCTCGAAGGCGCCCCCTCGAAATGGAGACCCGATGTCCTGGCGTGATTTCTGGAACGGCGAGCATGCGATCTACGTCTCGGATCGCCACAAGGCCCTGCATTACCGCCGCATCGCGCAGGATATCGCCGCCGCCGTGCCGTCCAGGGACGCCGCCGTCCTCGATGTCGGCTGCGGCGAAGCGCTCTCGGCCGATCTCGTCGCCGCGGCCAGCGGCCGGCTGATCCTGTGCGAGGCGGCCCCCACCGTCCGCGAGAAATTGAGGGCCCGCTTCGGCACTCTCGCGAATCTCTCGGTCGTCTCGCCGGAAGAGGTCGAGGCTCTGCCGGATGATTCGCTCGATCTCGTCGTCGCCAATTCGCTGATCCAGTATCTGAGCGAAAACGAACTGAAGCGGGCGCTGGCCATCTGGCTCGCTAAGCTCAAGCCCGGCGGCGAGCTCATCCTCGCCGACGTGATCCCGCCCGACCTTTCTCCCCTGACCGACGCGACCGAGCTGCTCGGCTTCGCCTGGCGCGGCGGCTTCCTAGTCGCGGCGCTCGGCGGCCTCGTCCGCACGGTCTTCTCGGACTACCGCAAGCTGCGCGCCCAATACGGGCTCTCGACCTACAGCGCCGTCGGCATCACCGCGCTGATCGAGGCGGCCGGCTTCACGGGCGTCACGCGCGTTACGAATTTCGGCCATAACCCACACCGCATGGCCTTTTCGGCACGCAAGCAGCTTGCACTGGAAGCTCCGACGCCATGACCTCGCTCGCGCTCGCACTCACTGTCGTCACATTGGCCCTGGCCGGCGCCATGGCCGGCTTCTTCTATGCCTATTCGATGTCAGTGATGTGGGCGCTGGATGCGATCGATCCGAAGGCCGCGATCGCCTCGATGCAGAGCATCAACATCGTCGTGCGCAACGCCATCTTCTTCCCGGCCTTCTTCGGCACGCCGGTGGTGGCGCTGGTGGCCGCTGGACTCTGGTGGAAGCAGGGCGCCGGACAGGTCGCGCTGCTGCTGGCGCTCGCCGCCATCGTCTATCTGGCCGGCGCCTTCCTCCTCACCGTCGTCGCCAACGTGCCGATGAACGAGGCGCTCGCCATCGCGACGATCCCCGCCGATCCCGAGGCGGCGCGGACGCTGTGGCAGAACTATTCGCGCCCTTGGACGCTGTGGAACCATGTCCGCACGGTCGCGAGCTTTGCGAGCCTGCTGCTGGTCGGCTGGGCGCTCTACACAGCCGGGCAGGCCTGATCAGGCGCCTTCGCGATCGGCGAAGGAGAAGAATTTGTGCCCGGCAAAGGTGAAGACCATCACGATCAGCGTGGTGACGACCTGCATCGGCAGATAGGGCAGCCCGGCGACCTTGACGAAAAGGTGCATCAGGACGCCGGTGAGCAGAAAGCCGCCGAAGGCGATCAGGCCGAAGCGCCAGCTCGCCTCGCCATGGGTTCGCGTGGCGTCGAAGGTCAGCCAGCGGTTGAGCAGATAGGAGACGACACCGCCGAGCACGAAACCGGCGAGCGACGCCAGGACGGGATCGACCCGGCCGAGTTCGACCAGGCCGATCAGCAATCCGTAATGCGCGACCGCCGCCATCACGCCGGAGAAGGCATAGGCGATGACCTGGCGCGTATGGCGGGGAAGGCGGTTCAACATCCGGGATGCCTATACCCCGGATGCTGAACGGAAGCCTACAGGGCTCTCGTTTCCCTCTCTTGAGTCATCCCGGACAAGCCGCGAAGCGGCGCCGATCCGGGATCCGTGCCTGAACCGTTCCGGAATGGGTCCCGGGTCTCCCTCCGGTCGCCCGGGACGACCCAGCGCTTTATGATGCAGGTCGAAACTCAGCCCGCATCGCTGCCGGCGAGATTGGCTGGCTGGCCCTCGACCGGCAGATCGAGCGCCTGCTTCAGCGTCTCGAGATTGTACTCGCGGATACGACCGTTCGTAGGATCGCTGACATAGGCGCTACCGCCGACCACGGCGAGCGAGGGTGTCGGCGTCTTCGCACCGTACTGGCAGTCGAAGGCCGGCACGGCATCGAAGCTGGCGAGCTCCTTCCAGGCGGCGACATCATAGACCCTGAGCTTGCCGTCCGGCGTCAGATTGGCGAGCCGCCGGCCATTGCCGGAAAGTTCGAACTGGCAAGCCGACTGGCCGCCGTGCACCGGCAGGACATCGGCCGAGGTCAGCGACTTGGCGGTCGGGTCGACCCGGAGCAACCCGTCATAGGGCGAGGTCTTGCCGTAGTTGGCGACCATGAACTTCGCGCCGGCCCTGGCCTTGATCGCACTGATCCGGCGCTCGTCCGGATAGGCGAGCTTGTGCGCGCTGAACTTGCCGCCGGCCTGCGACAGCACCAGCATGCCGCCGCCCTCGCCTTCGGCGCAGCCGAAGACATGGCGGCCATCGGCCGCGGCATGGCCGTGATAGAGCTTGCAAGAGGCGTCGGGCTTGGCCGGATCGTTGAAGGAGGCGAGTTTGGCCCAGCTGCCCTTGGTCCGATCGAGGATCTCGAAGCCATCCGGCCGCGACGAGGCGCTCTTGTCCTCGCCCTTCACGTAGACCGGGTTCGGCACCGACATCAGCCAGCGCCCCTCGCCCATCGGCACGACGATACCATGCTGCGGCCCCGGGCTCGGCCATTCCGTCAGCGCCGGCTTGTCCTTGGCGAGATCGTTGATCGCAACCAGCACCGCCTTCGCCGTGCTCTGCCCGTCCCAGGGACGGATGCCGTCATAGAACAGCGCGAGCTGGCCATGGCCGGAGATGACATGGGCCGGCTTCTGGCCAGTCAGCGTGAGGTCGACGAGCTTCACCGGCCCCTTCTCGATGTCGTTGTGATCGCCATGCGATTCGATCGTCAGGCCGGTGTCGAGGAAGCGGATCGTGCCGGCATCGTCGCCGGTCTTGATCACGACGAAGCGGCCGCCCTGCGCCGTGGCGAAGCCGGGATTGGCCTTGGGCAGGTCGAAGCTGTGCGTGACCTCGCCGGTGTCGAGATCGAGCACACGCACGACCGGCTTCTCATGGTCGGCGAAGACCAGCCGGCCACGCAGTACGGCATGGTCATGGGCAAGCGCCGGCAGGCTCGAAAGCACGGCCGACATGGCGAGCGTGGACAACAGGGAAAGCGGACGCATGGCAGTCTCCAGGGCGGACGGGAAAGGGTGAGGTCTCAAGCGGCGGTGGCCCGGCGCCAGGCCGGGAACGGGTCGGGCAAATCGCGATAGCGCTCGGGCTTGAAGGCAATGGTCGGGGTCTCGCCGAGCAGGCAGGCATCGAGCCCGGCGCGGATGGCGCGCTCGTCCATGTCGGAGCCGATGAAGACCAGCTCCTGCCGGCGGTCGCCCCAGACCGAGTGCCAGTGCCGGTTCAGGATTGCCTTCCATTCCGGATGGTCGGGCCAGCGCGAGCGCGGCACCGCCGCCCACCAGAAGCCCATCGCCTCGGTCCGGCAGATAGCCCCCGCGAGCGACATCTCGCCGACCCATTCGGGCCGGGTCGCCAGCCAGAAGTGTCCCTTGGCCCGGATCAGCCCCGGCCAGCTTTGCGCCAGGAAAGCGTTGAATTTCTCGGGATGGAACGGCCGGCGCGCCCGGTAGACGAAGGAGGAGATGCCGTATTCCTCGGTCTCCGGCACATGGTCTTTGAAGCCGTAAAGCTCCTTGTGCCAGAGCGGATGCTCCTGCGCCTTCTCATGGTCGAACAGGCCGGTGTCGAGCATCTGATCGAGCGCCACGCGGCCGAAATCAGCCTCGATCAGCCGGGCATCCGGATTGAGCGCCCGGATGACGCGCCTGGCTTGCGCCACCGTCTCCGGCCCGGCATCGCCGACCTTGTTGAGCACGACGACATCGGCGAACTCGATCTGCTCGACCAGGAGATCGACCAGCGTGCGCTCGTCGCCCTCGCCGGCCGTCTCGCCGCGCTCGCGCAGGAAATCACGCGAGCCGTAGTCCTTGAGCAGGTTCACCGCGTCGACCACCGTCACCATGGTGTCGAGCCGGGCGAGATCGGAGAGCGAGAAGCCGTCCTCGTCGCGGAATTCGAAGGTCGCGGCGATCGGCAGCGGCTCGGCGATGCCGGTGCCCTCGATCAGCAGGTAGTCGAAGCGGCCATCGCGGGCGAGCCGGCCGACCTCGGCCAGAAGGTCGTCGCGCAAGGTGCAGCAGATGCAGCCATTGCTCATCTCGACCAGCTTCTCGTCGGTGCGAGAGAGATCGCCGCCGCCGGAGCGCACGAGGTCGGCATCGATGTTCACCTCGCTCATGTCGTTGACGATGACCGCGACCTTGCGACCCTCGCGATTTTTGAGGACGTGGTTGAGCAGCGTCGTCTTGCCGGCGCCGAGAAAGCCGGAAAGCACGGTGACGGGAAGGCGGGAGTCCATCTCGGATCTCATATTTTGTTACGTTGTAACATTTCATAGCGAGAGCAAGTTGCGGGCGCAAGGCTGCCGTGCAGGCGCGTCGCTGGCCTTCCACAGCACGCGCCCTAAGCTCGCTCATCCAAGCCGATGGAGAGCCCGCGCCATGATCGAGATCGACCTCCTGGTGCGCGCCGAATTCCTCTATCCGGTCAGCCCCGGAATGCCGGTCATCCCCGATGGCGAGGTCGCGATCGCCGGCGGACACATCCTTCATGCCGGCCCGCGCCAGCCCGAGGGGCATTGGGCGCCGGCCCGCACGATCGATGGCGCCGGGCGCGCCGTGCTGCCCGGCTTCGTCAACTGCCATTCGCACGCGGCTTCGCTGGTCTTCCGCAGCCAGACCGACGACCACGCCGCCAAGGCGGCGCTGCTCGAAGTCGCCTTCCGGATGGAGAAGGACATTACAGAGAATGAGTGGGCGCTATTGGCGGAGGCCGGCTGCGCCGACATGCTGCAGGCCGGCATCACCACCATCAACGACATCTGGTATGCGCCGCACCGGCTCGCCGGGACCGTCGAGGTCTGCGGCCTGCGCGCCCAGATCGCCCACAAGGTCTTCGACGTCCGCCTGCACGAACTCTGGCGGGGCGACTACACCCACCATCCGGATATCGGCGAAGAGCGCCTGCGCGACGGCGTCGCCTTCGCCGAACGCTGGCACGGCGCTGCCGATGGCCGCATCACCGCCCGCATCGGCACGCACGCCACCGACACCTGCTCGGCCGAGTTGCTGAAGACCGCTCGCGCCGAGGCCAATCGGCTCGGCATCGGCATGCATATCCACGCCGCCCAGAGCGTCGCCGAGGTCGATCAGATCAAGGCGGCCCATGGCTGCGGCCCGGTCGAGTTCCTCAGGGATGTCGGCATGCTCGGCCCGGACGTTGTGCTCGCCCATCTCGTCTTCGCCGGGACAGGCGATCTCGACGCCGTCAAGGAGAGCGGCGCGGCCTATGCGCATTGCCCGACGATCTATCCACGCCGCGGGCGCTATCCACCGCTCGAAGACATCATGGCGCGCGGCATTCCCACCGGCTTCGCCACCGACTGGATGCTGAACGACCCGTTCGAGGGCATGCGCAACGCCCTCAACGCCATGCGGCTGCGCCTGGGAAGCCCGACCGCCCTCTCCTGCGCCCAGGCGCTGGAGCTGCACACGATCGGCGCCGCCCGCGTCATGGGCCTGCAGGACGAGATCGGCTCGCTGGAGACTGGCAAGAAGGCCGACCTGATCATGGTCGACATCGACCACCCGCACCTCCAGCCCTATTACGGCGACTACGCCGCGCTGGTCTATTACGCCCGGGCGAGCGACGTGGTGACCAGCATCATCGACGGTTCGGTCGTCGTGGAGGATGGCCGCCCGACCCGCCTCGATCGCGAGCGGACAATGGCCCGGATCAAGGAGAAGGTACCGGGCTGGCGCGGAAAGCTGGCGGCACTCGGCAGCCGCGCGGTGTTCGGTCCGGGCTGTCCCTGTTGCGGCTGATCTAGCCGGCTGCAGCCGCCGGTTCCGCAACCAGCCTGCGAACGACGTCCGTCGCGATGTCAAGCAGAGCTCCGGCGGCCGGCGTTCGCGCGCCCGATGCCAGCAGCCGCACCTCGATCGGCGGCAGGTCCGGCAGGCCATGCTCGGCCGCGACATCGCGGACCGCGCCCGGCAGGCGGTGACGGGTGCGAACCGAGACGCCATGTCCAGCCCCGAGAGCGGCCCACAGGCCCGGAAGGCTCGGTGTCGTCAGCGCCAGCCGCCAGCGCAGGCGCTGCCGGTCGAGGGTCTGGAGCGCGGTCTGCCGGAACAGGCAGGGATGGTCGAACAGCACGAGCGGCAGCTCGGCCGCGCCGGGTCGCGGCATGGTCTCAGCGGCAAGCCAGACCAGCGGCAGCGTCGCGACATGCGCACCGCTCGTCGACGCCCCGGCCTTGAAGAAGGCGAGCGCGACATCGAGCCGGCCGGCCTGAACCTCCTCCTCCAGCGCGTAGTTGCGCCCGGCGCGGACCTCGACATGGGAATTCGGGCGCTGCTGCGCAAACAGCCCCAGCACCTCCGGCATCACGTCCTCGAAGAAGTCCTGCGGCAAGCCGAGACGCACCGTCGCCGCCCCCGCGCTGTTGCCGACAGCCGCTGCGGCTTCGTCGTTCAGCGCAATGATCTGGCGGGCATAGCTCAGCAGCGCCTCGCCGGCCTCGGTCGGCACCAGCCCGCGCCCGTCCCGGCGGAACAGCGGACGCCGCGCCTGCTCTTCCAGCTTCTTGAGCTGCATGCTGATCGCCGATTGTGACCGGCCGAGCTGCGTCGCGGCGCGGGCGAAGCTGCCGAGCTCGACCCCGACCACCATCGCCCGCAGTGCGTCCATATCGAAATTCGCCGACATCGACCCGAAATCCTGAAACGAGACTTATGATCATTTCGTTATTCAGAATGATCCCGCATTGCTAGCGTCCTGTCCAGCGGCCTTGCGGCCGGACCAGACCCTGGAGGACAGCGCATGGAATCCGATCTGATCGCGCAACTGAAGACGCTCACCACCCCGCATCTGGCGGATGGCTGCCTGCGCTGCGGCGTGCCGATCCGCTTCGCGCCTGCCGGGCTGCGACCGCTCGCGCCGGATATGGAAGTGCGCGGCCGCGCCCGTCCCGTGCGCCATGTCGGCAGCATCGATGTCTTCTTCGAGCTGCTCGAGCATGCTGCGCCGGGCGAAGTGATCGTCATCGACAATGGCGGCCGCCTCGACGAGGCCTGCATCGGCGACATCGTCGCGATCGAGGCGGAGGCCGCCGGCATCGCCGGCTTCGTGATCTGGGGCCTGCACCGCGACAACCGCGAGCTCGCCGAGCTCGGCCTGCCGGTCTTCAGCCTAGGCGCGCTGCCGACCGGGCCGCAGCGCCTGCATCCCCGGCCGCACGACCTGTTCCACCAGGCACTGGTCGGCCAGCACGGCATCGCCGAGACCGATTACGTCGCCGCCGACAGCAATGGCGTGCTGTTCCTGCCCGAAAGCCGGATCGAGGACATCGTCGCGGCCGCGATCGGCTATCGCGAGACCGAGGCGCGCCAGCTCGCGGCGATGCGCGCCGGCCGCAGCTACCGCAGCCAGACGCGCTTCGACCAGTACTTGGCGACGCGGGCGCAGAACCCGGCCTACGGCTTCCGCCAGCATCTCAAGGACATCGAGGCCGCCGGCGAGGTCTGACCTTGCCTCGCGCACCCAGACGCCTCCACCCGCTCAAGAACGAGACATCGCAATGACCAAGCAGATCCGCATCCACGAGAATGGCGGCCCCGAAGTGCTGCGCTATGAGGACGCCACGCTCGGTGCCCCCGGCCCGGGTCAGGTCCGTCTGCGCCAGACGGCCATCGGCCTCAACTTCATCGACGTCTACCAGCGCAGCGGCCTCTATCCGCTACCCCTGCCGAGCGGCATCGGCCTGGAAGCCGCAGGCACCGTCGAGGCGGTCGGCGACGGCGTCGCCAATGTGCAGCCCGGCGACCGCGTCGCCTATGCCGGCGGATCACCCGGCGCCTATGCCGAAGCCCGCATCATGCCGGCTGCGCCGCTGATCAAACTGCCCGACGCCATCAAGGACGAACAGGCGGCAGCGATGATGCTGCAGGGCCTGACGGCCTATTACCTGATCCATCGGACCTACCGTGCGAAGCTCGGAGACACCGTGCTCTTCCATGCCGCGGCCGGCGGCGTCGGGCTGATCGCCTGCCAATGGCTGAGCGCGCTCGGCGTCACCGTGATCGGCACCGTCGGCAGCGAGGAGAAGGCGGCGCTGGCACGCGCCCATGGCTGCGCCCATACGATCCTCTATCGCGAGGAGAACATCGCCGAGCGGGTGCGCGCGATCACCGATGGCGCCGGCGTTCCGGTCGTCTTCGACTCGGTCGGCAAGGACACCTGGGAGGCGTCGCTCGACAGCCTGAGCCCGCTCGGCCTGATGGTCAGCTACGGCAATGCCTCTGGAGCGGTTCCGCCTTTCGCCCTCGCCCAGCTTGCCAGCAAGGGCTCGCTGTTCGTGACGAGGCCGACGCTCGCCACCTATATGGCCAAGCGCGAGGACCTCGAAACCGCCGCCAACGCATTGTTCGCCGTCGTCGCCGATGGCACGGTCAAGATCGCGGCGCTGCAGTCCTACCCACTCGCCGATGCCGCGCAGGCGCATCGCGACCTCGAGGCCCGCAAGACCTCGGGCTCGACCATCCTCATCCCGTAACGCCGCCCCTCAGGCGGGCTGCGGATCAAACGTCGAGCTTGATCCGCGGCACCGACGGATCGCGCCGTGCCGTCTCGATCACGCTGTCGAGCAGGCCGGGAAAACGCCGGTTGAACTCCTCGCGGCGGATGCTGAGGAAGCGCACCGTCCCTTCCGCCCGCGAGCGTGTGATCCCCGCCTCGCGCAATTTGGCGAAATGGTAGGATAGCAGCGAGGGCGAGGCGAGCTCGGTGAAGGCGCCGCAGCGCGCCTTGTCGACCTCGTCGCAATCGGCGAGCGAGACCAGGATGCCGAGCCGGATCGGGTCGCCGAGCGCCGCGAACACGTCGGCCGGCACGACGTCCTCGATCTCGGGGTGGAAGAGCTGCTTCATCACCTCCGGCTTAATTGCATCGGCCGCTCCTGACAAGTTTCAATGATCCTTGAAAATAAGATTGACTCATGGTCGGCCGACGCCCATGTTTCAACGATCATTGAAATTTTCGGCAACTCCCCACGGAGCCCTCTGCCATGGACATTCGTCTCCTCTTGCTGGCCGGCGGCGCCTTCGCCATCGGCACGGGCAGCCTCGTCATCACCGGCATCCTGCCGAACCTCGCCGCCGCCTTCGGCGTCAGCGTCGACACCGCCGGCCTGCTGATCTCGATCTTCGCCATCGCCTACGCTATCGGCTCGCCGGTACTCTCAACCTTGTTCGGCAATCTCGACCGCAAGCTCGTGCTGGTCGGCTCGCTCACGGTCTTCACCCTCGCCAATCTCCTCGCCGCCTTCACCAGCGACTTTGCCTGGCTGATGCTGGCGCGCATCGTCATGGCGCTCGGCTCGGGCGTGTTCATGCCGGCGGCGAACGCCGTCGCGGTGGCGCTCGTTCCGCCGGAAAGACGGGCCCGCGCGATCGCGCTGGTCACCGGCGGCATGACCGTCTCGCTGATCCTCGGCGTGCCGCTCGGCACCGCCGTCGCCACGCTCGGCTGGCATTTCCCCTTCCTGGTCGTGGCGCTGTTCGGCGCGCTCGCACTCGCCGGCTTGCTGTTCAAGATGCCGGCCGGCCTGCCGCGCGGCGCCAACACGCTCGCCGAGCGGCTGCAGGTGGCGCGCCGTGGCGATGTCCTGCTCGCGCTCGGCACCACCGCACTTTGGACCACCGGCGCCTTCACGCTCTACACCTATGTCGCGCCCTTCCTCTCGGCCCATGCCGGCATCTCCGGCCACTGGCTGAGCGCGACCCTGGTGCTGACCGGCATCGGCTCGGCGCTGGGCAACCAGTGGGGCGGCCAGGCCAGCGACCGCTTCGGCCCCGTGCCGACGCTGACCTTCGTCCTGACGCTGCTCGCAGCCTCGCTCGCCGCCGCCTCCCTCGTCGCGGTGACCTTGCCGCCAGCGGTGGCGATCTTCGTCCTGCCGGTAGTCCTGATGGTCTGGAGCGGCGCCGGCTGGGCCGGCCATCCCTCGCAGATGTCGCGCCTCGCCGCGATGGCGTCCGATGCCGTCGTGGTCGCGCTCTCGCTCAACGCCTCGGCGCTCTATGTCGGCATCGCCGCCGGCGCCGCGCTCGGCCAGCAGGTGCTGCGTCACGGCGCCTCCTGGGAGCTCGGCTTCGTCGGCGCCGCCTGCGAGCTCGGCGCGCTCGGCCTGCTGCTGATCGCGACGCAGCGGCGCAAGGCGGCGGCCCGCGAAGCCGCTCGCCTCAGCGAGGTCGCAGTCGCGCCGTCAACACGCTGACCAGCATCAGCCGATCGACTGCTCAGCCCGCTCGCCTCATGGCGGGCGGGTTTTGCTCACTTGTCGTAGCGAGGCTTCAAGCCCTGACTTCGAACACCATGTTGAACGGCGTCTCGGTGGCGCGGCGGAAGCGGGTGAAGCCGGCATCGAGCGCGACCTTGCGCAAACGCATCTCACCGGCCTGCGCGCCGAGCCCGAGGCCGACCTCCTGCGCCACCGAGGCCGGCGTGCAGATCATCGTCGAGGCCCCGTAGAAGATCCGGCCGACCGGATTGATGTTCTGCTTGAGATTGTCGTGGGCGAAGGGCTCGACGATCATCCAGGTTCCGCCCTCGGCCAGCGTCTCCCTGACATGGCGGCCGGCCCCAACCGGATCGCCCATATCGTGCAGGCAGTCGAACATCGCGACGAGATCATAGCTCGCCGCCGGGAAGTCCTTGGCGCTGGCCCGCTCGAAGACGATTCGATCGCCGACGCCGGCCTTCTGCGCCGCCTCCCTGCCCTTCTCGATCGAGGGGCCATGATAGTCGAAGGCGTAGAAGCGCGACTTCGGATAGGCCTGAGCCATCAGGATGGTCGAGGCACCATGGCCACAGCCGACATCGGCGACGACGGCTCCCGCCTCGAGCTTGGCCTTGACGCCGTCCAGCGCCGGAATCCAGCTGCTCACCAGATTGGTGTTGTAGCCCGGCCGGAAGAAGCGCTCGGTGCCGCGGAACAGGCAGTTGCTGTGCTCGTGCCAACCTAGTCCTGAACCAGTCCTGAAGGCCTCTTCGACCTTGGGTTCGTCGACCCACATCGACTGGACGATCTCGAAGGCGCCGGCGAAGAAGGCCGGGCTGCCCTCCTCGGCGAAGGCCATGGCCTGCTCCGGCGACAGGCTGAAGCTGTCGCTGCCCTCGTCATAGTCGACATACTCGGCCGCGGCCTGGGCGGAGAGCCATTCGCGGACATAGCGTTCCTTGAGCCCAGTCCGGCTGGCGAGCTCCGCTGCCGTAACCGGCTTGCCATCGGCCATCGCCTTGTAGAGGCCGAGCTGGTCGCCGAGGACGATGAGCGAGCCGGTGACACAGGCTCCGACGTCTCCGACGAGACGTCCCACCAAGGCATCG
Organism: Allobosea sp. P4_H5; assembly: GCF_056400825.1. NCBI lineage: Bacteria > Pseudomonadati > Pseudomonadota > Alphaproteobacteria > Hyphomicrobiales > Alloboseaceae > Allobosea > Allobosea sp. P4_H5. The sequence continues at coordinate 34,148 of NZ_JBFUKM010000008.1, read as the reverse complement.
AGCTTCTGCGGATCGGATTGACGCATGGCCAAGCTCCTCTGGTTGGGGAGGGCGTGACCGGAGCTGACGCGAACCGGCTCGACGCCATCGCGGAAGCCGATGCTATACCCCGCCCGCCACCACTCAACTGCGCAAAGGGAGAAACGCGCCACCTGTGCGCGCATGACCTGTGCGCGCATGACAGGAAGAAGCGCTTTCCGCTTCCCCCCGCCGCCTCCCCCGTCTATAGCGAGCGCCTAGCATTCATCTTTGGCGCTCGCTGGCTTCCGCTCCTTTCGAACGGAGGGGCCGTGCGCGCCCGCACGGAACCGGTCGAGACCATGCCCAAGCGCACAGACATCAAGACGATCCTGATCATCGGCGCCGGCCCCATCATCATCGGCCAAGCCTGCGAGTTCGACTATTCCGGCACCCAGGCCTGCAAGACGCTGAAGGCCGAGGGCTACCGCATCGTCCTGGTCAACTCGAACCCGGCGACGATCATGACCGATCCGGACCTGGCCGATTCGACCTATGTCGAGCCGATCACGCCGGAGATCGTCGCCAAGATCATCGAGAAGGAGCGCAACGTCCTGCCCGGCGGCTTCGCGCTGCTGCCGACCATGGGCGGCCAGACCGCGCTCAACTGCGCGCTCTCGCTGCAGAAGATGGGCGTGCTGGAGAAGTTCGACGTCGAGATGATCGGCGCCACCGCCGACGCCATCGACAAGGCCGAGGATCGCGAGCGCTTCCGCGAGGCAATGACCAAGATCGGCCTCTCGACCCCGCGCTCGCACCACGTCAAGACGCTCGGCGCCGCGCTCGACGCACTGGAGGATATCGGCCTGCCGGCGATCATCCGGCCGTCCTTCACCATGGGCGGCACCGGCGGCGGCATCGCCTACAACAAGGGCGAGTTCATCGACATCGTCGAGCGTGGCATGGACGCCTCGCCGACCAGCGAGGTGCTGATCGAGGAGAGCGTGCTCGGCTGGAAGGAGTACGAGATGGAGGTCGTCCGCGATAAGGCGGACAACTGCATCATCGTCTGCTCGATCGAGAATATCGACCCGATGGGCGTCCACACCGGCGATTCGATCACCGTCGCCCCGGCGCTGACGCTGACCGACAAGGAATACCAGATCATGCGCGACGCCTCGCTGGCGGTGCTGCGCGAGATCGGCGTCGAGACCGGCGGCTCGAACGTCCAGTTCGCCGTCGATCCCGAGAGCGGCCGGATGATCGTCATCGAGATGAACCCGCGCGTGTCGCGGTCGTCCGCCCTGGCGTCCAAAGCCACTGGCTTCCCGATCGCCAAGGTCGCGGCGCGGCTCGCCGTCGGCTACACGCTCGACGAGATCGAGAACGACATCACCGGCGGCGCCACCCCGGCCTCGTTCGAGCCGACGATCGACTACGTCGTCACCAAGATCCCGCGCTTCGCCTTCGAGAAATTCCCGGGCGCCGAACCGACGCTGACCACTGCGATGAAGTCGGTTGGCGAAGCCATGGCGATCGGCCGGACCTTCCAGGAGTCGCTGCAGAAGGCGCTGCGCTCGCTGGAGACCGGGCTCGATGGCCTCGACGAGATCGAGATCGAGGGCATCGGCCAGGGCGACGACAGGAACGCGATCAAGGCGGCGCTCTCGACGCCGACGCCGGACCGCATCCTGCAGGTCGCCCAGGCGATGCGCGCCGGCTTCACCGACGAGCAGATCCATGAGAGCTGCAAGATCGACCCCTGGTTCCTGGAGCAGATGCGCGGCATCGTCGACGCCGAGCAGAAGGTCCGCAAATACGGCCTGCCGCAGACGCCGATCGCCTTCCGCCAGCTCAAGGCGATGGGCTTCTCCGACAAGCGCCTCGCCGCCGTCGCTGGCAAGAGCGAGGCCGATGTCCGGACCCTGCGCCGCTCGCTGAAGGTGCGCCCGGTGTTCAAGCGCATCGACACCTGCGCCGCCGAGTTCGCCTCGCCGACCGCCTATATGTACTCGACCTACGCCATGCCGTTCGCCGGCGCGCCGGCCGACGAGGCCAAGCCGTCGGACGCGAAGAAGGTCGTCATCCTCGGCGGCGGCCCCAACCGCATCGGCCAGGGCATCGAGTTCGACTATTGCTGCTGCCATGCCTGCTACGCCCTGCGTGACGCCGGCTACGAGACCATCATGGTCAACTGCAATCCCGAAACGGTCTCGACCGACTACGACACCTCGGACCGGCTCTATTTCGAGCCGCTGACCGCCGAGGACGTCCTCGAGATCCTCGAAACCGAGAAGCAGGCCGGCACGCTGCACGGCGTCATCGTCCAGTTCGGCGGCCAGACCCCGCTGAAGCTCGCCCATGCGCTGGAGCAGGCCGGCATCCCGATTCTGGGCACCACGCCGGACGCGATCGACCTCGCCGAGGACCGCGACCGCTTCAAGCGCCTGCTCGACAAGCTCCATCTCAAGCAGCCGAAGAATGGCATCGCCTATTCGGTCGAGCAGTCGCGCCTGATCGCGGCCGAGCTCGGCCTGCCCTTCGTGGTGCGCCCGTCCTATGTGCTCGGCGGCCGCGCCATGGCGATCATCCGCGACGAGGTGATGTTCGAGGATTACCTGCTCGGCACCCTGCCCTCGCTGATCCCCTCCGAGGTCAAGGCCAAGTACCCGAACGACAAGACCGGGCAGATCAACACCGTCCTCGGCAAGAACCCGCTGCTGTTCGACCGCTATCTCTCGGACGCAATCGAGGTCGATGTCGACTGTCTCTGCGACGGCAAGGACGCCTTCATCGCCGGCATCATGGAGCATATCGAGGAGGCCGGCATCCATTCCGGCGATTCGGCCTGCTCGCTGCCGCCACGCTCGCTCTCGCCGGAGCTGATCGCCGAGCTGGAGCGCCAGAGCAAGGCGATGGCGCTCGCCCTCGACGTGGGCGGCCTGATGAACGTGCAGTACGCGATCAAGGACGGCGAGATCTATGTGCTCGAAGTCAATCCGCGTGCATCGCGCACCGTGCCCTTCGTCGCCAAGGTGATCGGCAAGCCGATCGCCAAGATCGCCGCGCGGCTGATGGCCGGCGAGAAGCTCGCGAGCTTCGATCTGAAGCAGGAAAAGCTCCAGCATGTCGGCGTGAAGGAGGCGGTGTTCCCCTTCGCCCGCTTCCCTGGCGTCGACGTCCTGCTCGGGCCGGAGATGCGCTCGACCGGCGAGGTCATCGGCCTCGACCGCTCCTTCGACGTCGCCTTCGCCAAGAGCCAGCTCGGCGCCGGCTCGAAGGTGCCGGTCAAGGGCACGGTCTTCGTCTCGGTTCGTGACGAGGACAAGCCGCGCATCCTGCCCTCGATCGCGGTCCTGGCGGAGCTCGGCTTCCAGATCGTCGCGACCGGCGGCACGCTGCGCCTGCTCCAGGACAACGGCATCCGCGCCAGCAAGATCAACAAGGTGCTGGAAGGCCGCCCGCACGTCGTCGACGCGATCAAGAACGGCGAGATCCAGCTCGTCTTCAACACCACCGACGGTCCACAGGCGCTGGCGGACTCGCGCTCGCTGCGCCGCGCGGCCCTCTTGCACAAGGTGCCCTATTATACCACCTTGGCCGGAGCGATCGCCGCGGCAGAGGGCATCAAGGCCTATTGCAGCGGCGATCTCGAAGTGAGGTCGCTGCAATCCTATTTCGCCCGCGCCGCCTGACCGGCAGCGCGGCGAAGTAGTTTTCTGACGATCGAAAGCGACACGGGGTGCGTTGGCCATGGCCAGCGCGCATCGGTCGTTTTTCTATAACTGGGACGGGACGATGGAAAAGGTTCCTATGACCGCGGGCGGTTTCGCCGCCCTCGAAGTCGAATTGAAGCAGCGCCAGCAGGTCGAGCGCCCGCGCATCATCCAGGCGATCGCCGAGGCGCGCGCGCTGGGCGATCTCTCGGAGAACGCCGAATACCATGCCGCCAAGGAAGCCCAGTCGCTGAACGAGGGCCGTGTCATGGAGCTGGAATCGCTGATCGGCCGCGCCGACATCATCGATGTCAGCAAGCTCGGCGGCGACACGATCAAGTTCGGCGCAACCGTCACGCTGATCGACGACGATACCGAAGAGAAGAAGCTCTACCAGATCGTCGGCGAGCCGGAATCGGATGTGAGGTCCGGCAAGGTTTCGATCGGTTCGCCGATCGCGCGCGCCCTGATCGGCAAGAAGGTCGGCGATTCCGTCCATGTCAACACGCCCGGCGGCGGCAAGTCCTACGAGGTCGTTAACGTCGCCTTCCGCTAAACCAGCGGAGCGACTTGGCCAGCCCGGCGGCAGCTCCTAGATTAGAGACCTGCCTGCCGGAGACCACGCCATGACCACGCGTCGCGCATTTCTCACCGGGTCCGCCGCGCTCGCCGCCGGCGGGCTCGTTTCGTTTCCGGCCCTGGCGCAGCCTGTCTCGATCGGTGCGATCAAGGTCGATGCCCGCAGCCTCGGCCCACTCGGCTGGGGCGAGAACGCCCCACGCATCGCCCGGGCCTTCGAAAGCAGGCTCGCCAGCGAGCTCCTCCCCTTGCGCCGCCGCGGCGGCCCGACCCTGCATGTGACCGTGCTCTGGCTCTGGCTCGGCGCGGGGGCCGGCGGCGGCATGGCCGGTGACGGCAGCGGCGGTAGCGACGACAACATGCTGAGCGTCATCGAGCTAGCCGATCGTGGCGGCCCGCCCGTCAGCCGCGAGATCCGCTCGATGCTGCCATCCACCTCCGGTGGTGCCTGGTACCGCCCCGATGTCGATCAGCGCCGCATCGCCGCCTTGCTCGAGAACAATGCCCAGTGGATCCGGCACTATCTCAGTGCCTGAGATCATGCTCGCACGTCGCACCATCCTGACCGGCTTCGCCGCAGCACTGCTGGCTGGCTGCCAGACGACCGTGCAGACCGCAGCCCTCGTCCCGATCGGCGCGATCCGCGTCGATACCGGGCCGCTCGCCGCCAAGGGGCAGAGCGCCACCGCGGCCGCAATCAGGCCGATGCTGGAGCGCGAGCTCGCCGGCCTGCATACCGCTGGAAACGGCGCGACCCTGCAGGTCACCGTCACCGGGCTTTATCTGACGAGCTATGCCGGCGGGCAGGCTGTCACTCTCGGCAACGACACGCTCGAAAGCGAGGCTCGGCTGATCGGGGCCGACGGTCGCGAGATCGGCCGCTACCCGATCCTCGCCATCATGGCGCCGAGCTATGGCGGCGCCTGGTATCGACCGGACGTCGACCAGCGCCGGATCGAAGCGCTGGTCGCCAGCAACGCGCAATGGATCAGGCGGGCGCTCGGCCAGTTTTAGCCGCGTGTCGAAAGCCGGCCCACGCGATTTACACGCTCCACACGCTTCCCTATCGTCAACACGATGTCTTTCTCCAGAGGAGAAGCAACGATGTTGCGCGGAATTCTGGCCGCTCTATTGATCGTGGGCACCGCGCCTTCCGCGCTGGCGGACAGTCAAGCCTGGAACGGCCGCTGGTCCGGGACGATTTCCAGCGGGGTCCCCGTCAGCATCACCATATCGAACGGCAAGGTCAGCGAGTACCGCTTCGGCCGACGGGCCGCAAATATCGCTTACGGCAGCGTTTCCGCCGAACGCGTCTCGTTCTCGCCGGGCTCGGCCGCCGTCGTCACCATGACTCCGGCCGGCCCCAATCAGGCGAGCTATACGTTTTCCCATCCGCAGCAGGCGTCAGCCACCGGGGTGCTATCGAAGGGCGAGGCTCGCAGCGCCTCCGCGCCCGTGCAGGTCGCTGCGCGCACGCACAAGGCATGGCATGGCACCTGGGGACGGGAGAGCAGCTGGGTGCTCACCGTCTCGCAGGCCAGCATGACCTATCGCTACCGCGGCGAGAGCCTGCCGATCTCGAATATCAGCGCCGATGAAACCCGGCTCGCTTTCGACACGTCGAGCGGGCGTATGGTCCTGACGATGCGCCCGGACCAGAAAGCCGACTACACCTACACCTCGGGAGGCCAGACGATGCAGGGCACGGCCTGGCGCCGGTAATCCGACTCACAGCGGCGCGATCGGCGCGTCCTTGACCCGGTCGAGCGCCAGCGCCGTGCGGACATTGCGGACGTTGGGCAGTGCCGTCAGGTCGGCGACGAAGTCCTGGAAAGCCTTGAGGTCGGTCGCGACGCATTTCAGGATGAAGTCGATGTCGCCCGACAGCGTCCAGCATTCGCGTACCAGCGACCAGCTGCGGATGCGTTCCTGGAAGGTGGTGAGATCGGCTTCGGCCTGGCTGGCGAGATGGACGAAGGCGAAGCAGACGACCTCGATGCCGAGCTTGCGCTCGTCGAGCAGTGCCCGGTAGCCGGTGATCACGCCGGCCTCTTCCAGCGCGCGGACGCGCCTGAGGCAGGGCGGCGGCGAGATGCCGACCCGGCTCGAGAGCTCGACATTGGTCATGCGCCCGTCGCTCTGCAGCTCCGCCAGAATACGGAGATCGATCTCGTCGAGTTTGGCGCGCACAAATCCTCCTGAAAAAGAGCCGCGCAGGTGTAGACGGGCCATCGAAGCGTTACAAGGCATCGATCCACGCCAATCCCGGGCCAAACCGCCGTGCCGACAGAAAAGATGCCATCCCTCTGGGTTTTGACCGACGGCAAGGCCGGCGACGAGGTGCAATGCCTCGGCGTGGCCGAGCGCATGGGCGTCGTCCCGGAGATCCGCCGCATCAATCCCGGCAAGCCCTGGAGCTGGCTGATGCCGCGCGGGCCGATCGATCCGCGCGAGGCACCCGACCGGCCGAGGAGCCCGATCCGGCCCCCCTTTCCCGACATCGCCATCGCCTCGGGGCGCCGCGCCGTCGCCTATCTGCGCGCCGTCAAGAAGGCCTCGAACGGAGCGAGCTTCACCGTCTTCCTCAAGGACCCGCGCACCGGCACCGGCGCCGCCGATTTGATCTGGGTCTCCGAGCATGACCGCCTGCGCGGCGACAACGTCCTGGTGACGATCACCTCGCCCCACCGGCTCGCGCCGGATGCCCTCGCCGCCGCTCGGGCTTCTCCGCCCCCGGAGATCGCCGCGCTCCCCGCGCCCCGAGTCGCGGTGCTGGTCGGCGGCGACAGTCGCCACCATAGCTTCCGGCCGGAGGATATCGAACGCTTCGCCCGCGAGCTCGATGCGCTCGCCGCTTCAGGCGTCGCGCTGATGGGCTCGCGCTCGCGCCGGACGCCGCCGGCGCTCGACGCCGCGATCGGCGAGGTCTTCCGCCGTCATGGCGGCTGGTGGTGGGACGGCTCGGGCGCCAACCCCTATGTGCCGCTGCTCGCCAATGCCGACGCCATCGTCGCCACCGCCGATTCCACCAACATGATCGGCGAGGCGGCTGCGACCGGCGCGCCGATCCTCGTCTTCGAGCCGCATGGCGGGCATGGCAAGCTCGCCAGGTTCCTGGAGGCACTGAAGCGCTACGGCGCTGTGCATCATTTCCAGGGCAAGCTTGATGGCTCCCGCTACGAACCGCTAGATTCGACCGGAACGATCGCCGCAGCCGTGCTCGACGGCTGGCGGCGTCACAAGGCTGCAACGGGGCTGGACTGAAGCCACTCCGATACCAATATCTCCGGCTCGTGCCGGCTCAGGAACCAGATAAATGGCCCATATCCACGCCAAGGTGATGATCATCGGCTCCGGCCCGGCCGGCTACACCGCTGCGATCTATGCCGCCCGCGCCATGCTCGAGCCGGTGCTGATTTCCGGCCTGCAGGCCGGCGGCCAGCTGATGATCACCACCGATGTCGAGAACTATCCCGGCTTCGCCGACGTGATCCAGGGCCCCTGGCTGATGGAGCAGATGCAGGCCCAGGCGCAGCACATGGGCACGAAGATGGTCTCCGACCACATCGCCCGCGTCGACCTCTCGCAGCGCCCGTTCCGGCTCTGGGGCGATGGCGGCACCACCTATTCCTGCGACTCGCTAATCGTCTCGACCGGCGCCCAGGCCAAATGGCTCGGCCTGCCCTCGGAACAGGCCTTCCAGGGCTTCGGCGTCTCGGCCTGCGCCACCTGCGACGGCTTTTTCTTCCGCAACAAGCAGGTCGTCGTCGTCGGCGGCGGCAACACCGCAGTCGAGGAAGCGCTCTATCTCGCCAATCTCGCATCCAAGGTCACGCTGGTGCACCGGCGCGATTCGCTGCGCGCCGAGAAGGTGATGCAGGAGCGCCTGTTCAAGCATCCCAAGATCGAGGTGATCTGGGATTCGGAGGTGGCAGAGATCCTCGGCGGCACGCAGCCGCCCTCCGTGACCCATGTGCGCCTGCGCAACCTGAAGAGCGGCGCCGTGCAGGACCTGCCGACCGACGGCGTCTTCGTCGCCATCGGCCACAAGCCGGCGACCGAGCTCTTCGTCGGCCAGCTCGCCATGCGTGATTCGGGCTATCTCGAGGTCTCGCCCGGCACGACCCAGACCAATGTGCCCGGCGTCTTCGCCGCCGGCGACGTCACCGACGAGCACTATCGCCAGGCCGTGACCGCGGCCGGCCTCGGCTGCATGGCGGCGCTCGACGCCGAGCGCTGGCTGATGGCGCAGGAGCTGGGCGTGCGCGAAGCGGCGGAATAGCCGGAGCCGACACCCATCACTGGAATTGATCAGTTCCAGCACGATATTAAGGGCGAAAATCAACGGTCCCGGCAAAGGAGTCGTTGACCGGACAACCCGATCCCCCCATCATGCGTTGAACGCATAACACGGGGGGAACGCGGTGGATTGGGACCGCATCCGAATCTTCTACACGGTTGCTGAATCGGGAAGCTTCACCAAGGCCGGAGACGGGCTGGGCCTCAGCCAATCCGCTGTGAGCCGCCAGATTGGTGCGCTGGAGCGTGAATTGCGCGCGCCGCTGTTCCATCGGCACACGCGCGGCCTCATTCTCACCGAGCAGGGCGAACTGCTCTGGCGCGCCGCGCGCGAGATGACGCAGCGCCTGGAGCGGACACGCGCCCAGCTCTCGGAGACGCGCGAGCATCCGTCCGGCGAGCTCAAAGTCACCGCGACGCGCGGCCTCGGCGGCCACTGGCTGACACCGCGCCTGGCCGAGTTCCTCGACCTCTATCCCGACATCAAGGTCGAGCTGATCCTCACCGACGAGGAACTCGATCTCTCGATGCGGGAGGCCGACATCGCGATTCGCCTGCGTCAGCCGCAGCAGCCCGACCTGATCCAGCGCCGGCTCTTCACCGTGCACTTCCACGTCTACGGCTCGCCGGCCTACATCAAGCGCTTCGGCGAGCCGAAAAGCTATGAGGAGCTCGACAACCACCGGCTGCTCTCCTTCGGCGCCTCCTCGCCCTCCTATCTGACGGCGGTGCACTGGCTCGGCACGCTCGGTCGCGACCAGCGCAACCCGCGTCCGATCCATCTCACCGTCAACAACATCACGGCGATGAAGCGCGCGGTCGATTCGGGTGCCGGCATCGCGATCCTGCCCGACTACCTGATCGAGGCCGGCTCCCCGCTCGTGCAGTTGATGCGCGAGACCGAGATGCCGCAGCTCGAAAGCTATCTGGTCTATCCCGAGGAGATGAAATCGGTCGCCCGCGTGCAGGTCTTCCGCGATTTCCTGATCCAGAAGTCCCAGCGCTGGACCTATTGAAGAATAGGCGGGCGCTGCCGCAAAWCGCGGCAGCGCCCTGCCCTATGCCGGCTGCGCATGCGTGCCACGCGCGGTCTCTTGGCAATTGTGACGAATTATAGCAATGAGTCATGCTGCCAGCGCATAACCGACCCGCCCAATGCTGCATTGCGAAAAGGCAGGGTCTGCCCGATATTCAGTCCACGGTTGTTCGGAACGGGCTCCGCATCTCCTCCCGGCGTTGAGTTCGTTCCAGCCGTTCCCCTCTGAGATGTTTGGCGCTTTTGCGCTGGATGTTTCAAACTTTCAGGCCGGCTCCTTCGGGACGCCGGCCTTTTTTCTTGCCCTCTTCAACGACATCTTGTCAGACCTGATCGCGCATCACCTCGCAACGGCGAGCCGCGCCGTCATTCCGTGACTCAGCGAACCGAAGCGTCCGACCCCGAGTGACAGCCGGGATGTAAGGGGATAGGCCGAAGCGCCTATTTCGCGGTCCTGATCTCGCTGCGGAACAGCGTGATCCAATCGTCCGAGCCGATGCCGCGGCACTCACCCATGAAGCTGAACCCGGTCAGGGCGAAGCCGGTACCGGTCCAGGCATAGCCGCCCAGGGCGCCGCAATCGCCGATGCCGCGCCCCTTGGCGAAATAGTCAATGCGGCCGGTCTTCGGCTCGAACTCGCCGTTGACCAGCGTGTTCTTCTCGCTGTCGTCGGTCCACGGGAACTCGACGGGCCTGGCGCCCGCCACCGCACCATTCTCGACGATCCAGAAGGCGTTGGAGGCATTGTAGGCGCCGAGCGAGCAGGTCAGCGAGACCAGGCTGCGCTTCCCGTCGAGCCGCCAGGCCGTGTCGTGCTTGGTCGTCATCTCGCCATCCTCGCACTGGTCGGGATCGCGCTGCTTGATCTGCTTGCGCAAGGCCGCGGCGAGCGCCTTGGCGTCCTTTTCCGAGAGGGTGCCGCTGGCGGGCCTGGCCATGATCACCGGCAGCGCGGGAGCGGCCGGGGCAGTTCCGACGCTGCCCTTCCGAATCAGGGCCGAGGGCGTGTTGAGCCTGCCCTGCTGCTCGTCGATCCAGAGCAGCGCCGCGACGGCGCCGGAGAGCGAGACCTCGGCCGACAGGCCGGGGGCGACGACCGACAGTTTCGTCGCCTTCCGCGCTGCGTCGATGAACGCCGTCATCTCGGCGGGCTGGAAGGTCACCGAAGCCAGGTCGGCATCGGCCGAGACCGGCATGGACTTGCCGCCGGCCGGGAAGGCCGCGCCATCGAGCTTGAGTTCGACGGTGAGCGGCGGCTTCTGCCATTCGCCGCGCAGCCGCAGGACCAGCTTGGCAGCCCCTTCCGGCCCGGCCGGGCGCTCCAGGCGCAGATAGGCGATCGTGTCGATGCCGTCGGAGGGCACGGACAGCGCCGTGCAGCCCTTGAGATTGTCGCAGCCGGCCATCCAGTCGCGAAAACCCTTCGGCTGGAGCGTCGCCGCCAAGGCGAGCGCCGGCAGCATCACCAGCGCGCTCCCCGAAACGAGCGCTCTCACCCGATCAGGAACTCTGTTCCCAGCGCTGTGCCGCATCGTCGTCATCCGCCTTGGCTTCGACCCAGCCGCCGAGCGTGCCGTCGGCGAGATGCTCGCGCTTCCAGAACGGGGCGCGGGTCTTGAGGTAGTCCATCAGGAAGTCGGCGGCCTCGAAAGCCTCGCGGCGATGGCTCGACGCAGCGATCACCAGCACGATCTGCTCTCCTGGCCTGATCAGCCCGAAGCGATGGATGGCGACGAGACCCGAAAGCGGCCAACGCTCGGCCGCCTCGGCGGCGACGCGGGCGATCTCGGCCTCGGCCATCCCTGGATAGTGTTCCAGCTCGAGCGCCGCGAGCCGGCCGCTCTCGTCGCGGCAGAGGCCGGCGAAGCTGACGACGGCGCCGATATTCGTGTTGCCGGCCGTCAGCGCCGCCATCTCGGCGCCGATGTCGAAATCCTCGCGCTGGATGCGGACGAGCGGCGTCATCTCCGGCCCTGCAAGATCAGCCGCCGGTCATCGGCGGGAAGAAGGCGATCTCGCGGGCTCCCGCGATCGCCGTCGCCGGCTTGGCGTGGGTCTGGTCGATCGCGGCACGCACGATCGCCTCGTTCTCGAAGGCGAGTTCATAGCCTTCGCCGCGCGTCTTCAGCCAGCGCACCAGGTCGGCGATGGTCGCAGTGCCGGCCGGCGGCGTCACCGTCTCCTCGGTGAGGCCGACGCGCTCGCGCACCCAGGCGAAATAGACCAGCCGCAGGCTGGCGGATTCGGTGATGGCCGTGCTCATGGCGCGCGCTCGTCCTCCTCGACGAGATGGCGGATGCCGGAGTTCAGGTAGTCCCAGCCGGTGTAGATGGTCAGCAGCGCCGCGACCCACAGCATCACGATCCCGATCTGGGTGTTGTGCGGCAGGACCTTGTCACCGGCGGGGCCGGCGACGAGGAAGCCGAGCGCGAACAACTGCGCCGTGGTCTTGTACTTGGCGACCTTGCTGACGGGAACGCTGACCTTCAGCTCGGCCAGGAATTCGCGCAGGCCGGAGACCAGGATCTCGCGGCAGAGGATGACGATCGCCGCCCAGATCGCCCAGCCCTTGATCGTCTCGGTGTGGACCAGCATGAGCAGGAGAGCGCAGACCAGCAGCTTGTCGGCGATCGGATCGAGCATGCGCCCGATCGCCGATTGCTGGCCCCAGCTGCGGGCGAGCCAGCCGTCGAGATAGTCGGTGACGGCGGCGACGACATAGATTCCCAGCGCCGTCCAGCGGGCCCAATCGTCCCAGGGCCAGAACAGCAGCGCCACCAGCGCCGGAATCGCGACGATCCGGCCGTAGGTGAGAAGGTTCGGCAGGGACCATGGTCCCCGGCGGCGGATGGCTTCGTTGAGACTCGTCACGACACCCACCAAAACAGCGCCTTCATGACAGCGTCAACACGCAAGAGTGTGACCCCGCCATTCCGATCAATGCTCATGGAAGTGGGCATGCACCGCCTTGGCCGTCGCAGCGTTGACGCCGGGGGTGCGCATCAGGTCGTCGAGCTTGGCGCGCTGGATCGCCTTTACCGTGCCGAAATGCAGCAGCAGCGCCCGTTTGCGCGAGGGGCCGATGCCCGGGATCTCGTCGAGCGGGTTGGTCTTGATGTCGCGCTTGCGCTTGGCGCGGTGCGTGCCGATGGCGAAGCGGTGGGCCTCGTCGCGCAGTCGCTGGATGAAGAACAGGGCCGGATCGCGCGGCGGCAGCTTGAACGGCTCCTTGCCAACCATGAAGAAGGTCTCGCGCATGGCGTTGCGATCCTCGCCCTTGGCGATGGCGACGAGCGCGATGTCGGCGACGCCGCATTCGGCCATGATCTTTCTCGCGGCCTCGAACTGGCCCTTGCCGCCGTCGACGATGACGAGGTCAGGGCGGGACGGGAAGGTGGTGTCGTCTTCGGACGATTCGGGCGTCTGCCCGGTAGCCTCTTCAGGAGAGATGGTAGCGGGAGAGGGACTCGAACCCCCGACTTCGTCCACAACTACATCGGGCCGGCCAGTCGTCTCCGCCTGAGCCAGCTCGGGCGCTTCAACGGTTGTCCCACTCTCTTTCGCCAGCCGCGTGAAGCGTCGCTTCAGCACCTCGCGCATCATGCCGAAGTCGTCGCCGGCGATGGTGTCGGCCGAGATGTTGAAGGTGCGGTAATGGCTCTTCATGAAGCCGTCCCGCCCGGCGACGACCATGCCGCCCACCGCGTTGGTGCCCATGATGTGCGAGTTGTCGTAGACCTCGACGCGGCGCGGCGCCTTCTCCAGGCCGAACGCCTGCCCCAATGCGTTGAGCAGGCTCTGCTGGCCGGCGCTGTCGGCGAGCTTGCGGGCGAGCGCCTCATGCGCGTTCTTCTGTGCGTGAGCGACGAGATCGCGCCGTTCGCCGCGCTTGGGCGTCGCCAGCTCGATCTTGCGGCCGGCCCGCTCGCACAAAGCCTGTGCGATCAGGTCAGCCTCAGCCAATTCATGCGAGAGCAGGACGAGCTTCGGCGGCGGCTTGTCGTCGTAGAACTGGGTGACCACCGAGGCCAGAACCTCGGCCGGCGTCAGGCTCTTGTCGGCGCGCGGGAAGAGGGCGCGGTTGCCCCAGTTCTGCTTGTTGCGGAAGAAAAAGATCTCGACGCAGAACTGCCCGGCCTGCTCGTCGATGGCGAAAACGTCGGCCTCCTCGACCCCTTGCGTATTGATGTCCTGCCCGGCCTGCACGGCCGAGAGCGCCGCCAGCCGGTCGCGATAGCGCGCCGCCTTCTCGAACTCGAGTTCCTCGGCCGCCGCCTGCATGCGCTCGGACAAGAGTTGCTTCACCGCTGAGGAGCGGCCGGAGAGAAAGTCGCGCGCCTGGTCGGCGAGGCCCTGATAGTCGCTATGCGAGATCTCGCCGGTGCAGGGGCCGGAACAGCGCTTGATCTGGAAGAGCAGGCAGGGCCGGGTGCGATTCTCGTAATAGCTGTCCGAGCAGGAGCGCAGCAGGAACGCCTTCTGCAGCGCGTCGATGGTGCGCTCCACCGCCCAGACCGAGGCGAACGGGCCGAAATAATCGCCCTTACGCTGGCGCGAGCCGCGATGCTTGGCGATCTGCGGCGCCGGATGGTCGCCGGAGAGAAAGATGTAGGGGAAGGATTTGTCGTCACGCAGCAGCACGTTGTAGCGCGGCCTGAGCTGCTTGATCAGGTTCGATTCGAGCAGCAGCGCCTCGGTCTCGGTGCCGGTGGTGACGAACTCCATGTTCGCGGTCTCGGCGATCATGCGCGCGACGGCATTCGTGTGCGCCATGCCGCGGGCATAGGCCGTGACCCGGTTCTTCAGGCTCTTGGCCTTGCCGACATAGAGCACCTCGCCGGCGCGATCGAACATCCGGTAGACGCCGGGCTTGTTCGGCAGATGTTTGGCGAAGTCGGCGATCACCTCGATGCCGGCCTTGAGCGCGCTGGGCGCAGCCTCGCCAAGGTCGAGCGCGGGCTCAAGCACAGGAAGGATGTCCTCCTCGTCCTTGAAGTCCTCGTCCGGCAGCTCTTGCCCCGGTGGCTCTTGGCGTTCGCGATTCATGACCTGCATGTAGGATGCCGCAGGCGCTTCGTCATGTCAGGAGCGCGGCCAAGATTTTGGTGCGGTCTCTAGGCCGCAGCGATGCAGTCGATCTCGATGTCGAATGGCCCGAACCAGACCGGCACGCAGAGAAAGATGCGGGCCGGAGGATCCGTGGGAAAATACCGCGCATAGACCGCGTTGACGGCGGCGAACTTGTCCGGGGAGGTGCAATAGACATTGCATTTCAGCACATTCGCCAGCGACGAGCCGGCGGTTTCGAGACAGAGCTTCATCTGCTCCAGCACGAGCTCGGTCTGGCGTTCGACCGGTGCCTGGGCGATTTCGCCAGTCGCAGGATCGAAGGGCGGCATGCCTGAGACGTAAAGGGTGTCGCCATGGCGAACCAACGGCGAGAACGGCACTTTCAGGCGCTCGCCCCACGTCGAGAACGGCTCGACGCGAATGATCTCTCGCTTCATTAGTCTCTCCTGCGTGGCTGGACCGTCAGGCTAGCAGGCGTTTCGACGATGCAAGAGCACGAACGCTACGGTCCCGACCGAAGTATTCCAGCTGCCAAAGCGGTAGCGAGTGGCAAGCACTTCTTTGCCATTCCGACGGGTTACGCTTCGGGTTTGCTCTAAGGATTGGTATAAATGGGCTACTATCCGCCCGAGACCTGCCATGTCCGCCGATATCCTGACGAAGATCGCATTGTTCGTTCCGGCCTTCATGGCTGTGACCGCTCTCTGCGTCTGCCTGCAGCGGCGACGGGCGTGGCGGCATGGCGAGTGGAAATACCTGACGCCCGGCCCGTATTTCTGGCTCGGCCTGTTCGCCGGCCTGTTGATCACCGCAGTCGCGACGCTCGTCGTTGCAGCGGGACGCGTCGAGCGAACCTCCGGCCTGCTCTTCACCAGTGCGTTCGCCGGCATCACCCTGTTCCTGGCGATCCAGGCCCTAGTCGAGCAGGTGCGCTGGAGCAGCCAGCGCATCGACCGCCGGACGATTTTGGGCCGGACGATCACAATGAGCTGGTTCGAGCTCGCCCGCATCGGCGTGGAATGGACCGGCTATCTCTGGATCTCCTCCTTCGAGGGGCCGCGCCTGCGCTTCTCGACCTATGACAACGGCTTCGACGAATTGGCGCTGACGATCCAACGCCATTTGCCGACCGACCTGCCGCCGGCCTCGCCCGAACTGGCTGCAGAGCCGATGCTGGCGAAGGCGCGGGTGCGCGGGCGGGCTTGAGCGCGGCTCTCTGACCTCTTGACCCGGACACCGCGCGCCCTGCATCACCGCAGCGCGCAATCCGGACCCCTCGCCCATGCCCGTCTTCGCCCTTCCCTTTCCGGTGATCGATCCGGTCGCGCTGCAGCTCGGCCCGCTCTCGATCAAATGGTATGGGCTCGCCTATGTCGTCGGCCTGCTCGGCGGCTGGTGGTATGCGCGCAAGCTCGCCGCGGCCGAGACGCTCTGGGGCGGACGCAGGCGGCCGGAGGTCGATTCGCTCGACGATTTCCTGCTGTTCGCTGCGCTCGGCGTCGTGATCGGTGGCCGGCTCGGCTTCGTGCTGTTCTATAATCTGCCCGAATATCTCGCCAATCCGCTGGAGATCTTCGCGGTCTGGAAGGGCGGCATGTCCTTCCATGGCGGGCTCGTCGGCGCTGCGGCGGGCCTGTGGGTCTTCGCCCGGCGGCGCGGCTATCCACCACTCTCGGCGCTCGATCTCGGCGCTGCGGTGGCGCCGATCGGCCTGTTCCTCGGCCGCATCGCCAATTTCGTCAATGGCGAGCTCTGGGGCCGACCGGCGCCGGATGTGCCCTGGGCGATCGTGTTTCCGCATGGCGGCCCGGTGCCGCGCCATCCGAGCCAGCTTTACGAGGCCTTCAGCGAAGGGCTGCTCCTGCTGGTGCTGCTGATAATCGTGGTCCGCGTGGGGGGCCTGAAGCGGCCGGGCCTCGTCGCCGGGCTGTTCGGCATGGGCTACGGCATCGCCCGCACGACCTGCGAGTTCTTTCGCGAGCCCGATCCGCAGCTCGGCTTCCTGTTCGGGACGAGCTGGCTGACCATGGGCATGGTGCTGTCGGCGCCGCTGTTCCTCGCCGGTCTTTTCCTCGTCCTGCGGCGCAAGGAGCCCGCTGAAGCGTGAGCCTCCTGGCGCAGGAACTCGCGGAGCTGATCCGCCAGGAGGGGCCGCTCAGTGTCTCGCGCTATATGGCGCTCTGCCTCGGCCATCCCCGCCATGGCTACTATATGAAGCAGGACCCGTTCGGCGCGGACGGGGACTTCACCACCGCCCCCGAGATCAGCCAGATTTTTGGCGAGCTGATCGGGCTCTGGGCTGCGAGCGTCTGGCAGGCGATGGGCGCGCCGACCTCTATCCGCCTCGTCGAGCTCGGACCCGGGCGCGGCACGCTGATGCACGACATGCTGCGGGCGGCGCGGGCGCTGCCGGGCTTTCGCGATGCGCTATCCGTGCATCTGGTCGAGACCAGCCCGGTGCTGCGCGAGCGGCAGAGGGAGACTCTCGCTGCGAGTGGTGCGGAGCCGCACTGGCATGATCGGGTCGACCAGGCGCTGGACGGCCCGGCGATCGTCATCGCCAACGAATTCCTCGACGCCCTGCCGCTCGACCAGTTCGTCCGCACGCCGGCGGGCTGGCGCGAACGGCTGGTCGGGTTGAATGACGAAGGCAGGCTCGCTTTCGGTTTGTCGGGCGAGCCCGACAGCTCACTCTCGCTCGCAGCTCCGGTCGGCTCGATACTGGAACAGCCCACCGCCGCATTGGAAGCGGTCGCCACCGTCGCCCGGCATGTCGCGGCCGAGGGCGGCGCGGGACTGTTCATCGATTACGGCCCGGCCCGCTCCGGCTTCGGCGACACGCTGCAAGGGTTGAAGCGCCACGCCTTCGTCGACGTGCTGGCCGAGCCTGGCGATGCCGACCTCACCGTGCATGTCGATTTCGCCCGGATGACGCAGGCGGGGCTGGGTGCAGGAGCAGCGGCGCATGGCATCGCCACGCAGCGCGACTTCCTGCTGGCGCTGGGATTGCAGCAGCGGTTCGAGGCGCTGTCCCGTCGCGCAACGCCGTTACAGGCGCAAACGCTCGCCAGCGGCGTCGAACGCCTGATCGAGACCGGGCCGACGGCAATGGGCGAGCTCTTCAAGGTGCTGGCCGTCGCGGATCGGAACCTGCCGCTCCTGCCCGGATTTGACCTACATCGCCTGCCAGAGCAGGGCTGACTTACAGAACGGACGTGCCGCCATGTTCATCACCTCCCCCGACCTCGCCCATCAACCCGGCATCCGCCACGCCTTCTTCACCCGCGAGGGCGGCGTCTCCAGCGGGATCTACGCCTCGCTGAACGGCGGGCTCGGCTCGAACGACGACCAGGGTCATATCGCCGAGAATCGTGCCCGCATGGCCGGGCAGATGGGCGTCGAGCGCGACGGGCTGGTCAGCGTCCACCAGGTACATTCGCCGGATGTGGCGGTGGTCACCGGCCCCTGGCCGGCGGAGCGCCCCAAGGCCGATGCGATGGTCACGATCGCGCATGGCGTCGCGCTCGGCGTCTCCACCGCCGATTGCGGCCCGATCCTGTTCGCCGACTCGGAGGCCGGGGTCATCGGCGCCGCCCATGCCGGCTGGAAGGGCGCCTTCACCGGCGTGATCGGCGCGACCGTGACCGAGATGGAGAAGCTCGGAGCAAGGCGCGAGCGGATCATCGCCGTGCTCGGGCCGACGATCAGCGGCGCGGCTTACGAAGTCGGCCCGGAGTTCATCGAGCGCTTCAAGGGCGAGAACGCGACCTTCTCCCGCTTCTTCCACGCTTCTGAGCGGCCGGCGCATGCGATGTTCGATCTGCCGGCCTTCATCGCCCATCGCGCACAGGAGGCGGGTATCGGCCGCTTCTACGACATGGCCCTGTGCACCTATGGCGACGAGGCGCGCTTCTACAGCTACCGCCGCACGACTCACCGGCAGGAGGCCGATTACGGCCGGCTGATCTCGGCAATCGCGCTGGGGTAGATTCCGCTCTGCCCAGCTCGCAGTGCAAGCTGATGGACGATTCCGGTGGTTAAGTCGGCGCAACGTCTCGTTGCAGGGCTGGCTTCCATCGATGCCGAGTTGCGTACGCCGTAACGGGAAGGCATCCTCCCTTTGCCATCCACCTTGGCTGAGGGATTGAACATGGAACAAATCCTGATGAACCTGGTCGCAGGCGCGATCGGCGGCAATGCGGCGGGCAAGGCCTCGCCCACTTTCGATATCGGTACGATCGGCAATACGATCGCGGGTCTGGTCGGCGGCGGCGTACTCGGCCAGCTGATCCCGGTCCTGCTACCTGCCATCTCCGCTGCGGCGATGGGTGGTAATCTCAGCGTTGGCGGCATCATCACCAATCTGATCAGCGGCGGCGCCGGTGGTGCCATCCTCACCGCGATCATCGGCGCCATCAAGAACAAGGCCTCGGCCTGATCCTTCCACACCGGAGCTGCCGCCCCGGCGGCAGCTCCCCTCGCGGCAGGCTCAGTCGACGATGTCGGGCGTGCGCCAGGCAATGTGCTGGCCGGCATCGACCGCGATCATCTGGCCGGTGATCGCCTTGGCCCGCGCCAGATAGAGCACCGCCTCGGCGATGTCGTGAGCCTCGACCTTGCGGCCGAGCGGTGTGCCGCCGGCCTCTGCCGCCAGCAGCGCCTCGCCGTTATGCGGGTTGGCGAAGGTCGGGCCCGGGCCGACCGCGTTGACCCGAATCCGCGGCGCCAGCGCCTGCGCCATCGTCGTCGTCGCCGTCAGCAGCGCCGCCTTGGTCAGCGTGTAGGAATAATATTGCGGCGTCAGCTTCCAGACGCGCTGATCGACGATGTTGACGATCGCGCCCTGGCGCTCCGCGGGCAAGCGATTCGCCATCGTCCCGGCAAGAATCGAGGGCGCCCGCAGATTGATCGAGAACTGGCGATTCCACGTGAGCACATCCAGTGCCAGCAGGTCGTCGACCAGGAAGCTCGAGGCGCTGTTGACGAGCAGGCTGACGGGACCGAGCGCGGCTTCCGCTTCCGGCACGATCCGCTCGACCGCCGCGGGATCGACGAGGTCGGCGACGATGACATGGGCCCGGCCGCCTGCCGCGCCGATCTCACCCGCCAGCGCCAGCGCCTCGGCGCGCGAGCTGTTGCAGTGGATCGCGACCGCATAGCCGGCCTCAGCCAGGCGCAGGACAATGGCGCGGCCGATGCGCCTTGCCCCACCGGTGACGAGGGCGACCTCAGCCACCAAGGCCTCCATTGCCGTTGCCGCGGGCGCTGCGACGCTGGAGCCGGCGCTCCCAATGCTTGGCGACGCGCAGATAGCGGTAGAAAGCGTAATTCATCGCGGTCATGAAGCCATAGACCCCGCGCAGCATGTGACGCCGCCCGATATAGGCCTTGATGAAGTTCGCTGGAAACTCGGCAACGAGGCGGAAGACGGAAAGCGTCTCGCCGCGCGCATCGAGATCATCGGCCTGCGCATCGCTGTAGGCATTGAGCTTCTGCATCTGCTCGCCGAGCGAACGCACCGAATAATGATGGATCGTGCCCTTGAGCTTGCCGACGCGCGCATCCGGCACGAGGTCGACACGATCATGCACCGGCGACGGCGAATAGCGCCCCTTGTCGGCCCGGTAGAGCCGGACCGGCGAGAGCGCATAGGCGAAGCGATGCGGCGCGCCCTCCCCTGGAAAGATCTCGGCGATGCGCATGCGATAGGCGTCGCAGGCCGGCTCTCCCCTGGCGAACAGCGCGGCGATCTCGGCGACGAGATCCGGCGGCGTCACCTCGTCGGCGTCGAGATTGAGCAGCCAGGGATGGCGGCACTGCTCCTCGGCGAAGCGCTTCTGCGGGCCATAGCCCGGCCACGCGCGCTCGATCACGCGCGCGCCCAGATCAGCCGCAATGGCCTGGGTGCCGTCGGCCGAGCCGGAATCAATCACGACGATGTCATCGCTGAGGCCGCGGACCGCAGCTATGGTGCGGCCGATGCGGTCGGCTTCGTCGCGCGCGATGATGAAGATCGAAAGCGGAGGCACGCAGGTCTCGACGGGAAAGGCGGGGCCAGTCGGCTAAAGCATGGGCCGAGGCGTGCTGCAAGCAGTCGGCGCATGACAGGGCTGCACCTGCGAGGGAACCAAAAGCCGATCCAGGCGATTATGTGATCGCGGTCCGTAGTCGCTACCGTTGCGTTAGTATTCGGTTAGCCAATTCACACTGCCTTAACAAAGACTAACCGAAATTGATCAATATGCCTTGCTTGTTCCGGATCGTGCCGCAATTTCGCCTCGGTCTGACCAGCACATGTGTTCTTGCCGCAACAGACACGGCCCGTCACCTGCCTTATAACGAGGCTACTGGGATCACCCGCCGGCCAGCGCCGGAAATACGATGACTAAGGAGTTTGTCATGAAGAAGTATCTGCTTTCGGGCGTTGCGGCCCTCGGCCTCATCGCTGCCGGCGCTGCCTCCGCTGCCGACCTGCCGAGCCGCAAGGGCCCGGTCGTTGCCCCGGTTTACGTTCCTGCCTTCACCTGGACCGGCTTCTACGTCGGTGCCAACGCCGGCTACGGCTGGGGCAACATGAAGTCGCGTGGCGTCAACGCCTTCGGCGATTTCGACGGCTTCGTCGGTGGTGGCCAGGTTGGCTACAACTACCAGCTCGGCCAGATCGTCCTCGGCGCTGAAGCCGACTTCCAGGGCGCTGACCTGAAGGCTGGCCCGAGCTTCGCTGGTCTGGGTCGCGTCAGCGAAGGCAAGACCGAGTGGTTCGGCACCGTCCGTGGCCGCGTCGGCTACGCCTTCGACCGGTTCCTGCCCTACATCACCGGTGGTCTTGCCTACGGCAGCGTGAAGACCTCGCTGGTGCCGGGTCTGACCCTCAACGGCCTGAACTCGGACTCCAACACCCACACCGGCTGGACCGTCGGCGCGGGCGTCGAGTACGCCTTCACCAACAACCTGGTTGGCGGCGTCGAGTATCTCTACGTCGACCTCGGCGACAAGCGCGTCTTCAACGGCGCCGACAAGGTCAGCACGGACTTCTCGCTCGTCCGCGCCCGCCTCAGCTACAAGTTCTGATTTTCTCCTCCCGGAGACAGAACGAACCCGGTGGCTTCGGCCACCGGGTTTTTTGTTGTCTGAAGCGTTAGAACGTCGTTCTGGACGGGCTGCCAGGTTGCATCGTCAATCCAGTCGCAGCGACGTGGAACGCCAGAATCCATCGTGGGGCTCAGCGACCTACGATAGATTCCAGAGCTGCGCGGTTCCGCCGCTTGTCCGGAATGACGGCACAATCTGATCTGGCGGGCACTACCCCTTGAAGCGCGTCGCCTCGAAAGCCGGCACCTTGGCGGCAAAGCCCTCGAGCCAGCCGACCAGCACCGGATGATCGGCGCGCCAGGCTCCCTCGAACCGCAGATCGAGATAGCCGAGGGCGCAGGCGAGCGCAATCTCACCGATGCGCGGTCGCTCGTAAGCGGGCGGCGCGGCTTCGAGCGCCGCAAGCGCCCTGGCAACCTTGCCGGCCTGGTTCTCCGTCCAAACCGGGCTGCGCATCTCGGGCGATCGCAGGCGAACCTCATAGACCTGCAGCAGCCCGGCATCGCAGATGCCGTCGGCAAGCGCCTGCAGGCGCAGTTGCGCAAAGCGCCCTTCCCCGGTCGGGAAGAGTCTGCCGCCGCCGACGAGATGATCGAGATATTCGGTGATCACGCGCGAATCGAACAGCGTCGAGCCATCCTCGAACACCAGGGTCGGGACCTTGCCGAGCGGATTCTGGCGCCGCAGCGATTCCGCCGGATCGTTGGTGTCGGCCGGCACGACCTCGATTCGCTCTTCCAGCCCGAGCTCGGCGATGGCGATCTTGACCTTGCGGCCGAAGGGCGAGGTCGGAGAGGAGCGCAGGATCAGCATCGGTGCAGCCTTCGGGTTGGCGAAAAGGGCGGTCAGCCGTCGGGGCGAATCGCCTCGCAGCGATAGCGCGGGCGCGGCCCCTGCGCGAGCCGCTCGCACAGGGCCGGCAGCAGGGTCTCCGCCTCCTGGGCCAGCAGCCAGGGCGGATTGACGAGGAGCATCCCGGTTGCGCTCAGGCCACCGGCGGCGTCGGGGCGATCGACGTCGATCTCCATCCGGAGCAGGCGACCGATGCCAGCATCGAGAATCGAATCGAACAGGCCTTCCACCGCGCTCCCGTCCTTGATCGGATACCAGAGCGCATAGATGCCGGTCGGCCATTTGCGATGCGCGGCGATGAACTCGGCTGCGAGCGTCGCGAACTCGTCCTTCTCCTCGAAAGGCGGGTCGATCAGGACGAGGCCGCGCCGCTCCTTCGGCGGGACATTGGCGCGCAGTGCCGTCCAACCGTCGATCTCGAGCGCCTTGCAGCGCTCGTCGCGGCCGAGCGCCTGGCTCAGCTTGCGGAAGGTGTTCTCATGCAGCTCTGCGGCGATCAGCCGGTCATCCGCGCGCATGGCATGGCGGCAGAGCCAGGGCGAGCCCGGATAGGCCTCGGCGCCGTGCCGGCTGCGTGTAGCCGAGAGCGCCTCGCGCCAGGGCTTCAGCAGCGCTTCCACCTGCGGCGCGAGCGGCGCCTGATCGAGCCGCGCGACGCCGTCGCGCCATTCATGCGTCTTCAGCGCCTCCTCGGAGCCGAGATCGTAGCGACCGGCGCCGGCATGGGTGTCGATCACGCGCCAGGGCTTGTCCTTGGCATTGAGATGCGTGAGCACGCGCATCAGCACGACATGCTTGAGCACATCGGCGAAATTGCCGGCATGGAAACCGTGGCGGTAGTTCATCGGGTCAGCGGATCGCGTTGACGCGGAAATCGCGGGCGCGGCAGCCGGAACGATCGACCTCGCCGCAGCTGCGGAAGCCGCGCAGGTCCTTGCTGAAGCAGATGCGCACCTCCTCCAGCACGCCGCGCCGGCAGGAAACCGACATCATGTCGGTACGCAGGCCCGGATTGGCGTCGACGAAGGCGCGCTCGAGATCGAGCACCGTCCAGCTCCGCTCGCTGTCGACCATCGCCAGCGCCGGCGGAAGCTTGACCTTCTCCCGGGCGCGGCGGACATCGGCGAAATAGTCGGACGGGCTCGAGCCGGAGCAGGTGCCGTGCTTGCGCCACTGATAGCGCGCAAGGCTCTCGGTCGGGAACAGGCCCTCGGCCTGATCCATTGCCATGCGCGACGGGCTGCGGCCGGAGGGGCCGCAATCGCTCGGAAATCCCCGCTCATATTGCGGCCAGAGACCGTGCACGACGAAGCCGAGATTGGCGCCCGGAGCGCATTGCTCGCGATTGCGGCCGCGCCCGCCGTCGATCTCGCAGAAGCCCGGCGACCAGGAGAGCGCGAGCACATAGAAATCGAAATCGCCCGGCGTACCGCCACGATCATAGCGGCCTTGCGCCAAGGCTGTGCCGCCGAGCGCGCAGAAGGCGGCCAGCAGGCCGGCGGCGGTTCGCTTCAGTCGCATGGCTGTGCCTGGATCAGGGACGGGCCATCTTGCAATCGGGCGCATAGGAGCGGTGACGATCGAGCCCCGAGACGCACCAGTTGACGTTCCAAGTGTAGCCGAACAGGCCGAGATTCTCGCGCACCGAATAATCGACCCGGCGCAGCACGCCGTCATTGGTCAGGACCCGCGCGGTGCAGAAGCGGCGCGGGATGAAATCCTCGCCCCAGGGCCGCCAGGCGATCGGCTGGACACGGTCGAAGCTGACCGCCTGCAGCGGGCCCCAGAACTTGGCCTCGCGCGAATTGAAACGGCTGGTGATCGCCCCGAGCACCGCCGGATCCTCGCAGGCCGGCAGGTTGCCATACATCGCGATGATGCGCTCTTCCGCCCGGTCGGCGGGGTTGACGTAACGCCCACCCGCGGCCTGGGCGGACAGGCCGGTCAGGCAGATCGCGGCGGCAAGGGTGGAGAAAAGGGAAACCCGGCGCATGGGGGCCTCGTATCGAGAGAAGATCGCTGCTGGCACGATGGCGACGGGGCCGGTCACGGTCAAGGCAGCACAGCGCTCGCCCGACCTGTCGCGCGGCCCCTGTGGCATTTCGATCCTGCCGAGGGACCGCCACGGCGGCGCCCGGACAGGGCATCGGCGATCTATCACAAGCTCGCCATGCTCGCTGAACGGCGAGCATGGCGATGAGGCGACTCAGGCCGCGGCCTTGGAAGCCTGCCGGACCTCGTCCGAATAGTCTTCCATGATCACCTTGCCCATATTGCCGGTGACGAACTTGTAGGGTCCGATTTCGGAGACCAGCGTCACCTCGGCCGCCGAGCCGGTGATGAAGCACTCCGCGAAGCCTTCGAGCTCTTCCGGCCGGATGCGGCGCTCGACCACCTCGAAGCCGCGCTTCCTGCACAGGTCGATCACCGACTGGCGGGTGATGCCGTTGAGGAAGCGGTCGGCCAGCGGGGTGTGGACCACGCCGTCCTTGATGAAGAAGATGTTGGCGCCGGTGCACTCGGCGACATTGCCTTCCCAGTCGAGCATCATCGCGTCGGCATAGCCGGCGCGCTCCGCCTTATGCTTGGAGAGCGAGCAGATCATGTAGAGCCCCGCCGCCTTGGCATGGACCGGCGCGCAGGCCGGATCGGGCCGGCGATAGGTCGCAAGATCAAGGCGCACGCCCTTCAGCTTCTGCGCCATGTCGAACATGCTGGGCCACTCCCACACTGCGATCGCCGTGTGGATGGTGTTGTTCATGCCCGAGACGGCCATCATCTCCGAGCCACGCCAGGCGACCGGACGCAGATAAGCGTCCTTCAGGCCGTTCTCCTTCAGACAGAGATATTTCGCGGCGTCGATCTCGGCGACCGAATACGGGATCGTGAAATCCATGATCTCGGCCGACTTGTGGAAGCGCTGCGAGTGCTCGGTGCACTTGTAGATCACGCCGTCATAGGCTCGCTCGCCTTCGAAGACGCAGGAGCCGTAGTGCAGACCATGGGTGAGTACGTGCACCTTGGCCTCCTTCCACGGCACGAGCTTGCCGTCGAACCAGATGACGCCGTCGCGCTGGTCGAAAGGAATGACAGACATGGTACAGTCCTCCAGATGCTCTTCTTGCAAACCACTCCGCCACAGGCCGGAAGAGCGTGCAAGCGCGGTATCTATGCTGCGCCGGAAGCGGCGCCCGCGACATAATCGGTCGCTCCGCGTGCTTGACCGGTAATCTTACGTCTGAGATATGTCAACAAGGCTGACATAAAAAATGAGCGTGATGGTGAGCACACCCGTATTGCATCCAGCTTCTGCCGTCCCGTTCGGGGCGCCTGATACCACCGTGCCTTACGAATTGATCGAGCTGTTCTTCTTCGCCTATCGCGACTTCGTCGGCGATCCCGACCGCATCCTCGCCGATTACGGCTTCGGCCGCGCCCATCACCGGGTCCTGCATTTCGTCGAGCGCCGGCCGGGGCTGACGATCGCCGAGCTGCTCGACATCCTGCAGATCACCAAGCAGAGCCTCAACCGCGTCCTGAAGGAGCTGGTCGAAACCGGCTTCGTCGAGTCGCGCACGGGCACGCAGGACAAGCGCCAGCGCAATCTCTACGCCACCCAGGCCGGCCGCGAGCTCGCCGTCAGGCTGGCGCAGCTGCAGGGCAAGCGCATCAACGGCGCGCTCGCCCAGGTGGGACCTGAGGCGGGCGAGATCGTCGCACGCTATCTCGCGGGGTTGATCGACCCGTCCGAGCGCAAGAAGGTGCAGGACGCGCTCGCCGGGCCGCGGTGACGAGACGACGACACAGGATGATGATGCGCAGGATTCTCTTCGGCTTCGCCGCCATGACGGGCTTCGTCACCGCGGCGGCGGCGCAGGACGTGACCGCAGGCCTCAAGGGCCCCGCCGCCGAGACCGTGACCCGCTATCTCAAGCAGACCCGCATTCCCTGCTATACGCAGAAGGGCGAGGGGACGTGCCGGATCATTGACATGGCCGCCAATGCCAGCCTGTTCCATGGCAGCTTCAAGAATGATCCGACGCCCCATGCCGTCGCCTTCGTCAGCTACCAGTACGACCAGACCGGCAATGCGATGAACCAGATGGCGATCGTGTTCWGGGAAGCCGGCGGCCGTTGGACGCCGGTCGGCCGCGTGGATGAGACGGTCGGCATGGAGCCGCGCCAGGTCCAGTTCGGCCAGGGCGTCATCACCTACACCGGCATGGTCCTCGGGCCGAACGATTCCCGCGCCAGCCCGACCGGCCGCGGCCGCTTCGGCCTGAAGGTCACCGACCGGGGTGTCACCTTCGGCAAGGCGGGTCGTTGAGAGCAAGTCGTTTCCGGCGGCAGGGCAGGCCCGCCGTACGCGTTGCAGAACGTTAGACAATGTTATCCGGGACGTCCTCGGGCGCGGGCCTGAGTTCTGGCGGCCTATGCTATCCTTATGCGAAGGCAGCGGCGCGTCAGCCCGCGCCGAAGGCGGAAAGAGGAGCCCAGATGGCGGCCAGCGTGCTCAAGCCAGTGCCTGACGAGGCCCCGCATATCCTGGTTGTCGATGACGATCGCCGCCTGCGCGACCTGCTGGCGCGCTTCCTTGGCGACCATGGCTACCGCGTCACCACCGCTGCCAACGCCGCCGACGCCGATACTCGCCTCGGCCATCTCGTCTTCGACGCCATGGTGCTCGATGTGATGATGCCGGGCGAGAACGGCTTCGACTTCGCCCGCCGCCTGCGCAAGAACTCGCAGGTGCCGATCCTGATGCTGACCGCTCGCGCCGATTCGAACGACCGCATCAACGGCCTGGAGATCGGCGTCGACGACTATCTCTCCAAGCCCTTCGAGCCGCGCGAGCTGATCCTGCGCCTCGGCAATGTCCTGAAGCGGAACGCCCAGCCCGAGGCGCCGGCTGCGCCGATGCGGCCGGACTATGTCCGTTTCGGCCCCTTCGTCTACGGCCTCGCCCGCGGCGAACTGCGCCAGGGCGAGGACTCGATCCGCCTGACCGAGCGCGAGCGCGAGATCCTGACCACTTTGGCCGAACGAGCCGGCGAGCATGTCCCGCGCGAGCAGCTCGCCGCCCAGGGCTCCGCCGCCAACGACCGTACCATCGACGTACAGATCAACCGGCTGCGCCGAAAGATCGAGCGCGACCCGGCCGACCCGCTTTATCTCCAGACCGTGCGCGGCATCGGCTACCGCCTCGTCGTCGACAGGAACTGACCGGCATGGCCGACGCTTCGCTCAGGCGTCGCCTCGTCCCGCTCGCCGCGCGGACGTTGGCGAAACTGCGCTTCGCCTGCAGCAAGGGCATGTCGGCGCTCTCCGCCGCGATCGCGCCGCTCCGGCGCCTGCCGGAGCGCTGGCTTCGCCCGGTCGCACGCATCATGCCCAAGGGGCTCTATCCGCGCGCCCTCGTCATCGTCATCGCACCGGTCGTGCTGCTGCAATCGGTCATCGCCTATGTCTTCATGGAGCGGCACTGGCAGACGGTGACGCAGCGTCTTTCCTCGGCTGTCTCCTCCGAGATCGCGACGCTGATCGACGTCTATGAGAGCTATCCGCAGGACGACCAGGCGACGGTGATCGGCCGCATCGCCGAGGAGCGGCTCGGCATGGATGTCGAGATCCTGCCCGATACCGACCTGCCGGCGCCCGGCACCCGCCCCTTCTTCTCGCTGCTCGACAGTGCGCTCTCGGCCGAGCTCGCCCAACAGGTCAAGCGGCCCTTCTGGCTCGACACGGTCGGCCGCTCCAGCCTGATCGAGATCCGGATCAAGATCGGCAAGGACGTGATGCGGGTGCTGACCCGGCGCAGCCAGGCCTATGCCTCGAACAGCCACATCTTCCTGCTCTGGATGATCGGCACCTCGCTGATCCTGCTCACCATCGCAGTGCTGTTCCTGCGCAATCAGATCCGGCCGATCTTGCGTCTGGCCGACGCCGCTGAAGCGTTCGGCAAGGGCCGCGACGCCGATTTCCGACCGCGCGGCGCGCGCGAGGTCCGCCGCGCCGGCAACGCCTTCATCGAGATGAAGCGGCGCGTCGAACGCTCGATCGGCGAGCGCACCATGATGCTGAACGGCGTCAGCCACGATTTGCGGACCATTCTGACGCGGTTCAAGCTCTCTCTTGCCCTTCTCGAAAAGTCGCCCGACCTCGATGCGCTCGAGAAGGATGTCGACGAGATGAGCCGCATGCTCGAGGATTATCTCGCCTTCGCGCGTGGCGATGCCGGCGAGGCGCCGGTCGAGGCCGATATCCGCGCCTTGCTGGAAACGCTCAAGGCCGACGCCGAACGTCAGGATCACCAGACCGAGCTCACCGTGGTCGGCGACCCGCTGGTTGTCGTCCGGCCCGACGCGATCCGGCGCCTGCTCACCAATCTGGTTTCGAATGCCGCGCGCTTCGGCGACCGCATCGCCATCCGCGCCACCCATGACGCGCGCTATCTGATCGTCATGGTCGACGATGACGGCCCGGGCATCCCGCCCGAGCTGCGCGAAGACGTCTTCAAGCCGTTCTTCCGCGTCGACGAGGCCCGCAATGTCGACGGCGGCGGCACTGGCCTTGGCCTCGCCATCGCTCGCGACATCGCCCGCTCGCATGGCGGAGACATCATGCTGGGCGAGTCGCCGCTCGGCGGCCTGCGCGCCACGGTCAGGCTGCCGGTCTGAGCGGGCGGCTTCTGGTAGGCGGCTCGCGGAACCGCACTGTCTTTCCGGGGCATTGCGCAGCAAAGAGCCCGGAACCCATGAACACCTGCCACCACAATAAGGACGCGGCCGTCACCGCGCCCTTCCGGCAGCATTGCGTTCATAGGTTCTGGGCTCACGCCTCCGGCGCGCCCCGGAATGACGGGGACTGACTCAGTGGCTCCACAGGGCCTTGCGGGCCGAGCTGTTCACCCGCTCCACATCGCTGCGCGACAAGGCGATGTCGGAAAGCGCCGCATCGTCCATGCGATAGAGCGCCCGCGCGCTGGCCCGCGCCGTCAGCCAGTCCTCGAAACGCAGAAACAGCCCGGCGAGCCCATGCGCCGCATGGTGCGAAGTCGAAAGCGAAAGATTTTCTGTGGTGGTCCCGGCCGGCATCACGGCCTCCTTTGATCTCATTTCTGATTGGAAATTTGGGGCTTGCGAGCCTTGGAAGCAAATGAGAACTTCTTTGCCTCAGCCCAAGCAAAACTTGGCCATTCAATGTCCCGCCGCCACCTCCCGCCCCTGACCTCGCTGCGCGCTTTCGAAGCCGCGTCACGGCACCTCAATTATGAACGGGCGGGCGACGAACTGGCCGTCACCGCCAGCGCCGTCGGCCAGCAGGTCAAGACCCTCGAAGCCTGGCTCCGGCGGCCGCTCTTCACCCGGCTGCCGAGCAAGGGCATCGCGCTGACCCCGCTCGGCCAACGCTACGCCGTCTCGATCTCGCAGGTGCTCGACCAGCTCGACGAGGCCACCGCGCGAGCCTTGCGGCCCGATACCGCCAATGTCCTCACGGTCAGCACCATGCCGAGTTTCGCGCTGAGCTGGCTGATTCCGCGCCTCGGTGTGCTCAAACAGCGCCACCCCGAGCTGGAGGTGCGCATCTCCGTGTCGATGCATCTCACCGATTTCACCCGCGAGGATGTCGACATCGCCGTCCGCTACGGCCAGGGCGCCTATACCGGCCTGCACTCCGAACTGCTGATGACGGAAACCTTCTTTCCCGTCTGCAACGCGGCGCTCCTCAACGATCCCGAGCGGCCGTTGCGCGAGCCGTCCGACCTGCGCCATCACACCTTGCTGCATGAGCTGGCAGAGGGCATCCCGGAATATGTGACCTGGCCGCAATGGCTCGCCTATGCCGGCGTCGACGACATCGACGCCTCGCACGGTCCGCGCTTTTCACATACCTTCCTTGCCCTGCAGGCCGCATCCTCGGGCCAGGGCATCGCACTCGCGACCAGCGCCCTGATCGGCGACTATCTCGAAGCCGGCCGCCTGGTGCGCCCCTTCCCTCAGCAATTGCCGGGCGCCTACCAATACTATGTCGTCTGCCCAGAGGCCGTGGCGCAGCGCCCGGCGATCGCGGCCTTCCGTCGCTGGATCCATGAGGAGGCGGCCCAGCATGCGACGCTGCGCTGATCCCGCTCAGTGTTCCGGCTTGATCACCGGCAATTGCTGCAGCCGGCCGGCGGCGAAATCGAGGAAGGCGCGCACCTTCGGCTGAAGGTGCTGCCCGCTCGGCACCACGAGCTGCACCGGCGAGGCCGACGGCTCCCATTCGCGCATGATCCGGACCAGCGTGCCAGCCTCGATATCGGGCGCTGCCTGATAGGACAGCGCCCGCGCAAGGCCGCGGCCGGAGCGGGTCGCAATCAGCACGGACTCGATCTCGTTGACGATCAGGCGCGGCGTGACCTGAACGGTCGCGCTCCGCGCTCCTCCAGCGAAACGCCAGAGCATGCTCTGGCCGGCGGCGATGCTGACGATGGTGTCATGGCCGGCGAGATCGGCCGGCCGCTGCGGCGTGCCACGGCGCTCCAGATAGGCCGGTGCTGCGACCAGCACGCGCCTGACTTCGCCGACCTTACGGGCGACCAGCCGCGAACTCGGTAGCGCGCCGATGCGGACTGCCAGATGCAGCCCCTCCTCGATCAGGTCGAGATTGCGGTCGGCCAGCACCAGCTCGATCTGGATTTCGGGGTGCAGGTCGAGGAATTCGGCGACGATCGGCGTGACATGGCGGCGACCGAAGGCGGTCGGCGCCGTGATCCGGATCAGGCCGCGCATCGGCGCAGCCGTCACGCCCGAGAGCGACGCATCATACTCCGCGAGGATGTTGCGGGCCGAGGCCGCCAGCTCCCGCCCCGCCTCGGTCGCCATCAGCTGCCGCGTCGTCCGCGCGATCAACCTGACGCCGGCACGCTCCTCCAGCGCCGCAAGCGCCCGCGTCACCGCCGGACGCGAACGCCTGAGCTGGCGCGCCGCGCCGGCGAGGCTGCCGGTGTCGATGATCGCGACGAAGATGGCGAGTTCGTCGAGCCGGTCCATGATCATTCCATCATTCGGAATTCTGATTTGCCAGCCTACCAGCTATCGACGCCCAACTGAAACAATCAGATTGAGCCCAGTACCATCGCGAGGCCCTGATGACCCAAGCCAAGATCACGCTCCACGGCACCCCCCTGTCGGGCCATACCCACCGCGTCGAATTGCTGCTGCGCGCGCTCGGGCTGGATTTCGATGCCGTCCCGGCCCCGGCGGACGTCCGTCGCAGCGAGGCTTTCCGCAAGCTCAACCCGCTCGGCCAGATCCCGGTGCTCCAGGACGGCGACCTCATCCTGGCCGACAGCAACGCCATCCTGGTCTATCTGGCCAGGCGCTACGCGCCGGAGAGCGACTGGCTTCCGCAGGAGCCGGTCGCGGCCGCGCAGGTGCAGCGCTGGCTCTCGATCGCCGCCGGCGAGGTCATGCACGGCCCGGCGATTGCCCGGATGATCGCGCAGTTCAAATACGAGGACGATCCGGTGAGGGCCGAGCGCATCGCCGCCCGCCTGCTTCCCTTCATGGAAGGGCATCTGGCCGGCCGCAGCTTCCTCGCCGCCGAGCACCCGACGATCGCCGACCTCGCCTGCTATTCCTATGTCGCGCATGCGCCAGAGGGCGGCATCCCGCTCGATCCCTATCCGGCGGTGCGGGCCTGGCTCAAGCGCATCGAGGCCCTGCCCTTCTTCAAGCCGATCCCGCCCTCGCCCATTCCCGTGAAGGGCTGAGATCATGGACGCCTCGCCCTTCCATGAAGGTGAGCTGGAGGCGCAGGCGCTCGCCGGCGAGAGCTCGCGTGGCGCCGGCATCCGTACCTTCATGCCGGACCAGCATCGCGATTTCTTCGCGCTGCTGCCCTATCTCTTTGCAGCGGGGCGCGACGCACAGGGCAAGCCGATCGCGACGGTCCTCACCGGCCCGGAAGGCTTCGTCACCAGCCCGACACCAAATGAACTCGCCGTCGCTGCCTTGCCCTCCCCCGGCGATCCTGCTGACAGCGCACTCAGCGCCAGCGCTCCGATCGGCCTGCTCGGGCTCGATCTGCGCACGCGAAGGCGCAACCGCGCCAATGGTCTCATCAGCGAGCGCGACGGAAACGGCCTGAGGATCGCCGTAAGCCAGAGCTTCGGCAACTGCGCCAAGTACATCCAGGTGCGGCAGCATGAGATCGCGCCGCCCGCCACGACTGTCACCGAAGATCTCGGCAGCCTCGACGCGGCAGCTGGCGCGCTGATCGCGGAAGCGGACACGCTCTTCATCGCCAGCGGCTCGGAGAGCGGGCTCGACATCTCGCATCGCGGCGGCAGGCCGGGCTTTGTCCGGATCGCAGGCAACCGGCTGACGGTGCCGGACTTCGCCGGCAACAGCTATTTCAACACCTTCGGCAATCTGCTGCGCGAGCCAGCGACATCCCTGCTTTTCATCGACTTCGCCAAGGGCGACCTGCTGCAGCTGCAGGGGGTGGCGGAGATCGTCTGGACTGGCCCGGAGCTGGCTGGCTTCGACGGCGCCAAGCGCCTGCTGAAGGTCGAGATCACGCGGGCCTGGCGGCGCAAGGCGGCGCTGCCTCTGCGCTGGAGCGAGCCGGAACCGGCGCCGACCACGCTCGCGACGGGAACCTGGCCGCAGGATCGGGCCGCCTGACCAGACGACTCAGTACAGCCGCCCGCCCGCAGGCACCTCGAGCGATGGGCCGATCAGCACGACCTCGCCGTCGGCATCGGGTACGCCCAGGGTCAGCACCTCCGACATGAACTTGCCGATCTGGCGCGGCGGGAAGTTCACCACCGCCAGCACCTGCCGGCCCGTGAGGTCCTCGGGCCGATAGTGCCTGGTGATCTGCGCAGACGACTTCTTGCGGCCGATCGTGCCGCCGAAGTCGATCACCAGCTTGATCGCCGGCTTGCGCGCTTCGGGGAAGGG
The DNA here is from genome assembly GCF_056400825.1 of Allobosea sp. P4_H5. NCBI lineage: Bacteria > Pseudomonadati > Pseudomonadota > Alphaproteobacteria > Hyphomicrobiales > Alloboseaceae > Allobosea > Allobosea sp. P4_H5. The sequence continues at coordinate 596 of NZ_JBFUKM010000008.1, read as the reverse complement.
AACGGCTTCGACGATGGTGCCGACGCGAACATCGACCTTGAGGAAGTCGTCGAAGCCGATCTCTGCAGCAATCTCGCTAGGCGTGCTCAAAATTCCTCCCAGCCGCGATCGCCGCCATTGGCGACCTTGCGCGCGGCGCTGCCATGGTTCGAGGCAGGCGCCGCCGCCATGGCGCGCGCCGGACGCGGCGCAGGCGCCGTAGCCTGCGCCATCTTGCCCGCCATCGCCTTCAAGGCAACCACGTCGCCGCCGAGACGGAAGCGCCCGACCAGCGCGGCGAGTCTGTCGGCTTCCTGGGCCAGCGCCTGCGAGGCGGCGGTCGACTGCTCGGCCATGGCGGCGTTCTGCTGCGTCGCCTGGTCCATCTCGTTGACGGCGGTGTTGACCTCCTGCAGTCCGGTCGCCTGCTCCTGGGCAGCCGAGGCGATCTCGGCGACCAGCGAGGTGGCGCGGGTGATCTCGCCGGACATCCGCTCCAGCGCCGTTCCGGTCTGGCCGACCAGCGCGACGCCCTTCTCGACCTCGATGCTGGAGGCGGTGATCAGCCCTTTGATCTCCTTGGCCGCATCCGCCGAGCGCTGGGCCAGCGCTGGGCC